>NZ_VFPG01000001.1:4893164-5504810 GCF_006716565.1 Nocardia bhagyanarayanae | reverse complement strand
GGGCTGCACCGCGTGGATGTGGTCGTAGATCGCGTTGTGCGCCCGAGCGATTCGGTCGTGCATGACCGGCACGTCGGCGGGACCGATGCCGCCGTGCCGAAGCTCGTTGATCACGTACATGATCGGCTCGTTGAAGGTCACCCACAGCGGGTCCGCGTGCGCGTACCTGTCGACCACCCGCCTGGCGTTGGCCAGCCAGTCCTCGACGATCGCCGGGTTGCGCCAGCCGCCGCGGTCGACCTCCCAGCCAGGGTAGACCCAGTGGTCGATGGTCAGCATCGGCCGCATGCCCGCGTCGCGGATCGCCGCGATCACGTTGTCGTAGAAGCGGAATCCCGCTTCGTCCCACTCGCCGGGTCGCGGCTGGAGCCGCGCCCATTCGATGCCGATGCGATACACCCGGACGCCGAGCTGGCCGGCCAGCTCGATATCCGAGCGGTAGCGGCTGTGGAAGTCGATGGCGTTCTCGTACGGGTCCTGGGTCTTGCCCTCGGCGACATACCGCGACCAATTGCTGTCCGGCGCATCGCCTTCCGACTGGTATCCGGACGCGGCGACGCCCCACAGGAAATCACTGCCGAACGGCTGCACCTGCGTGGGTGGCGCGGGGCGGGCGTACGCGGGCGCGTTACCGCCGACGACCAGCGCGGCGGTGGTGGCCGCGAGGGCGGCCAGGACGTGGCGGCGACTGGGGGATCGCATCGAACTCCTGTTCCGAATGGGTGGTCGGCGCTCGTGGGCCTCCGGTGTGGGAGGGCACCGGGTCGGGTGAGACCACGGCGAACACTGTAACTGGTCGCCCGTCCGCGTCGGGGGAGGATCGCGGAGTGCCGCAGGGCTTCTCGGTGGGGTAGGGGAGGAGCTGTTCCGGCGGCAGGGACCGCCGTGGAGGCGAGGTCGGCATCAGCGATCTCGGTCTGGCAGGGGTCCGCTGGTCGGCAGTGTCAACGCCACTGGAGAACCCTAATCAACATGCCGCTACGTAGATATGCGCATCTAACTATATAAGCCCACCTTGGCAAAGCAGAACCACGCCTTACGTCAATCACCAAAGATCTGAAAGTGCCCAATCACCAAGCTCTTACCGCAGGGGGCGGGCGATCACTCCGCGACGAGGGCGGTGGCGACGACGTACCCCTTGGGATCGCGCCAGGTGCGCCCGCGGTGATGGCCGAACCAGTCTTCGACGTCGGCGCTGAGATCGGCCAGGATCGCGTCGCGATCGGGGTGGTCGCGTTCGATGCCGCGGCAGCCGAAGATGGCCTCCGCGAAGCGGATCAGCGGTGCGGGGTTGTCGAAGACGAGCGCGTTGTCGCAGCGCTGGACGTGCACGGACCCGAAGATGTCGGACATGAGCCGGGGCAGTGTTTCCGAATCGACGGTGCGCGGCGGGGCGGCGCCGGGTTCGATGCCGTAGCTCGCGGCGTGCGCGTCGACCAGTTCGCTTATGTGCGGGCAGGTTTCGGCGTGGTTGACGACAACCGCGACGGTGCCGCCCGGTTTGGTGGTGCGCCGGAATTCGTGCAGCGCGGCCGCCGGGTCCGGGACGTGGTACAGCATGTGGCGTGCGGTGAGCACGTCGAAGGTGTTGTCGTCGAACGGGATATGGCGGGCGTCGGCTCGGACGCCGCGCACGCCGGGGACGGCCTGGGCGGCGGCGACCATGGCGGGTGAGGTGTCGATGCCGAGCAGTGGACCGCGGTGGCCGTACGCCACGAGGCGAGCGAGGAACCGGGCGTCGCCGCAGCCGACGTCGGCGAGGTATTCCCCGCCGGAGAGGGCGAGTGCGGTCAGCACTTCGCCGCCCGGGTCGTGGGGTTTCTCCGAGTAGCGCTCGTGGGTGTCGATCCGCACCCGTAGCGGCGTGGGATCGGCGTATTCGGCGTCGAGACGGCTGCTCATCGGTGCACGTCCTTCGGTCCGGTCGGCGGTGGTGACGCTCCCTTCTGGCGGTGAGCGTACTCCGCGAGAGGGTGGCGACCGCGCTTTTTCCCGGGTGACTCGGCCGCCGGTCAGCTCCGCGCGGACACCGCTGCCGAGACCGGAGTCGCCTCGGGCACGGCGCGGGCCGGCGGTTCGTCGTCCAGAACGGGTTCGCCGAGGCCGATCTTGCGCTGGATCCGCCGCATCCAGGCGGGCGCCCACCAGCACTTGTCGCCGAGCAGTTTCATGACCGCCGGGACCAGCAGCATGCGCAGGATCGTCGCGTCGATGAACAGGGCCGCGATCATGCCGTAGGCGATGTACTGCATCATCACGAGGTCGGAGAAGGCGAACGCGCCGGTGACCACCAGCAGGATGAGGGCGGCGGCGGTGATGATGCCGCCGGTGTGCGCGGTGCCGACGCGGATGGCCTGGGTGGTGTCGGCGCCCTTGGCTCTCGCTTCGACCATGCGCGACAGCAGGAACACCTCGTAGTCGGTGGACAGGCCGTAGACGATGGCGATGATGAGCACCAGCACCGGGGACATGATCGGCTGCGGTGTGAAGTTGAGCAGCCCGGCTCCGTGGCCGTCGATGAAGATCCAGGTGAGGATGCCGAGCGTGGAGCCGAGGCCGAGTGCGCTCATCAGCGCGGCCTTGATCGGCAGGACGAGTGAGCCGAAGGTCAGGAACATCAGCAACGTCGTGATCAGCACGACCGTGGCGATCATGTACGGCATGCGTTCGAGCAGGGTGTCGATGCTGTCTTCTTGGATCGCGGGCTGGCCGCCGACGAGGAGGGTGAGTCCGTCGGGCACGTCGAGTGCGCGGAGGTAGTCGATCGTGGGGCCGGCGTTGCCGGAATCGGCGAGGGTGGCGCGCATGCGGTAGAGGTCGGTGCGGCCGGGTGCGGAGGCGGGCACGCTGAATTCGCTTGCGAGACCGGGTGCTTGGTTGACCTGGCGGTAGAGCGTGCCGATGGCGGCGCGGTCGTCGGAGAGGACGATGAGCTGGAGCGGGTCGGGTTGGCGTTTGGGGAACAGTTCGTCGAAGTGCTGCTGGGCGAGGCGGGTGGGGTTGTCCGGTGGCAGGTAGGTCTCGCTCATGCCGCCGAAGGCGAGGTTCTTCATCGGGATGATGAGCAGGCAGAGGCCGAGGACGAGCGGGATGGCGACGCGCAGCGGCTTGCGCATGACCCAGTCGGTGGTGCGGCCCCATAAGCCGTTCTCGATCTCGGCGGCGGTCTTGGTGCGGCGGAATCGGCTGAGGCCGAGGCTGTCCACGCGTGGTCCGAGGATGCCGAGGGCGGCGGGCAGGATCGTGATCGCGGCGAGCGCGGCGAGCAGGACGGTGGCGATGGCGCCGTAGGCGAGGGATTTGAGGAATCCCTGCGGGAAGATCAGCAGGCCGCCGAGACTGGCGACGATCATGGTCGCGGAGAAGACGACGGTGCGGCCTGCCGTGCTGACGGTGCGGCGGACGGCGGTGCGGGTGTCGTGGCCGGCGGCGAGTTCTTCGCGGAAGCGGCTGACGATGAACAGGCCGTAGTCGATGGCGAGGCCGACGCCGATCATCGAGACGACGCCGGTGACGAAGGAGTTGACCTCGGTGAAGTTGGTGAATATCCGCATGATGCCGTTGGCGCCGGTGACGGTGAGCGCGCCGATGGCGAGGGGCAGCGCGGCGGCGACGAGTCCGCCGAAGACGAAGAACAGCAGGACGGCGACGACAGGTAGTGCGACGACCTCCATGCGGTGCACGTCGTCGGTGAGTGTGTCGGTGAGGGTGCCCGCGATGGGTTGGAGTCCGGCGATTTGGATGTCGACGCCGGGAATGGGGAAGTCGTCCTTGACCTTTCGGTAGTTACGGACCATCTCGGTGTCGTCGTCGCCGCGGATGGCGATGAGGACGAAGGCGTGGCGGCGGTCGTCTCCGGCGAAGAGGGGTCCGCTGGCTTTACCGCTTTCGGTGGCCCAGTAGGCGCCGTTGATGCCGGTGATCTCGTCGGGGTGGTCGCGGGTGAGGGTGTTCAGGTGGTCGACGACGGTGCGGCCGAGTTCGGGGTCGTCGACGGTTTTGCCGTCGGGTGCGGTGATGAGCAGGACGACGTCGGATTCGTGGTCGCGGCCCCACGCTTCGTCGGCGAGGCGGCTTGCTCGGGCGGATTCGGCGGTGGGGTCTTCCAAACCGCTGGAGCTGAGGTGGTTTTCGATGCCGATGCCGTAGCCCGCGAGTGCGAGCAGCCCGGCGATGACGATGCCGAGTACGCCGAAGCGGTATCGGTGGACGAGTTCCCCCCATCGCGCGAACATCAGCGGTCTCCGCGGGGGCAGGGGTGGGCGTGGGTGGCCGGGGTCGGTCGGTGAGCCGATCCTGCTGTGCGGAAGACCAAGGGGCCGTGTCCTTTCCGTGGGAAATCGTGGATGTCTGTCATCGAAAATACAGACGGTGGTGAAATGGCGACGTTTAACTATTGAATTTCCCGGGTCCGTTCGCACATCTGTGCGGTCGATGCCGGAGTTTCGGTGTCGACCGGTGCGCGTGCGGTGTGAATTGGACCGCTTCGGCGCTCGCGGCCGGACGCGGCCGCCGCGGCGTGGCACCATGCGGTTATGGTCTCGAATCCGTTGCCGACTCTCGCCAGGCGCCTCGCGCAGCAGCGGTGGGTGATGCGCACGGCGCCGCTGGTGCTGCCGCTGGAACGGTTCATCCGGTGGGTGACTCGCGGGCGGTTCGGCGTGCTCGATCTGGTGGGGCTGCCGTCGATCGAGGTCACGGTCGCGGGACGCAAGACGGGGATGCCGCGCACCAGGTCGCTGCTGTACGTGCCGCGCGGCGCCGATTTCCTGGTGATCGGGTCGAACTGGGGCAGTGCGAAGCATCCCGCGTGGTCGGCGAACCTGCGTGCGGCCAGTACCGCGACGGTCGGGCATCGGGGTGAGCGTTTCCCGGTGCGGGTCACCGAGATCACCGGTGTCGAGCGCAAGCGCGTCTGGGATCTGGCCGTGGAGTTCTGGCCCGGCTACGAGATGGAGTACGAGCTGTCCGGCGGCCGCGAGTTCCGGATCTTCGAACTGCGCCGGGAGTGAGCGCGTTCAGTTCAGCGCGGCCCGCACGGCCGTGGAGAAGGCCGAGACTGCGGGATGCCTGCCCGCGCCCGCGCGGCACGCGATGGTCGTGGTGCGGGCGATAGGAAGCCGGACGAGACGCACGCCGGATGGGGGTTCGGTGGCGCTCAGTTCGGGGACGAGGGCGACGCCGTGTCCGGCGGCGACGAAGGCCAGCACGGTGGTGAAGTCGTCGACCTGGTGGTGGATGCGCGGGGTGAATCCGGCGGCTTGGCAGGCGCGCAGGGTCATGGTGTGGCAGCGGGTGCCCGCAGTGGCCACGATCCAGGGTGCGTCGCGCCAAGTGTCGAGCGTCGCGCCGGGGGTGGCGGTGTCGGCGGCGAGGAACATGGCTTCGCGGTAGAGCGGTTCGGTGTGCACGCCGGGTTCGGGCGGGAACGGGACCAGGTCGTAGTCGTGGACGAGGGCGACGTCGAGTTCTCCGGCGCGCAGCGCGGCGGCGACGCGAGCCGGATCCAGTTCGGTGACACGGGGTTCCAGGCCGGGGTGGGCGGCGACGAGCCTGGTGAGGGTGTCGGGGATGAAGGCCTGGGTGGCGCTGGGGAAGGCGCCGATGCGCAGCGGTCCGGTCAGTCCGGCTCTGGCGTCGGCGAGGTCGGCCTCGGCCTCTTCGAGCCGGGCGAGCACCGCGTCGGCGTGTGCGACGAGGGTATGTCCGGCCGGGGTGAGCGTGACGCGGCGTCCGGTGCGCTCCAGCAGGGCGACGCCCGCTTCGCGTTCCAGCGCGGTGAGTTGCTGGGAGACCGCCGAGGGGGTGAACGCGAGCGCCTCGGCGACGGCGGCGATGGTGCCGCGCCGGGCGAGTTCCCGCAGCAGCCGCAGCCTGCGCACGTCGAGCATCAGTTCAGCTTACGCTCAGCAGTACAAATGCGAACTGGTTCTTAATCTCTCGGTGCGGCACGCTGGCGATATGCACCGATTCCGAGGGATTTTCGTACCGCTGGTCACGCCGTTCACCGATGACGGCGCCGTCGCGTGGGACGCGCTGGAATCGCTGGCGCGCGACGTGCTCGACGCGGGCGCGGCGGGGCTCGTGGCGTTGGGCACGACCGCCGAGGCGGCGACGCTGGATGCCGAGGAACGGCGCGGGGTGATCGAGGTGTGCGCCACGGTGTGCGCGTCGACCGGCGCGCCGTTGATCGTCGGGGCGGGCGGCAACGACACCCGTGCCAGCATCGCCGGGCTTGTCGAGCTGGCGGCGTGGCCGCAGGTGGCCGCGGCGTTGGTGCCGGTGCCGTATTACACGCGGCCTTCCGAGGCCGGGGTCGTCGCGCACTACGCCCATCTCGCGCCGAGTTCGCCGGTTCCGCTGATCGTGTACCACATTCCATATCGCACCGGTCGTTCGTTGAGCGCGAGCACACTGCGGGAGCTCGCGGCCTTGGACGGTGTCGTGGGTGTGAAGTACGCGGTCGGCGGTGTGGACGCCGACGCGGTCGAGTTGCTCGCCGATCCGCCCACGGATTTCGCGGTGCTCGCCGGGGACGATGTGTTCCTCTCGCCGCTGCTCGCGTTGGGCGCGGCGGGCGGTATCGTGGCGACCGCGCAGCTGGCGACAGCGCGTTTCGTGACTCTCGAAAGCGCTTGGCGTACTGGTGATCTCGGCTCCGCACGGGCGATCGGCGCGGAGCTGGCCGGGGTGGCGACGACGGCGTTCGCCGAGCCGAACCCGACGGTGATGAAGGGCGTGCTGCACGCGCTGGGACGCATTCCAAGCCCCGCGGTGCGGTTGCCGCTGTTGCCCGCCGCGGCGGATTCGGTGGATCGGGCGCTGGCCGCGCTGGCCGCGGTGCCGGAGCTGGTCGCCCGGTAGGCCGGTCGACGTCGTTCGGCGTCGCTGGAGATAGCCGATTGCTATTCTGGCGGGGTCCGGTGTGGGAACCGCACGAGCGGAGGGCGTTGTGCACGATCGTCGCGGCGCGTTGCAGGAGTACTTGTTGCGGACCCAGCCCAGGACCGTCGATCGGGGGCGGATGACGATCGTGGAGCGTGAGCTCGTCGGCGTGGTGCGCGCGGGCGTCGCGGGTGCGGTGGTCGAATTCGGTTGTTACCGAGGCGGAATGACCGCGTGGCTGCGCGCGGTGCTGGACTCCGTCGGCGCGGACCCGCCGGTCCATGCCTACGATTCGTTTCGCGGGTTGCCCGCGCCGGGTCGCCACGACAGCGCCTATCTGGCCGAGGGGGAGTTCGCGGCCTCGGTCGGTGAGGTGGTGACGCTGCACGAACGGTTCGGCCTGCGCCGCCCGCACGTGCACGCGGGCTGGTTCGCCCACACCGTGCCCGAACAGTTGCCCGCCCGGATCGCCTTCGCCTACCTGGACGGTGATCGATACGAGTCGACGTTGCTGTGTCTGCGTGCGTGTCTGCCGCGGCTGGCGCCGGGCGCGGTTCTGGTCTTCGACGACTACGCCGATCCGGCCTCCCCGCCCGATCGCGCCGTCGCCCAACCCAAAGCGCCGGGTGTCATGAAAGCGTGCGAGGAGGTCTTCGGCACACCGCTGGCGGTCAGCGTGGTCTCCGCCGACCCGACCTGGACGCTGGGCGTGTACCGGCACGCGATCCCGCCGACTGTCTCCACGGCGGCCGTGACGAGCGAAACCGTGCGCTGAGTCAGGACGGTGTCGCCATCGCGGCGCGCAGTTGCTCCGCGAGCTCGACGGCTTGGGCGTGCGTCCACGGCAGCACGCCGTTCTCGGCCATGAGCGCGTGGAACTGCTGCTCGCGATACGGGACACCCGGTGGCAGCGGTGCGATGTGCCAGTGCAGGTGCGAATTACCTTGGTGGCTACCGAGACTCAACAGGTAGGTGCGCTCGGTGGGCACCACGGCCTCCACCGCGCGCGTCACCCGGTGCACCAGTGACATGATCCGCAGGAAAGCGTCCTCCGGCAGGTCTCGCACGACGTGCTCGAGATGGCGCTTCGGTGCGACCAGGACGGAGCCGAACAGCGTCGGATAGCGCGACAGGAACGCGAAGTTCTCCTCGTCCTCGGCGATCACCTGCTCGAGGTCGGAATCGTGTTCGCCCGCCACGATCGCGCAGACGAAGCATGGCGATGATCGGACGCGCTGGACGTAGGCGTCCACGTCGAAGGAAATGCGTTCCACCCCAACGATTCTGTCGAAGTGGACTACCAGGTGAGGACAGGTTCGACGGTCTGGGCGTTCGGGCGCGGGTCGCAGGGCGTTGAGCACCGCGCCCGCGCCGGTCTGGAATCCGCACCCGAGCGGCGCGGTGATGACCGGATCGGTCGCGGGATCGGCGACGACGGTGTTGTCCGGGGTGGTCAGCGCGTAGCCCGCGAAGCTGGACTGTCCGAAGAACTCGCCCCGCACCTGCGTCGCAGCCGCGATGACGCGCGGTGAGCGGTTGTCGCGAGAACCGAACTGGTTCACCGCGATCGAGCGATGGCAGTAGGCGCAGCCGCCGCAATGCCGGAAGGTCAGCACGACGTGATCTACCGGCCGCACGGTGGTTGACCTCGGCGCCGACCGCCTCGACCACCCCGGCGCCCTCGTGCCCGAGCAGCGGCGGCCGGGACGGTCCGCCCGCGGCGCGAGCCACGAGGTCGGTGTGGCAGATGCCGACGGCCTGCACACGCGAGGGGCTGATCACCACCGACTTCCAGCCCGTCACGCTCGTCGTCGTGCTCACCGATCTGGTCCGCGCCGCCGTGCAGGCCGCGCGGGCCGACGACCCGCACTGCATCGCCGAACGCCGCGCGGCGGTGGTGCCGGCCGCGCGGCGTCTGGTCGCTCCGTAAAGACGCGCACCGACCGGGTTGGATGCTGGGTGTTTGCCGTGAACCGGAGTGGGGCGTGGGCGACCGGGCGTAGACTCGCCGGATCGCTCCGTGAACATCCACTGCGAGGTGATGTCACATGGTCGACACAGAGGTGCTCGTCGTCGGCGCCGGTCCGGTCGGACTGACCGCGGCCATCGAATTGGCCCGGCGCGGGGTGCGGTGCCGGATCATCGACGCGGCCGTCGAACCACCGCGCTACGCCAAGGCGGTCGGTATTCAGCCACGCACGCTCGAGATCTTCGAGGGCATGGGTGTGCTGCGCCAGGTCCTCGACTCATCGATCCTGCTGCGCGGCCAGATCGTCTACGTCAACGGCGCCGAGGTCGAGCGCGTGGCGTTGACGCTGCCCGCCGACATCCCGTACCGGTTCGTCGGGCTGCCGCAATACGAGACCGAACGGATTCTGCGCAAACGTCTGGCGACCACCGGCACGCGCGTCGAGTCCGGCACCACGCTCACCCATCTCGAGCAGGACGATTCCGGCGTGCACGTGGTGCTCACCGACGAGAAGGGGGAGCGCCGGGTGCAGGCGCAGTATCTGATCGGTTGCGACGGCGCGCACAGCGTCGTGCGCAAGGGGTTGGGACTCGGCTTCGAAGGCGCGGCGTTCGCCGAGCAGTACATGCTCGGCGATGTCGAACTGGACTGGTCGATGCCGCGTGGGTACGGCATTCGATCGATGCACCGGACCGACGGGGTCACCGACGATCTGCTGGTGTGCATCCCGCTGCCCGGCAAGCGCCGATACCGGGTGTCGATGCTGGTGCCCGAGGAACTCGCGACCGCGCCGAGGAGTGGTGAAGCCGTCGAGCACGGCTTCGAAAGCGATCACCCCCCTGAACTGCACCACATCCAAGCGGTGCTCGACCGGCTCGCGCCCGAACCGGTCACCGCGTCGAGCCTGCGCTGGTCGTCGGTGTTCCGCATCAGTCACCGCATCGTCGATTCCTATTCGCGCGGAAGGGTTTTCGTCGCCGGGGACGCCGCCCACATCCATCCGCCCACGGGTGCGCAGGGCATGAACACCGGCATCCAGGACGCGCACAACCTGGCCTGGAAGCTCGCGCTGACCCTCGGCGGCGTCGGCGCCGCCGATCTGCTCGCCAGTTACGACGCCGAACGCCGACTGGTCGGGCAGGAGGTGGTCGGCCGCACCGTGCGCAGCGCGCGCGAAGGCATCGGCGCGGGGGAGAGCGACCCGGAGTACGTCATCCGCAGGGAAGCCCAACTGCTGATCGATTACTCCGAAAGCCCGCTGATCAGCCACGCACCCGACGACCAGTCCGGCCCGCGCCCCGGCCACCGCGCCCCCGACGCGGCCGGTCTGACCCGTGACGCCGTCGCCTACCCGATCCGCCTGTTCTCCCTGCTCGGCCGAACCGACCACACCGTACTGCTCTACCTCGACGACACCGCGGGCCCCGACGCGCCCGCCACCGTATGCGCCCTCACCGACGCCGCGCGCCGCGCCACCCACGGAAAAGTCGACCTCTACGTGATCACCGCCCCCACCGCCGAGCCCGACGCCTCGGCGCCACCGGTCATCCGCGACCGCGACGGTGACTTCGCCCGCGCCTACGGCGCCAAAGGCTTGTCCGCCTATGTCGTTCGGCCCGACGGCTACCTCGGCTTCGCCGAACACGACCCCACACCCGAAGACCTGACGAAGCACTTCGCGCAGATCTTCCGCTGAACCGCACCTGTCCGGGAAACCTCTGTGCCGCAGGGCAATCGGAATTCGACTTCGGGTGATCGGCTCGGCGACAGGCTGATGCGCTCGGTCAGTGCTCGAAGACGCTCACGTCGCCGGGCTCGGTCTCGAGCGCCTCGCGGTCGAAGATCAGCAGAGCGAGAAAGAACAGCCCGCCCGTGAGGAGCAAACCTGCCACGATCAGCACCGGGACCAGCGCGTCCTCGGGAGTCACCAGCACGAACAGCGCGACGGCCGACCACAGCAGGGCGGCGATCGCGACGGGAAGCTCGAAGCGCCCGAGGTCGAAGGCGCCCTTCCTGCGGTCCAATCGTTTGCGCACCGTCAGGTAGAGAACGACCGTCGAGCCGTAGATGAGGGCGGGGAGGATCGTCGACGCGGTGATCAGCTCCAGCAGGGCATCGCCCGGCAGCGCGACCATCAAGACGACCCCCACGCAGAGGATGAGGATCGTCGCCGGGACCGGCGTGCGCGTGCGCGGGTCGACCCGCCGCATCAGCCGGTGAGCGGGGAAGCGTGCGTCGCGCGACATCGCGAAAACGAGCCGCGAGCAGGCGGCCATCACCACCATCCCGGCCCCGAAGAACGAAAACGTGATGGCGACCAGCAGGATCCGTTCCATCACCGGACCGAGCTGGTCGCGCATGATCGCCGCGACCGGCGAACCGCTGGCGCTGATCTTCGGGATGTCGTCGATCGCGACGGTGAGTGCGATCACGAACAGCAGTCCCAGCACCCCGGCCGCCACGACCGACCCCACGATCGCGCGCGGGACGCTGCGATAGGGATCCTTGGCCTCCTCGGCCAGGTTCGCCGCGGCGTCGAAACCGACGAGCGTGCCCAATCCCATGATCATCGCGATCATCAGCCCACCGCCGACCGCGAAATAGTCGGCGGCGTCCTCGGTGACACCGCGCGAGGTCAGGTTGTCGGTCGTGCCGTTGCCGGTGACCGCCACGGCGACGACGAGCGCGATCGCCACCACCACGACGAGCACCAGCTCCAAGCCCACCGCGGTCGCGTTGATCATGCTGACGATGCGCGTCGAGGCGATGGCCAGCACCGCTTGCACGAGCAGCACCGCGAGGGTGATCAGGCGAGCGGTGCCCTCATCCGGCCGCATACCCAGCAGCGGCATGAACGCCTGGCTGGCCAGCGCGTTGTCGACCGCCACAACGGCGACCGCCAGATAACAGAAGGTCAGCCAACCGAACCCCCACCCGATCTTCGGGTTGGCCAACCGCGAGGCCCACTGATAGGACGAGCCACTGAGCGGGATGCGCGCGGCGAACTGCGCCACCACCAAGGCCACCAGAACCTGCCCCACCGCGGCCGCGATCCACAACCAGATCCCGACCGGTCCCGCGTTCTGGAGCACGTCGTCGTAGGTCGCGAAGATGCCGACCGCCACCGAGATGAACGCGAACGAGATCGCGAATACCTGGAACGGGCCCAGCGTCCGTTTCAGCTCCTGCTGGTAGCCACCGGCCTCCACCGAGCTCTCGCCGGTCTGCGCGGGCATGCCGGCCTCCGCCACCTCGATCACCTCACTTCTCTCGGAAGGAGCCCCGCCGACCTGGCAGCCGACGAGCCGAATAGTCGTCCGAATTTCGCTGGTGATTTCGTGCTCGGGATACGGATGAAACCCTATTCTCGCGCGCTCGACTTCGGAGAATTTCCACGCCTGCCCTCGAGTGGTGTATCGATGACCCGATCGCGAAACCGGGTCGGACGCCCTTTTCCGTGAGCTGCCGGTGCCGCGATGGTGTCGTGAGTAAACTGCGAGGTTGCGCATGGTTTTGAGCGGGGGTCGGCACTAGCACGGGATCGAGTCATGCAAACCCACACCGACGAAATCGCCGACGGCATCTATCGCATCTCCACCTATATTCCGGAGATCGGACCGACCGGGTTCACCTTCAATCAGTTCTTCGTCGACGCCGACGAACCGCTGCTGTTCCACACCGGCATGCGGGCGCTGTTCCCGCTGGTCTCCGCGGCGGTCGCGCGGATCCGGCCGGTCGAGCAGCTGCGCTGGATCACCTTCGGTCATGTGGAGGCCGACGAATGCGGGGCGATGAATCACTTCCTCGCGGCCGCACCGCAGGCGCAGGTGGCGCACGGGCTACTCGGGTGCCTGGTCTCCATCGACGATATGGCCGACCGGCCGCCGCGCCGGCTGGCCGATGGGGAGGTGATCGACCTGGGCAATCGGCGGGTTCAGCATTTCGACACACCGCACGCACCGCACAATTGGGAGGCGCGGGTGCTGTACGAGCAGACCACCGGCGTGCTGTTCTGCGGTGACTTGATGACGCAACTGGGCAACGGTCCCGCCTTGACCGACGCCGACCTGGTGGAACCGGCGACGGTCGCCGAAGACGTCTTCCACGCGACCTCCCTCGGACCGGCCGTGCCCGCCGCCCTGCATCGGCTGGCGCAGCTGCAGCCGACCACGTTGGCGATCATGCACGGTTCGAGCTTCAGCGGGGACTGCGCGACAGCGTTGCGTGACCTCGCGACGGTCTACGAGGACCGGCTGAACGAGCAAGCCCCGAGCGGCGAACCCACGGACTGAACGTCGAAGGTTCGAGGAGTGAGCATCGTTGGCGTCCGACCTGGTTCATGGTCGTGCGGGCGATCGCCGGGGTCGTGGCGGCGTTGATCGTCGTGCTGGTGCTCTTGGTCGTCTCCGGGTACGACCTGGACGCAGGCCAGGGCGGACCCGGCGTGTAGTTGCCGCCGATACCGTTGCGCGCCAGCGCTTTCAGCTGCCGAGCGTGCACGGGCCGTCGTCAACGGCGCGCCACACGGTCTGCGGGCGCGCCGGTAGGGTGAGGCGCATCTCGAATTCCAGGCGCGCGTCATCGGAGGAAATGGCGCCCGCGACGCCGGTGCGGCGGAAACCGTGGCGGTGGTAGAGGCGTTCGGCGGCGATGTTGCCGTCGGAGACCTCCAGCTGGATGCCGAGGTAACCGGTGGCGGCGGCCCAGTCGATGACCGAGCGGACGAGTAGGTCGGCCACGCCGGTGCCACGGGCTTCGGGTGCCACCCACATCGAGATCAAATGTGCGACATCGCTTTCCGCGACTGCGCCGACGGTGCCGAGGTCGTGATCACCCGCGGTGGCGAGGAACTGAGTGCGGGCGGCGAGCAGCTCGCGCCAATCCTGATCGGTGCGAGCCCGCGCCCAGGCAAGTGTGGAGCCGAAGGCGTAGGGGGCCTCGGCCAAGGCCAACAGTCGGATGCGACGGAAGCGGTGCCAATCGTCAGGGCCGAGCTGGTGGACGCGGACCGACTCGATATCCATGGCGACGATCATCCCCGACCGCGGGCCGGTGTGAACCGGTGGCGTACCCCTCCGGCCGGCGTCGCTCGGCGGGTTGCCCCGGCGCTTCTGGTTCGCGCGTAGGCGACGGTGCCTGGAAGCCGCCGATCTTCTGCTCGAGCAGTTCGGCGAGCCGCAGCGGGGTGCGGTCCTCGTACATCGGACCGATGAGTTGCACTCCCACCGGCAGGCCCTCGGGGGAGCGGCCCGCGGGTATAGCGGTGGCGGGCAGGCCGGGCATGGTGGCCACTCCGGCCCAGACGAGCTGGTCGAAGTACGGGTACTCGACGCCGTCGATGTCTATGTGCCGGTTCTCCAGACCTCCGTTGTGGTTGTGCGGGAAGGCGGGAGTGGGCGTGATGGGGCACACCACGGCATCGAACTCGGTGAATAGCTGTCGCCAGCCGTGGCGGTGGAGTTCGCGGCGGTTGTTCGCCTCGACCCAGTCGCGGTGGCTGAGCACCATGCCGTGCAGCCGCGCCGCGTCGAGACTCCGGTCGTCCGCGCTCAGGGCGGCGGCCTGGGTCCGCAGCTGTTCGTACACGTCGACGGAAAGACCCGCGGCGGCGTTCGACAGCATCAGCAGCATGTAGAGCGTCGCCGCTTCGGTCGGATCGGGCAGCAGCGGACTGCGTCGTTCGACGCGGGCGCCCTCGTCGACGAGCGCCTCGGCGACCCGGTTCACGCCCGCGCGCACCGCCGATCCGGTCGGAATGAGCGGATGGTCTTCGATGATCAGGACACGGAAGTCGGCCAGCCGCTCGTGGCGCGCGGGCGGCAGTGCGACGTCGTAGGCGACGCCGTGGGTCAGCGGGTCCGGTCCGGCCATCACGTCGAGCAGGAGTGTGAGGTCGCGGGCGGTGCGCGCCATCGGACCGACAACGGCGAGGTCGAGGTCGACCGGCAAGGCCGGCGCGGGCGGCGCGACCATGCCGCGGGTCGGCGCCAGCCCGAGTGTCGGCTTGTGCGCGTAGATGCCGCAGAAATGCGCGGGAGTGCGCAGCGAACCGGCGAGGTCGGAGCCGATGGACAGCGCGCCGAAGCCGGACGCCAGGGCCGCCGCCGAACCGCCGGAGGACCCACCCGACGTGCGGCTGTGATCCCACGGATTGTTGGTGGTGCCGTAGATTTCGTTGAAGCTCTGGATATCTCGCAGCGTCAACGGCACATTGGTCTTACCGAGGATCACCGCGCCGGCGGCTTCAAGCCGCGACACCTGTACCGCGTCCTCGGTCGGTACGTAGTTCGCGTGCTGCGGCATGCCCCAGGTCGTGGGCAGCCCGGCGATGTCGTAGGACTCTTTGACCGTCATCGGAATGCCGAGCAGCGGCCGGTCCTCGCCGCGAGCGCGCGCGTGATCGGCATCGCGTGCTGCGGCCCGCGCACGGTCGAAGTCCGGTACACAGATCGCGTTGATCGACTTGTCGTCGCGCTCGATACGGGCGATCGCTTCGTCGGTGAGTTCCACCGAAGTTACTTCACCGGCACGCAATGCGGCCGCGAGCTCCTCGGCCGACCGAAAATTCCACTCCATGAATTCGACGGTATGGGTCTGCCGCGGCGGACATAAAATGCCGCATCGCGCAAACGGGAAAGTCGAACGGTTCGAATCAACGCACTCGTTCTGTCATATCCCAGGTCACGGTGTCGGCATAGCCGACTCGATGTGCACAGGCCATGTAAGGCCGCTTCGCACAAGAGGATAGAAGTCACAATGGCTACCGCGCTCATCGCGAGAATGTGCAGTGTTGCCTTCAACGCGATTGATCGCAGTTGACGGATCACAGGCCGAGTTTGGTTACGGCATTGTCTTCCAACGGATTCGCGGTGCGGATATAGCCGTGCACGGTGCGCGGGTTGGACCAGCGCCCCTGGCGCATGATCTCGCGGTCACTGGCGCCGCCGAGAGCGGCCTGGGTGGCGAAGCCCGCGCGTAAGGAGTGTCCGGAGAAGAGGTTCGGGTCGAGGCCGGCGCGCGCGGCGTAGCGTTTCACGAGTTCGGCTACGGCGCGACCGGACATCGGGCGGTCGCCGATGCCGCCGTGGCGAGTGATGGTGGGGAACAGCGGCAGGTCGGGGTGCTGGGCGAGGGGTGTGCCGGTGAAGGCGTGGCAGCGGTGGATGCGGGGGTCCGGGGCGGGTGCGGCACAGTGGTCGCGTAATGCGAGCGGGCCTGCGGCCGTGTGGATTTCGAGGAGTTGAACCCAGGCGGCGTAGGCGCAGACCGGGCAGGTGTGGGGGCGTTGCCCGCGCGGTAGGGCGACGCGCTGTTCGGCGGCGCCGGTCGGATCGGTCTTGGTGGTCGGCAGGTGCACGAGCAGAACCGGTTCACCGGTCGCGTGATCCACGCTCACCCGGACGTCGGCGACGCGCAGCGCGGCCAGTTCGCTACGGCGCAACGCGCCCGCGAAACCGATCAGCAAGACCAGTGCGTCGCGACGGCGGGCGGGTTCGGCGGGCCAGCCCGGCTCGGGCAGACCGGCGAGCAACTGATCGAGGGTGTGCAGCAGGATCGGACGCTTGCGCGACGGCGGGGTACGGCGAGTGCGCCGAATACCCCGCAGCGTCAGCCGGACCACATCGGAGCGGGTGGGGGAGGGCAGTCCATTGGCGGCATGCACCGCGGCGATCGCCGCCGACTTGCGCTCCAGCGTGGCCGGACCGAACGCCCACTCGCCGTTCGGGCGTCGCGCGTCGGCGGCGGCCGCCAGATAGACCGCGACATCGAGCGCGTCCGCCGGAAGCGCCTGACGCCCCTCGGCCGCGCACCATCCGGCCCACGCGATCCAATCGGCGCGGTAGGCGCGCACCGTGTTCGCCGACTGCGACGCCTCGAGATACCGGCGCAGCGAACCGGCCTGGACATCGTCGAAACGCTCGCGCACCAACCGCAACGCCGCCGCGTCGACGAGCACGCTGCGCACACCGCGCCGCAACTCGCTGCGCACCACCTCCGGCAGCGCGACGACACTGTCTTCCCTCACGCGCCACCACGCAGAACAGACTGCCGCCGATCGAAATTCATCACCCCAGCCTATGCGCTGCACCCGGCCTCGCAACGCACCCGGTACATCGTGGCGAAACGGGTTCTGCCACACCCTCGGGAACCGTTCGAAGCCGCCGTCGAGGCAAGGGAATTGTCGGTTGCGATCGGAGGTTGTGCACGCGGAGAACTGTGCAGCCGCCCGAACGGATTTCGGGCCGGAAGGGATTCGGGTATGAAGTTCGCGGTCAGTTACAGCAGCGCCCATTTCGGCACCGATCCGGATCGGATCGTCGCCTACGCCCGCCACGCGGAGGCATGCGGATTCGAAGGCCTGTACCTGCCCGAACACCTGGTCCTGTATCCGGGCGCGCGACTGCACAACTTCGAGGTCCCGCCGACCCTGCCGTTTCTCGACCCGCTCGACACCCTCGCCTACGTCGCCGCGGCGACCGACCGGCTCTTGCTCGGCACCGGTGTGCTGCTGCTGCCGTATCGGCACCCGGTGGTGCTGGCCAAGCAGCTGGCGACCATCGACGTGCTGTCCAAGGGCCGGATGCGTTTGCTGACAGTGGGATTGGGTGTCGTCCCCGAGGAAGCCGCGGCGACAGGCGTCGACTTCCGCGCCCGCGGGCGACGCGCCGACGAAGCGATCGATGTGTTGCGGCTGCTGTGGGCGGGCGGTGCGGAGGGCGTCAGCTTCCACGGAGAGTTCTTCAGCTTCGACGACCTCGTGCAGTACCCCAAGCCCTACAACGCGACGACACTTCCCATCCACGTCGGCGGATCGAGCAAGGCGGCCGCCCGCCGGGTCGGCCTGCGCGGGGACGGATACTTCGCCGGTGGCGCGCTGGTCCCCCAAGAGCGAATGATCCAATGGGAGCTCGCGCGCTCGACGGCCGAGGAAGCCGGAAGGGACCCGGACGCACTCGAATACACCCGCTGGAGCGGCATCGACATGACCGACGAACGCCTCGCCGCCTTCGCCGAGCAGGGCGTCACCCGGGTGGTCGTCAGCGCCACCGCGCCGGACCCCGCCGAACAACTCGACGAACTGTCACGCTTCGCCGAACGATTCATCGCAAATAGCTGACCCAGGCGCCCTGGTCGGTTCCGCGAAAAGGCCTGCACCACAACGAATAAGCCTCGTGACGGCCGCTGCGAGCGAGCGACCGCCGAGGCCACGACCACCGGGCGAGTCCTGCGCGCCTCGACGATCACTGCCGATACGTCGCCAGGAATCGCCCGATGCGTTCGATGATCGCTTCGAGGTCGTCGGCGTGCGGCAGGGTGACGATGCGGAAGTGGTCGGGCCGGTGCCAGTTGAACCCGGTGCCCTGCACGATGTGCAACTTCTCCTGGAGCAGCAGATCCAGCACGAATTGTTCGTCGTCGTGGATCGGGTACATGTCCAGGTCGATGCGCGGGAACGCGTAGATCGCGCCCTTTGGCTTGACGCAGGAGACACCGGGAATCGCGTTGAGCGCTTCCCACGCGCGGTCGCGTTGCTCGCGCAGCCGTCCGCCGGGCAGGACGAGATCGTTGATGCTCTGATGCCCGCCGAGCGCGGCCTGAATCGCTTGCTGCGCGGGCACATTCGCGCACAGGCGCAGACCCGCGAGCATCGTCAGGCCCTCGAGGTAGTTCTCCGCGTGGTGGGTGGGGCCCGACACCACCAGCCAGCCGGACCGGAATCCGGCGGCCCGATACGCCTTGGACAGACCCGAGAACGTCAGGCACAGCAGGTCGGGGGCCAGTGCGGCGGTCGCGGTGTGGGTCAGCTCGTCGTAGTGGATCTTGTCGTAGATCTCGTCGGAGAAGACCACCAGATTGTGGCGGCGGGCGATCTCGAGGATCTCGCGCAGCACCTCCGGCGGATAGACCGCGCCGGTCGGGTTGTTCGGGTTGATGATCACGATCGCGCGGGTGCGGTCGGTGACCTTGGCGGCGATGTCGTCCACGTCGGGGAACCAGTCGGCGGACTCGTCGCAGACGTAGTGCACCGGACGTCCGCCGTTGAGCGTGGTCGCGGCCGTCCACAGCGGGAAGTCCGGCGCGGGAACGAGGACCTCGTCGCCGTTCTCCAGCAACGCCGTCAGCGCCATCATGATCAGTTCGGAGACGCCGTTGCCGAGGAACACCTCCTCGACATCGACATCGTCGACACCGAGGGTCTGGTAGTACTGCACCACCGCTCGCCGCGCCGAAAGCAAACCCTTGGAGGCGGAGTAGCCGCTCGAGGCGGGCAGTGTGCGGACGATGTCCTGCAGGAGTTCCGCGGGCGCCTCGAAACCGAACGGCAGCGGGTTGCCGGTGTTGAGCTTCACGACGTGGTGGCCCTCGGCTTCCAGTCGTGCGGCGTGCTCGGCCACCGGGCCGCGGATCTCGTACGACACGCCAGAGAGCTTGCTCGACTGCTTGACCTGCATGAACATCCCTTTCAGTGCGATTGCCGCACACTCTACTTGGTTTTTCCAAGTATGCACTTGGATTTTCCAAGCGATTCGTTACAGTGGGATGGTGCCACGCCGAAGCTATGACCACTTCTGCGCCGTGAGCCGCGCACTCGACGTCGTGGGCGACCGGTGGAGTCTGCTGGTGGTCCGCGAACTGTCCTCGGGCCCGCGCCGCTACAGCGATCTGTTCGCCGACCTGCCCGGCATCAGCACCGACGTGCTGGCCGCCCGGCTCAAGGACCTCGAGCGTGACGGCATCCTCACCCGTCGCCGCGTCGGCCCCCGTGCGGCCACCGCGGTCTACGAACTCACCGAAACCGGCCACGGCCTGCGACCCGTCCTCGACGCGCTTTCGGCGTGGGGCGCACCGCTGCTCGGCGAACGCGGCGCCACCGACGCCGTGCGCGCGCACTGGTTCGCCCTCCCGCTGGGTCGCGCGGTCGCCGAGCTGATCGCCGAAGGCGTCGTCACCGTCCACATCGGCGAGACGACCTTCCACTACGTGGTGACCGGCGCCGGAATCAGCCACCACGACGGCCCCGCCGAGGCCCCTGACCTCGAACTGCACCTCGACCTGGCCGCCGCGACCGAGGTGGTCATGGGCACGCGCGCCCTGGCCGCGCCGGTGAACAGCTAACCGCCCGCCGAACGCCGCTGACCGCCTTTGCGTTCCTTCAAGCGACGCCTGCTCAGCACCGCCCCAGCTATTGCGGTCGGAGGGTTATGCGAGGCGGACATCCGCGGTGGCGAGGCCGAAAACCTTGCGGCCGGCCGATTTCGCGACGATCACGACGACAGCCGTCCTGGTGTCGGCATCGACCGACTTGATGCGCCCGGTGAACTCCACGGTTCCAGCGGAGGCGGCTTCGATGACGGTGTAATTCGACAATCGAACCCCATATCGGATGACCGCGGCCGGATCGCCGAGCCATCCGGTGACGAATCCCGCCCCCAGGCCCATGGTGAGCATGCCGTGGGCGATCACATCCGGAAGACCCGCGAGTGCGGCGACCTCGTCGTGCCAATGGATGGGGTTCGCGTCGCCGGAGACCCCGGCATAGTTCACCAGATCGCCGCGGGTCAGTTTCACCGATCGAGCGGGAAGCTCGTCACCGACGGCGATGTCCTCGAAGCGGAGCACGGTGCGCGGGACACGCGTGCGTGAGATCGGCGAAAGACGTGCAGTGGAATCCGGATCTGTCACCGGCGGTCCGTCCACGTCGGCGGACACGGCTGTGGTGGGGGAGGTTGTGTCGAGCCCGCTCATGATGACGCGCTCGATCCTGTCGCTGATGTCGGCGTCGACGTCTCCGTCGGTGATGCCGACGACAGTGGTGTGCATGATCTGCACGATGTCACCGGTCTGATCGGTGAAAGTGTTGGTGATAGTGAGCAGGTCCTTGCCCGCGACGCGGCGGACCGAGGAGAGCTCGACATCGCTGACCAACCGGTCGCCGGTGAGCACCGGTTTGTACATTTCGAAAATCTGATCGGTCTGCACGAACATGTCGTAGCCGCTCAGGACGGTGTGGAGCAGCCTGCGGTTGGCCAGCATCGCGGCAGTGGAGATGAACGTGGTCGGTGCGATCAGGCCGGCGTATCCGAGCTCACCGGCGGCGTCCTCACTCCAGTGCGCCGGGTGGAAGTCCTGTACCGCTCGCGCGTACTCGCGGATCTTCTCCCGCCCCACCTCGTAGTAGTCGTCCACTCGATAGCGATGCCCTACCAGCCCAGCCACATCGACCGCCGCTTCCACCAAAGCCCTTCCTCCATCCGAATGTCTTCGACACTCGTCACCGGTAGCACCGGATTCACGAGTGAAACCCCACCTTCTCACAAGTCGGCGCGCTGGGTGCCGTGAAGGATTGGTCCACGAACCGCTGGGGGGCTTCCCCACTGCGAGATGCGAAGCACTGGCGCGGCGTTCAGTCCGATTGCGCGGCATCGTGGATGATCGCGGCGAACGCCCGCGCGGCGGCCGAATGGTAGGCGGTCCCTCGGCGCAGCAACTCCACGGTCCGGCTCGGCAACGCGGGCGCCAACGCGACGGGAGCCAAATCCGGGTGCGCGAGGGTGATGGCATCGGGCAGAACGGTGGCCAGCGAACCCCGGCGCACGAACTCGACCAGCGCCCCGATGGAATTGGCCTCCACCGCGATGCTCGGCGCGCTACGGCGTTCCTCGAAGTAGGCGTCGATGTAAGTCCTGGTCGCGAAGTCGCGCGTGAGCAGCGCCAGGGGAAAGCGCGCCAACTGCGCGACCGGCAGCGGCTTCGTGCGCCCGGCCAAGGCGTGGGTCGATCCGACCACCAGGCTGAGGTGTTCGGTGAACAACGCGACGCTCTCGATCCCCGCGGCATGGGCGCCCGCGAAGGCGATTCCGAGGTCGAGACGGTCGGCGAGCAAGTCGGCCTCGATGCGGTCCTGGGTGGTCTCGATGACGGTGAGCGTCACACCCGGGTAGGCGGCGTGGAACTCGTGCACCAGCGGACCGATGAAATAGGCGGTGAACGTCGGCGTCATCGCCACTCGCAGCTGCCCACGGGACAGATCCTGCACATCGTGGATCGCGCGCTCACCGGCGTCGAGGTCGCGCAGGGCCAGCCGCGCGTGCTGCGCGTAGGCCTCCCCGGCTTCGGTCAGCCGGACGGCCCGGCCGGAACGATCGAGCAGCTGCACACCGAGCGCGCGCTCGAGCTGCCGGACCTGCTGTGACAACGTCGGCTGCGAGACGTGCAGGAACTCCGCCGCGCGGGTGAAGTTTCCGTGGTCGGCGACCGCGAGCAGGTACCTGATGTGGCGCAGCTCCATGGACGAACTATAGATGCCATCTATCAGTGCCATGGGAGTTGTGTCTTGGGCGTTATCGCGATCGCTGGGCATGGTGGAAACACCACCTCAGGCAGGAGTTCTCAGTGATCCACCGACCCTTCCGAATCGCGCTGGCCGCGGCCGCGCTACCTCTCGCGATCGCCGGGTGCACCGCCGAACCACCCGGTGCACAGACCGCGCAGCCCTCGGTCGAAACCTCCGTCCCGGAGTCGTCACCGGTCCGCTCGCCGCGCGACCCGGCGCTCGGAGCGCAGCTGATGCACGCGGCCGCCGCCGACGACGCCGAGAAGGTGCGCGAGCTCATCGCCCGCGGCGCCGACATCGAGTTCCGTGGCGACCGCGATCGCACCCCGCTCGTCGCCGCGACGAAGAACCGCGCGTCCCACGCGGCGCGGGCCTTGATCGAGGCCGGCGCCGACGTGAACGCCAAGGACGACATGCAGGATTCGGCCTACCTCTACGCGGGCGCCGAAGGCCTCGACGACATCCTCGAGCTGACACTGCGCAACGGCGCCGACGTGCGCAGCGTGAACCGCTACGGGGGCACCGCGCTCATCCCGGCCAGCGAACACGGCTACCTCAGCACCGTGCGGCTGTTGATCGAGGCGGGCGTCGACATCGACCACGTCAACGAGCCGGGCTGGACCGCCCTGCACGAAGCGATCGTCTACGGAGACGGATCCGAGCGATACCAGCATGTCGTAACCGCTCTGCTCGACGCGGGCGCCGATCCCGAGATTCGCGACGCATCCGGCCGCACCGCCCTGGACAACGCGCGCCGGCTCGGGCAGTCCGCGATCGTCTCCATCCTCGACGCCGCAATTTGAGATCTGTCCCGACTCAGCCTGCCGTCCATGGCCGCAGTTTCTCCGGATTCCGGATCGCCCAGATGCGAGTGATCCGGCCGTCGGCGATGTCGAAGGCGTAGACCGAGACGATGGTGTCGTCGAGCTGGGCGACCAGACCGGGCTGGCCGTTCACCGTGCGCTCCAGCAGGGTTACCGCGGGGCCGTGGGCGGCGATCGCCATCCAGGCGTGAGCGATCTGCTCGCCGCCGATGATCGGGTCGCGGAAGGCCAGCGCCAGGCCGCCGCTGTCGGCCGTCGCGGTCGCCCGTGGATCGAGCAGGCCGATCAGCGCCTCGATGTCTCTTGTCTCCCAGGCCCGTTTGAAGTCCCTGACCACCTCGGCGCGCTGGGCTGCCGACGGGCCCTGCGATGTGCGGATGCGGCGGCGGGCGGAGGAGGCGAGCTGGCGGCAAGCCCCGGGGGTGCGTCCGACGACCTCGGCGACCTCGGCGAAGGAGTAGCGGAACACGTCGTGCAGGACGAACGCCACCCGTTCGGCAGGCGTCATGGAATCCAGCACGACGAGAAAGGCCATGCTGATCGACTCGTCGAGAGTGACCCGGTCGGCGGGATCGTCGGGGGCGAGACCATCGAGCCATTCGGACCGCCCGGGTATCGGCTCCGGAATCCATTCGCCCACGTACTGTTCCCGCCTGGCGCGCGCCGAGCCGAGCAGATCGAGACAGATCCGGCTGGCGACCGTCGTCAACCACGCGCCGGGCGCCGCCACCTCCTGCCGCTGCCGCTCGGACAGCGCGTACCAGCGCGCGTAGGTCTCCTGCACCACATCCTCGGCCTCGGCCAGCGAGCCGAGCAGTCGGTAGGCGACATTGATCAGCTGACGGCGTTCACTGATCACCGCGGGTAGATGCGGGTCGGTCATGGTCGGCTCCTTCGGTCCGTCTCTCTCACCGAGATAGACGAATCAGCGACTCGAAATGTGAGGGATGCGAAGCGTCTGGACGAGGGTTGGTGGGCGGGCGGCCTGACATTCCGGACGGCTGTGGCGTCGAAAGGTCGTAAGCATGTTCAGCAAACCAGGAGTGAGGAAGCCGGTCATGACGCCATCCAACGACCTCCAGTCACACGCGGACCGCATCCAGGCCGATGAAGCCGAGCTCCGCCGGCAGATCGACAAGGCGGTCGAAGGACTGCGAGCCAAGGATCTCGAGGCCTTGAAGCGGCTCTACACAAGCGACGTCGTGTCCTTCGATGTCGAGCCGCCACTCCAGCATGTCGGGATAGCGGCGAAACTCGAGAACTGGGTGAGGGTGTTCTCGATCTTCGAGACTGTGACCTATGAGGTTCGCGACCTGACGTTCACCGTGGGTGGTGATGTGGCATTCGGCCACGCCTTCGCTCGTCTCAGCGGCACGCTGAAGAACGGGGCGGCGACGAGCGGTATGTGGGTCCGGGTCACCTACGGCATGCGCAGGATCGACGGCACCTGGTTGATCGCGCACGACCAGGTCTCGGTGCCGCTCGATATCGCGAGCGGCAAAGGCGTGGTCGATCTCGAACCCTGACGGATCGTGCGATCCGGGCGGCGGTATTCGATGTCGCGGCGGCCGAGCTGTGGGCCGACCGGTTACTCGGTGCGAAGCAGGTCCAGGGTGTCGAACTCGTGGGCGGACCAGATGCGGCGGGAGCGTTCCTCGGGGTACGGCCGAGTCGTCGGTGTGGCGTCGTAGACGCGGGTGGTTCGCGTCCGCGGATCGTAGGGCGTCCAACCGGGCGTGCCCGTGGCCGCGAAGTTCACCCAGTCGATGCGCATGTCCGCGGAGACGTGGGTGATCTCGTTCGCGGCGTTCGGGTGGGCGGAGCGGTGGGCGCGTACCTCGTCCGCGCCGAGGGTGCCGAAGACGAGCAGGAAATCCAGGCAATGCGAGGCGCCCTGTTCCCGGTTGAAGCTCCAGCGGAGCTCGTAGAGCCACACGGGTCCGCCGCCGGCGTGGGCGGCGTCGGCGAGGTGCAGGCTGGGCATCCGAAACAGCCAATCGGCGTTGAGGAGTTCGTACCGTTCGCTCGGGGTGGCATCCGGGTAGGCGGTGCGGTAGTCGGTGGGCGCGAGGTGGTCGAATGCCGCGGTCGTTCGCGCATCGGTGGGCGCGCCGCCGGGACGGGAAGTGTAGAGCCGGTATTCGTCACGGGTGTGTCCCACGAGCAGGTCGACATCGCGCGCCGCGCCGCGGGCTAGTGCGCGCCACGGCGCTTCCGGGAGCAGGACGCCGTCGACGACGGGGGAGAACGGCGTCGGTGTCAGCGCCATGGGTCCCCAAGATTCGACTAACTCCGGCATCTTCGCGATCACCGCCTCCGTCGCGTCGGTCAGTGCGCGCGGCGGGGTTCGGGCCAGCTCGTCGACGGTGGCCTTGGCGCCCAGCTCCCCGGCGATCGTCGTGGAGATCGCGGCGGCGAGCCGTTCGGAGAAGTAGGTGCCCGGCATGCTCTGACTGATCGCACGGCGAAACAGTCCGGCCGCCGACGGCATGACGAGCAGCGCGGCGATACACGCTCCACCGGCGGACTGGCCGAAGACGGTGACGTTGTCCGGATCGCCGCCGAACGCGGCGATATTGTCCCGGACCCACCGCAGCGCGGCGATCTGGTCGAGAATGCCCCGGTTGCCCGGGGCCCCGGCGATGTGGGCGAAACCTTCCACACCGACGCGGTAGTTCATGCTCACCATCACCACACCGGACGCGGCGAGCTTCGCACCGTCGTAGTGCGGGTTGGCGCAGTTGTTCTCCAGGTACGTGCCGCCCTGAATCCACACCATCACCGGTAGATGCGCGAAACCGGGATCCGGGGACCAGACATTGAGAGTCAAGCAGTCGTCGGAACCGTCATCGGTGCGGTCGCACACCGACGACATCACCGAACTTCTGTTCGTCGCTTGGGGAACTGGCGGACCGAACGCCACCGCGTCACGAATGCCGTCCCAGCGTTGTGCTTCGACGGGTGCGGCGAACCGCCGCGGGCCGAATGGTGGTTCGGCGTAGGGGATACCGCGGAAGACCGCGACGTCACCCTCCCACCTGCCACGTACGACTCCGGCCGCCGTGCGGACCAGAGGGTCGACAGTCACTCGGAGTTCCCCCTTTCCTGGCTCGGACTGTCGCACGCCGCTGCCCGGTAGAGCAACCGAATTCCTACAGACCCGCGTCAGGGTCTCGTGTCGAGCACCGATTCGGAGATTCCGTCGACTTGCCGCGGTTCGATCTGGCTGTAGTAGCCGACCGAAGCCCGGCCAAGGTCGCGACCGCCTGGCGGCGCAGGCCGGGGACCCGGCGTTTAGCGGCGTCGTAGACAGGTAGCCCAACGGCGTCGCCTTACCCGTCGACGGTGGCTACACCCGCCGCTGACCACCCTTCCGAAGGAGAACCCTCATGCGCGGAGTAGTGATGTACGGCCCCGGCGACGTCCGCGTCGTCGACCGGGAAGCTCCGAAGATCATCGAACCGACCGACGCGATCATCCGGATCACCACCACCTGTATCTGCGGATCGGACCTGTGGCCCTATCGCGGTGTCGAGCCCGTCGACCACACCTTCATGGGGCACGAGTACGTCGGCGTCGTGGAGGAGATCGGCGACGCGGTGCAGACCTTGAAGGTCGATGACTTCGTCGTCGGATCGTTCTGCATCTCCGACAACGCCTGCGAGATCTGCCGCGCCGGCTACCAATCGCGTTGTGTGCGCGGCTCCTTCGTGGCCGCGGCGATCGGCACCCAGGCCGAGAGGGCTCGCATCCCGTATGCCGACGGAACCCTCGTTCCCACGCCGGGTCGGCCCGCCCCCGAGCTTGTTCCTTCGCTGCTCGCGGCGTCCGATGTGCTGGGCACCGGCTGGTTCGCCGCGGTCGCCGCCGAGGTCGGCCCCGGCAAGACCGTCGCCGTCGTCGGTGACGGCGCCGTCGGACTGATGGGTGTGCTCGCCGCGAAGCAACTCGGCGCCGAGCGGATCATCGCCATGTCCCGCCACGCCGACCGCCAGGCTCTGGCACGGGAGTTCGGCGCCACCGACATCGTCGAAACCCGCGGCGACGAAGGCGTGGCCGCGATCCAGGAGCTCACCAACGGTCTCGGCGCGCACAGCGTGATCGAAGCCGTCGGCACTCAGGAATCGCTGATGCAGGCCATCAGATCCACCCGCCCCGGCGGGCACATCGGCTACGTCGGCGTGGCTCACGAAGGTGTCGCCCTGCCCGCCGACGAACTGTTCTTCGCCGAAGTTCATCTGCACGGTGGTCCCGCGCCGGTCCGCAGGTTCCTGCCCGAACTGATCGACCTCATCTGGGACCGAAAGATCGACCCGGGCAAGGTCTTCGACCTCACCCTTCCCCTGGCCGAGGCCGCCGAAGGCTACCAGGCCATGGACCAACGCCGCGCGATCAAAACCCTGCTCACCCTCTGAGCAAGATCTGGCCAACGCGGAGGTTCGCGCGAAGCTCGATCGTCCATCGGTGAAGTCCTAGGCCTAGCCTGCGATGGTGATGGATAGGCTGCGTCGCCCCCTGCTATTCCTCGACGTCGATGGACCGTTGATCCCGTTCGGCGGAACACCCGGGCATGAGTCGGATTCATCGACCCCTTCCGCGCGGCAGGACGGAACCAATCCGCTTCTGACGCGTCTCGATCCCGAACTCGGGCCGCTGCTGTCGAGCCTTCCATGCGAGCTGGTGTGGGCGACTACCTGGATGTATGAGGCCAACCGTTCGGTGGGTCCGGCGCTGGGCTTGCCGACGCTGGCGGTGGTGGATTGGCCGGAGCGGTCGGACGATCGCGTCGACGAATGGTTCGGGCTGCATTGGAAGACCCGAGCATTGATCGAATGGGCGGCGGGGCGATCGTTCATATGGATCGACGACGAGATCGGTGACGGGGACCGCGAGTGGGTGTCGGTGCATCACGGTGGTCGAGCTCTTCTGCATCGCGTTGATCCTCGGATAGGACTGCAACACAACGATTTCGCCGCCCTCACCGCGTGGATTGACGCCTCCGCGGACCGATAATCGAGTCGCGGGTCGACCACCTCCGGGTCGAATTCCCAGCGCCACATCGCCTCGTCCCGCTCGAGCCACGACGCGAACTCCGCACGCGCACCGAGGGTCGCCGACCAGGACAGGCCCGAACTAGTTGCGCTGGCCCTGATGCGACGGGATCGGAGCCACCCGCTCGAACGCGACCGCCGCCGTACTCGCCAACCAACGCCGAACCTCACCGACCTCCGCGTTCAGGAAATTGGCCAGAAATGTTGAGACATTGGCCGGATACACAGTCCCGCTGGCCCGATCGACTGAGACTTGGCCAGCTTCACTGAGACAGGACATCCAGCAGCCTGATTTCCGGCTCGTCCGGAGCGGGAGTGGTACGGATGTGCCAGCGGTCCTAGTTTTCAAGGCTTTTCGTAAGCATTGCGTTTCGTTTGATGCGACCAAACGTAAACGAATCGAATCGGGCCGTATGCGGGGAAGTCTCAGATCCTGACCACCGATAATGTTCACTTATCGGCGGTCAGACCGTGGCGTCCGGCCGTTGGGTTCCTCTGTGCCGACATGGATTTCGTTTCGTGTGAATACGTTGGATTCGACGAAAACAACGCTACGATTCTCCGGTGTCCAGCACTTGTAGCTATCCGGGATGCACCCGGCCCATCACGCGCGGCGGCGGCCCCGGGCGACCGTCGGAATACTGCGAACACCCCGACCACACTCGATGGCGCGCGTGGCGGGAAAGGCAACGGCTACAACAGGAATCGGAGACACCTGCCGCTTCCGTCACTGTGACGCCACAGGGGCCGGTGACCGCGGCGCGGGCGCGGGCCGATGAGCTGCTCGCTCAGTTCCGCGGCCTGGCCGAACAATTGAGCAACAACCTCAACGCGGCCGTCGTCGAGCTCTCCACCCTGGCCGATCCCTCGATCGCCGAAGCGCAGATCCAGGCCGTTCAAGCCGACGCGGCCCGGCGCATCGCGGAGGCCGAGGTCGCGACGGTCGCCGCCGAGCAGGCGTGGCGCGAGGCCGAGGAGGCACGACGAATCGCGGAGTCCGCCGCCGACGACGCCGCCGCTGCGGCCGAACGAGCGGAAACGCTGGTCGCCGAGGCGAATACCGCGCGCGACGACGCGCTGCGCGAGGTCGAGCGGGTCAGCAAGCAGGCCGCCGACGACGTCTTCACCGCGCGCACCGAAGCCGAGGCCGAGATCCGCGCGGTGCGCCGCGAAGCCGCCGACGACGTCGAACGCGCACGTCAGCAGGCGAGCGAGGACGTGGACAAGGCTCGGCGCAAAGCCGCCGCCGAGATCGAACAGGTGCGCAGGGAATCCGCCCAGCAGATCACCGCGGCCAGCGCCGAGCGCGACCTCGCCGTGCAACGCGCCGCCGATGCCGACCGCGCCATCGACCGCGCCGAACAAGCCACCGCCGAACGCGCCCAAGCCCTCGCCGAGACCCGCGAGGAACTCACCCGCCTGCGCGCCGAACTCGACGCGACCCGAACCGAACTCACCGACCTGCGCCGCACCGCCGCCGCCGAAGCCGCCGCCTACCGCGCCGAAGCGGCCGCCTCCCTCGAACAAGCCCGCGCCGAAGCCGCCCAACGCATCGCCGCCCTGGACGACGCCCGCACCCAAACCCTGGCCCGCGCCGAACGCGCCGAACGCCAACTCGACGAATTGCTCGCCGCCACCCGCCCCGGCGCCACCACAGAACCGGCCCAAAGCCCCTGACGAAACCTGCGGCGCGGCCGAAGGTCTGGTCCGCGGGCTAGCCTGCGCTATGGCTGTCCTCCACTGCACGACCATGTCACCGGGAAAACGGGAGCTGCTCACCGAGTGGCTGCCGAGCCGCCCGTGGTATCGCGGCGGGGTGCGACCGCGGCTGGCCAAGGCCGGTGGTTTCCGGCTCGACGACCCGGCGGGAGAGGTCGGCATCGAGTTCGTGGTCGTCACCGACGACTCAGGCGCGCGACCGACGACCTACCACGTGCCGATGACCTACCGTGGCGCCGAACTGACCGAGGCCGCCGACGCGCTGATCGGCACCTCGGAGCACGGTGTGCTCGGCCTGCGCTGGATCTACGACGGCCCGCGCGACCCCGTGGCGCTCGCGCAGATCGTCGCGTTGCTGAGCGGGAACGCGCAGCCGCAGGCCCAGAGCGCCAGCGACACCCCGGACGACTCCATCAGGGTCGCGAACCCGCTAACCGCTCTCGCGGCTGGACAGTTCGCCACCGTGGACGGGAGCGAGGACACCGAGATCAGCATGATCGGCGGACCGGTCCTCCGGGTTCATCGGCGGCTCGAACCGGAAGTGGCACTGGGACCGGGCATCACGACGGTTACCGCGCCGTGGGGTAGCTCCGGCGACTCGGCGTCGCGGTCCGTGCTGCTGTCGGCGCGAAGCAAGTTTCTCCACGGGTGATGAGACCTCTGATGCGGCAGTGACCGCTCCACAAGGGCCAGGCGTGTTCACGCTCGGTTCGCCCTCGCGGTAGGGGCCATACGTGCGGTGGCGCAGGTCACGTCGCTGGTGTGTCACGCGGTCTGGGTCGGCGGTGTCTGATGCTCGACCAGCTACACCATCGGGAAGCCGACAGGGATGCCCCCGCGAACGGCAGACCGACGGCGACGAACCGCTCGGCCGGATCGAGGACGAGCCCGAGTCGCCTGCGCCTGAAGGAGAAGCAATGAACCTCGCCCTCTGGATCGTCACCGGGCTGCTTGCCGCCCTGGCCCTGTTCGGTGGCGCCGCCAAAGCGTTCATGCCCAAGGACAAGCTCGACGAATTGGGCAGGAAGTCCGGTGGCGGATGGACCGAGCACGCGAGCGCCGGTTTCGTCAGAAGCCTCGGGGCCCTCGAGATCCTGGCCGCGGCCGGCCTGATCCTGCCCGCCGTGCTCGACATCGCACCGGTGATGGTGCCGGTGACAGCCGTGTGCTGGGTGCTGCTGATGATCGGCGCGATGATCACCCACGGCCGCTACGGCCAGTACAAATATGTCGCACTGAATCTCGTCTACCTCGCTATGGCCGTCTTCGTGGCCTGGGGCCGCTTCGGCCCCGAGTCCTTCACCGGCTGAATCAGGGGAGTCGCCTATGGCCCGGCACCCTGCGGATCCGAGCGCGGTGCTACTCGATCGTGCGGCCCGACCAGTCGTAGAACGCGAACTCTGCACGCCCCCGTAATCGCTTGCCTCGTCCGAGATCCCGGCACGGCCGCGAAGAAGACCGTCCACGGTCCCGTATCTACGGGACCGGTCCGCAAAATGAGCAAACTTCAGGCTAACCATGTCTTGCGGTCATATCATGGAGCTATGCCCGGAAACGATGGTGAGGGGCGTGTGGAGTCGCGGGTCCGCGGGGGACGGGAGGCGATTCTGGTCGTGGGTGTCTGCTCCGTCGCCCTCGGCGTGCTTGTCGCGGTCTGGCCGGAGAAATCCGTGCCGACGCTGGAGCTGTTGTTCGGCCTGTATCTACTGGCCTCCGGAGCCGCGCAGCTGTGGCTCGCGGTCGGCGCGCGCTTCGCGATGCCGCTGCGGTCGCTGGTGTTCGTCAGCGGACTGCTCTCGGTGCTGATGGCCGTAACGTGTCTGCGCGGCGGCAATTCCGTGCTGCTGCTGGCCATGTGGGTCGGGCTGAGCTGGACCATCCGCGGCATCACCCAGGCCACCGTGGCGGCATGGGACGACGAGCGGCTCTCCGACGCCGGGCGGCACGAACTGTTCGGGCTGTTCACGATGATCGTCGGCATCGTCGTGCTCGTCCTGCCGCTCGAGGAAATCGACACCCTCGGACTGCTCGTCGGCGGATGCCTCGCGGTGCTCGGCGGGTTGGAGATCGCACTATCCGGCATCGGTCGCGGCAGCACGGTGCGGGTGCCGGGCGTGGCGCGAGTGCCGCTGCCGCGCAGTTGAACTGGCGGGTCGCCCGCGCAACCGGTTCACTGTCTCTATGGCACCCACGGATCAGCGGCGTAGTTCGGCACGGCCACCGGTACCGGGTTCGACGCGATCGCCGGCGGAACTCATCGTCGTCACCCACGGCGCGGCGCGTCCCATCGGCCCGATCGCCTTGCGAGACAGCGCCGCCGGTCGATCCCATCTCCAAGCGGCACTGCCCGGCGGTGCCCGGCTGTCTCCCATTTTCGGCCCCGCCGATCGGCTGCCGGGGCGGTTGCGCGGCACCGACCAGGAATCGATCGGCGCGCACTACCTGAACTACTTCGCCGTGCTCGGCGTCGCCGACGACCTAGAAGCGGTTGCCGAACAGTTGCGGGATGACGACGCGGTGGCCGGCGCGTACGTCAAACCACCGGCGGAACCGCCCATCGCACCGCTGTCCACGGTGTCCGTCTCGACGGCCGCCGCGCCCGCGGTGACACCGGATTACCAAGCCAGGCAAGGCTATCTGGACGCCGCGCCGACCGGAATCGACGCCCGCTGGGCGTGGGGCAGGCCCGGTGGGCGCGGAACGGGCGTGCGGGTGATCGACATCGAAGGCGCGTGGCGCTTCACCCACGAGGACCTCACCCAGAATCAGGGCGGCGTCATCGGCGGCGAACCCGCCGCCGACCCGGGCTGGCGCAACCACGGCACTGCGGTGGCGGGGGAAATCAGCGGCGACGTCAACGCTTTCGGTATCACCGGCATCGCGCCAGAGGCCACCATCCGCGCCGTCTCGGTGTTCGGTCCCGGCTCGGCCACGGCGATCCGCACCGCCGCCGACGCGTTGAACCCCGGCGACATCATCCTCCTCGAACTGCACCGGCCCGGTCCGCGCCGCAACTACCAGAGCCGCCCCGACCAGCTGGGCTACATCGCCATCGAATGGTGGCCCGACGACCTCGCCGCCATCCGCTACGCCACCGCACGCGGCGTCGTCGTGGTGGAAGCGGCGGGCAACGGCGGCGAGGACCTCGACGCGGCGCTCTACGACGCCCGCCCGGACGGTTTCCCGGAAACGTGGCGCAACCCGTTCCGCGGTGGGGCCGCCGATTCCGGCGCGGTGCTGGTCGGCGCGGGCGCACCGCCACCCGGCACGCACGGCCGCGACCACGGCCCGGCCCGGTCACGACTGGCCTTCTCCAACTACGGCTCGCGCGTGGACGCCCAAGGCTGGGGACGCGAGGTGACCACCACCGGCTACGGCGACCTACAGGGCGGCGGCGACGAAGACTACTGGTACACCGACGAATTCAGCGGCACCTCGAGCGCGTCCCCGATCGTCGTCGGTGCGCTCGCCTGCTACCTGGGTATCACCGCCGATTCCGGCCGACGCGACCCGGCGCAGCTGCGCGAGCTGCTCCGCGCCACCGGATCCCCGCAAACCGACGCCCCCGGCCGCACCGTCGCCCAGCGAATCGGAAACCTGCCCGATATCCGCGCCATGGTGGGGGAGTACCAAGGCTCGGCGTAGGCCGCGGTCGGTCGGTGAACCGCGGCACAACACTCGGTGGCGCGCAGCCGATGCCGGGTTGAACTCTATGTTTGCCGCCGTGGCGGCGTGACTTGTGTTGGGGCGGCGGAGAACTGGGCCCGAAAGTGTCTCGCGAGGCGAGTGCATGGGCGCTGACCTGCGCCGCGACAGTGAAGTCGGTCGTCGGTGACACGCATCGAGATGCGTTCACGCGCAGCCGAATTGCCTCATCCGCACGTTTGCGAGGAGTGTCGGCCTCGCCGAAATGCCGGTATGGTTTCGGCGCGCGCAGGTGCCCGAATGCTGTCGCGAGATCCGACCGAAGCACATCGAGGAGAGCTGGTGGCTGTCGACACCGTCCGCGAAGAACAGGCGATCCGCCGGTTGACCGACAGTCTGGTCGAGAACTACACCGAAACCCATTCCGCCGAGCAGATCCAGACCGCGATCGGCTCGGCGCGGCAGCGTTTCGACGGACGGCCCGTGCGGGAGTTCGTGCCGATCCTCGTCGAACGGATCGTGCGTAGAGAGCTGGAACCCGAATCCGAAGTCGCCCCGGCCGAACGAGTCGCGACCGCTCCGGCGACCAGCGAACGTCCGGATCTCACCGCCCGGCTACGGCAGTTCCCGCTGAACAACAAACTCGCGCTGCTCGGCGGCGCGCTGGCCGTTGTCGCGCTGCTGGTCGTCGTGCTGGTGGTTCGCCAGCCCGACTCCGCCCCGTCGGCGGCTTCGGCTCCGGCGCTCACCACCGTGCACGGCGTCGTGGGTTCGGAGAAAATGGCGTTCTTCGAAGACCCCCGCGTAGTCGAAGCCCTCGCCCGGCACGGGCTGAAGGCCGAGGTCGAGCCCGCGGGTTCCCGCCAGATCGCCTCGATCGACCTGGCGAACCACAGCTTCGCGTTCCCCTCCAGCGCGCCCGCCGCCGAGCGGATCCAACGCGCACACAACGTCGCCACCAAGTACACGCCGTTCGCCTCGCCGATGGCGATCGCCACCTTCCGTCCGATCGCCGACCTGCTGACCGCGGCGGGCGTCGTGCGGCCCGGCCCGGTGCCGACCTTCGACATGGGCCGCTACCTCGAACTGGTCGGCCGCAACACCGAATGGGCGCACCTACCCGACAACACCACCTACCCGGTGCGCAAGAACATCCTGGTCTCCACCACCGACCCGCGGACCTCCAACTCCGCCGCGATGTACCTGGCCATCGCCGGGTTCGTGGCCAACGATCGCGCGGTCGTGCAGGGGGCGGACGCCGAGAAGCGGGTGCTGCCGATCGTCTCGCGGCTGTTCACCGGCCAGGGTTACGCGGAGAACTCGAGCGCGGGCCCATTCCAGGAGTACCTCACCGCGGGGATGGGGCCGACGCCGCTGGTGATGATCTACGAAGCCCAGTTCGTCGAGGCGGCCGTGCAGGGACAGCTGAAGCCGGACATGGTGCTGACCTACCCGTCGCCGACGGTCCTGTCCACCCACACGCTGGTGCCGCTGGACGAGTCCGGCGATCGGCTCGGCCGCCTGCTGTCCACCGATCCGGAGCTGCAGCGGCTGGCCGCCGAACACGGCTTCCGCACCGGAGACGCGGCGCAATTCGCGCAGGTCACCGCGGAGAACAAGGTGTCGGTGCCCGCGAATATGATCGATGTTGTCGACGCGCCGACGTTCGAGACCATGGAACATCTGCTCGACGGGGTCACCCAGTCCTATAACTGAGATGTTGCGTTCGGGCGGGTCGCGACGATGATCCAAGTGTAAACGGAAGTGTGACCGAGGGCCCGAGCGCGCAGCGCACGGAGCGGCCCCGGCGAGTAGCCGGAACACGGGGAATCGAGTAGCCCGGCACTCGTGGCTGTGACCGGGTTTGGTGCCACTCTCCCTATCTATAGGGGTTGGAGAGAGAGGAGCCCCATCGATGTTCGGCATACACACCCACGCGATCGAGCGATCGAGCGCCACGGTGGAGGCCACCGGCACGCACGCGATGCTGGTGTTCGGCACGGGCGTGGACTGCTACCTGTCGTATCTGCCGACGTTCGAGGCGCGGCACAACTTCCAGGTGCTGCTCGCGGTCGAGCTCGACGAGCACGGACGCCGCGCGCTGGGCGCCGACCGCAGGATCGGTTATGAGGGATTCCACACCTTCGAACCCGAGTTCTTCCCGCTCACGGAGCTGAATCCGCACGGCGATCGGCCGCGCACCGAGTTGCGCGGCACCCTGTACCGGGGGCATCTGGAACGCGGCGGGCCGATCGTCGCGCGCGATGTCGTGGCCACGGTCCACAACGTCGTGTACTTCGCCGAACTCCAGCCGTACGGCGGTGACGAGCTGCTGACGCATCTGTGCTTCGGCCGTCCCGGTCGGCTGTATCTCGCGCACCGCATCGCGCGGCGGCCCAGCTTCGATCAGATCGTTGCCGTACGCCTCATCCCCGGCACGGTCACCGACATGCTCGGCAGGCGGTTGTCCGACGACGTGCACGAGCGCGGCTTCGACACCGCGCAGCCGATCATCTTGGGACAGCGCGAGTTCCACGGTCAGCGCCTGCGGACCGGGGAGATCGCGGTCGCGGCGTTCCGCGCCACGCCGTCGGCCGGCGGTGCGCAGGGGTTCCTCGCCGAACTCGCGGTCGAACGCCAGATCTACCTGGAGGTCGCGGATCTGGGCTGACGCGTCCGATCCCGCGTGGTCAATACGCCGGAGGTCGCGAACCGGCCGGATTTCGGCCGGTTCCCGAATCCCTCCGACGGAGGACGCGTGCGCGCCGGTGCGACCGTTAGCGTCGAATCATGTCCGGTGCTACCGAATCCGTGCTGCCCGCCGCGACCACCGGACGGCGGATCGCGGAACTAGACATCCTGCGCGGTTTCGCGCTGTTCGGAATTCTGATCACCAATGCCACCGTCGCCACGGTGCTGTGGTCGTTCGACGGAACCCGAGACCAACCGCGCGAGCATTATCAGGGCACCGTCGACCACCTCGTCACCGGTGTCGTGGACGCGCTGTTCGCCGGACGGTTCTACCTGCTGTTCGCGTTCCTGTTCGGCTACTCCTTCACCCTGCAGATCGCGGCGGCGCAGCGGGCGGGGGCGTCGGCCAACGCGCGACTGCTGCGGCGGTGCGCGGCGCTGACGGCGATCGGGCTCGCGCACGTCTTCCTGCTCTGGATCGGCGACATCCTGACCCTGTACGCGATGCTGTGCCTGGTCCTGATCCTGTTGCGGAAGCTGCGGCCGCGCACCGCGCTGATCACCGGAAGCGTGCTGTACTCGCTGTGGTGTCTGTGGGCGTTCGCGCCGGCGTCCGGCGGCGACATGTACCAGGAGCTGGCGAAGTTCATCGACCTGCCCGCGATGCGCGAGGGCTACACCGGTGGTTTCGCCGACACCCTCGACACGCAACTGTCCTACGCGCCGCTCTTTCTGTTGCTGACCTTTCTGGCGCAGGGAGTGACAAGCCTCGGGCTGTTCCTGATCGGCATGGCCGCGGGTAAACGGGGCTTGTTCGAGGACGGCCAGACACTGGATCGATGGGCGCCGCGCGTACTGGCGATCGGGCTGGGGATCGGTGTGCCGATCTCGGCGGTGACGTTCGCGATCTCGGTCGGCCGGTTGCACGGGCCGTGGTGGTGGGTCGGGGTGCAGGAGTTGGTGAATCCGGTGATGACCTTCGCCTACATCGCGGGCATCGTGTTGCTCGCCCGTGCGCCGCGCACCGAGCGGGTGATCGCCCGGCTCGCACCCGCTGGACGGATGGCGGCCTCGAACTACATCGGGCAGTCGGTCGTGTTGATGGTGCTCTACACCGGTTACGGATTCGCGCTCGCCGACAAGGTGCCGCCCGCCGGGGTGATCGGACTGGCGCTGCTCACCTACGCGGCGCAGCTCGTGCTCAGCGCGTGGTGGTTGCGCGACCACCGGTACGGCCCGGTGGAATGGCTGTTGCGGGCGGTCACCTACCTGCGCGTACCGGCGTGGCGTAATCCGGAGCCTGTGAAAGAGGGTTGACGCCAGAGGGATTGGGCCGCTAACTTGGCAAACCTCATGGGTTTGATTTTTCTGTTCTCGTGATCGCGCCGCACGCGTCGAGCCTCGCTCCGCGTCGGTAATCCCCGCACTCCGCATGCCGCTGTCGCGGTCGTGTCCTCGTGTGCGGGTTCCCCATCGATCCGGCCGATCGGCCGAGAACAGGAGGTCGCCCATGCTTACCGCTGCTCAACTCACCCTCTCCGACGTCACCAAACGCTACGACGAACGGATCGTGCTCGACCAGGTCTCGCTGACCATCAAGCCAGGCGAGACCGTCGGCATCATCGGCGACAACGGGTCGGGCAAATCGACGCTGCTGAAGGTCATCGCCGGGCGCGAACGGCCGGACAACGGGACGGTGACCGTCACCGCTCCCGATGGAATCGGTTATCTCGCACAGACTCTCGAACTCCCGGGAGCGGCAACGGTGGCCGACGCGATCGACCTGGCGCTGGCCGACCTGCGCGAGCTCGAGGACCGACTGCGGGCCGCGGAGGCGGCGCTCGCACGACCAGGTCCCGTCGAGGAACAGCTCGACGCCTACGGCGAATTGCTCGCCCGCTTCGAGGCTCGCGGCGGCTACCATGCCGACACCCGCGTCGACATCGCGCTCACCGGCCTCGGTCTGCCCGGCCTGGATCGCTCACGACGGCTGGACACCCTGTCCGGCGGTGAACGATCCCGGCTGGCGTTGGCCGCGACCCTCGCGGCCGCGCCGGAACTGCTGCTGCTCGACGAGCCGACCAACGACCTGGACGACCGAGCCGTGGCGTGGCTCGAACAACACCTGCGCGGGCATCGCGGCACCGTCGTCGCGGTGACCCACGATCGGGTGTTCTTGCAACGCATCACCTCAACCATCCTGGAGGTGGCCGAAGGCGCGGTGACCCGGCACGGCGACGGCTACGCGGGTTACCTCGCTGCCAAGGCCGCGCAGCGTCGTCGCCGCGAGCAGGAGTACGCCGACTGGAAGGCCGAGCTGGTCAGGAACCGTCGCTTGGCCGAGTCCAATGTCGTTCGCCTCGAGGCGATTCCGCGCAAACTGCCGCTCGCGGTGTTCGCCGCGGGACCGTTTCGCGCGCGCGGGCGCGACCACGGTGCGATGTCGCGGATCCGCAACGCCAAGGAGCGGGTCGCGCGGCTGACCGACAACCCGGTCTCCGCACCGCCGGATCCGCTGCGGTTCGGCGCCGACCTCGCCCGGGCGAGCGAGCTCGAAATGCCCGGTCCGATAGTGGAACTCGCCGACATCATCGTCGAGGGCAGGCTGCGGCTCGACGGGCTGCGCATCGCCGACGGAGAACGGCTGCTCGTCACCGGACCCAACGGTGCGGGCAAGAGCACCCTGCTTCGGGTCCTCGCCGGTGAGCTCGCACCCGACCGAGGGTCGGTGCGGGTCGCGGGGCGCGTCGGTTTCCTGCGGCAGGAGGAACTGCCGTGGCCGCCGCGGCTGACGGTGCTGGAGGCGTTCGCGCTTGGTCGCCTCGGGCACCCGGACGAACACGCCGACACTCTGCTGGCCATGGGACTGTTCCGTCCCGCGGAACTGCGGCTGCGCCTCGGCGAACTGTCCTACGGCATGCGCCGCAGGCTCGAACTGGCCCGGCTCGTCGCCGAACCCGCCGACCTGCTGCTGCTCGACGAGCCGACCAACCACCTCGCCCCGGCCCTGGTGGAGGAATTGGAGGCCGCGCTCGCGGACTATCCCGGCGCGGTCGTGGTGGTGACCCACGATCGCGCCATGCGAAACCGCTTCGGCGGCAGGCGAATGGAGATGTCGATGGGCGGTGTCGCGGCATGAAGGTGCCGCGCCGCCCGGACACACCTGGTGCGGTATCTCCACGAGATGCTGACACCGCGCGGCTGACGCAGCGGTCCTGTCAGGCGGCGAAGACGGCGCGGACGACGGACTCGTCGCCGTCGATCTCGATCAGTCCGAGGGTGCGGGCGTCGCTGAGGGTGAGGGCGCCGGCGGCGAGGCCGAGGACGTAGGCGGGCTCGATAGCGGCCAGACCCCGGCCTGCGACACGACGCCGTCCGTGTAGCTTCTGTAACCATGTCAAAAGCCCTGTGCACCGGGTCTTTCGACCCGGTGACCAATGGCCATATCAACGTATTCGAGCGGGCGGCAGCTCAGTTCGACGAGCTCGTGGTCACGGTCATGGTCAACTCGAACAAGAAGACGATGTTCACCATCGACGAGCGCATCGAGATGCTGCGCGAGGTCACTGCCTACATCGGCAACGTGCGGGTGGCGTCCTGGCCGGGGCTGTTGGTGGACTTCGCGCGCGAACAGGAGATCACCGCGATCGTGAAGGGGCTGCGCCACGGCGACTTCGACTACGAGGGCAACGGCGTGCGTACCGATCGCACTTCTACGCCTGGGATCTGACATTCGAGGAAACCGCGCGGCGCCACGAGAACCGGCCGCAGTCAGCCGAGTTCACGGTTGCGGACATGCGCTCGTGGTACCGCGGCTGGCAACCATTGCCGTTCGTGAACGAGACGCGGATCCAGGCTACGTGGAGCTTGGACACGACCGTTGAACGAGTCTGTTCGGAGCTCCTCGCGGTCGATGAGGCCGCAGCGGACGCGGGCGCTCCCGCCATCGACTGACCGATTTCCGCCTCGACGCCGGACGATTTACCTACGCGCGATGCCCCGCGCTGGAAAGCGACCTTTCACGACCGGCTGACCGACCTCGACCCGAGAGGTGCACGCAGTGCTTACGCGTCAGTCGGCGCTCGGGAGTTTGGCCTCGCCCGGCTTTTGGCGGACCGCGGTTCTGACGAGTTCGGCGATTCGTGCTGCGGGGACGGGGACGCCGGGGGTTTGTTGCGTCCAACGGAAGAACTCCTCGAGGTTCATCGCGGGGCGCTCGCCGAGGTAGGGCTCGATGTAGGCCGGGGTGTTGGGTTCGCTGCGCCAGCTGGTGGCGAGGGGGCCGATGTCCACTGCGTCGTAACCGAGGATGTTCAGCAACCGGGTGGCTTCGGTTTTGGCGTCGGCGTAGTCGCCGGCGATGGGTAGGGCGCTGCGGTCCGGTGCGTTCGCGGGGCGGCCGAGGGAGACCAGTTGGTGCGGCGTGATGTTGTTGAATGCCTTGACGACGCGGGCTTCGGGAAGATGGTGCTGGAGGAGGGCGCTGGAAGTCAGTGTGGCCGTGTCGAGTTCGGTCAGGTGACCGTCGCGCTCGGGGTAGTAGTTGGCCGTGTCCAGCACCGTTTTGCCGGACAGTGCGGCGGCGGGGAGATGTGCGAAGGCGGTGAGGGGGATGGCGGCGACGACCAAATCCGCGGCACGCGCCGCTTCCGCCGGGGTGGCCGCTCGGGCGCGCGGGCCGAGTTCGGCGACCAGGTCGGCGAGGGTCTCGGGCTCTCGTGAATTACTCAAGAGGACCTTGATTCCGGCCGAAACGGCAAGCCGGGCAACGGAAGAACCGATCATTCCGCTGCCGATGAGTCCGAGGGTGTGCGGCACAGCTTCTCCATTCGTTGGTGTGGATACCGGAACCGGCGAGGGCGTGAGGCGCCTGGCTCGTCTGACAGCATGGAACCGCCACGATCACCCCACCAGGCCCGAATCTTGCGTACTCACGGCGTGATCACCCGCCGCGCTCGGGCGTAGCGTTGTCCCGTGGACGACCGGACAGAGCTGAGCGAGTTCCTCAAATCGCGCCGCGCGCGCCTGCGCCCGGAGGACGTCAGGCTGCGCGACTACGGGGGAGTGCGCCGGGTCGCCGGTCTGCGGCGGGAGGAGTTGGCGCGGGTCGCTGGCGTCAGCATCGCGCACTACACGCGCCTGGAACAGGGCAGAAGCGAGAGTGTCTCGAACGAGGCGTTGAACGCGATCGGCACGGCACTGCGCCTGGACACCGACGAATTGGCCTACCTGCACCGGATCGCCAGGCGCCCCGAGCCATGTGCGGAGGACACGGCCGCGCCGGACGCGCTCGCGGGCTTGCGCTACCTGCTGAAGTCGTTCGTGATGACACCGGCGTTGCTGGTCGGCAGGCACACCCAGATCGTCGGCTGGAACGACCTCGCGGTTGCGGTGTTCGGCGACTTTCCCGCTCTGCCGGACGACCGCCGCACGCTGTCGCACCTACTGTTCACCGAGCCCTACCTGCGCGACCTGCACCGCGCCGAGTGGACGCGAGCGGCACGCGAGCACGTGGCGCACCTGCGCGTGCTGCTCGGACGGCACCGCGGCGACCGCGATCTCGCGGCACACATCGAGCAGATGCGTGAACTCAGCACGGATTTCGCGCGGATGTGGTCGGAGCACTCCGTCGCGCGGCTCCGGTCGGGGACGTACGTGCTGCACCACCCGATCGCGGGAGAACTCACGCTGCACCGCGAACTCGTCGCACTGCCCGACGCGCCGTCGTGCTGCGGGCTCGACCTGTTCGCCGCCGAACCGGGTTCCGCGTCCGAGCGGGCGCTGCGGAGACTCGGGGGGCTGCCGGTGGCCGCCGACTAGGCAACCCGTCGAGCTATCGGCGCGAATGTGTCGGCGACGCCCCGGCTCTCGACGACGACCCCCAGCGACTCACCGGCTCACCGCGTTCTCGCGCCGCACATGCGACAGCTTCGCGGGATTGCGCACGACGTAGAGCCCGGTGATCAAGCCGTCGTCGATCCGTACCGCGACGACACTGTCGAGCTCGTCGTCGAACCGGACGAGCAGCGCGGGCCAGCCGTTGACCTGCACCTGCTCGACCGACACCTCCGCGTCGACCCGACCCAAGCCCACGCCGAGCAATCGCGCGACCCGGTTCGCCCCGACGACGGGCCGCTGCACGGCTTGCACGACGCCACCACCGTCGCCCAGCAGAACGACGTCCGGCGCGAGAATGTCGACCAGACTCTGCAAATCGCCCGTCTGGATCGCCCGCTGAAACGCTTCGAGCGCATCGCGGGTCTCGGCCGGCGAAACGACACCGCGCGGCCTGCGCGCGGCGACGTGTTCCCGCGCGCGATGGGCGATCTGGCGGACCGCGGCCGGGCTCTTGTCGACGGCCTCGGCGATCTCGTCGTACCCCACGTCGAACACCTCGCGCAGCACGAACACAGCGCGCTCGGTCGGCGTGAGCGTCTCGAGCACCAACAGCATCGCCATCGAGACGCTGTCGGCCAGCTCCACATCCTCGGCCACATCGGGCGAGGTCAGCAGCGGCTCGGGCAGCCACGGACCGACGTAGGACTCCTTGCGGCGGCCGAGCGTACGCAACCGGATCAGCGCCTGACGGGTGGTGATCCGAACGAGGTACGCACGCCGATCCCGCACCTCGGCCAAGTCGACGCCCACCCACCGCAGCCAGGTCTCCTGCAGGACGTCCTCGGCGTCGGCGGCCGAGCCGAGCATCTCGTAGGCGACGGTGAAGAGCAGGTTGCGGTGGGCGACGAACGCCGCAGTGGCGGCGTCGGGTCCGCCGTCCTCGGTCCGCGGCAACGTGCTGGCCATGGGTGGCTCCTGTCTCTTCGCTCTCGACTATGTCACCCACCAGACGCCGACCCCCACCGTTTTGTGACACTCCAGCGGCAATGACCTACATCACGCCCGCACCCATGTCGCGTAGATCCGCCCTCGGCGGGCACGGTTGGCTCCTCTGCCGCGCGGATTCGGCCTCGCCCTGTCGCCATCCCGGATCAGGGGCGCCGCCCAGTCCGCCGGTGGGCGTGCGGCGGCCGTCGCCGCGGCGGATCGCGGGCGGCCGTTGCGACGAGATCCGTTGTGGCACCGCGTGCAACACGGCAGTGGCCGCGACATGGCAAGCTCGGAGCATGGTGATCGAGGGATGAGCCGGGCGGTGCTGGTGACGGGGGCGTCGCGGGGGATAGGCCGGGCGATCGCGACCATGTTCGCCGAACAGGGCGACCGGGTGGCGGTGCACTACGCGTCGCGGCGGGCCGACGCCGGGGAGACGCTGCGCGGGCTGCCCGGCTCCGGTCACCTGCTGGTGCACGGCGACGTCGGCTCGCCGTCCGCGGCCGAAGCGATCGTGGCCGCCGCCGTCGACGGGCTCGGCGCCGTCGAGGTCCTCGTCAACAACGCCGCGCTGAACCTGCCGCACCCGCTGCCGAGCACCGCCTACGACGAGTGGCAGCGGATCTGGGAGCAGACCGTCTCCGTGAACCTGCTCGGCACCGCGAACGTCAGCTACTGCGTCGCCCGCCACATGATCGAGCGCGGCATCGCCGGTCGCATCGTCAACATCGGCTCACGCGGTGCATCCCGCGGCGAACCCGATCATCCCGCCTACGGCGCGACCAAGGCGGCCGTGCAGGCGCTGGGCCAGTCGCTGGCGGTGTCGCTGGCGCCGCACGGAATCGCCGTCGCGTCGGTCGCCCCCGGATTCGTCGCGACCGAGCGCGTGGCCCACCGCGTCACTGCGGAGGTCGAGGCCCAGAGCCCCTTCGGCCGCGTCGCCGAGCCGGTCGAGATCGCGGCGGCCGTCCGCTACCTCGCCTCTCCGGAAGCCACCTGGACCTCGGGCGCAGTGCTGGACGTCAACGGGGCCTCCTACTTGCACTGAGCGCGGAAAGTGATCTTGTGGCGGCGCGCGTCGTGTTAGCGTCGCGAAGCCGAAGCGTCTTGTCTCAGTTCGTGTGGTTCCGCTGATCGCCGTCGGCGCTGTTCCGCTCGACGGCTCCGTTCGTCAGCCCCAAATCGAACGCAGTACCCGTCGCGAGAACAGGAGCACTGCTGTGCGCAAGTATCGATCTTCCCTCGGTATCGCGGTCCTGGCCGCGGCACTCGCCTGCGCGGTACCCGGCTGCGGCGACGATAGGTCGAACTCGTCCGATCCCAGCCCGGCTGTGAGCAGCACGGGGCACGGTCCGGCGAAGAACCCGTACCTGGCCGCCGAGAAATACGCCGTCACCCACCTCGACCCCGGCCAGTCCGACAGCTTCGCCGATCCGGTGCCGCGCGGCACGTTCCGGGTCGACCCGCAACAGATGCCGCGTGTGGCCACCGGCCCGGTCAACATCATCACGCTGGCCTCGCCGTCGGAGAAGTACATGTGGATCTCGTCGAGCTCCGGCGTGCGGTACGTGGATGTCTCGGACCGCGGGTTCCGTGAGGTCGCGTCGATGGACGCCCCCGGCGTGCAACCCATCCCGCCGCACGCGCTGGACGAGGTGCTCGGCCAGACGTTCACCGACACCGCCCAGATCCAGAACGCCATCCGCGACGACTGGGGCGGGGCGACCTGGCAGCGCATCGCCAACGGCGTGTACGGCTTGGTGGACAAGGACAATCGCGTCTACTACACCACCCAGAACTCCGAACTCGTCGTCTTCGGCTTGAAGAACAACGACAAGCCCGAAGAGGGCATCCAGATCGTCAAGAGCTTCGACTTCGAACCGCTGCTCGGCGCGGGCGGCACCTCGCTCGGCATCCCCGAGAGCATCGTCGGCGTGAACATGACCTACGACGGTCACCTCATCGTCGTCTCCTCGCGCGGTCTCATCGCCGTCGACCGCGAACTGTCGGGACAACCGCAGCAGATCCGCTTCGGCGACGACGAGACCATCTCCAATTCGATCGCCGTCGACGAGAAGGGCGGCATCTACGTCGCCTCCGACAAGATCATGCGCAAGGTCGTGTGGACCGGCTCCAAGCTGTCCACCGAGGAAGCCGACGGCGCCTGGTCCGCGCCCTACGACTTCGGCCGCCAGCCACCCGCGGTCAAGCTCGGCATCGGCACCGGATCGACGCCCACTCTCATGGGCTTCGGCGAGGGCTCCGACGAACTCGTGGTGATCACCGACGGCGCCGACCACATGAAGCTGGTCGCGTTCTGGCGCAACGAGATCCCCCAGGGCTTCCAGCCCAAGACAGGGACCAAGTCCAACCGCATCGCCGACCAGATCGAGGTGACCGCCGGCCTGCCGGACCCGAAGCCGGAGTTCATCCAGAGCGAGCAGTCCGTGGTCGTGCACGAGTACGGTGCGTTCGTCGTGCAGAACATCGGCGCGGGCGGCAACCCGGATCGGTTGGTCGACGTGCTGGCCAACGGTCCGGTCGACGAACCGCCGCACGGCATGCAGCGCTTCGAATGGGATCCGGCCGCGGACAAGTGGACCTCGGCGTGGGAGCGCGGTGACGTGGTGTCCACCTCGATGGTGCCCGCGGTGTCGACCGAGGCCGGGGTCGTGTTCGTCAACGGCTACAGCAAGGCCGACGGCTGGGAGGTCACCGGTCTGGACTGGAAGAACGGAGAGACCGTGCACCGCACCATCTTCGGGCAGTCGAACTACGGCAACGGCGCGTACGCGATCATCGAGGCATTCCCGAACGGCGACCTGCTGTTCAACAGCGTCGGCGGCCCGTTCCGGGCGAAACTCGACAAGTAGCGCGAAAGCGGTGGCCCCGACCGAGTTTCCGGTCGGGGCCACCGCCTGTGCTCGACAACCTAGCGCACGAAGGTCGACGCTCGCTCGGCCAGATCCAGCAGCGGCTGGGGGAACACACCGAGCACCAGGGTCGCCACGGCGGTCAGCAGGACGAGTGCCTGCGTGAGCGCGGGCGTGACCACCACCGGGGCATCCGTCGGGGGATCGGTGAAGAACATCAACACGATCACGCGGATGTAGAAGAACGCCGCGACGGCGCTCGAGATGACGCCGACGATGACGAGCGTCACGGCATCACCGGAAGCGGCCGCCTCGAACACGGCGAACTTGCTGACGAACCCGCTGGTGAGCGGCAGACCGGCGAAGGAGAGCAGCAGCAGCGCGAAAACCGCGGCCAGCCAAGGGGAGCGGCGGCCGAGCCCGGCCCACTGCGCCAGCGCGGTCGCCTCGTCACCGCTGGGCTCGCGGACCAGGCTCACCACCGCGAACGCGCCGAGCGTGCCGAGCCCGTAGGCGACCAGATAGAACAGCACCGCCGCGACACCCGCGTCGTTGGCGGCGACCAAACCGGTGATGATGAAGCCCGCGTGCGCCACCGACGAATATGCCAGCATGCGCTTCACATCGGTCTGGGTCACCGCGAGCACTGCGCCGACCACCATCGTCGCGATCGCGACTGCGGCGAGCACCGGCCGCCAGTCGTCCCGCAAGCCGGGCACGGCGACCTGCAGGATGCGCAACAGGGCACCGACCGCGGCGATCTTGGTGGCGGCCGCCATGAACGCGGTGATCGGGGTCGGCGCGCCCTGATACACGTCGGGGACCCAGGATTGGAACGGCACCGCGCCGATCTTGAACAGCAGCCCGACCGCCAGCATCGCCACACCGAGCAGCGCCAGCATCGCATCGGACGGGTGCGCGGCGATCGCGTCGGCGATGCCGGCCAGCCGCACCGTGCCCGCCTGCCCGTACAGCAGCGCGACGCCGTACAGGAAGAACGCCGACGAAAAAGCCCCCAGCAGGAAGTATTTCAGCGCCGCCTCCTGGGAGAGCAGTCGCTTGCGCCGCGCCAGCCCGCACAGTAGATACAGCGGCAGCGACAGCACTTCCAGCGCGACGAACATCGTCAGCAGATCGTTCGACGCGGGGAAGAGCAACAGCCCGCCGACCGCGAAAAGGGTGAGTGGGAAGACCTCGGTCGTCGCGATGCCCGCGCGGACCGCGGCCTGCTCGTCCGCGCTGCCAGGGACCGCCGACGCCTGCGGGGTGAACGCGTCCGCGCCGCGACCGACGGTCGCCGCGGCCAGGCTCCAGGTCCCCGGACCGGATCGCGCCTGCGCGCGCGGTTGCGCGCCGCGTTCGGCGATGAACAGCACGCCGAGGATCGAGACCACCAGGATGGTGCCCTGCAAGAACAGAGTCACCCCGTCGATCGCAACGGCACCGGCCACCGCGGTCGACTCGGTGCCCGCCAACCGGACGACGGCCGCCAACGCCGCCGCGAGACCGATCAGGCTGAGCCACACCTGGGTGCCGTAGCGGTACCGCCGCGCGACGAACGCCTCCACCAGCACCGCGGCCACCGCGACGCCGAACACGATGAGCATCGGTGCGAGCGCGCCGTATTCGATGCTGGGCGCGGGCACGGACGCGGCGAGCGGGATCGAGTGGGTGCTCACTTGTGCCCTCCTTCCTGGAGGTTCGCCGCGCCCGCTGCGGGCGCCGGAACCGTCGGCGCGGGATCGTGGCGGCCGATGGTGGTCAGTGTCTGGCCGACGGCGGGATCGATGAAGTCCAGCACCGGTTTCGGATAGAGGCCGAGGAACAGCAGCGCCGCGATCAGCGGTGCGACGACGAGCATTTCTCGGGGTACCAGATCGTGGAGGTTCTCGTTGCCCTTCTGCACCGGACCCGTCATCATCCGCTGGTACATCCACAGCACGTAGATCGCGGCGAGCACCAGCGCGGCGGTCGCGATGATCGCGGCCACCTGGTAGCGGCTGAAAGTGCCGACCAATACGAGGAATTCGCTGACGAACGGCGCGAGGCCGGGCAGCGACAGCGTGGCCAGACCCGCGATGAGGAACGTCTCGGCCAGCACCGGCGCCACCTTCTGCACCCCGCCGTACTCGGCGATGACCCGGGTGCCGCGCCGCGAGACGAGGAACCCGGCGATCAGGAACAGCGCGGCGGTGGAGACGCCGTGGTTGATCATGTAAAGCGTCGCGCCCGTCTGCGCCTGACTGGTCATGGCGAAGATGCCGAGGATGATGAAGCCGAAGTGCGAGATCGAGGTGTAGGCGATGAGCCGCATCACGTCGGTCTGGCCGATCGCCAGCAGCGCACCGTAGACGATGCCGACCACCGCGAGCGTGATCACCAGCGGCGCATAGGTTCCCGAGGCGTCGGGGAACAGCAGCAGGCAGTAGCGCAGCATGCCGAAGGTGCCCACCTTGTCGACCACCGCCATCATCAGCACGGCACTGGACGGTGTCGCGGCGACCGCCGCGTCGGGCAGCCAGGTGTGCAGCGGCCACAGCGGCGCCTTCACGGCGAAGGCGAACATGAACCCGAGGAACAGGGCGTTGAGCACCGCCGGACCCGCGCCGAGCTCGCCGGCATTGGCGGCGGCGACCACGGTGCGGAAGTCGAAGGTGCCCGCACCGTCCGCGCCGATGCCCTCGCGTGCGGTCAGCACGTAGAGACCGATGACCGCGGCCAGCATGATCAGTCCGCCGAACAGGTTGTACAGCAGGAACTTCACCGCCGCCCGCGAACGCTGCTGGCGCAGCTGCACATCCGCCGTCTTGGGCCCGAAGCCGCCGATGAGGAAGTACATCGGGATGAGCATGGCCTCGAAGAAGACGTAGAACAGCAGGATGTCCAGCGACAGGAAGGAGACGAGCACCATCGCCTCGACGAGCAGGATCAGCGCCACGTAGGTGTGCGCCACCCGCTTGCCGGAGCCCGCCGCGCGGTCGTCGTGCCAGCCCGCCAGGATCAGCAGCGGCACCAGCGCGGTCGTGAGCAGCACGAGCACCAGCGCGATGCCGTCCAAGCCGAGGGTGTATCCGGCGCCGAAAGCGGGGATCCACTCGTGCGATTCGATGAACTGGTACTGCTCACCGCCGGGCTCGAAGCGCGTGGCGAGTACGACGGCGAGCACCAGCGCGGCGACCGAGAAGGTCAGCGCCACACTGCGTGCCAGCACCCGCCGCGCGGCGGGCAACGCCAGCACGACGACCGCGCCGACGACCGGAATCAGCCAGAGGGTGGTCAACCAGGGATAGGTAGTCACCAGATCCTCACCGCCAGCAGGGCGGCGGCCACCAGGGCCGCGCCGGTGAACATGGACAGGGCGTAGGACCGCACGAATCCGGACTGGACCCGGCGGACGCGAGCCGAGAGCCCGCCGATCAGCGCGGCCGTGCCGTTGACGATCCCGTCGATGCCGCGGTTGTCGACGAACACCAGCGACCGGGTGAGGTGCTGGCCGGGACGCATGAACACGCCCTCGTTGACCGCGTCGCCGTAGAGATCCTTGCGGGCGGCGACGGTCAGCGCCGACACCTCCTGCGGTGCGGTCTCGGGGATGTCACGTTGCGCGTACTGGCTGTAGGCGACGGTGACGCCGACCGAGACGACGGCCAGCGCGAGGGCGGTGACCACGCCCGCGGGCACGACCTCCTCGCCGTGGTGCGCGCCGACCACCGGTTCGAGCCAGTTCACCAGCGCGTTGCCGAGCACGAACACCAGGCCCGACGCGAGCGAGCCGATGGCAAGCAGGATCATCGGCCCGGTCATCACCGCGGGAGCCTCGTGCGGATGCGTGTCGGGCTTCCAACGTGGCGAGCCGAAGAACGTCATCAGCATCACCCGCGTCATGTAGAACGCGGTGAGACCCGCACCGAGCAAAGTGACCGTGCCGAGTGCGTAACCGGCCGCGCCGCCCTGGTTGAAGGCAACCTCGATGATCTTGTCCTTGGAGAAGAACCCCGCGAACGGCGGCACCCCGATGATCGCGAGGTAGCCGAGCCCGAAGGTGACGTAGGTGATCGGCAGGAATTTGCGCAGTCCGCCGTAGCGGCGCATGTCGACCTCGTCGTCCATCGCGTGCATCACCGAGCCCGCGCCGAGGAACAGGCCCGCCTTGAAGAAGCCGTGGGTGAGCAGGTGCATGATCGCGAAGGCGTAGCCGGCGGGGCCGAGGCCCGCCGCGAGCACCATGTACCCGATCTGGCTCATGGTGGACGCGGCCAGCGCCTTCTTGATGTCGTCCTTGGCGCAGCCGACGATCGCGCCGAACAGCAGCGTCACCGCGCCGACGAGCACCACGGCCAGCTGGGCGTTCGGCGCGAGGTCGAAGATCACGTTGGACCGCGCGATCAGGTAGACGCCGGCGGTGACCATGGTGGCGGCGTGGATGAGCGCCGACACCGGCGTCGGGCCCTCCATCGCGTCACCGAGCCAGGATTGCAGCGGCACCTGCGCGGACTTGCCGCATGCGGCGAGCAACAGCAGCAGGCCGATCGCGGTGAGCGTGCCCTCGCTCGCGCCCGGCGCGGCGGCGAACACCTCGCCGAACCCGATCGAGCCGAAGGTCGCGAACATCGCCATCATGGCCAGGGCCAAGCCCATGTCGCCGACCCGGTTCACCACGAACGCCTTCTTGGCGGCCGTCGCGGCGGAAGGCTTTCCGTACCAGAAGCCGATCAGCAGGTAGGAGGCGAGACCGACGCCCTCCCAGCCGAGGTAGAGCACCAGGTAGTTGTTCGCCAGCACCAGTAGCAGCATGGCCGCGAGGAACAGGTTGAGGTAGGCGAAGAACCGCCGCCGGTCCGGATCGTGGCTCATGTACCCGATCGAGTACAGGTGGATCAGCGAGCCGACACCGGTGATCAGCAGCGCGAAACACATGGACAGCTGGTCGATTTGGAGGCCGAAGTCCACTTGCAGGCCGCTCACCGGCACCCAGCTGAACAAATCCGCGTTCACCGCCCGCTCGGCGCCGTCGCGCCCGAGCATGACGACGAACGCCCACACGGCCACGCCGAAGGAGGCCAGCGCGGCGAGGCAACCGAGCAGATGGCCCCACTTGTCGGCGGCGCGCCCGAGGAGCAGCAGTACGACGGCCCCGGCCAGCGGCAGCGCGGGCAGCAGCGTCAGGATCGCGGTATCCACGTCAGAACTTCAGCAGGTTGGCGTCGTCGACCGAGGTCGAGCGGCGGGCGCGGAAGATGGTCATGATGATGGCGAGGCCGACGACCACCTCGGCGGCGGCGACCACCATCGTGAAGAACGCGAACACCTGGCCGTCCAGGTTCGCGTGCAGCCGCGCGAAGGTGACGAAGGCCAGGTTCACCGCGTTGAGCATCAGCTCGATGCACATGAACACCACGATCGCGTTGCGCCGCAACAGCACTCCGGCCGCGCCGATCGTGAACAGCAGGGCGGACAGGAACAGATAGTTCTCGGGGTTCACCGGGTGCCTTCCTCGTCGGCGGGTTCGTGGCCGTTGGTCTTCGCGTCACCGTCGCCGGAGCCGACCGAGATGACGGCCGCCTCGGTCAGCGCCCTGGTGCGGCGGTGCCGCAGGATGGTGCTGACCGACAGCTCCTCGAACGAGCCGTCGGGCAGCCTGGCGGGAATGTCCACCGCGTTGTGCCTGGCGTAGACGCCGGGCGTCGGCAGCGGAGTCGCGCGGCTCTTGCCGTCGCGGAACCGCCTGCGGGACAGTTCACGCTGGTCCATCCGCGGCCCGAAGTGTTCGCGGTGCGCGAGCACCATCGCGCCGATGGTGGCGGTGATGAGCAGCGCGCCGGTGAGTTCGAAGGCCCACACGTACCGGACGAAGATCAGCTCGGCGAGTTCGCCGATCACGTCGCGACCGGCGAAACCGCTGGCGGGGAAGCGGATTCCGGAGTTCCGGACGCCGGCGGCGATGCCGCTGACGAACAGGAAGCCGAAACCGAGCCCCACCGCGGCGGCGGCGAAGCGCTGGCCGCGCAGGGTCTCCTTCAACGATTCCACGGAGTCGACGCCCACCAGCATGAGCACGAACAGGAACAGCATCATCACCGCGCCGGTGTAGACCACGATCTGCACCACGCCGAGGAACAGCGCGTCCTGGGCGATGTAGAACACCGCCAGCGTGATCATGGTGGCGGCCAGGCAGATCGCGGAGTGCACGGCCTTGGCCGCGAACACCATGCCGAGCGCGCCGAGGACGGCGAGCGGGGCCAGGATCCAGAACTGCACGGCCTCGCCGGTGGATGTGCGGGTCAGTGGCTCGGCGGCCATCAGTATTGTCACCGCGTCCCTCCTTCCGCGCCTGCTGTCGCGGGCTGCTGCTCGTCGGTTTCGGCGTCCGCGCCGGGGAGGGTGCCGCGGTAGTAGTCGCCCTCGGTCGTCCCGGGGTACATCTCGTGCGGCGGTGCGGTCATGCCCGGTTCCAGCGGCGCGAGCAGCCGGTCCTTCTCGTAGATGAGGTCGGCGCGGTTGTCGTCGGCGAGCTCGTACTCGTTGGTCATGGTGAGCGCTCGCGTAGGGCAGGCCTCGATGCACAGGCCGCAGCCGATGCAGCGCAGGTAGTTGATCTGGTAGACGCGGCCGTAACGTTCGCCGGGGGAGAAGCGTTCGGTCTCGGTGTTGTCCGCGCCTTCCACGTAGATCGCGTCGGCTGGGCAGGCCCAGGCGCACAGCTCGCAGCCGATGCACTTCTCCAGACCGTCGGGATGACGGTTGAGCTGGTGGCGGCCGTGATAGCGGGGCGCGGTCGGCACCTTGTGCTCGGGGTAGAACTCGGTGTTCGGCTTCTTGAACATGGTGAGCGCGGTGACCGCGAAACCAGAAAGCGGTTCCAGCGGGTGACCTTTCGTCGCGTCGACGTGGCGGACGTCGGCGGGCAGCGGCGGTGTCGGGAAGCCGAGGAAGACGCCGCTCGGCGCGTGCTCGTCGGCCTCGGGCTCGTCGACGAGCGGCGGGGCGCCCGGTCGGCGTCCGGCCCGCAGGAACATCCCGATCATCAGCGCCGTGATCAGCACGCCCGCGACGATCATGGCGGCGGTCGCCCAGGCGAAGCCCTCGTTGTCCAGCACACGGGCCGCGGCGACGAGCATGACCCACAGCAGCGACACCGGGATGAGCAGCTTCCAGCCCAGGTTCATGAACTGGTCGTAGCGCAGACGCGGCAGCGTGCCGCGCAACCAGATGAACACGAACAGGAACGTCCACACCTTGGCGGTGAACCACAGCAGGCCCCACCAGCCGGTGTTCGCGCCCGACCACATGTTGATCGGCCACGGCGCGTGCCAGCCGCCGAGGAACAGCGTGGTCGCCAGCGCCGAAACCGTTGCCATGTTCACGTATTCGGCGAGCATGAACATGGCGAACTTCAGCGAGGAGTACTCGGTGTGGAAGCCGCCGACCAGTTCGCCCTCGGCCTCCGGCAAGTCGAACGGCGCCCGGTTGGTCTCACCGACCATCGATACGCAGTAGATCAGGAACGAGGGCAGCAGCAGGAAGACGTACCAGGTGCCGTATTGAGCGGCGACGATGCCGGAGGTCGCCATCGTCCCCGCGTGCAGGAACACCGCGGCGAAGCACAGCGCCATCGCGATCTCGTAGGAGATGACCTGCGCCGTCGAACGCAGTCCGCCGAGCAGCGGGTAGGTCGAGCCGGACGCCCAGCCCGCCAGCACGATGCCGTACACGCCGATCGAGGTGATGGCGAGGATGTAGAGCACGCCCACCGGCATATCGGTCAGCTGCAGTGCGGTGGTGTGGCCCGCGATGGAGACCTCACCGCCGAACGGGATCACCGCGAAGGCCATGAACGCGGGAATGGCCGCGATGATCGGCGCCAGGATGTAGATCGGCTTGTCCACGATGGCGGGGACGATGTCCTCTTTGAGTGCCATCTTCACGCCGTCGGCGATGCTCTGCAGAGAGCCCTTGGGGCCGACGCGGTTGGGGCCGACGCGCATCTGCATGCGCGCCACGATCTTTCGTTCCGCGAGCACCGCGATCATCGGGGTGAGCAGCAGGAAGACGAAGATCGCCAGGGATTTGGCGATGACGAGCCACAGGGGATCGTGGCCGAAGAGGGAGAGATCACTCATGGCGGTGTTCCTTCATCCTCTCGTCGGCGTGGCGTACTTGCACGACGCCGCCCGGCTGGGTGGCAAGCTGTTCGGGCACGGAGCTGCCGGGGGAATTCAGCGGCAGCCACACCACCCGATCGGGCATGTCGGTGATCAGCAACGGCAGCGTGAGCATGCCGCGCTCGGAGGTGATGGTGACCGGATCGTCGTCGGCCGCGCCGATCTCGGCGGCGGTCGCCGGGGAGAGCCGGACCACCGGCGGACGGGCGATGCCCGCCAGATTCGGTTCGCCGTCCTGCATGCGGCCCAGGTCGAGCAGCATCCGCCAGCCCGCCAACACCGCGCTGCCCGCACGGGGCTGGGTGATCGGATGCGGCCGGTGCGCGGGCGCGGCGACGGGCTGCCCGTCCCAGGCGCCGAGCGCGGCGAGTTCGGCGCGCGCCGCCGCGGTGTCGGGAAGGTCGAGGCGCACCCGCATCTCGCCGGCTATGGCTTGCAGCACCCGCTGATCGGACAGCGGTGCGGCGGTGCGGCGCACGGTGGATTCGCCGAGCGCGGCGTCGAACCGGCGCGGCCTGCCCTCCCAGTTGCGGAAGGTGCCGGACTTCTCCATGGTCGCGGCCACCGGGAAGACCACGTCGGCGCGCTCGGTGACGGCGCTGTGCCGCAGTTCCAGGCTGACGACGAAGCGTGCCGCGTCGATGGCGGTGAGCGCGGCGTTCGGGTCGGGCAGGTCGGCGACATCGACGCCGCCGACGACCAGCGCGCCCAGGGTCGGCGCGGCGTCCAAGATGGCCGCGGTGTCGCGTCCCGCCGTGACCGGCAGTTCGTCGACGTTCCAGATCTCGCGAACCTGTTGCCTCGCAAGCGGATCGGCCACCGGCCGTCCGCCGGGCAGCAGGCCGGGAAGCGCCCCCGCTTCGACCGCGCCGCGCTCGCCCGCCCGCCGCGGCACCCACGCCAGCGCGGCGCCGGTCTCCTCGGCCAGCCGGACGGCGGCCGACAGCGCGCCGGGGATGCCCGCCATGCGCTCACCGACCATGATGACCGCGCCGGGACTGCGCAACAGTCGCGCGGCCGCGGCCATCGCCTCGGATTGGCTGCCGTCGAACGAAACCTCGCCCGTGCGAAGCGCCTCCATCAGGTGCGGCTCGGCGCCGGGCATCGCCGGAATCAGGGTGCCCGACATGCGCTCCAGGCCACGCGAGGCGTACGGCGCCAGCGAGTAGACGGGCAGGCCGCGCTTGCGGGCGGCCTTGCGCAACCGCAGGTAGACGATCGGGGACTCTTCCTCGGGCTCGAAGCCGACGAGCAGCACGATCGGGGCCCGCTCCAGACCGTCGTAGTCGACGGTGCGGCCTTGTCCCGCGACACGGGCGGCGAGGAAATCGGCTTCCTCCGCCGAATGCGGACGGATACGGAAGTCGATGTCGTTGGTGCCGAGGGCGATTCGCGCGAACTTCGAGTAGGCGTAGGCGTCTTCCTCGGTCACCCGTCCGCCGACGAGCACACCGGCGTTGCCGTGCGCGGCGGCCAACCCTTCGGCCGCGGCGGCGAGCGCCTCGGACCAGGACGCCGGATGCAGGGTGCCGTCCCAGCCGCGCACCAAGGGGGTGGTGAGGCGGTCGCGTTCGGTGGCGTAGGCGAACGCCCAGCGTCCCTTGTCGCAGTTCCATTCCTCGTTGACCTGCGGGTCGTCGCCCGCGAGCCGGCGCAGCACCTTGCCGCGGCGGTGATCGGTGCGCTGCGCGCAACCGGAGGCGCAGTGCTCACACACGCTGGGGCTGGAGACCAGATCGAAGGGGCGGGCGCGGAATCGGTAGCTGGTACCGGTGAGCGCGCCGACCGGGCAGATCTGCACCGTGTTGCCGGAGAAATAGGAGTCGAACGGTTCGGCCTGCGCGGTGCCGACCTGTTCGAGTGCGCCGCGGTCCATCAGCTCGATGAACGGGTCGCCCGCGACCTGCTGTGAGAACCGGGTGCAGCGAGCGCACAGCACGCAGCGTTCCCGGTCCAGCAGGACGGCCGAGGACAGCGGAATCGGTTTGGGGTAGGTGCGTTTCACGCCGTCGAACCGGGTCTCCGGGCGGCCGGAGGACATGGCCTGGTTCTGCAGCGGGCACTCGCCGCCCTTGTCGCAGACGGGGCAGTCCAGGGGGTGGTTGATGAGCAGGAGCTCCATCACCCCTTCCTGCGCGCGTTCGGCGGCCTGCGAGGTCAGCTGCGTGTGCACGATCATGCCGTCGGCCACGGTCTGGGTGCAGGACGCGACCGGCTTGCGCTGGCCCTCCACCTCGACCAGGCATTGGCGGCAGGCGCCGACGGGATCGAGCAGCGGATGGTCGCAGAAGCGCGGGATCTGGATGCCGATCAGTTCCGCGGCGCGGATCACCAGGGTTCCGGCGGGCACGCTGACGGACGTGCCGTCGATGACGACGGTGACGAGATCCGCGGGCGCGAGCCCGCTCGTATTGGTACTCACAGTCGCGGTCATCGAGCCCCTTCTTCCTCGGCCCAGGCCGTCGAGCGCGCGGGATCGAACGGGCAGCCGCCCGAGCGCAGATGGTCGATGTACTCCTCGCGGAAGTGCTTCAGCGAGGAGAGAATCGGGCTGGCCGCGCCGTCGCCCAGCGCGCAGAACGATTTGCCGTTGATGCTGTCGCTGATGTCGAGCAGCTTGTCCAGATCCGATTCGGTGCCGCGGCCCTCCTCGACCCGCCTCAGCAGCTGGACCAGCCAGTAGGTGCCCTCCCGGCACGGGGTGCACTTGCCGCAGGACTCGTGCGCGTAGAACTCGGTCCAGCGCAGCACCGCGCGCACCACGCAGGTGGTTTCGTCGAAGATCTGTAAAGCCTTGGTGCCCAGCATGGATCCCGCGCCCATGACGCCCTCGTAGTCGAGCGGCACGTCCAGGTGCTCCTCGGTGAACAGCGGCGTGGAGGACCCGCCGGGCGTCCAGAACTTCACCCGGTGGCCCGCGCGCACGCCGCCCGCGTAGCCGAGCAGCTCCCGCAGCGTGATCCCGAGCGGCGCCTCGTACTGTCCCGGCCTGGCCACGTGGCCGGACAGCGAGTACAGGGTGAAGCCGGGGGACTTCTCGCTGCCCATGGAACGGAACCAGCCGGTGCCGTTGAGGATGATGGGCGGCACGCTGGCGATGGACTCCACGTTGTTGACCACCGTCGGGCAGGCGTAGAGGCCCGCGACGGCCGGGAACGGCGGGCGCAGCCTGGGCTGGCCGCGGCGGCCCTCGAGGGAATCCAGCAGCGCGGTCTCCTCGCCGCAGATGTAGGCGCCCGCGCCCGCGTGCACGATCAGCTCCAAATCGAAGCCGGAGCCGAGGATGTCGCGACCGAGATAGCCCGCCTCGTAGGCCTGCGCGACCGCCGCCTGCAACCTGCGCAGCACGGGCACCACTTCACCGCGCACGTAGATGAACGCGGTGGCGGCGCGGATGGCGTAGGCGGCGATGATCACGCCCTCGATCAGCGCGTGCGGCGTGGCCAGCATGAGCGGAATGTCCTTGCAGGTACCCGGTTCCGACTCGTCGGCGTTGACCACCAGGTAGTGCGGTTTCACCGTGCCGTCGGGTCCCGGGCCCTGCGGGATGAAGCTCCATTTCATGCCGGTCGGGAAGCCCGCGCCGCCGCGCCCGCGCAGTCCGGCGTCCTTGACCGTCTGGATCACCTGGTCGGGTTCCATCCGCAGGGCCTTGCGCAGCGCCTGGTAACCGTCGTGCCGACGGTAGGTGTCGATGGTCCAGGACTGCGGATCGTCCCAGTACCTGGTGAGCACCGGCGTCAACGTCGTCATCGGATGCCCTCTCCGTTCGCCCGCGGCGCCCGCATGTCGTGCTCCTCGGCCACCCGCAGACCCGCCACGGTCGGTTCGCCCGCCGCGCCGTCGAGCGCGCCGGGCCGTTCGTCGGGGAAGCCGGCGAGGATGCGCGCGGTCTCCCGGAACGTGCACAGCGGCGCGCCGCGGGTCGGCGTCACCTGCTGCCCGGCGCGCAACGCGTCGACCAGGGCTCGGGCCGATTCCGGCGTCTGGTTGTCGAAGAACTCCCAGTTCACCATCACGACCGGCGCGAAATCGCAGGCGGCGTTGCATTCGATGTGCTCGAGGGTGATCGACCCGTCGGCCGTGGTCTCACCGTGGCGCAGGCCGAGATGGGTTTCCAGCGCGGCCAGGATCGCGTCGCCGCCCATGACCGCGCAGAGCGTGTTGGTGCACACGCCGACGTGATAGTCGCCGGTCGGTGTGCGCCGGAACATGGAGTAGAAGGTGGCCACGGCGGTCACCTCGGCGCCGGTCAGGCCCAGCTGCTCGGCGCAGAACTCGATGCCGGTGCCGGAGACGAATCCTTCCTCGGCCTGCACCAGGTGCAGCAGCGGCAGCAGCGCCGAACGCGGGTGCGGGTAGCGCGCGATGATCGCCGCCGCGTCGACTTCCAGCCGCTCGCGCACGAAGGGCGGGAACGGCTCGGGCCGGGTGGAGAGCTTGAGCAGGATCTCGGTCATCGGTCGACACCACCCATCACCGGGTCGATGCTGGCGACGGAGGCGATGACGTCGGCGACCATGCCGCCCTCGCACATCGCCGCCACCGCTTGCAGATTCGTGAACGAAGGGTCGCGATAGTGCACGCGGTAGGGCCGGGTGCCGCCGTCGCTGACCATGTGCACGCCCAGCTCGCCGCGCGGCGATTCGACCGCGACGTACACCTGCCCGGCGGGGACCCGGATGCCCTCGGTAACGAGCTTGAAGTGGTGGATGAGGCCCTCCATCGACGTGCCCATGATGCGGCCGATGTGCTTGGGGGAGTTGCCGAGTCCGTCGGGGCCGAGCTGGAGGTCGGCGGGCCAGGCCAGCTTCTTGTCCTCGATCATCACCGGTCCGGGCCGCAGCCGGTCCAGGCACTGTTCGACGATCTTGAGCGATTCCTTCATCTCCTCCACCCGGATCAGGTAGCGGCCGTAGCAGTCGCAGCCGGTGGTGGTGGGGACGTCGAATTCGTAGTTCTCGTAACCGCAATAGGGTTGGGCCTTGCGCAGATCCAGCGGCAGGCCGGTGGCGCGCAGCACCGGGCCGGTGATGCCGAGGGCCATGCATCCGGTCAGGTCCAGGTAGCCGATGTCCTGGGTGCGCGCCTTCCAGATCGGATTCTGGGTGAGCAGATGCTCCATGTCGCGCAGTCGTTTCGGCAGCAGGGCGAGCAGTTCGCGGACCTTGGTGACGCCGTCGTCGGGCAGGTCCTGGGCCAGGCCGCCCGGACGGATGTAGGCGTGGTTCATCCGCAGGCCGGTGATCATCTCGAAGACGTCGAGGATGAGTTCGCGTTCGCGGAACCCGAACAGCATCGGGGTGAGCGCGCCGAGTTCCATGCCGCCGGTGGCGAGCGCGACCAGGTGCGAGGAGATGCGGTTGAGCTCCATCAGCAGCACCCGGATGACGGTGGCGCGCTCGGGAATCTGCTCGGTGACGTCGAGCAGCCGCTCCACGCCGAGGCAGTACGCCGTCTCGTTGAAGAACGGCGACAGGTAGTCCATCCGGGTCACGAAGGTGACGCCCTGCGTCCAGTTGCGGAACTCGAGGTTCTTCTCGATGCCGGTGTGCAGGTAGCCGATGCCGCAGCGGGCCTCGGTGACGGTCTCGCCCTCGATCTCCAGGATGATCCGCAGCACGCCGTGCGTGGACGGGTGCTGCGGGCCCATATTGACGACGATGCGCTCCTCGCCCGCGCCGTCGAGGGTTTCGGTGACGGTGTCCCAGTCCTGACCGGCGACGGTGACGACGGTCGGCTCCGAGGGGTTCGCGGTGTGCTCCCGCCGGTGCGCGGCGGGTTCGCGCCCGGAGTCGGTGGTGTCGACGCCGGGCTGGGTTTCGATGTCGTTCACTAGCTGTACGCCCTCCGCTCGTCGGGCGGCGGGATGCGCGCGCCCTTGTATTCGACCGGGATCCCGCCGAGCGGGTAGTCCTTCCGCTGCGGGTGGCCACGCCAGTCGTCGGGCATGGCGATGCGGGTCAGCGACGGATGACCGTCGAAGAGGATGCCGAAGAAGTCGTAGGTCTCCCGCTCGTGCCAGTCGGTGGTCGGGTACACCGAGTACAGCGAGGGGATGTGCGGGTCGGCATCGGGCGCGGACACCTCGACGCGCAGCCTGCGGCTGTGGGTGACCGACATCAGGTGGTACACCGCGTGCAGTTCGCGACCGGTGTCGTCCGGGTAGTGCACGCCGTTCACGCCGAGGCACAGTTCGAATCGCAGTGCGGCGTCGTCGCGCAAGGCCTGCGCGACCAGCGGCAGGTGTTCCCTGCGCACGTGCAGGGTCAGCTCGCCGCGGAAGACGACGATCTTCTCGATCGCGCTCTCGAACGGTGTGCCGGTGGGCGCCAACGCCGTTCGCAGCGCGTCGACGATCGCGTCGAAGTAGCCGCCGTAGGGCGCCGGTGTGCTGCCGGGCAGTGTGACGGGCCGGACCAGGCGACCGTATCCGGAGGTGTCGCCGGTGCCGGAGATGCCGAACATGCCGCGGCGCACGCCGATGACATCCTCGTCCGCGGGCTCGGGTTCGGCCTGCGGCGGCAGCGTGCCCTCGGGGCCCGCGGTCGCCGCGGCGTCGATCTCCGACTGGGGCGAACTGGTTTCGGTGTTCTCGGGGGAGTCGAAGGTCATCGCAGCAGACCCTCCATCCGAATGGTCGGGGTCGCCGCCAGCGCCGCCTGCTCGGCGGCGCGGACCGCCTCCTCGCGGTTGACGCCGAGCGGCATCTCCTGAATCTTGGCGTGCAGTGCCAGAATCGCGTTGAGCAGCATCTCCGGGCGCGGCGGGCAGCCGGGCAAGTAAATGTCGACCGGTACCACGTGGTCGACGCCCTGCACGATGGCGTAGTTGTTGAACATGCCGCCGGAGGAGGCGCAGACGCCCATGGCGAGCACCCATTTCGGCTCGGTCATCTGGTCGTAGACCTGTCGCAGCACCGGCGCCATCTTCTGGCTGACCCGGCCGGCGACGATCATGAGATCGGCCTGGCGTGGCGAGGCGCGGAACGCCTCCATGCCGAAGCGGGCGATGTCGAATCGTCCTGCGCCGGTGGCCATCATCTCGATGGCGCAGCAGGCGAGACCGAAGGTGGCGGGCCACAACGAGCCCTTGCGCAGATATCCGGCGAAGTCCTCCACCGTGCTCAGCAGAAAGCCGCTGGGCAGTTTTTCCTCGAGACCCATTTCCGACTAACTCTCACTTCCACTGTGCGGGCGAAACCTTGGTGGCGATCAGTCCCAACTGAGTCCGCCGCGGCGCCACTCGTAGGCGTAGGCGACCGAGACGTTGAAGATGAACAGCGCCATCGCGGCGAGACCGAAGACACCCAGCGCGTCGAAGTGAACGGCCCACGGGTAGAGGAACACGATCTCGATGTCGAAGATGATGAACAGCATGGCGGTGAGGTAGTACTTCACCGGAAAGCGCTGTCCGGTAACGTTTCCCGGCCCGCCCGCGACGGCGTGCGGAGTGGGCTCGATGCCGCACTCGTAGGCCTCCAGCTTGGCCCGGTTGTAGCGCTTCGGTCCGATCAGGGCCGCCAAGAGTATGGAAAAGACCGCGAAGGCCGCGGCGACCGCGCCGAGCACCAGGGTCGGCAACTCCATGTTCACGACTGCACTTCCCCTCCTGCGAGCCCCGGGGGCTCCTCTACGGCGGCTGGTGGCAGCTTCCGAGGCGGGCTGACGTCGTTGTCCGCCTTGGCCAGACTCGCCCCATGGCCTCGCTCGGTGGGGCGTGCGCCAGGGAGATCAGACACAGCGGGTCTCATACCCGTGCTCGCGCCCATGTGAGCTACGGCACAGCCTACAACCGATAGGACTGGCCGCCACTCCTTTGCTGCCGGATCTTTGATCGAATTCGGAACTGCGATTTATGACTGATGTGGGGTAATCGCCCGGGCCGTCACGTGACGTACGGCCATGTCGTCCGGGCTGCGCGAACGGCGGCAAGCTACTGCCGAGTATCTTTGCTACAGATGAGTAGTGCTCGATGATCACGAAGCCGTAGGCGCCGGTATTGCGCAGTGATGCCGGCGGACGGCTATTGGTGACGATTGCTCATCGGTCGCTGGCGCGGAGAGATTGAATCAGCGAAGCGGCCAGGCGGTCGAATAATGACGATTCGCTATTAATCAGGCAGCGGTGCGGTCGTGCAGCAGCGCGACGACGGCCTCGGTGAGGCGGATCGGATCGATCGGGTGCGCGACGGCGGCTTCGGCCCGCGACCAGGTCGCCAGCCAGGCGTCGTCCGGCCTGCCGGTGAGCACGAGCACCGGTGGGCACTGGTCGATCTCGTCCTTGAGCTGCTTGGCGATGCCGAGTCCGCCGGCGGGCGTCGATTCGCCGTCCAGGATGGCGAGATCGATGCCGCCCTCGTCCATCCGCTCGATGACGACCGGTGCGGTCGCCACCTCGAGATAGTCGAGTTCGGGTAGTTCCGGGTGCGGGTTCTTGCCCAGCGCCAGCATCACCTGGCGCCGGGTATCGGCGTCGTTGCTGTAGACCAGCACCCGCAGCGGGGTGGAACGAGTCGAGTCGGCCACGCAGGGATGGTACGTCCGCGATGGTCGGTGGCGTGGCAGGTTGGCGGAGATCGATGCGCGCGTCGTCGCGCGCGGGTCACGTGGGTACAAGGTGATCGCAAGCGCCCCATAAGAATTAGGCGGTAGCATCCGGCGAATGCGGGGAGATCTCACCCCGGTCCTCGTCGACACCGACGTATGGACCGACGATATGCTTGGCCACGCCGGGATACCGGTCATCGATGTACCGTTCGTGACGATCGGCAGCGGAATCGGGTCGTTCGCCGCCTTCGACACGCTCCGGATCTACGGAGTGCCCGCGCGTTCGATCGCGGTGCTCGGTCCGCAGGACTTGCCGTGGTCCGGCTACGAATACCTGACCAGGGTGTCGCAGATTCCGCGCGGCGAGCGGTTGCGCAGCGATTCCGGCAGCACCCCCGAGAACATCTGGGGCTTCCCGTCGTACGCGGTGCGCGAAGCGATTGCCGACAAGTCGCTGGCGCCGCTGTGGAACGTGCTCACCGAGCCGATTCTCACCAATTACTACACGCCGCGCGCTGGTCAGGCGTTCGCCGCGATGGAGCGCGAGTACCACCGCGTCGACTACGCGCGCTCCCTTTACAAGGGGCAGGTCCGGATGGTGCGCAGGCGCCACGGCGGCGGCTATTACACGATCCTGACACCGCCCGACGGCGCGACGCCGACCAAGCGCGTGGCATTCCGCAGCACGTATGTGCACGTGGCCGTCGGCTATCCGGGGCTTCGGTTGCTGCCCGACCTGCAGGCCTATCGCGAGCGCTTCCGCGACCCCACCCGCGTCGTGAACGCGTACGAACCGCACGAACACGTCTATCAGGCGTTGCAGCGAAGACCCGGGACGGTCATGATCCGCGGCGCGGGGATCGTGGCGAGCCGGGTGTTGCAGCGTTTGATCGACGATCGCGACAACCATCGGCTCAACACCCAGATCCTGCATCTGTTCCGCACGTATGTCGCCGGTCCGCACGGACCGAGCGTGTTCATGCGCCGCAAGGGCTCCGACGGCTGGGCCTACCAGGGCTTCAACTGGCCCAAGGGCGCCTGGGGCGGCCAGTTGAAGGCGAAGCTGCGCGGATTGGAGGGGGAGCAGCGCGCCGCGCTGTACAAGACCCTCGGCGGCACCAACACTCCGGTGCGCAAGAGCTGGCAGGAGCAGCTGAAGCGCGGCCGGGCGCAGGGCTGGTACCAGGTGATGGCGGGCACCGCCCGTGACCTGCGTCCCGCCGAGGGCAGGCCCGGTGTGGTGACTACCATCGATCCGGATCCGCAGGCGCCGTTGCCTTTTCCGCCGCCCAGCCAACCGTTCGACACCCACGCCGACTACATCATCGACTGCACCGGGCTGGAAGCCGACATCCGCGAACATCGTTTGCTGGCCGATCTGCTCGACCACACCGGCGCCGGACGCAATCCGGTCGGCCGACTCGACGTGGACCGCACCTTCGAGTTGATCGGCACCCGCAGCGGCATGGGACGCATGTACGCCGCGGGCAGCGCGACGCTCGGTGGCTACTACGCGGGCGTCGACTCGTTCCTCGGGCTGCAGTACGCCGCATTGGAAATGGCCGACGACCTCGCCGCGCTCGGCTTCTGCCGACGCCTCGGCCCGCTGCGCTCGGCGCGGCAGTGGTGGCTGTGGGTCAACGACAAGAAGATCTGAGCGATGACTCCCACTCTGAACGGGCGAATCCAGACCCGTGTTTTCGTGCTCGGCGTGCTCGGTCTGCTGGTCGCGTTGCTCATCACGCCGCTGCTGCCGACCGGTTCGCTCTCGCTGGGCCAGTCCTATCGGGTGACGCTGTCGGTGCTGCTCGCGGTGATCCTGGTCGGCGTGCTCTGGGAGCTGCTGTACCACTTTCTCCAGCAATTCCGATGGGAGAAGGACTGGCCGACGCTGTTCGGATTGCTGACGATGGTGAACGAGGGGCTGCTGATATGGCTGCTGCTGCGTACCACCACGATCGTGCTGCCCGAACAGTTGCGGCCCTCGGCGGCGGCGTTCCTGATCCACTTCGTGGTCACCTGGATGGTGTTCTGGCTCTTCGTGAACGGGCCGATCCGGCTGTTCTTCCACCGCTGGCGGTACAACGGAGGCAGGTTCCTGTGAGCGGGGCGGTGCGCCGTCCGCGCCGGGGCGGGCGCCGCGAAGGAGGACGGCGGTGACGGATCCGCGGGTCGAGGTGCTGCCCGGCACGCACCTGGTGGCGTGCCACGGCGGGGTGGTCCTCGTAGTGGCGAACCGAGCCGTCGAGACGGCGACCGAGGACACCGCCGCGGGCGCTGCCCTGATCGCGCTGCGCGGACTGGTGGACGAGGCGGCGGCCAAGGAGCAGAAGCGCAGCGGGCGCATGTTCGCGCGCCTTGCCACCACCTGGCTGATGGGTCTCGACGACGAGGACGCCGTCGAGTTCGGCGTCCTCACACCGTCCGCCACCGGCCTCGCGGTGTTCCTGCACGGCCGGGTGAGCGCGGTGCTCGCGGGCGCGGACCGCTCGGAGGTGCTGCGCGGCAGCGACGCCGGTTTCACCGTCGACCGGGTGGTGATCCCGGCGCCCGCGATCGGTGCCGGGCTGTTCGTCGACGAGGCGGATCAGCAGCTCGAACTGCCGGGGATTCGCGGAGTGTGCACGTTGGCAGACGGTGCCGTTCCGGGATCGGGCGCGGTGCTCTGGTACGGGCAGCCCGTACCGAAAGTGGCGGTGGTGAAAGGACATCGGGCCGCCGCGCGCTCAGTCGGACACGACCGACGGCAGACCGGTGATCGATCGGGTGCCGCGCGGCCCACCGCGGAGATCGATCTTCAGGAGACGCTGGCGCCGAGCGCGCCGGTCGACGACGAGACCGCGGTTCCGCGGCCCCGCACGCCGGAACGGGATCGACGCGCGCCCGAACCGGTGGACGGTGGACACGGCCGCGCGAGTTCGCCGATACGGCGTGACAGCGGGCCGGAGCACTCGCCCGGCCGTCCTCCGTCGCGCACGATCGACAGCGAACGTGCGGCGCCCGGGCCGGGCCGCGAATCCGAACCGGCGGTGTCGCACGGTGCGGGCGAGCGGCGGGTGATCGTCAAGGGCTACAAGTGCGCGCGTCAGCACCACAACGATCCGCGGGTGTCGTTCTGCGCCGTCTGCGGCATCCGCATGGATCAGCTCACCTGCGTCCTCACCGACGGCGAGCGCCCACCGCTGGGGCTGCTGCTGCTCGACGACGGCACCTCCTACGTCCTCGACTCCGACTGCGTACTCGGCCGCGAACCCGATCACTCCGAGGCGGCGCGGCGCGGCGCCCGCCCGATCCGGGTGGACGACGCTTCCGGCGGCATGTCTCGCACCCACGCCGAGATCCGTTTGAAGGACTGGGATGTGACCGTGGTCGACAGCGGCTCGGCCAACGGCACCCACATCCGTCAACCCGGCCAGCAGGACTGGACCCGCGCCATCCCCGGCCACCCGGTGATCCTGCAACCCGGCGCGCAAATCCTCCTCGGCGGCCGCACCGCCACCTTCGATTCGCAGCACGCTCAGATGTGAGCCGCGGGGGTGACCCACTTCACTGATCGACGCTGTCAGGAATTCGCGGGCTGTCTCGTTCAGGGAGCACGCGAACCAGACAGGAGCGAATCATGAAGCACCGCATCGTCGTCCTCGGGGCCGGATACGCCGGAGCCTTCTCCGCCGGATATCTGGCCCGCCAACTCCACGCCGACGACTTCGAGATCACCGTCGTCAACGCCGAACCCGATTTCGTCGAGCGGCTGCGCCTGCATCAGCTCGCCGCCGGGCACGAGCTGCGCCACCGGCCGCTGACGGAGGTGTTCGCGGGCACCGGCATCCGGCTACGAGTGGCGCGGGTGACCGGCGTCGACGTCGAGCACCGGACGGTCACGATCGCCGACGACGAGGGCATCGACCGGCTCGAATACGACACCCTGCTCTACGCTCTCGGCAGCACCGCTGCCGACCACGGCGTCCCCGGCGTCGACGAGCACGCCTTCCACGTGGCCGCGCGGCCCGCCGCGCTGCGCCTGCGCGCACGCTTGGACGAGTTGGGCGAGGACGGGACGGTACTGGTGGTCGGCGGCAATCTGACCGCGATCGAGGCCGCCACCGAGATCGCCGAAGCTCGTCCAGGACTGCGGGTCGGCCTCGCGACCAGCGGCGAACTGGGCGGCTGGCTGGGCCCGAAAGCCCGGCGCCACCTGCTGCGCGCCTTCGACCGGTTCGGTATCACCGTCCACGAGAACACCAGGATCGAGCGCGTCGAGGAGGCGGCGGCCATCGCCGCCGACGGCACCGCCTTCGTCTCCGACGCGACCGTGTGGGCCGCGGGTTTCGCCGTCCACCCGATCGCCGCCGCCAGCGGCCTGGCGGTGGAACCCAACGGCCAGATCACGGTCGACCGCCAGATGCGGTCGGTCTCGCATCCGGATGTCTACGTTGCCGGTGACAGCGTCTTCGTCATCGGCGAGAACGGTCATCCCTTGCCGATGTCCTGCGCTTCCGCGGGATACACCGGCACGCAGGCGGCGGCCGCGATCATCGGGGACCTGACGGGGCGCGAGATCAAGGCGACCGCGCTGACCTACGTCGGCAACCACATCAGCCTCGGACGCAAGGACGGGATCTTCCAACTGGTCGACGGTGACGCGCGCTCGAAGCCCGGGGCTCTGTGCGGCCGGTCGGCGGCTCGGGTCAAGTCGGCGATCGTGGCGGTCAGCGGCTGGGCGGTCAGCCGCCCGACCTTCGGAAAGCCGAGTCACAAGTACCGTTTGGCCGCCACCCGGAAGCACTCGGCGGACGTGGTCGCCGCATAGAGTCGTGCTCATGGACACTGCCACCGTGGCGCGTTTCGAGGCCAGCCGGAATCGGCTGGCCTCGCTCGCCTACCGTCTGCTCGGCTCGGCCGCCGACGCCGAGGACACGGTGCAGGATGCTTTCCTGCGGTGGCAGGCCGCCGACCGGGAGTACGTCGATGTGCCAGAGGCCTGGCTGACCAAGATCGTCACCAATCTGGCGCTCGACCGGCTCCGTTCGGCGAAGGTGCGGCGCGAACGCGCGGTGGGCGCCTGGATGCCGGAACCGCTCCTCGACGGCGACCCGATGCTGGGCCCGGCCGACACCGTCGAGCAGCGCGAGTCGGTGACGCTGGCGGTGCTGACCCTCATGGAGCGTCTCTCGCCGGTCGAACGGGCCGTTTACGTGCTGCGTGAGGCCTTCGCGTACAACCACGCCGAGATAGCCGAGATTCTCGGCATCACCGAGTCCGGGAGTCAGCAACACGCCCACCGGGCCCGGCGTCGAATCGCCGCTGCCCGCAACGGCGCCGACATCGACCATGCCTCCGCGCGGCGCATCGTCGAGGCCTTCGTCGATGCGGCCGCCTCGGGCCGGACCGAACGGCTGGTGGCGCTGCTGACCGATGACGCGACCGGCATCTCCGACGGCGCAGGCGGGCTGGCCGAGAGGCTGATCCGGTACTCGACTCCACAGCGGCTCGCCGACGCGGTGCGCGGGGGCTTCAAACCGTCCGCGGCAAAGCGGCGATTCGCCGGTGGCTCGCCTTCGATCCATGCTGCCGTGGTGAACGGTTGCCCGGCCATGCTGTTCACGCTCGACGACCGCGTCCTCGGCGTCGCGATCCTGGAGATCCGTGGCGACAAGATCGCAGCCATGCACAGCATCGCCGCCCCGGCCCGACTCCGTCGCCTCACAGCGGAGTGGCAGCGGCGGGAGCACGATCTCCCGCTGATCGAATCGTGGTAACCGACTGCCCGGACAAGTGATCCGCATCACATACTGTCAGGATTGCCGGTGCCGCGGTGTCTTGTGCTCGAGCCCCTCGGAGCGAAGGAGACACCATGAGCAAGAAGATCGACGTGGTCGTGATCGGCGGCGGATACGCCGGTGTGATGGCGGCGAATCGTTCGACACAGCGCGACGACGTGACGGTGACCGTGATCAACCCGCGCCCGCTGTTCGTTCCCCGGCTGCGCCTGCATCAGCTGGTGGGCGGGACGCACGACGCGGTCGTCGACTACACCGAAGTCCTCGCCGAGGGCGTCCGGTTGGTCGTCGACAGCGTGACGCGGATCGATGCGAGCGGGCGCACGGTGACCCTCGCCGAGGGCGGCACGATCGCCTACGACTACCTGATCTACGCGGTGGGCAGCGGCAGCGCGGGCCCGCGGGTGCCGGGCGCCGCCGAATTCGCCTATCCCGTAGCGACTTTCGAGGCCGCGCAGCGGCTGCGGTCGGTGCTCTACGACACGCCGGTGTCGGCGGCGGTGACGGTCGTCGGGGGTGGTCCCACCGGCATCGAGACCGCCGCGGAACTCGCCGAGCAGGGTCGCACAGTCACGTTGGTCTGCGGGCGTGTCCTCGGTCCGTACCTGCACCCGAGGGCTCGACGCACCGCTCGCAAGTACCTCGCCAAGCTCGGGGCCAACGTGTTGGAAGGCCCGGATGCGTCGGTGACGGCGGTGACGAAGGAGGCGGTGCGGCTGGGGGACGGCCGCACGTTGGCGAGTCAGGTCACCATTTGGACCGCGGGCTTCGGTGTGCCCGACCTCGCGGCCGCCAGCGGGTTGCGCACCGACGCCGCCGGGCGCCTGCTCACCGACGAAACGCTGACCAGCCTCGACGACGAGCGCATCGTCGCGGCAGGTGACTCGTCGGCGCCCTCCGACCTGCCGTTCCGGATGAGCGCCTACGCCGCGGGCTGCCTGGGCGCCCATGCCGCCGACACCGTCCTGAACCGGATCGCGGGTGAGCAGCCGACACCGATCGACCTGTCGTTCCCCGCCATGTGCCTGAGCTTCGGCCGCCACACCGGCATCTTCCAGCTCGGCCACAAGGACGACACCGCGATGCGGATCTACTTCAGCGGGCTCGCGGGCAAGAAGCTCAAGGAATTCGCCTGCGAAGCCAGCGTCAGGCACCTGGTGACCGAAGCGCGCAAGCCCGGCTCGCATCACTGGCCCAAGGACGGCAAGCACCGGCCACAGCTGTTGCGGGCCCAGCACGGCGACGCGCCCGCACCGATCGCCTGAAGCAGCGACCGCCGTCGGCCGCCGGTGATCTCGTCTGCACGATGTGCGGCGGTGCCCGAATCGCGGACGCCGCCGCAATCGTGCGTCATCGGAAACCGGCGCAGCCCCAACAGCCACTCATAGGAGAAGGACTCGCATGGACACGACAGCGGAATCCGACCCGCGAGAGCGGGCGGACAGCGACGACCACGCCACCGTCGACGCGACGGAAACGTTCGTCGCACACCGCAATCTGCTGTTCACCGTCGCCTACGAAATGCTCGGATCGGCGGCCGACGCCGAAGACGTCCTGCAGGAGACCTGGCTGCGATGGGTGAAGGTCGACGTGGCGAAGGCGAGCGACCCGCGTGCCTACCTGGTGCGCATCACCACCCGCCAGGCGCTCAACCGGCTGCGCTCGATGAAACGCCGCAGAGAGTCCTACGTGGGCTCGTGGCTGCCCGAGCCACTGCTCACCGCTCCGGACGCAGCCGCCGACATCGAACTCGCCGAAAGCGTGTCGATGGCGCTGATGCTCGTCCTCGAGACACTGACCCCGACCGAACGGGCGGTGTACGTGCTGCGTGAAGCGTTCGGTTTCGGCTACGACGAGATCGCGGCCGCGGTCGGCAAGTCGCCCGCAGCCGTCCACCAGATCGCCCACCGCGCTCGCCGCCACGTCGAAGCCCGCCGGCCGCGCCGCACGGTGACCGCGCACCAGGCAGAGGCGGCACTCGAGGCCTTCCGGCGCGCGCTCGAGACCCGGGACCTGCAGGGCCTGCTCGACGTGCTCGCCCCCGACGTCGTCGCGATCAGCGACGGCGGTGGTATCAAGCAGGCCAGCCCCCGTCCGGTCGTCGGCGCCGACAAGGTGGCCCGGTTCATCGTCGGCGGACTCAGCAAGCACGACGTGCTGCTCACCGTCGAGCCGACCCTGGTCAACGCGGGCCCGGCACTGGCTCTGCACGTCGACGGCGAACTCGACGGCGTCATCGTGATGCACGTCCAGGACACCCGCATCACCGGCCTCTACTACGTCCGCAACCCGCAGAAACTGACCCACATCGAATCCGCGACCCCGCTCACCCTGCGATGAATCCCGGCCCGGCTGTTCGCGGTGCCCGGCGTGGTCGGCGGCGCACCCGATGCCGGTCGGGCTCTACGAGAACGTCGTTGGATTGTGGAACGCGTCTTCGCCCACTTCGGCGCGGTCCATGATGTGGGCGAGGAACAGGCGCGTGGTGGGTGTGGGGGTGCGGGTGGTGATGGCGTGCCAGGCGCGGTCCAGTGGTGTGCCGTCCACCGGTAGGACGCGCAGCGCTCCGGTTTCGACGTGGTGCTCGACCGCGTCGTTGTGAATCAGAGTGACGCCCAACCCTTCTCGGGCTGCGGCGATCACCGCGCCGTGCGAACCGAGGGTGAGGGTGGGTGGCGAGATCTGGAGCTGGTCGAGCAGGGCGAGGGTGGCGTCGCGGGTGCCCGAGCCGCGCCCGCGCAGCAGCCAGGTCGAGCGCAGCGGGTCGCGGCAGCGGTCGGGCGCTCCGACGACGACGAGCTGGCTGGCGCGCCGGGCGCGGGTGACCAGGCCCGCATCGCGCGGCGGGCGGCCCGCGATGACGAGATCCGTTTCGTGGTGCAGCAATTCGACGAACAGCACGTCGCGCGGGTGGATGGACAGACTCAGCTCGATGTCCGGGTAGCGGTTGCGGAACTTGGCCAGCGGGCGTAGCAGCACGGACTCGCCCGCGGTGGCCACCACGCCGATGCGCAGGCGCCCGATCTCGGCCTGTCGCACGGCGGCCTGAGCCTCCTTCATGAGACCGAGGATGCTGCGGCAGTATTCGGCGTAGACGCGCCCCGCCTCGGTGAGCGCGATGCCGCGACCAGCCTTCGCGACGAGCTTGGCGCCCAGCTGTTTCTCGATGTGGGCCACCGCGGCCGAGACCGCCGCCTCGGTGACGTGCAGCTGGGTCGCCGCGCGCCGGATGCTGCCCTGGCGGGCGACGATCAGGAATGTTTCCATCCGCGCCGCACTCACCATACCCATCCACCGACGGTAGCAAACCCAAAGAAATGATTGAGGATTACCAGAAACATTCAAATTGTTTGTGGTCGATGGCCCCGTCATCCTGGAATCCCAACGCGCACAACGCTCCAGGAGGAACGATGGCCGAAGAGATCGAACGGGATCGGTGGGATCCGGGCGTTCAGTCGTACGCGTCGATGGGGTATTACGCCCCGGACTATCAGCCGTCGGACACCGATGTGCTCGCCGTCTTCCGGGTGACACCGCAGCGCGGCGTGGATCCGATCGAGGCCGCGGCCGCGGTGGCGGGCGAATCCTCCACGGCCACTTGGACTGTGGTGTGGACCGACCGCCTCACGGCGCACTCGCGGTATCAGGCCAAGTGCTACCGGATCGACGAGGTGCCGGGCAGGCCGGGGGAGTACTTCGCCTATATCGCCTACGACATCGATTTGTTCGAGGAGGGGTCGATCACGAATCTGACGTCCTCGGTCATCGGCAACGTGTTCGGTTTCAAGCCGCTGCTCGCGCTGCGCCTGGAGGACATGCGCATTCCGGTCGCGTATGTCAAGACCTTCCAGGGTCCGCCGCACGGCACGGTGATGGAGCGCGAATATCTGAACAAATACGGCAGGCCGTTGCTCGGTGCGACGGTGAAGCCGAAATTGGGGCTCTCCGCGCGCAATTACGGCCGGGTGGTCTACGAGGCGTGCAAGGGCGGCCTGGATTTCACCAAGGACGACGAGAACATCAACTCTCAGCCGTTCATGCGCTGGCGCGACCGGTACCTGTTCGCCATGGAGGGCGTGAACCGCGCCATGTGCGAGACCGGCGAGATCAAGGGCCACTACCTCAACGTCACCGCGGCCACCATGGAGCAGATGTACGAACGCGCGGAGTTCGCCAAGGAACTCGGCAGCGTGGTCATCATGATGGACTTGACCGTCGGCTACACCGCGATGCAGTCCATGTCGCACTGGGCGCGGCGCAACGGGGTGCTGCTGCACCTGCACCGGGCGGGTCACTCGACCTTCACCCGCCAGAAGACGCACGGCGTCAGCTTCCGCGTGCTGGCCAAGTGGTGCAGGCTCATCGGCGTCGACCACCTGCACGCGGGCACCGTGGTCGGCAAGCTGGAGGGCGATCCGGCGACCACCAAGGGGTTCTACGACACGTTGCGGGAGAACCACATTCGCACCGAGCCGCGCAACGGCATCTTCTTCGATCAGGAGTGGGCCAGCCTGCCCGGCGTGATGCCGGTGGCCTCCGGCGGCATTCACGCCGGCCAGATGCACCAGCTGCTCGACCTGTTCGGCGACGACGTGATCTTGCAGTTCGGCGGCGGCACCATCGGCCATCCGCTGGGCATCGCGGCGGGCGCCGAGGCCAACCGGGTGGCGCTGGAAGCGGTGGTGAAGGCGCGCAACGAGGGCCGCGATCTGCTGAAGGAAGGCCCGGACGTGCTGCGCAAGGCCGCCGAGATCTGCCGACCGCTCGACGTCGCGCTGGCGACCTGGGGCGATGTCACCTTCGACTACACCTCCACCGACGCACCCGACGCGGTGCCGACGGCCAGCGTTTGAAAGGCGTTCGCATGTACCTGCGTCACGGAACCTTCTCGTATCTGCCGGATCTCACCGACGCCGAGATCGCCGCGCAAGTGCGCTACGCGCTGCTCAACGGGTGGCCGGTGTCGATCGAGTACACCGACGACCCGCACCCGCGCAACGCGTATTGGGAGATGTGGGGTCTGCCGCTGTTCGATCTGGACGAGCCCGACGGCGTGCTCGCCGAGATCGACGCGTGCCGGGCGACCTTCCCGCGCCACTACATTCGAGTGCTCGCCTACGACGCGAGCTACACCAGGCAGACCACGGCGCTCAGCTTCCTGGTGCAGCGTCCGCCCGACGAGCCGGGCTTCACCCTGACCCGCACCGAGGGCCCCGACCGCGTGCAGACCTACGGGCTGCACGCCTATGCCGCCGATCACCGCCAGGGACAGCGGTATGGCGGCTGATCGGAACGGCTCCGGTTTCCGCCTGCACCGGCCGGGTGTCGACGACCCCCGGCCGGTGCGCGCCGCGTCCGATCCCGAGCCGGAGGTGCCCGTCCTCGGGCCGGACGCGACGCTGGATCTGTCGACCGATATCGCGGGCAACGACGTCGAGGACACGCTGAGCAGGCTGGACGCCGAGCTGGTCGGCCTCGCCAATGTGAAACTGCGGGTGCGCGAGATCGCCGCGCTGCTGCTGATCGACCGGGCGCGGCAGCGGTTCGGTCTGGACGCCTCGCGACCCACCATGCACATGAGCTTCACCGGCGGCCCCGGCACCGGCAAGACGACGGTGGCGCTGCGCATGGCCGAGATGCTGCACGCGCTCGGCTACATCCGGAAGCCCAAGGTACACACCGTGACCCGCGACGATCTGGTGGGTCAGTTCATCGGGCACACCGCGCCGAAGACCAAGGAGGCGCTGGCCAAGGCGGCGGGCGGGGTGCTGTTCATCGACGAGGCCTACTACCTGTTCCGGCCGGAGAACGAGCGCGACTACGGGCAGGAGGTCATCGAGATCCTGCTCCAGGAGATGGAGAACGAACGCGGCAGCCTGGTGGTGATCTTCGCGGGCTATCCGGATCGGATGGAGCGGTTCTTCTCCGCCAATCCGGGTCTGTCGTCGCGGGTCGCGCATCACCTCGAGTTCGTCGACTACACCCACGCCGAGCTGATGGCCATCGCCGAGCTGATGGTGGCGCGGGAGAACTTCCGTTTCGATCCGGCCGCGGCCGCGGCGTTCGCGGAGTATCTGGAGCTGCGGATGACCCGCCCGCGCTTCTCCAATGCCCGCAGCGTCCGCAACGCGCTGGACCGGTGCCGGTTGCGCCAGGCCAAGCGCCTGGTAGAGCTGCGGCGACCGCTGACGAGAACCGATCTGATCACGCTGACCGACCGAGACGTCTACGGCAGCAGCGTGTTCACCGACAGCGGTGCGCGCGACGGGGCAGCGGAGCGCCGCGCGTCGAGCACCACCGAGCAGCCGGACGGGCCGACCGCGAGGGCCCCCGCATGACCGATTGAGACGCCATGCCAGAAGGACTGAAGACCCTCACCCGCTACACGATCGAGGAGGAACACCGGCATCCCGGTTCGTCCGGTGAGTTCTCCGCCCTGGTGAACGTCGTCGCGACCGCGACGAAGATCATCGCCAACCAGGTGACCCGTGGTGCGATCGTGGGGTCCCTCGGCGCCTCCGAACCGGACAACCTTCCGCCCACCGTGCACCGCAAGCTCGATGCCATCACCAACGACATCATGGTCGCGGAAACTCAATGGACCGGCCATCTCTCGGCGCTGCTGTCCGAACAGATGCCGGAGATCCATCCGGTGCCGGACACGCACCGGCGCGGGAAATACCTGTTGGCGTTCGATCCGCTGGACGGTTCCAGCAATATCGACGTGAACCTGCCTGTCGGGACGATCTTCAGCGTGCTGCGCGCGCCGGAGCGGGTGTGGGGGCGGCAAGGCGGCGAGCCGACGGCGGCGGACTTCCTGCAAGCGGGCGCCGAGCAGGTGTGCGCGGGCTTCACCCTCTACGGTCCGGCCACCATGCTGGTGCTGACCACCGGCCGCGGCGTGGACGGGTTCACCCTGGACCGTGAGATCGGCGCGTTCGTGCTCACCCACCCGCGGATGCGGATACCCGAGGACACCGCGGGTTTCGCCATCAATGCCGCGAACGAGCGGTTCTGGGAACGCCCCGTCCGGCGGTACGTGCACGAATGCCTGGACGGGGTCGACGGGCCGCGCGGGCGCGATTTCAACATGCGCTGGGTGGCCTCGCTGGTTGCCGACACCTTCCACATCCTCACTCGCGGCGGGGTCTATCTGTACCCGCACGACACCCGCCCGCCCGCACGGCCCGGGCGGGTCGCCTTGCTGTACGGGGCGAGTCCGATCGCGTTCATCGTCGAACAGGCGGGCGGGGCGGCGACCACCGGCGTGGAGCGAGTGCTCCAGGTGACCCCCGACGAGGTGCATCAGCGGGTGCCGTTGATCTTCGGCTCCCGCAACGAGGTCGAGCGCATCGAGCGCTACCACCGCGAGCCGGACGAAGGGCCCAGCTTCGACAGTTCGCTGTTCGGCAACCGGTCGCTGTTCCGTTCCGCCGGTCGCTGAAACCCGTTGTCCGGCAATTCAGGAGGTGCCATGTCGGTCAAACATCCCGTGGTCGCGATCACCGGTTCGTCCGGTGCGGGCACGACCAGCGTCACCCGAACCTTTCAGGAGATCTTCCGCCGCGAGGGGATCAACGCGGCGATCGTCGAGGGTGATTCCTTCCATCGCTTCGACCGCAACGAGATGAAGCTGGCGATGGCCGAGGCCGAGCAGAACCGCAATGTGCGGTTCTCGCATTTCGGCGAGGAAGCGAACCTGTTGAAGGAGCTCGAGACGCTGTTCCGCGACTACGGCGAGACCGGCGTCGGCACGGTGCGCCGCTACTTGCACGACGACGCCGAGGCCAAGCCGTACGGTCAGCCGCCGGGCACCTTCACCCCGTGGGAGGAGCTCACGCCCGGCAGCGATCTGCTGTTCTACGAGGGGCTGCACGGCGCGGCCGTCACCTCGACGGTGGACGTCGCGCAGTACACCGACCTGCTCGTCGGGGTGGTGCCGATCATCAATCTGGAGTGGATTCAAAAGGTCATCCGCGACAAGACCCAACGCGGCTACTCCAGCGAGGCCGTGATCGACACCATCCTGCGCCGCATGCCGGACTACGTGACCTACATCTGCCCGCAGTTCTCCCGCACCTACGTCAACTTCCAGCGGGTGCCCACGGTAGACACCTCGAATCCGTTCACCGCCCGCACCATTCCGACCGCCGACGAGAGCTTCGTGGTGATCCGCTTCGCCGATCCGAAGGTCATCGACTTTCCGTATCTACTGTCGATGCTGCACGACTCGTTCATGTCGCGGCCGAACTGCATCGTGGTGCCCGGCGGGAAGATGGAGTTGGCGATGCAGCTGATCTTCACGCCGCTGATCTTGCGCTTGATGGACAAGCGGCCCAAGCGAAGTCGCTGAGCCTCAGAGCTCGCCCGCTTCGCGGCGGCGATCCTCCTCACGCTGCCGCTCCGCCTCCTGACGGCGAGCCTCGGCGCGCTGCTGCTCGGCGCGTTCACGCAAGCCACGCAGAAATGCCTCGTCCGCATCGGGGTTCTGGGCGATATGGCGACCGGGGCGGTCGTACTCGGAGTAGCGAGTGTTCGAGCGGCTGCGCGGTTCGTGCAGCGGGCGCCCCGCGAAGAGCCAGAGCAGTGCGCCGATGGTCGGGACCAGGACGACGACGAGCAGCCAACCCATCTTCGGCAGATGCCGGATGCCGGTCTCTGGGCAGGTGATGATGTCGACCAGGCAGTACACCCACAGCGCGAGTGTGATGAAGCCGAGCACGGCGTAAGGCATGCGATCTCCTTGCGACGACGGAAATGCCGGGCCGTTCACGGTTCGCGAAGATCGAAGTGAGTCCCCCCGCTGAATCGGCCACGCATGAGCGTACGCGTGGTGGGTCAGTCGGGGAGCAAGGGCACCGACAGGCCCTCGCCGCGGTTGATCAGGGCCGCGCGGGTGACGGCGGCCGAGCCGAAGCGGCGGCGCAGGTCGTCCAAGGTGGTGTCGAGGGTGTTGGTGGCGCGCGGCTCGAGCGGCAGGGTGAGCTGGACGGCGTACGCGTCGTCGAGGTTGGTCAGCGCCAGGCCGATCAGGGTGAGCCCGCGCTCCTCGATCATCGGCATCGCGTCGGCGAGCAGCTGGCGCGCGGTGCGCAGCAGGGTGTCGGTGTGGTCGGTGGCCTCGGCCAGGGTGCGGGATCGGGTGGCGCGGCTGAAATCGTCGAAACGCATGCGCAGCACGACCGTTCGGCAGACCCGATCGGCGGTGCGCAACCTGCGGCCGAGGCGGTCGGTCAGCCCGTGTACGTAGGCCTCGATTTCGTCGGCGGGGCGGGCGCGGCGGCCGAGGGCGCGTTGCGCGCCGATGGAGCGACGGCGGCGACCGGTCTCGACGCGGCGGGGATCCCGGGCCATCGAGAGCGCGTACAAGTGGCGGGCCGCCGCGGGGCCGAGGAAACCGCGCAGCGCGTTCTCGCCGAGATCGGCCAGCTGCCCGATCCGGGTGATGCCGTGCTCGTGCAGCGTGCGGGCGGTGACATCGCCGACGCCCCACATCCTTTCGACCGGCAGCGGATGCAGGAAGTCGAGCTCTGCGGAGGGCGGCACCAGGCGCAGTCCGTCGGGTTTCGCCACCGCGCTGGCGACCTTGGCGAGGAACTTGGTGCGCGCGATGCCGACCGAGATGGGCAAGCCCACTTCGTCGCGCACCCGCGCCCGCAGCCGCTGGGCGATGTCGAGCGGCTCGCCCGCGATCCGGCGCAACCCGCCGACATCGAGAAACGCCTCGTCGATCGAGATGCCCTCGACCACCGGCGTGGTGTCGCGGAAGACCTCGAACACCGCCTTGCTCGCCTCGGAATAGGCGCTCATGCGCGGGGGCACCACGATCGCGTGCGGGCACAGCCGCCGCGCCTGCGCGCCGTTCATCGGCGTGCGCACACCGAACGCCTTGGCCTCGTAGGACGCCGCGAGGACGACCCCGCCGCCCACGATCACCGGTTTGCCGCGCAGCCGGGGATCGTCGCGCTGTTCGACCGAGGCGTAGAAGGAGTCCAGGTCCGCGTGCAGAATCGAGGCGTCGGCGCGCGCCTCGATGCGCGGGCGTTCCCGGCCGCGCGGCGGCGCGACGGCGGGGGAGGCGCGGCGATCGGACACGAACATATGTTCGCATACGTGCCGACGATCCGCACCGATCTACGGTTTGGCTCCGTAGTCAGCGCCGATTCTCGGTACCCTTTGGGCGACAGTAGATCGGACGACGATGAGGGAGTCGGTACGGTGCGCGGATTCGGAGACCTGGAGGCGGTGATCATGGACCGCATCTGGGACAGAGACGCGGAGTCCACGACGGTACGGGAGATTTTCGAGGAACTCTCCGCCGAGCGTGGCATCGCGTACACCACGGTGATGTCCACCATGGACAATCTGCACCGCAAAGGGTGGCTGGCTCGGGAGCGGGCGGGCAAGGCCTACCGGTACTGGCCGACGCTGACCCGCGAGGAACACAGCGCCCGGCTGATGCTCGAGGCGCTCGGCTCCGGCGGTCGCTCCGATCTGGTGCTCAGCCATTTCGTGGACCGGATCAGCGCCGAGGAGTCGGCGGGACTGCGGGCGGCGCTGCGCAGACTGACCGCGCGACGCACCCCCGAGGCCCCGTGAACGTCGCCCTGTGCCTGATGGCCTACGGCAGCACCGTCGCGGTCTTCGGACCGCCGGTGCTGCACCGGCTCACCCGCCGCGGCGTCGCGCCGCGGCTGGGGGTGCTGGCCTGGTTGGTCGCCATCGCCGGGGCGCTCGGCGCCTGGGTGCTCGCGGCCGGCCTGCTGGTCGTCGAGTTCGCCACCTATTGGCGACATCCGAGCGAGGCGCTGCGCGCCTGCTATTCGGTGCTGTCCTTCCCGATGCACATGCACGGCTGGGCCGCCCAGCTCGCCACCTTCTCCCTGGCGGCAGTGCTCGCCTCCGGTGTCGCGGCCGTGTCGTTGCAGGCCGCGCGGGTCGCGCTGCGTCTGCGCCGCCGCACCTTCGCGCACGGGCGCGCCGTGTGGATGGTCGGCCGTGAGCTGCCCGAGGTCGGCGCGGTCGTCCTGGATTCGCCGGAACCGCAAGCCTATTGCGTCGCGGGACGGCCCGAGACCATCGTCGTCACCAGCGCGGCGCTGGACGCGCTGACCCGCGAACAGCTGGCCGCGGTGCTGGCCCACGAACACGCCCATCTGCGCGGCCGCCACGCCGCGCTCACCGCCACACTGCGCGCGATGGCGACCACCCTGCCCGGCCTGCGGCTGCTCACCGAGGGCAGCGCGGAGATCGGCAGGCTGCTCGAGATGTGCGCCGACGATCGCGCGGCCCGCGTCCACGGCCGCGAAACCCTGCTCGGCGGGCTGCTCGCCCTGGTCGGCGCGAGCGCCCCGATGCCGGTGGGCGCGCTCGGCGCGGCGGGGACCGCGGTGCTGGCCCGCGCCGAACGGCTCGTCGACCCGGTGCGCGGCGTGCACCGCGCCACCAACCGCACCGCACTGCTCGGCGTCATCGCGGCCACCGTCGTCGGGCTGTTCGAGATCGCACTCGGGATTCTGTTCTGCAGCACGATGATCAACTGACCGAGTCCGCACGTGGCGGGGCTTGTCGGAGCCCCGGTGTAGCGTGCGGCACGATCATCGGCCGACACAGGAGGATCGGGTGCGCGTCACCTGGGATCAGGTTTTCGCCTGGCGGCTCGCCCGCCAACATGTCGCGCGGCCCAGCGCGGCGTCCGTGCCCGAGCTCGTCGGCCGCCTGTGCGGCGTGCAAGCGCAGGTCACCTCCGCCGCGGAAACGGCGGTCGCGCTGCGCAGCGCCGCACCCGAGGACGGCGCGGTGGTGGCCGCGCTGGCCAACGGCACGCTGATCAAGACCTGGACCATGCGCGGCACCCTGCACGCCATGACGCCCGCCGGGGCCGCCGCCGTGCTTCCCCTCATCGCGTCCGCCCGGACCTGGGAAAAGCCGTCGTGGCAGCGCACTTTCGGGGCGACACCGGCGGAGGTCGCCGCGCTGACCGAGGCGGTGGGCGGGATTCTGGCCGACGCCGAACTCACCCGCGAGGAGCTGGTCGAGGCGCTGCTCGCCGACCGGGCCTTCCACAAGCTGGGGGAGGAGCTGCGCTCGGGCTGGGGCGCGCTGCTCAAACCGCTGGCCTGGCAAGGCGCGATCTGCCACGGACCGGCGCGCGGCAACAAAGTCACCTTCACCAGTCCGGCGCGACTCGTTCCGGATTGGCCGGGGCTCGCCGAGCCCGAGATCGCCGCGCCCGCCGCCATCACCGCCTACCTCGGCGCCTACGGCCCCGCCACCCCGGAGGCCTTCGACGCCTGGCTCAGCCGCAACAGCCTGCGCAAGACCACCGTGCGCGGCTGGTTCGCCGAACTCGGCGACGCGCTGACGACGGTGGAAGTCGAGGGCCGTACGGGCTACATCCGCACCGAACACGCCGACGAACTCGCCGCCACCGAGCCGACCCCCTCGGTCCACCTGCTCGGTCCCTTCGACCAGTACGTCCTCGGCCCGGGCACCGGCGACACCGAACTGCTCCCCAAGGCCCACCGCGCACTCGTCAGCAAGACCGCGGGCTGGATCGCACCGCTCGTCGTCGTGGACGGCCGTATCGCGGGCACTTGGGAACTCGACGGATCCGAACTGCTCGTCAGCATGTTCGACAGCGCACCGCTCCCGAAGAACCTCGACGAGGCCGCCGCCCGCGTTTCCCGCGCGGCCGGTCTGGACGCGGTAACCGTGCGGGCGGCCTGAGGATCGCTCCTGCCGCGCTGCAGTCGGCGTTTCGATGGGCCTCCTCGCCAGGGCGAGGCATCGGGTGGTGGCGTTGTCTTGGGGGCTGTTCAAGATAAGGTTGGTCAACGCCAGATGACGAGTCAGGACGGGAAATGCCTCGGAACAGACGGCCACGTGATCGTGAAGAGAAGCGTGCGGAGATTGTGGCCGCTGCTCGGCGGTTGTTCGTCGAGGAAGGCTACGACGCGGCATCGATGGCGCGGATCGCCCGCGACGCCGGAGTGGTGTCGAACACGCTGTACTGGTACTTCCAGGACAAGGACGCGGTATTGATCGCGGTCCTGGACGCGGTCCTGGCCGACTCGATGGCCTCCTACAGTGAAGTGCTGGACTCGGGGCTGGCTGATCGGCTGTTGTGGCTGGTCGAGGAATTGGAGCAACTGGGCCGGTTGGTGAGCACGGTCCACGCACGAGCGAAAGAGTCCGCGGCCGTCGATGAATGGCACGAGCAGTTTCACGCGCTGGCCGAGGGATTGTTCCGGGCAGAGCTGATCGAGCTCGGCGTGCCCGCGCACGAAGTGGATCCGCTGGTCACGATCGGCGTTTTCGTTGTCGAGGGCTTGCTGACGCATCCGACGGAGCAGGCCCAGCGGCGCGCGGTGATCGAGACGTTGCTGAACAGCGCTCGTGGTCTTGCCGCAGCCGCCGGCTGAGTGCTTGGTCTGCGCACATCCGCGAGCCCGGGGCGACCTACTGCGTGTTGTGTGCGGTGTTGTCGAATTGTTTTGCCAGGAAATCGAGTTGGTCCCGCACGGCGCGTTCGAAGTGCTCGCCCACGTAGATGTCGAAGTGGTCGCAGGGATAGTTCTGGATCTGCACGTGTACCAGGCCCCGCGCATGACGCTTCGTGGTCTTCGCGGGCGCGGCCGCGTCGTTGTCGCAGACACACAGCAGCGTCGGAGTGCCGAAGCGAGCTAGCGCGCGACCAGGCCGATCGAGCGGAAGGCGCAGCGCCAGCCGTGCGGCCAGGGCGTTGGCGGCATCGAATTCACCGTCCGGGCCGCGCAATACACCCCATATGCTGTCGCGACCGACACCGGTCACGGGTTCTTTCTCACCGTCGATCTCGGTCAGCTCGATGTTCTTCGACACCTGAGCCCGCACCGAGGGCAGCCGTTTCACCAACGTGCTGGTGCGCTGCGAGAGCCGGGTCCCCGCAGGTAGGAGTGCCGAAGCACCGGCGAGGGCGTCGGGTGAGGCCACGAACGCGGGCATCCAAGACGTACCCGCCATCGGCAACAGGATCGGCTTGGCGCCGAACCAGGAACCGACCGTGTCGAGGATGCCTGCCACTGTCAGCGCTACCACGCTCAGCGGGCCGGTCCGGATACGCGAGCGCAACGACGCCGGTCCGTCGGTGAAGGGGCACTGGGCCACGACCGCCGCGACTCGGGTGTCTTCGGAGGCGACCTGAAGGACATGTCCGCCGCCGAAAGAGCTGCCCCACAGCGCGATCCGGTCGACATCGACCTCCGGCAGTGTGCGTACGAAGGCCAGGGCGGCATGCCAGTCGGCGCGTTGCTTGCCGATATCGAGGAGCTGGCGCGGCGCTCCGCCGCTGGCCCCGAGGTGGCGGTAGTCGAACACCAGCACCGACCAGCCCGCTGCGGTGAACCGTTCCGCGTAGGCATCCAGGCGCATCTCCCGCACCGCCCCGAGCCCGTGCCCCATGATCACCATGGGCCGCGGTCCCCGCGAGTTGGGCGGGGTGTACAGCCACGCTGCGCACATGTCCGTCCCGGACGCGAAGGCGACCTCACGCCGCTGTACCGCTGTCCCCTCGTGCTTATCCGGCCCGCTGCTCGCCATACCGGGTGCCCCTTTTCGCCTCGTCGCACTTCTTCTTGAACGTCATCCAAGAAGATCGTGCGGCAACGGTAGAGCTTTCTTGAACGCTAGTCAAGAAGCCGTTATCCTTCTTGATGGTCATTCAAGAAAACAAGAGATGAGGCGGGATCCCTTGGGTGCCGACAACGACGACGTGGCCGCCGAGCTGCGCCGATTGGCGACCAGCGGCCTGCTTGCCCTGTACATGAACCTGGAGCCCCCGCCGATCAACGAGCTCGACGGCGAGTACACCGCCACCCTGCTGGCCCAGCCGAACCTGTTCGCCGTGGTGCCCGGAAAGGTGGCCGTGGCCAACCCGCTCGGGCCGTGGCTGTGTAAGGGGTGCCTCGCAGAGCTGATTGATGCGGTCAGTTCGCCGCAAGTAGCCGCTCGAGCGTGGCGTAGCCTGCGGGCTCCCAGGTCGGTTTGCCCCCGGGCAAACCAAGCCTCCCCGCCTGTCCGATTCGGATCAGACCCAGGGCGCGCAGGACTGCCCAGCCACGAGCCCGGGTGATGGTCGCTTCGTCGGCCCGCCCATAGGCGTCGAAGAACCGGCTCGCAGCGCCGGCGGGCAACAGGATCCACGCGGCTGAAAGGTCGGTCGCGGGATCGCCCGCGCACATCTCGCCGAAATCGATTACGCCGGCGAGCATCCCGTCCCTGACGATCACGTTCGCCGGATGCAAGTCACCGTGCAGCCACAGCGGCGCGCCGTGCCATCCTTGCGCTGCTACGGCCTTCTCCCAGATCTCCCGCGCGCTGTCGGCGGTCGCATGGTCGGCGACGACCTCGAATCCGCTGTCGATCCCTTCCTGGAATCCCGCCAGAGGGATGCCGCGCATCGGGTTGGCGGGCGCGTCGGCGGGCGCCTGAACATGCAGCGCCGCAAGGAATTCCGCGAGCGTCTCGGCGGAATCGTCGCGGGTGACCGACGCGCGATCGGCCGGCTCACCCTCGACCCAGCGCGCGATCGTCCAGGTGTGCTCGAACAGTTCCGAAGGTTCGCCGAGACCACCGGCTACTTGCGCTTGGCCACGAACACTTCCAACCCATCGAGGATGCGTTGGAGGCCGAAGTCGAAGTGGTCGAAGGAGGAGTCGAAGGCCGATTCGGAGAGCGAGGCCATGACGGGGTAGTTGCCGGTGGCCATGGCCTTCTCGAGGGCGGGGGACTGGGCTTCCCAGAACTCGGCGTCGGTCATGCCCGTGGTGCGTTCGGCCTCCTCGGCGAACAGTTGGGTGCGGGCGACGCCCCAGACGTAGCCCGAGATCATCACCAGGACCGAGATCAGTTCGGGGTCGGCGAGGCCCATCGGTTTGATCCCGCCGACGAGGTGTTCCATGCCCGCGAGGGCGCCGGGGCCGAGGACCGGTCGAGTCTGGTTGACCTGGAGCAGCCAGGGATGGCGGCGGTACATCTCGAGCATCTCGTACGCGTACTGCCGCAACATCGCGCGCCAGCCGTCGGGCGGGACGGCCGTCTCCGGCGGTTGCTGCACCCGGTCGAGCATCAGGTCGAGCAGCTCGGCCTTGCCCGGCAAGTACCGATACAGCGACATCGTGCCGGTGCCCAATTCGGTGGCGACCCGCCGCATGGTGACCGCGGCCAGGCCTTCCGCATCGGCCACGCGTATCGCGGCCTCGACGATCCGATCCAGTGTCAGCGTGGGTTTGGGCCCGCGACTCGGCCGGTGGCCGGTGTCCCAGAGCAGGTCGAGTGTGCGCGCGAGGTCGCCGCTGCCGCTGGTCTCGGTGGTCGTCATGGCTTCAGATTAAACGCTTGGCGCAGAACTGGGTACGTTGTACCCTAATACGGGTACAACGTACCCAGTTAAGGGTTCGACAGGGAGGATGCGGTGAACGACTACGCGGTGCGGGCCGAGGGCTTGCGCAAGAGATACGGGGACAAGAACGCGCTCGACGGCTTCGAGCTGACCGTGCGACGCGGCACGGTGCACGGCCTGCTCGGCCCGAACGGCGCGGGCAAGACGACCGCCGTGCGGATCCTGTCCACCCTGATCCGGCTCGACGACGGCCACGCGACCGTGGCCGGACTCGACGTCGTGCGGCAAGCCAGGGAAGTCAGGGCGCGTATCGGGCTGACGGGCCAGTACGCAGCGGTCGACGAGGTGCTCACCGGACGGCAGAACCTCGAGATGTTCGGCAGGCTGTTCCATCTCGGCGGGCGCAGGGCCAAGCAGCGGGCCGACGAACTGCTGGAGCGTTTCGACCTCGTCGACGCCGCCGACCGCGGCGTCGGCAAGTACAGCGGCGGCATGCGCCGCAGGCTCGATCTGGCCGCCTCGATGATCCTGGCCCCGGACGTGCTGTTCCTGGACGAGCCGACCACCGGACTGGATCCGCGCAGCCGCGGCGAGGTGTGGGAGTCGGTGCGCGCGTTGGTCGCCGACGGCACCACCGTGCTGCTCACCACGCAATACCTCGAGGAGGCCGACCGGCTCGCCTCCCGGATCACGGTCATCGACCAGGGCCGCGCGATCGCCGACGACACCCCGGACGGTCTGAAGAACACCGTGGGCGGCGACCTGATCGAGGTGGTCGCCACGGAGGCGGCCGATCTGCCGCTGGTGGCCAAGGTGGTCGCCAGGGTCTGCACCGGCGAGCCCGACACCGACGACGCCGAGCGCCGGGTGTACGCGCCGGTGACCGACCGCGTCGCCGCGCTCACCGACGTGGCGCGCACGCTGCAGGACGAGGGCATCGCGGTCGAGGACATCGGCCTGCGCCGACCGAGCCTGGACGACGTGTTCCTGCAGCTGACCGGACACCGCACGACCGCCGAGGAGGCCGCCTGATGACCACCATCGATCTCGTGCGGACCCGCTCCCGCGCGTACTGGGCGCTCGCCGACTGCTGGAATGTGGTGCGCCGCGGACTGACTCACTACCAGCGCCAGCCGGTGAACATCGCATGGCAGCTCGGCTTCCCGATCCTGTCGGTGCTGCTCTACGGCTACGTCTTCGGCAGCGCCATGACGGTGCCCGGCGGCGGCGACTACCGGGACTTCCTGATGCCCGGCATGTTCGCGATGACGATGGCGTTCGGCTTCATCAACACCGCGACACTCGTCGTCTACGACGCCACCAAGGGGGTCATCGACCGATTCCGCTCCATGCCGATGGCGCCTTCGGCGGTGGTCTCCGGGCGCGGCGTCACCGATCTGATCGTCGCCTGCGCCGAGCTGACCATCCTGATGATCACCGCCTACGCGATCGGCTGGCGGCCCGACGGTGGAATCCTCGGCGCGGCGGCCTCGTTCGCGCTGTTGCTGTGGCTGCGATTCGCGCTGATCTGGGTCGGCGTCTGGCTCGGTCTGTTGGTGCCGAACCCGGAGGCGGCGGGCGGGCTGTTCGCCGTCGCGTTCCCGTTGACGATGATCTCCAGCATCTTCGTCGCCCCGCAGCTGATGCCGAGCTGGCTCGGGCACATCGCGGCGTGGAATCCGATCTCCTCGACCGTGGCCGCCACCCGCGAACTGTTCGGAACACCGGTGGGCAGCGGTGATTCGTGGATCGAACAGCACGCGGTGCTGATGGCGGTGGTGTGGCCGCTGGTGCTGACGGCGATCTTCCTGCCGCTCGCGGTGCACCGCTTCCAGCGGTTGAGCCGCTGAAAAATCGTTCGCTGCCCGGCATTGCGAGATCGTGCCGGGCAGCGAACGTTCGCTATGGCCGCGCTGTTTCGAGCACGGCTGCTTCCGGCACGGCGGGACGCGGCATCCTCGCACCGAGCCCGACGAGGCCCGCGGCGAGCGCCACCGCGGCCACGACGTACCACCCGCGGCGGAAGGCATCGAGAGTGGCGAGCGGGTCACCGGGGGAGCCGAGGACCGCGACCAGTACCGCGACGCCGACGGCCAGACCGATCTGGCGCGCCATGCTCAACACCGCCGACCCGGTGGCGAACCGTTGCGGCGGTATGCCGCTGGTGCCCGCCGCGAACGCGGTCGGCAGCGTCAGGCCGACTCCGAGACCGCTGACGATCATGCCGGGAAGCAGACCCGCGGGATAGTCCGGCGCGAGTTCGATCGCGCGCGCCCACCACACCATGCCCGCGGCGAAAGCCACACCGCCCGCGGCGATCACGGGGCCAGCGCCGACGCGCCCGATCAGCCTGCCCGCCAGGACGGCGACGATCGGCACCACCAGCGGCCCCGGCGCGATGGCGAGCCCGGTGCGCAGCGCCGACCACCCCCATACGTTCTGCGCCCACAGCACCACCGACAGCAGCATGCCCGCGAACGCCACCTGGAACAGCACCGAATTGGCCGCCATCAGTGCGAAATTCGGCGCCCGCAGCAAATCGGGGTCGACGATCGGACTGTGGTGGCGTGCCGAGGAGACGGCGAATCCGACACCGAACACCACCGCGGCGGCGAACGCGCCGAGCACCTGCGGCGACGCCCATCCCCAGTCCTCGCCCTTCACCAGCCCGAGCACAAGCGCGGCGATCGCACCGACCAGAGCGACCGCGCCGAACAGATCCGGCAGCGCGCCACCGTCACCGCGCGGATCGGGCAGCCTGCGCAGACCCGCGACGAGGGCGCCGAGACCGATCGGCACGTTCACCAGAAATACCCAGCGCCAATCTATTTCGACGAGCAACCCGCCGACGACCGGACCGAGCGCCGCGCCGAGCCCGCCGAACGCGACCCACAGGCGCACCGCCGTGGCCCGCCGCTCGGGCGGTGTCGCCGCGAGCACCAGGCCCAGCGACGCGGGCGTGAGCATGGCCGCGCCCACCGCCTGCAACACCCGAAAAGTCACCAGCGAGGCCACATTCCACGCGGCCGCGCACGCCGCGGAACCGAGCACGAACACGGCCAAGCCGAGCAGGAAGGTGGTCCGATTGCTGCCGCGGTCGCCCAGGCGTCCCGCGGGCACCAGCAGGGCCGCGAACACGATGGCGTAGGCGTTGAGCACCCAGGACAGTCCCGCGAGTTCGGCGCCGAACTCGCGCGCCATGTCCGGCAGCGCCACATTGACGATGAACAGGTCCAGGCTCGACAGCAAGACACCGACCGACACGATGCCGAGCACGAGCCGCGAATCGACCGCAGGCCGATCCGTCTCGGGCACAACGGTATTCACAAGTTCCTCCGTTTCAGCCGAGAACTCGGCGGGTTTGCCTGGCCGAGACCAGCAACCGCCCGGCCGCGTCCCAGATGTCGACGTCGTCCACCGACCAGCCGCCGCCGGTGCCGGTGTTCGCGGCGCGCACCAGCACCGGCTGCCCCGCGGGCGCGGTGAAGTCGGTGTGCAGGTGCATCGAGAAGGCGACCGTCGGGACGGCGATCGGAGCGGACAGCGTCGGGAAGATGCCGGGCGGCAGCGCGTCGGCCAGGATCGCCAGCGTGGCCGCGTCTGTGATCATCGGTGGGTTCAGCGCGATCCACGCGCACATCCACGCCTGCACGGCGCCGGTCAACGGCAGCGGGCCCGCGGCGGGCCGAATGTCGAAATGCGCTCCGACCGGGACGATTTCGGGCGGCAGCCGGAACGCGGCGCAGGCGTCGGCCGCGGCGACCTCGGGGGCGGGACGTTCGGTGCGGTCCGGTACCGAGCTCGGCGCGGTGCGGCCGAGCGTGATCGAGGCGGCGGCGACCTCGCCCGATTCCTGACGCGCGACCACGTCGACGATCGCGGTGCCGCGCCCGAGCGGCCGCGCGGTGGCCGAGAAGGCGAACGCGCCGTCGACGGGCCTGCCGAGGAAACGGAGATCGACGGCGCGCACCGGGAGCTCCTCGTCCGCTGCGCGCCGGGCCACATCCACCAGCAGCGCGGCGATCACGCCGCCGTGCGGGCCGGTCCAGCCACGCCATGTTCGATCCACCCGAGCCTGCCAGGCGCCGGGGCCGGTCGCGCCGAGTGCGAACTCCTCGGCCAGCGGGCGGTAAGTGAGTTGCTTCATGAAACGCACCATAGGGTAGTGAGTTCTTTGAAGCAACCGACTAGGCTGTCGGCATGCGCAGGACGAGCTTCGAGGACATGAACTGCTCGCTGGCCCAGTGCCTGGAGGTGGTGGGCGAATGGTGGACGCTGCTGATCGTGCGCGACGCCCTGTTCGGCGTGACCCGCTTCGACGACTTCCGCGCCAGGCTCGGCATCGCGCGCAATGTGCTGACCCAGCGCCTGGAACACCTGGTGGCGAACGGGATCCTGGAAAAGGTTCCGTACCAGGAGAATCCCCCTCGGTACGACTACCGGCTCACGCCGAAGGGGCGTTCGCTGTGGCTGGTCGTCACCGCGATGCGGCAATGGGGCGACGAATGGGCCGCTCCGGACGGCCCGCCGGTGGAATCGGTGCACACCACGTGCGGCCATCGGATGACGATCGAACCGGTGTGCTCGGAATGCGGCGAGCGCGTCCAGGGGCGTGAACTGCGGCCGGTGTACGGTCCCGGCGCCCGCGACAAGGATCTGATCCCGGCCGCGCTGGCACAGGACGCGGCCCGCAGTGCGCCGCCGCGATAGGCTGCGCGCGTGACGGACGCGCGGGTGGAGACGGTCATCGATACGGTCGCGTGGGTGCGGATCGAGGACGGTCGCATCCTCTGCGCGCGACCGCGCGGCAAGGACATCTTCTACATTCCCGGCGGCAAAAGGGAAGGCGCGGAGACGGATCTGCAGACGCTGGTGCGCGAGATCGAGGAGGAGCTCACCGTCGCGCTGGTGCCCGAAACCGTCCGGCACGTCGGCACTTACGAGGCGGCGGTGCACGGACCGGTCGACGGCGTGACCGTACGCATGAGCTGCTACACCGCCGACTATCGCGGCACGCTCACCGCCAGCAGCGAGATCGACGAGATGGCGTGGTTCGGTTACGCCGATCGCGATTCCGTGCCGCCGGTCGACCAGCTGCTCTTCGACGATCTCGCCGCGGCCGGCCTGCTGCGCTGAAGCCGGTCCGCTGTCTCGGGTCGACCTCTGTGCCGGGTCCAACCGCCGAGCCGAGACCGTGCCCGCTCTCACATCGCGGCGATCTATACGCCACCGTATTCGACGTCTAACCTCGTCATATACGGCACCGTATAAGACGGGCTGTGGGCGAAGGAGCCACGCATGCAGAAGCTGTCACGATCCGACGAGATGACCGGCCGCGACGCCGAGTTGCCCGTCTTTCAGCAGCATCGGATTCCCGAAGCGATCCTGGCGCTCGGCACGGTCGCCGATCCGGACTACATCGACCTGTTCACGCTCGTCACCGGCGATGCCGGGGACTGGTCGCCGGAACAGTGGGCGCGCGCGGCCTTCGGGGATGTCGCGAGCTTGCGAGCCCAGTTCATCTGGCGCGTCCTATTAGGCATGCGCCTCGCCCGGCGGCGATCGCCGGACCACGTGGCCGGTTGGCGGATCGCGGCACGGGGCGACAACTGGATCACGCTTGCCGCACCCTCCTGGATGCTCACCGGCAATCTGGTGATCCACATCGATGGCGAGCATATGTCGCTGGCCACGATCATCAATTACGACCGGCCGATCGCCGGGCGTATTTGGACCCGGTTGTCGGCCGTTCATCGGAGCCTGGCGCCCGGCCTCCTCCGGGACGCGCACGCGACGGTGCGCGCGAAGCGGCACTGACGCTCGACGGCTCGGCACGTCGGACATCCGGTCCCGGCGTGCGAATGGGCGGCGTCGTCTGCCCCGCGATACGGTCCCAGCATGAGGCCGGTTCGTTCGCTCGCCCGCTGGGCCGCCTACGCGGTGCTCGCGTTGCCGCTCGCCGTCGCGCCCGTCGCGGTTCGGATGCGCGTGCCGCGCAGGCGGCTGCGTGAGCCGATCCGTCGGCGCGGGATCACGCGCGTTCGGATCGTGGCGCACTCGGTGCTGAGCGCGGGCGTCGGCCTGCTGGCCTGGTTTCTGGTCTTTCTCGCGGTTGTCGCCTTGGTTCGAGGCCTCGGATATCCGCTGGTCGCGGCCGACGACTACGAAAATTCCTGGGGCGGGCCGACATTGGCGGGTGCGTGGGCGGTACACGCGGCGCTCGGCGTCGGGCTGCTTCCGGTCTGGCTCGCGGCGCTCGCCGGGCTCGGGGCGCTGCAACTGCGGCTGATTCGCCAGCTGTTCGAACGCGCCGGGCCGGCCTGGCCGGTCCCGGCAGCGCTCGTCCTCGCCATTGCGGGGGTGTTCTTCTTTCTGTCCTGGCTCAGCCAGGCGTGAACGACCCCGTCAGCAGAGCGGGTACTTCGAGCCCACGAACTGCCCCTTCAGCAGGCAGACGATGAGCTCGACGAACTCGCGGCCGTAAGTGGCCGAGCCGCTGGCCGATCCGGAATCCGCGACCGCCGCAGGAGCCGCGGGCGCGGGCGCGGCCTGAGCGGGCGCGGTGGCGAGTCCCGTCGAGGTGACCAGTGCGCCGGAGACGGCAACGGTGACCAGGGCTTTTCTGATGTTGGGAGACAGTGACATCGGGGTTTTTCCTTTCGGTTCGCGGCAAGTATCGAAGCAGCGAGCGGCACCCCGACAGCCCCGAACTGCCGGGGCGCTCGTTCCGGGGTCGCGACCGCGTTGCCGGTGAATAACGTTGTGCGCGCGGGACACTCGGCGCGGGCGCGGGATCGTACCGTGAACAGTAGGGGGCCGCCAGGCCGCAGGACAGTGAACTGTGCGACTCGCAAGACGAACGTCCATTCCTTGACAGGCGCGGGACTCCGGGGAAACACTGGGAATACGCCTAAGTGGAGTAACCATCTCCTCTTAGGTCCGACCGGTCGGCCCCGAAACAGCGTTGTTTTCCGTCGAAGGCGGTTCGATGACCATCACGACAACCACCACGAACCAGCCAGGCATCGTCGCCCTGCGCGATCCGCGAGCGCGCGACGCCGAGCTCACCGGCGCCAAGGCTGCGGCGCTCGCCACGGCGGCCGCGCACGGCCTGCCCGTGCTCGAGGGCTTCGTCCTGACCACGGCGTGGTCGCACCGCGGCGACCCGCCCGAGGCCGAATGGCGCGGCCTGTCCGGCGCGGGCGCGAAAGCCCTTGTGGTGCGGTCCTCTTCGGTCGCCGAGGACGGTGCGCACCAGTCCATGGCAGGGCTGTTCACCTCGGTGCTCGACGTGCGCGACTGGCAGGGATTCCAGGACGCCGTCGACGAGGTGCTCGCTTCGGGCCCGCCCGCCGACCTCGGCGCGGGCGCGGACGCCGCGATGGCGGTGCTCGTGCAGCCGTTCCTCGCGGCGGGCTGGGGCGGCGTCGTCTTCACCGCCGACCCGGTCACCGGACGCACCGACCGCATGATGATCACCGCCTCGCGCCGCGGACCCAGCGCGGTCGTCGGCGGCGCCGAGGGCGGATGGACCGCGACCGCGACCCGGCGCGGACGGGTCACCTCGGTCGCGACGCCCGAGGCGGATCCGCTGCCGATCAGCCTGCGGCGCAAGGTCTTTCGGCTGGCGCTGCGCGCCGAGCGGGTGTTCGGCGGTGCGCTGGACATCGAGTGGGCCATCGACGCGCGCGGCCGGGTGATCCTGCTCCAGGCCCGCCCGGTCACCGCCTTGCACGGCCCGGTGCGAGGCCCGGTCCTCGGACCAGGTCCGCTGGCCGAGACCTTTCCCGACCCGCTGCGCCCGCTCGAACAGGATCTGTGGCTGTCGCCCCTCGCGGACGGGCTGCGGGTCGCGATCGATCTGACCGGGGCGGCTCCGCCGCGCGCGCTGCACGAGTCACCGGTCGCCACCGCGGTGCGCGGAGTCGCGGTCGCCGATCTCGAACTGCTCGGTGTGACGCGCCCGCGCCGCACTCTCGCGCGGCTGCTCGATCCGCGGCCGGGGGCGCGGCGGCTCGGCGCGGCCATGCGGGTCGGCAGACTCGCCGCGGCGCTGCCCGAGCTGGCTCAGCAAACCTGCGAGCGTGTCGACACAGATCTGGCCGAGGTCCCGCCGCTCGCCGAACTCACCGACCTCGCGCTGCTCGCGGTGCTCGACAACGCTCGTACCGCGCTGACCGCGCTACACGGATACGAGGCGTTGGCCGGAATGCTCGGCGGGAAGGACGAATCCGCGCCCACCGCGGCCGAGATGGCGCTGTCGGCACTCGCCACCGCCCGCGCCACCGGTCTGCCCGTGGACCGGGTGATCGAGGAACTGCCCGTCGTACTGGCGCTGATCCCGCCGCGGATCGGTCCGCCGCCGCGAGTGCCCGAAGTCGGCGGTGACCCCCTACCCATCGGCGAAGGCGTGGGCGAGCTCGCGCTGGCCAGGGAGGCGTTGCGGCTGCGCGCCCGCTGGGTGCAGGAACTCGGGGCAAGGGCGGCGTGGGAACTCGGCGGCAGGCTCGTCGCGGCCGGATTGCTGGACGACCCCGGCACTTCGACACTCCTGTCGCTGGACGAACTGGGGGCTGCCGTGCGATACCGGCGGCTGCCGGACGACCTGGCCGACCGCACGGAACCGGACGATCTTCCGCTGCCCGCCGAATTCCGGCTCGCCACCGACGGTTTCCCGATCGCGGTGTCGAAGGGACGCGGCCGCACCGACCGCGGCATCGGGGCGGGCGGGGGCGTCGGCCGCGGCATGGTGCACATCGGCGAACATCCGCCCGCTGGCTCGGTCCTGGTCGTCCGCCATCTCGATCCGCGGCTCGCCGTGGTGGTGCCGCGGCTGTCCGGCCTGATCGCCGAAACCGGCAGCCCGCTCAGTCATCTGGCGATCCTGGCCCGCGAGCACGGCGTCCCGGTGGTGGTCGGCTACCCCGACGCCACCAGGCGACTGCCCGACGGCGCGGTGGTCCAGTTGGACGGGCGCAGTGGCGAAGTGCGGCCATCGATCAAAACGGAGGAACACCGATGACTCGGGATCGCGGTGCGCGCGGGCTCGGCGTGCTGCTCGCCGTCGGCACGCTGATCGCCACGGGCGCTTACGTCTTCGTCTACCTGTACCGGTGGGAGTGGAACCGCGCCATTCTGACCGCGGCGCTGTTCATCGCCGCCGAGATCGCGCTGGTCGCCATGCTGTTGACCAAACGCCTGCGTGATGTGCAGCGCGAACTCGGAGCGGCGGGGGACCGGGCGCGCACGGCGCGGATCGTACACGCGGCGACGCCCGCGCCGCGGGTCACTTTCGCCTGGCTCAGCAGACCCGATCGGCTCGGAGTGTTCGTTCCGGTGCTGCTGGCGGGCGGGGTGCTGCTGACCGGGGTGGCCTGGCTGGTGGAGCGGCTCGCCAAAGCCACCGCAGGCCCCGCCACCGAACGCCACATCGTGGACCGGCTGGACCGGCTGCACCTGCCGCCCAACGGTTTCCTCACCCCGCGCACGGACCGCCTGCGTCTGCTGCACGGCCCGCTGGTGCGATCGCGGCGGTGATCCGATGCGCCGGATCCTGCTGCTCGCCGCGGGCGCGGCGCTCGCCGTGACGGTACTGCTCGGCATGGCGCAGAAGATGAAGTTCGAAACCGATCGGGGAGCGGCGGCGAGCACACAGGTGGTGCGCTTCGACGCGCGGGCCAAGGACCACGGCGCGTCGGCCGACCCCGCACTTCGGTTGTGGGACAAGTGCGCCAGCCACGTCGACCACGTGCGCGTGGTCGCCGGGCCGGTGGCCGACGGCGACGCCTGGGCGGTGACGCTCGCCCCGGCGCTCGGCGAGCACACCGAACGCCGCCTCGTCGGCTGCCTGGAAGACCTCACCGTCGACGGTGTGCTCGGCCGCTACCTCGGCTCGCGGTCCGGCTAACCGACCACGGCTCAGGTGGTTACGTGCTCGCGGCCGGCCAGCTCGATGAGATGCTGCACCAGCGTCAGCAGCACGTTCTTGGCCGATTCGCGGTTGCGGGCGTCGCAGAGCATCACCGGGGTGTCCTGGTCGAGATCGAGTGCGTCGCGCACCTCGTCCTCGGTGTAGCGCGGCGCTCCGTCGAAGCAGTTCACTCCGACCATGAACGGCAGCCCGCGGCGTTCGAAGAAGTCCACGGCGGCAAAGGAATTGCCGAGGCGGCGGGTGTCGGCCAGCACCACCGCGCCGAGCGCGCCGCGGGACAGCTCGTCCCACAGGAACCAGAACCGGTCCTGTCCCGGCGTGCCGAACAGGTACAGCACCAGATCGCGGTCGATGGTGATGCGCCCGAAGTCCAGCGCCACGGTGGTGGTCGATTTGGACTCCACGCCGGAGAGATCGTCGACGCCGCTGCTGACTTCGGTGATGAGTTCCTCGGTGCGCAGCGGCGCGATCTCGCTGATCGACGACACCATCGTGGTCTTGCCGACGCCGAAGCCGCCGGCGATGAGGATCTTGACCGACGCGGCCAAGTGCTGGGCCCCGTCGGGATCGAGCCGGGCGGGGTCAAAGTTTTCTGATGCCATCCAGTACCGCTCGCAATATGTTGAGATCGCCGGGGCCAGCCTCCGGTTGCACTGGAGCCCGGAAGATCAGTTGTCCCTCGCCGATCAGGTCGCCGACGAGAATCTTGGTCACCGCAAGGGGAAGTTTCAAGTTGGCCGCCACCTCGGCCACCGATTGCGGATCACGGCACAGGCGCACGATTTCCGCGTATTCGGGCTCCGGCCTGCGCAATGTCGGCGCGGGCGAGGCGGTGACGACCACCGTCACGATGTCCAAATCGTGACCTGCGCCCATGGTGCGTCCACGGGTCAGCGCGTACGGCCGGATCAGTGGTCCGGCCGCGTCGTCGAACCACGGCTCACCCCGGCGCGTCATGGCAATCGGGCGGGGGTGGACAGATAGGAGCCGACACGCTGGACGGTCACGTTCATCTCGTAGGCCACCATGCCGAGATTCGCGCTCTCGGAGGCTTGCAGCGCGAGGCAGGCGTTATCGCCCGCGGAAGTCACGAAAAGCACGGCGCGGTCGAGTTCGATGACCGCTTGGCGCACGCCGCCGCCGTCGAACCGGCTGCCCGCGCTGCGCGCGAGTCCGTACAGGGTCGAGGACATGGCGGCGAAATGTTCGGCGTCGTCACGGGTCATCGCGGCGGAGCGGCCGAGCAGCAGTCCGTCGGTGGACAACACCACCGCGTGCCGCACACCGGCCAGCCGATCCACCAGATCGTCGAGCAGCCAGTTGAGATCACCGGGTTTGGGAGCGGTCACTACACGCCTTCCTGTTCGTCGGCGGGCTGCGCACGGCGACCCTGCCGGGTTCCATTCTCGATGGCGGACATCAGATCCCGGGCCTGTTCGGCGGAACGCTCACGTTCGGCGACGGGCTGCGGGGTCGACGGCTGCGCCAGTTGGGGCGCGAGATTGGTCTGTCGGTTGCGCTTGGGCAGCACCGGCCTGCCGTCGGCGGTGGTCGCGGGCGGGGCGGCCGGTGCGTTCGGACTCGGGTCCGTCGGTTGTGGTTCCGGTTCGGCGGGCGGGTCCATCGTGAGGACCGCGGCCGTCGGTTCGGGTGTACCGCTGGGTGTTTCGGCTCCGGGCGCCTCGATGAACGGCACCGGATGCCGGGGGCGTCGCGCCTGATCGGTGGCCGGGGTCTCCGGCGCGCTCGGCGCGGTCTCGGTGACCAGCAGCGTGGTCGGGATGAGCACGATGGCGCGGATGCCGCCGTAGTCGGATTCCGCGAGCCGCACCGTGACGCCGTGCCGCACACCCAGCTGCGCCACCACGAACAGCCCGAGGCGCGAATCCGCCGAGAGCGTGGCGACACCGAAGTCCGGTGGGTTGCGCAGCATCTCGTTCAACCGCTCCAGCTCCGCCTCGGGCATGCCCATGCCCTGGTCGCTGACCTCGACGACCACACCGCGGCCGACGACGTTGCCGAAGATCTCCACCCGCGACTGCGGCGGGGAGAACGCGGTGGCGTTGTCCAGCAGCTCGGCGACCAGGTGCACGAGGTCGGCGACCACTGTTCCCGGCACGCGCACGTCGGGCAGCCGCGACACCCGCACCCGCGCGTAGTCGAGCGTCTCGCCGACCGCCGAACGCACCAGATCCATCAGCGGGATCGGGTAGCGCCACTGCCTGCCCGGCTGACCGCCGCCGAGAATGATCAAGTTCTCGGCGTTGCGGCGCTCGCGGGTCGCCAGGTGGTCGAGCCGGAACAGCGTCTCCAGCATGGCCGGATCCTCCTGGCGCGCCTCGGCCTCGTCCAAGATCTCCAGCTGCCGGTGCACCACGATCTGACTGCGGTGGGCGATATTGAGGAAGACCGCCTTGACGCCTTCGCGGGTGCGGGCCTCGTCCACCGCCGCCGACACCGCGGCCGCGTGCGCGTGTTCGAAAGCCTGTGCCACTTCGCCGATCTCGTCGCGGCCGTAGTCCAGACGCGGCGTCTCCTCGGCGGGTTCGACCTGTTCGCCCGCGCGCAGCCTGCGCATCATGTCGGGCAGCCGGTCGTCGGCCAGCGCCAGCGTCTCGCCGCGCAACCGCTCGAGCCGCCGGATGATCCGATTGGCCATCAGCACCGCGACGACGATGGCCGCGATACTGACCAGCAGCACGCCACCGCCGCCGAAGAGCGAGGTGAGCGCGGAATCGGACGACTTCTCCTCGGCCAGCCGCTGGGTGTGCTTGTTCTGGGTGATCCACAGATCGAGCAGGCCGCGGTTGACCTGTGCGGCGGCGGCCTGCCAGTCCTGCGGGGCGAGCGGCAGCGGCGCGGCCTCGTCGCGGCTCGCGCCACCGGCGGCAGATTCGTCCTGGACGGGCGCGACGTAACGCCGCGCGACGGCGTTCTCCATCGCGGACAACCGCTGCCAGGCCTCGGAGCCGGTCAGCGCGGCGGCCGCCTCGCGCTGATCGGTGTCGATCTCGCTGGCGAGCAGCGCGATCTCGGTGTGGTAGAAGCCGATCTGGCGCAGGTACTCCTCGACCGGCAGCGGCAGGTCGCCGTTCGCGATGACCATCGCGACGGCCAGCGCGTGACCGCGCGACATGGCCTCGGCGGCGTAGAGCAACCGCATGCCCTCGGTGATCTCCACGCCGATCTCGGCGTCCGGCGCGGACTGCTGGGCGACCTGCGAGCCGACCGAGACGACATCGAGCAACCGGTTGTAGAAGCCGTACGCCTCGGCCATCGGCAGTTGGCGCGAATCCGTCTGCGCGCGAACGCCCGCCAGGTGCTGGGCGAGGGTGTTGAACCCGGCCAGGTCGTCACCGATCTTCGAGTCGTCCACGGCGCGGATGCCCGCGGAGGCCTCCAGCAACTTGCGCAGCGCGCCGTCGAGCCGCACCCGCGCCGCGGTGAGCGCAGGGCCGTTCGAATCGTCGCCCGCCAAGTGGGCCAGGGTGAGGTGGCGTTCTTGCTGCGTCGCCTCCATCAGTTCCCTGGTCGAGGGAATCGCGGCCTGCATCTGCGCCGCCCAGTCTTTCGCGGTGTTGCCCTGGTCGACCAGGTATCCCGCCGCGCCGCCGCCGATCACGAGCAGAGTCAGGCTCGGCAGGAGCGCGATCGCCAGTATCCGGCTCCGGACACCGAGCCTCGCTCTGAACATCCGCACAACGTAATTCAGCGAACTACACGGCTGTCATTCAGGTCCCGGTGAGCGGGACTCGATTTGACAATCCGAAGCGAAGCTGATCCACGACCCGACTCCGGCCGCGTGGCTGTCCGGCGTCTCGACTTGCTCGGCTCACCTGGAACTTCTCGCTGACGACGAGGCCGCGGTTCAGCAGGTCTTCCGACCGCGTGTATTAGAGGGGCGCGGCAGCGTAGATTGTGTGTATCCCGAAGTTACTCACAAGTAGGAGGCAAGGATGCCAGCGCCGGAAGCCGGAGTCTTCGACCGTCTGAGCGCGCTCGCCGCGATCGACGGCCCCGAGGCTCGCTCGCGCAAGACGATCGCCGAGACGTTCACCGGTAAACCGCTCGGCTCCGTGCCGGTCGGCACCGCCGAGGACGTGGCGTCGGCATTCGCCAAAGCGAGGTCCGCGCAGGCGCGCTGGGCCGCCCGCCCCGCCGCGGAGCGCTCCGCGGTATTCGATCGCTTCCGCGCGCTGCTCATCGAGAACCGCGAAGCCCTGATGGACGTCATCCAAGCCGAGACAGGCAAGGCGCGCTGGGCGGCCCAGGAAGAGATCATGGGCATGATGTTCGCGGCGCGCTACTTCGCCAAGGTCGCGCCCGGCCTGCTGGACTCGCGCAAGGTGCCCGGCGCCTTCCCGGTGCTGAACCGCGCCACGGTGCACGTCCACCCCAAGGGCGTCGTCGGCGTGATCGCGCCGTGGAACTACCCGATGGTGCTGTCCATCGGCGACTCGATCCCCGCGTTGCTCGCGGGCAACGCCGTGGTGGTCAAGCCCGACAGCCAGACGCCGTACTCCGCGCTGGCCGCCGCCGAACTGCTCTACCGCGCCGGGCTCCCGCGCGACCTGCTCGCCGTGGTGCCGGGCCCCGGCACCGAGGTCGGCACCGCCATCGTGGACAACTGCGACTACCTGATGTTCACCGGCTCATCGGCCACCGGCCGGGCCCTCGCCGAACAGTGCGGGCGCAGGCTCATCGGTTTCTCCGCCGAACTGGGCGGCAAGAACCCGATGATCGTCACCCGCGGCGCGAATCTGGACAAGGCCGCCAAGGCCGCCGTGCGCGCGTGCTTCTCCAACGCCGGGCAGCTGTGTATCTCGATCGAGCGGCTCTACGTCGAGAAGGCGGTCGCGGACGAGTTCACCGAGAAGTTCCTCGCCGCGGTGCGCGCCGCGAAACTGGGCGCCGCCTATGACAATTCGGCCGACATCGGCTCCCTCATCTCGGAGTCGCAGCTGGAGACCGTCTCCAAGCACGTCGCCGACGCCACCTCCAAGGGCGCCAAGGTGCTCGCGGGCGGCAAGGCGCGCCCCGACCTCGGGCCGCTGTTCTTCGAGCCAACCGTGCTGGCCGACGTCACCGACGAGATGGAGTGCGGCCGCAACGAGACCTTCGGCCCGCTGGTGTCGATCTACCCGGTCGACTCGGTCGAGGACGCCATCCGGTTGGCCAACGACACCGAGTACGGCCTCAACGCCAGCGTGTGGGCGGAGAGCAAGTCGGCGGGCGAGAAGATCGCGCAGCGACTGCACGCGGGCACCGTGTGCGTCGACGAAGGCTATGCACCGGCGTGGGGCACCACCGCGGCGCCGATGGGCGGTATGGGCATCTCCGGCGTCGGGCGCAGGCACGGCGCGGACGGCCTGCTGAAGTTCACCGAACCGCAGACCGTCGTGGTCACCCGGTTCATGAATCTGGATCCGCCGCCGTTCTTTTCGCAGGACATGTGGCAGCGCTTCTTGATGCTCGTCGCGCGCAGCCTGCGGTTCCTTCCCGGTCGCTGAGTTCGGGGCCTGGCCGGCTCGGTCTGCGGGCGAGCCGGCCAGGCGTCCCGTCGCCGGGCCTCAGGTGAGCCGTTCGGCTCCGGTGCGCGGCGGCGGACCGGCCGCCAGTGCTGCCGCTTCCTCGTCGGTCAGCAGGCGGGATCGGATCAGGAAACGCACGCCCTCCGGCGTCTCCAGGGAGAAGCCGGAGCCGCGTCCGGGCACCACGTCCACCGTGAGGTGCGTGTGTTTCCACAGCTGGAACTGATCGCCGCTCATCCAGAACTCGGTGTGCCATGGCAGCTGGCCGAGCAGCACGTCGGCGGCGCCGACCCGGAACTCGCGGGCCGGAAAGCACATGGGCGAGCTGCCGTCGCAGCATCCGCCGGACTGGTGGAACAGCACCGGCCCGTGGTGTTCGATCAACCGGCGCAACACCACTCGCGCCGCGTCGGTCATGTCGACGCGATGGATCCGGTTCGCCATCAGGGTTGTCCGATTCCGCATCAGAAGAATCCGAGCTTGGTAGGGGAGTAGCTCACCAGCAGGTTCTTGGTCTGCTGGTAGTGATCCAGCATCATCTTGTGGTTCTCCCTGCCGATGCCGGACTTCTTGTATCCGCCGAAGGCGGCGTGCGCGGGATAGGCGTGGTAGCAATTCGTCCACACCCGGCCCGCTTTGATGGCCCGGCCCATCCGGTAGGCGGTGGCGCCGTCCCTGGTCCACACGCCCGCGCCGAGGCCGTAGAGGGTGTCGTTGGCGATGCGGACCGCTTCGTCGACGGTGTCGAAACGGGTCACCGCCACCACGGGTCCGAAGATCTCCTCCTGGAAGACGCGCATGGTGTTGTCGCCCTCGAGGACGGTGGGCTGGATGTAGTATCCGCCGGGTAGTCCGTCCACCTTGCGCGCTTCGCCTCCGGTGAGCACGCGGGCGCCTTCCTGCCTGCCGATATCGATGTAGGACAGGATCTTCTCGTACTGGTCGTTGCTGGCCTGGGCGCCGATCATGGTCGTGTCGTCGAGCGGGTTGCCGCCCTTGATGGCCGCGGTTCGCTCCAGGCAGCGGGCCAGGAACTCGTCGTAGATGGACGAGTGGATCAGCGCGCGTGACGGGCAGGTGCACACCTCGCCCTGGTTCAGCGCGAACATCACGAAGCCCTCGACGGCCTTGTCCAGGAATTCGTCGTCGGCGGCCATGACGTCGGGCAGGAAGATGTTGGGGCTCTTGCCGCCCAGCTCGAGGGTCACCGGAATGATGTTCTCGCTCGCGTACTGCATGATGAGGCGCCCCGTGGTGGTCTCGCCGGTGAACGCGACCTTGGCCACCCGGGGGCTGGCGGCCAGCGGCTTGCCCGCCTCCACACCGAAACCGTTGACCACGTTGAGGACTCCGGGCGGCAGCAGGTCCGCGATCAGCTCCACCACGAGCAGGATCGAGGCGGGTGTCTGCTCGGCGGGCTTGAGCACCACGCAGTTGCCCGCGGCCAGCGCGGGGGCCAGCTTCCACGCCGCCATCAGGATCGGGAAGTTCCACGGAATGATCTGCCCGACCACGCCGAGCGGCTCGTAGAAGTGGTAGGCGACGGTGTCGGCGTCGATCTGGGCGATGCTGCCCTCCTGGGCCCGGATCGCGCCCGCGAAGTAGCGGAAGTGGTCCACCGCCAAAGGCAGGTCGGCGGCCAGAGTTTCGCGGACCGGTTTGCCGTTGTCCCACGTCTCGGCGACCGCGAGCGGCTCGAGGCTGTTCTCCAGGCGCTCGGCGATCTTGATGAGGATGTTCGCGCGCTCCGTCGGCGAGGTCGCCGCCCACGCCCCGGCGGCGTGGTGCGCGGCCTCCAGCGCCAGATCGATGTCGGCCGCGGTGGAACGGGCGACCGAGCAGAAGGTTTCGCCGTCGACGGGGGACGGATTGTCGAAGTACCGGCCCTCGATCGGGGCGGCCCAGTCGCCCCCGATGAAGTTGTCGTAGCGGGTGGCGTAACCGACTATCGCGGCGTCGGAACCCGGTTTGGCGTAGATCATCGCAGTCACTCCTCGCGCGAAATCCCTCGACGACGCTCCACTTTGGACGGTGAAGGTTGGCGCGAGGTTGGTGACCGCGTCGGATCAGTCGTGCAGTGCGTTGTGCAACCGGGCAGTGACCACCGCGCGGCGCACGTCGTCGGCGGGCAGCAACCGCAACGCGTGCTCGTGCACGGCGATGTCGCCCGCCGCGCGCTCGCCGAAGGCGATGGCATGCTCGGGACGGTCACTGGCCAGGACCGCCGTGCGAATGCCGACATCGAGATAGTCGCGCCATTCGACGACGCCCGGGGTGTCGGAACCGGGGAGCAACGGACCGCGGTACTGCCACACCGCACCCGACGTATCGCCCGCGGTGATCGCGGCGAGCAAGTCGACCGCGTCGCAGGACAGCGGGCCGGTCAGCGTGTAGTGGCGATTCGCGATCTCACCGCCGGTGGCCCGGCGCAGATGCGAGACATCGGCTTTCAAGGTGCTCGTCGAGACCGGACGGTCGCCGTAGACCGCCGCGTGCAACTGCTCGGGCGTGTAGCCCTCCGGCTCCAGCGCGAGCAGCGCGAGGATCTCCAGCTGACGCGGCGGCAGCGGCACCGGCCTGCCGTCGCGCGACAAGCGTGCGGTGCCTAGACATTCGAGCCGCACCCCCGCGGCAGGCGGCGGCGCGCTCGTGCGCAGCACCGTCTCCACCGCTGTCACCACAGACCGCACCGACGCCATGGCCATCGGATGCGACCGGCTCCAGACGCTGGACAGGTCCAGCACCCCGAGCTGCCTGCCGTCCGGCGCGTGGATCGGCGCGGAGTAACAGACCCAGCCGTGCAGCGCGGCGACGAGATGCTCGGCGGAGAACACGGTGACGGGGCGGTCGTCGTGCAGCGCGAGGGACAACCCGTTGGTACCCATATGGCTTTCGTCCCAGCAGCCGCCCGGCGCGAAGTTCACGTCCTCGGCCTGGCGGCGCAGCCTGCGATCACCGCCGGACCACAGGACGGTGCCCGCCGCGTCGCTGACCACCGCGAGGTATTTCGCGTCCTCGGCGATGCTGCGCATCTGGCCCGCCAGCTCGGTGACCGGCCCGCGCAGCGGGGATGCCGCCCATCGGTCCTCGATCCGGTCGAGCCCGGGCGCCACGGTGCGGGCGGGATCGACGGTGTGCAGCGAACGCTGCCAGGACCGTGCCACATCGTCGCGTAGGACGCTGGACTCGGTAGGGACGCGCCCGCGGGAACCGGCGGTAGATGCCCACCGGGTCCACTCCTTCTCCAGTTCTGCCCGCTGCCGGGTGAGAGTGCGCGACAGTGTCACCTCGGAAACCCTTGTCGTCGAGTGAAGTCGCCTCTTCGTGCTCTCATCATGGCGGACGCGGAACCGCGACGCGCCGGTTTCGCGGCGGGTATACGAGCGTGGCGATTAGGTTTTGGATCATGCGCAAACGAGAGCGACCCGCCCGGCTCGCCGACGTACACGCCGTCGCGCGCGGAATGCCGCACGTGACCAATGCGGCTGGCCCGCTCGGCAATGCGATCTACCAGGTCGGCGGGAAGTCGTTCGTGTTCTTCCGCAATCCGCGGCCGGACGCCGTGGACCCGAAGACCGGCGAACGCTACCCGGACGTGATCGTCATCTGGGTGCCGTCGGAGTCGGACAAGCAAGCGCTGGTGCAGGATCCGGATTCACCGTTCTTCACGACACCGCACTTCGACGGGCACCCCTCGGTCCTGGTGCGCGCGTGCCACCTGCACGAGATCACCGTCGGCGAGCTGACCGAGATCATCCAGGACGCCTGGCTTTCCCGCGCCTCCCGCAAGCGCGCCGCGGATTGGTTGGCCGCCCATCCGGCCGCCGGGCACTGAGCGCCGCACGACGATCAGCGCTCTCGACGGGCGGCGGCGCGCGCGGCAGCCCGAGCCGGCGCTTGCTGGACGGTGTGTCTGGTGGGGCCGACCGGCGGTCACACCGCGCGACTGTGCCTCACGGGCACCTCACTTGTTGAGGAAGATGCCCGCCACGTCGGCGTTCTTGATGGGCGTCTCCGCGTTGCGCTGGCCCGCGCAGAGCAGGTCGACGGAGATGATGGTGGCGTCGACGGCGGTGCCCGCCGGTTCGCGCTCGTCACCGGTCTGCTGCTTGACGAACTTGGTGATCGTCATGCGCTTGGTGTCGGCGTCCTGCTTGACATACTCGCTGCACGGTGTGTCGCCGCCCTTGTTGAGCGCGCGCTCGATGTCGGTGCATCCGGCCAGCAGCAGCGCGGCGGCCGCCGCGCCGAGAACGGTCCGGGTCACGGTGGCCTTCATCTGCTCCTCCTGGTCGCCTGGTCGAGCGGATGGGCCGCCGCGATCGGTATCGAGGGTAAGCGGACCGGATCCGGGCGTGCCGAGGCGGTCCGGTGTGTCGATCAGGCCAGGCAGGTGCGCAGCGGCACGTTCAACTCGGCCGAGGTCAGCGACCCGTGGTGGCCGAGCATGGCCGATTGCAGCGGTTCGGCGCCGGTGCGGATGACGCCGCGCGGTCCGCGCGCCGCGACGACGAGATCGCCGATCCGCTCGACCACCGACGACCCCACCGTCGGACCGAACCAGCCGCGTTCGATCACCTCGGCGCGCGGCAGCACCGCGAAATCGGCGCCGAGCGTCTCCCGCCACGCCGCCGCGACATCGTCCACCGCGCCGTCGACGGTGTAGACGTGCCGGGCTCGTGGCTCGCCGCCGAGCCGGTCGACGCCGGTGCGCAAGGCCTCGACCGCGTCGAAGTCCACCGTTCCGGTCAGCTCCACCATGCCATGATCGGCGGTCACCAACAGTGCCGCGCCGGGCGGCAAGTTCTCGGCGATCGTGGCGGCCAGGCGGTCGACGTGCGCCAGTTCCAGCCGCCAGGCGTCCGAGGACGGACCGCGCACATGACCGGTGGTGTCCAGGTCGCCGTGATAGGCGTAGACGAGCGAGCGATCGCCCGCGCGCAACGCGGTGGACACGCCGTCGACCAGATCGCCGAACGACAGGCTCGGACGGAAATCGCAGCCGCGCAGCACGGCCCTGGTCAGCCCGGAGCCCGCCTGGTACATCGGGGCGACCTGCGAGACGCTGATCCCGGCGCGGCCGGCGCGCTCGAATACCGTTGCGGCGGGCTGGAACTGCTCCGGCACGAGTTCGCGAAGCAGGTCGACCTTCGGGCCCTCGCCGTGCAGGCGCCAGCGCAGCGCGTTGACCAACCGGTCGTAGCCGGGCACGTTGATCAGATAGCCGACGATGCCGTGCTCGCCCGGCGGCACACCGACACCGAGCGAGCTCAGGCTGGTCGCGGTCGTGCTCGGGAATCCCACCGACAGCTGGCCGGGCGCGAGGCTCGATAGGAAGGGCGCCTCCTGCTGGTGCGCGGCGAGCGCTTCCGCGCCGAGTCCGTCCACGAGCAGGACGCAGATCCGGCGAGCGGACAGGCCGAGGCCGAGCCGATCGGTTTCGCCGGGGACGCCGAGGCAGGCGAGGACGGAGGGGAACAGGTCGGCAAGGGAACCCGAGCCGTAGGGAGGCGCGTCGAACACGAGGTCAGAATGTCAAGATCGGCGCGGCCACGGCAAGGGGTCAGGCCTGTCCGGTCTCGAATCGGCTGATCTTGCCGTCGCGCACGATGAAACGCCACGCTGTGCGCATCGATCCCCAGCGCGAATTCGTGTAGTCGGCGAGCAGTTCCACGCCGCCGTCGGTCACCGATTCGATTTGCATCCGGCCGTTGCTCGCGAAGATCTCCGCATCGGTCCACTGCGCGACATCGCGCTCCACGCCGTCGTCGGACATGGTCGCGTCCTCGGTGAGCACCGCGCGGAAGCGGTCGGGGTCGTTGGCATTGAGCGCGTCCACGAACTCCTGGACGACGGGGTCGAGCTGCTGTGCGGACATCCGGTCATCCCTCTCGGCTCACGGTAATCGGGTTGAGCAGTGACGGAACAGCAAACATCTGGCGCCCACTCTAGGGCAGAAACCGCCGTACCGGGTCAAGGCCCGGGCGCGAGAAACGAAGACACGGTGCGCAGCACTTCTTCGACCAGTTCGGGGGCGGTCGTGCCGAGCTGGGTGCTCCGTTTCTCCAGCTGACCGTCCAGCCACAGCGAGGCGAGGCCGTGGCCGATGCCCCACCAGGTGATGCCGAGGATGTCGGCCTTGTCGGCGGGCAGCAGACCGGCCGCAACGCAGTCGCCGATGGCATCGGCGAGGACCGCGAACGCGGCATCGCCCGCGGCGACGGCGTCGGGGTGCTTCTCCGGCTGGGAGAGCTCCGGCCGGAACATCAGGCGGAAGTACGCGGGTTGCTCGCGCGAGAAGCGGACGTAGGCGACCGTCAGCGCGCCGAGGGCGTCCAGCGGTGAGCCGGTCGCGGCCGCCCGAGCGGCGGTGAGTTCGGCGGCGAGCAACTCGAATCCCTTGGTGGACAAGGTCGCGAGCAGCGCGGCTCGATCGGCGAAGTGGTGGTACGGCGCGCCGGTGCTGACGCCCGCCTCCCTGGCCACGCGGCGCAGGCTCACCGCCGCGATGCCCTCGGTTTCGATCAGGCGCAGGCACGCGGCGATCAGCTCATCACGCAGTGCGCCGTGGTGGTAACTGGTCCGCTTCACCATCCGAGCGTATGCGACGGGGGCTGGACAACCTATCTATGCGGTGCTTAGATTATCTGAGCGGCGCTTAGATTCCGGCCGTTCTCCCTCTTCCCCAGACAGGTGGGACACATGAGCAACCAGGTATTGGTCACCGGCGCAACGGGATTCATCGCCGGACACGTCATCGCGGAACTTCTCGAACACGGCTACCGGGTCCGCGCCACCGTGCGCGACCTCGCGAACACCGGCAAGCGCGCGCACCTCGTCGAGCTCGCACGCCGGCTCGGCGCGGACCTCGAGTTCGTCGCCGCCGATCTCGACCACGACGCGGGCTGGAGCGAGGCCGTCGCGGGCTGCGCGTACGTGCTGCACGTTGCCTCGCCGTTCCCGTCGTACGTCCCCGACGACGAGCGCGAACTCGTCGAACCGGCCGTCCAGGGCACTTTGCGCGTGCTGCGCGCGGCCGCCGAGGAGCCGGGGGTGCGCCGGGTGGTGCTCACCTCCTCGGTCGCCGCGATCGCCTACGGCCACGACGTGGACGAGGTGCGCACCGAGGCGGACTGGTCGGTGGTGGATCGGATTCCGCCCTACCAGAAGAGCAAGACGCTGGCCGAACGCGCGGCGTGGGACTTCGTCGGCGGTCTGCCCGCCGAGCGCGGACTCGAGCTGGCGGCGGTGAACCCGGGCATGGTGCTCGGACCGCTGCAGAGCCCCGTCACCAGCACCTCCCACGAGCCGATCCGGCGGCTGATGGCGCGCGACGTCCCCGGCTCGATTCGCACCGGCTGGACACCGGTCGACGTGCGCGATCTCGCCGTGGCGCACCGGCTGGCGATGGAACTGCCGCAGGCCGCGGGCAATCGGTACATCTGCGCGGCCGACGCGCTGTGGATGGCCGAGCTGGCCCGCATCCTCGCGGACGAATACAACCCGCGCGGCCTGCGGGTGCCCACCCGGGTGCTGCCCGATTGGCTGATCCGGTTCATCGCCCGCTTCGACAAGGGCGTGCGGTTGGCCGTTCCGGTGCTGGGCCGCACCGAACTGGTCAGCGCGGACAAGGCGCGCACGGAACTCGGCTGGACCATGCGTCCCGTCCGGGAGACCGTGCTCGACACCGCCGAGAGCCTGCTCACCTTCGGCATCGTCGACGCGCCCGGGCTGCGGCCGAAGGCGATCGCGCCGCGCCCGGCCTCGAACGCAATCGGCGCCTGAGGGATTCGGGCATGCTGACCGCGACTATCGTCCTGGCGATCCTAGGCTTCGGCCGCCGCTGGTTCCGCCGCGATGGGAACGCCTCGAATGCCGAGGGGCAGGCGCGACGCACCCGCCGCCTCGACGCAGCGGCCTTGCGCCGCTTCGGCCGCAGCACGATACAACGCCCGGTGCCCGCGCTGAGCGCGGCGGTGGCGCTGCTCGGCGTGGCCGTCGCGGCGAGCGCGATCGCGCAGTGCTGAACTCGTGCGGTGGCCTCGGGTGACGGGCGCGCCGAGCCGACGGGTAGACAGTTCTGGTGACAGTGCAGCGTCCTCTCCGTTTCGGCGTGAACATGGTGACGTCGGAGTCCAGGTCCCGATGGGTCGAAAAGTGCCGTAGGGCCGAAGAACTCGGCTTCGACGTGATCGGGGTCGCCGACCACCTCGGCCTGCCCGCGCCGTTTCCCGCCATGATCGTGGCCGCCGAGGCCACCGAGCGGGTGCGGCTCAACACCTTCGTGCTCAACACCGCCTTCTACAACCCGGTGCTGCTGGCCCGCGACGCGGCGGGCGCGGATCAGCTCACCGACGGGCGCGTGGAACTCGGGCTCGGCGCGGGTTATGTCCGCGCCGAGTTCGACGCCGCGGGAATCCCTTTCGAGAGCGGCGGCAAGCGGGTGCGGCACCTCGAGCACACCGTGACCACACTGCGTAAGCTGTTCGCCGACCCGGACTACCAGCCGCGCCCGGCGCAGCCCTCGGGCCCGCCGCTGCTAGTGGCGGGGTGGGGCGACCGGCTGCTGAAGCTCGCCGCCGAACAAGCGGACATCGTCGCCTTCGCGGGCGGGGGAGCGGTGACGCCCGGCGGCCCCGTGCGACTCGCCGACGAGGACGAAACAGCCGAGCGGGTGGCCTATGTCGACGGGCTGCTCGGCGATCGCGCGGGCGAGGTCGAATTCAATCTGCTGTTGCAGCGCGTTGTTTCACGGGAAGAATGGCCAGCGCTGGCCGACGCGTACGCCCCGGCGCTGCCGCCCTCGGCCGCCGACAGCCCCGAGCGGGTCCCGACCCTGCTCATCGGTTCCCCGGACGAGGCAGCCGACCGTATCCGAGAGCTGGGCGAGCGCTTCGGATTCAGCTACTTCACCGTGCTGGAGAACAGCATGGAGCAGTTCGCGCCGGTCCTCGCCCGCCTGCGCTGACGCGGTTGCGGCCTACGCGGGCCGCTGCCACAGCAACGTGTAGCGCCACATGAGACGACGCCGGATCCGCGCGCCGGGCAGGATCGCGGCGGCGGATTTCCGGATGTCGTCGAGCGTGTCCACCGGATCTCGCAGCGGCACATCCGGACCGCTCGGGCGCGGCGGAAAGTGATCGATGGCCCAGATCAGCGGCAGCATCGGAAAATAGTGAGCGTCGCGTAGCGGCGTCATCTTCCACAGTCCGACCACGGCCAACGTGCCGCCGGGGGCGACGAGGCGGCGCAAGGCCGTCAGACCCTCCACGAGTGGCACGTGGTGCAGTGTCGCGACGGCTGTCACATAGTCGAAAGTGCCAGGGAATTCCCGGAAGTCGGCTTGTTCGAAGCGCACCCCGTTCGCTCCCGACGCCTGTTCCAGCGCGCCCGAGTCCGCGTCGATCCCGACTACCTCGCGGCCACCCGTCGCCAACTTCCTTGCCAGAAGCCCGTCGCCGCAACCCACGTCGAGCGCGGTCCGCGCGGACGTCGGCGCCTTGGCGAGTAGCCACGGGTGATAGCGGGTGTTGTGATTCCAATACGGGTCGCGGGTCACTTCACGACTCTACGGACGCGCTTCCGCGCGACTGTGATAGCGATTCGCCTAATATGTGACCTTCATCACTGAACACCGGGCATTTTGTCGGTGCGCGATGGCATGGTGTCCGGTATGCCTTCTACCGATTCGGCCGTTTCCGTCGATGTCATCCGGGTGCTCGGGGCCAGCGAGCACAACCTGCGCAACGTCTCGCTGGAGATTCCCAAGAACAAGATCACCGTCTTCACCGGCGTTTCCGGGTCGGGCAAGTCGTCCATCGTGTTCGACACCATCGCCGTGGAGTCGCAGCGGCAGCTCTACGCCACCTTCCCGGCGTTCGTGCTCAACTTCCTGCCGCGCTACGAGCGGCCGCACGCCGAGGCGATCGAGAACCTGACCGCGCCGGTGATCATCGACCAGCAGCCGGTCGGCGGCGGCCCGCGCTCCACGGTCGGCACCATGACCGACATCTACTCGATGGTGCGCGCCATGTTCGCCCGATTCGGTTCGCCCTCGGCCGGATTCGTCTACAACTACTCGTTCAACGTGCCCCAGGGCATGTGTCCGGACTGCGACGGGCTCGGCATGACGGTCCGCGCGGACCCGGACCGGCTGGTCGATCGCACCAAATCGCTCAACGAAGGCGCCATCCTGCTCCCCGGTTACGGTGTGGGCAGCGGTGATTGGCAGCTCTACGGCAATTCCGGGCGCTTCGATCCGGACAAGAAGCTGGCCGACTACACCGAGGCCGAGTACGAGGACTTCCTGTACGGCAGCGGCGGCAAGGTGGAGCTGACCTTCGCCAAGGGCACCTGGAAGGCCAATTACGAGGGACTCGCGGCGAAGTTCACCCGCACCCGCCTGCAACGCGACACCTCGACGCTCAGCGAGAAGACCCGCGAGCAGATGCAGAAATTCCTCACCGAGGGCGTGTGCCCGACCTGCCGAGGCGCCCGCCTCAACGCCGCCGCGCTGGCCACCCGGATCGAGGGCCGGAACATCGCCGACTGGTCGCGCATGCAGATCACCGACCTGATGGCGGTGCTCGACGAGATCACCGACCCGGCCGCGCTCGGCCTCGCCGACGCCATCCGCACCGCGCTGCGCCGGGTCGCCGACATCGGACTCGGGTACCTCAGCCTGGACCGGCCCACCTCGACCCTGTCGGGCGGCGAGGGCCAGCGGCTCAAGATGATCAAGCATCTGTCCAGCACGCTGATCGGGATGACCTACATCTTCGACGAGCCCAGCGTCGGGCTGCACCCCCGCGACGTCGGCAGGCTCAACAACCTGCTGAAAGCGTTGCGGGACAAGGGCAACACCGTGCTGGTGGTCGAGCACGACCCGGATGTCATCCAGATCGCCGACCACGTGGTCGACGTCGGCCCGCGCGCCGGCGTGCACGGCGGGCAGGTGGTGTTCCAGGGCAGCTTCACCGAGCTGCGCGCCGCCGATACGCCGACCGGCGCGGGGCTGCGCAGGCCCTTCACCGTCAAAGAAACCTTCCGAGCCGCCACCGGCGAGCTGCTGATCGAGCACGCGAGCGTGCACAACCTGCGCGATGTCACCGTCGGTATCCCCACCGGCATCCTGACCTCGGTCACCGGCGTGGCGGGCTCGGGCAAGAGCAGCCTCATCCGGGACGTGTTCGTGCGCCAACATCCCGAGGCGCTGTTCGTGGACCAGTCGCCGATCGCGGCGTCGTCCCGGTCGACGCCGGCGACCTATCTGGGGTTGATGGATCCCATCCGCAAGCTGTTCGCCAAGGCGACGGGCGAATCGCCGAGCCTGTTCAGCTTCAACTCCGACGGTGCGTGCAAGCAGTGCGAGGGGCGCGGTGTGATCATCACCGAGATCGCCTACATGGATCCGGTCACCACGCACTGCGACGCCTGCGACGGCCGCCGCTTCTCCGAGGACGTGCTCGGGCACACGCTGCGCGGCAAATCCATCGCGGACGTGCTGGAGATGTCGGCGGAGGAGGCGCTCGCCTTCTTCACGGAGAAAGCGCTGAACACCAAGCTGCGCACCATGAACGACGTCGGCCTCGAGTACCTGAGCCTCGGCCAGGCGATGAGCACGCTCTCCGGCGGCGAGCGCCAGCGCATCAAACTCGCCACCCAGTTGCAGAACACCGGCTCGATCTATGTGCTCGACGAGCCGACCACCGGCCTGCACATGTCCGATGTCGACACCTTGCTCGCGCTCATGGACGGCCTCGTCGAACGCGGCAACACCGTCGTCGTCATCGAACACAACCTCGACGTCGTCGCCCACTCCGACTGGGTGATCGACCTCGGCCCCGACGGCGGCAAAGACGGCGGCCGAATAGTCTTCACCGGCACCCCCGCCGACCTCCTGAACCACCCCACCTCGCTGACCGGCGAATACTTGCGCAAGTACAAGGCGGCCTGACCCGATCCCGCGGCCGCAACGACGAGGATCGTTGCGGCCGCGCATGTTTCCGGCCGCTGGTGCACCGTTAGGATGCGGCAATGCGTGTGCGGAAGGGGGAGGGGCGGCGGGCGGATACGGTGTTTCGGTCGTGGCGGACGACGGTGGGAGTGGCGGCGGCGTGTTCGGGGCTCGCCGCGATCTGTGTGCTCGCGATCGTGACCGATACGGCGGTGATCGCGGGGAAGATCGGGGCGCTGGTTTTTCTCGCGATCGGTGCGGAGATGGCGTGGTCGGGGCTGCGGCGCAGGCCGGATCTGGTGATCACCGACGATGCCGTGGAGCATCGGGCGTTCGGGCGGATCGCGTGGTCGACGGTGGATCACGTCCGGGTGCGCCGGTGTCCGGGTGGCGACGCTGTCGACCTGGTGCTGGCGCATCCGGATCGCGAGTACGCGATCGCCACCGCGCCGTCCATTCCGATGACCTCGCTGTCGGTCCCGCTGCTGAAGGTCACCGAGGCGATGCGCGAGCACCGGCCGGAACTGGAGATCGTCGCCGACTGACCGGCGCGGCCGACGCCGAAACTCGTTCCGGCAGAACGCGTCAGAACATGCGCATGTAGTGCCCGAGCAGACCGGCCGCATCGAGCATGGCGAGACCCCGCGCGGTGAGTTTTCGTTGCCAGTCGTCCAGGGCGGCGGCCAATTCGGCTGTGCCACCGGCACTTCGGATCTGCTGGACCACGGCGGCGATCTGCTCGAGCGGATAGCCGCCGCGCCGGAGCAGATGCGCGAGCTCGGCGTCGCGGATGTCGCTCGCACTGTAGCGGCGGTATCCGGTGGCCGGGTCACGCATTGGGGTGAGGATGCCGACGCCTTCCCAATTGCGGAGGGTCGCCGGAGTGAGGCGGAGCCGGTGCGCGAGTTCGCGGATGGTTCGGCTGTCGGCGTCTTCCGCGCGATCGGCGACGGTGTGGGATGCCGCCGTCAGGTGATTCACCGCTCGCCGCACCGAGTCGAGGGTTTCCCGGTCGCGAAGCAGCTGGCCGTGGCCGCTGTCGATGAGGCGGAGGGCGTCGTCGAGCGCGTCGTCGTGGAGCGCGTTCATGATCCGGCCCGCGGTCGCGTGCCCGTACGCCGCGACGAGACCCAGATAGGCGCGCAGCGCCGCCGCGTGCGCCTCGGTGTAGATCCGGTAGCCGCTGGGTGTGCGCTCGGCGGGCGGGAGAAACCCGTCGCGCTCGTAATTCCGGACCGCCTGGGTCGAGAGGCCGTGCTCGCGAGCCAGATCGGAGGGCCGCAAAATTTTCACCGGTTCGAGACTTTACCTCACCGGTGCGAGGTCGTAGCCGCGGAAGCCTCAACCGGCCTTTCAACGATACGATCGAAACACATGAGTCAGGACATTGGAGACTTCGTATCCGCGTCATGTGAGCTGGTCGCGCTCGGTGAGCCGACGCACCGGGAACCGTCCTTCGGGTTCGCCCGCAACGAGCTGTTCGCCCAGCTGGTCGACCGCGGCTTCCGCTCGATCGCGTTGGAAACCGACCGCGTCGCCGCGCTCATCGTCGACGACTTCGTCCGGAACGGTGTCGGCAGCCTCGACACCGCGATGAGCGAAGGCTTCTCGCACAACTTCGGCGAACAGGCCGCCAACCGGGAACTGGTCGCCTGGATGCGCGAATACAACCGAGACCGACCGCCATTGGAGCGCTTGGCGTTTCACGGTTTCGACGCACCGATGGAGAACCCGGACGCACCCAGCCCGCGCCGCTTTCTCGAGCACGCCCGCGACTATCTGCGTCTCGATCTCGATCTGGCCCAACTCCTCGGCGCCGACGAACGCTGGGACCGAGCGGAGGCGATCATGGATCCGACCGTGTCGATCGGCGCGACGGCCGAGGCCGAGCGCCTGCGGGAGATCGCGGACGACATGCTCCTCGCGCTCTACGCGCGCGCACCGGAACTGATCGCGGCGACCTCACGCGCCGCGTGGCTGAACGCCGAGATCCACCTGACCGCCGGTCTCTGTCTGCTGCGCTATCACCGGCAGGCGGTCCACCAGGGCGACGAGCGGGTGCGCCTCTCGGGCCTGCTGGACATCCGCGAGACGGCGATGGCCCAGAACCTCTTCGACATCCGCAACATCGAGGCCCGGCGCGGCGGAACCATGGTCGGCGCCCACAACGCCCACCTACAGCGGAACCAGGGCACCATCCACATGGCGGGGATGGACTTCGGGTGGTTCGGTGCGGGCGCCATCGTGGGCTCCCTGCTGGGTGAGCGGTACGCCTTCATCGCCGGAAGCTTGGGCAGCAGCGAGACGCTCGGACTCGGCGAGCCCGAGCCGGGCACCTACGAGAGCGTCCTGCAGAGCCGCATCGCAGGCTGGGGTCTGGCACCGGCCGATGCGGTGACCTCCGCTCGCCCGCGCACCGACACCACCCCGCGGCAGGGCTACTCCCCGCTCGACCGAGCGATCCTCGACACCGCCGACGCGGTCCTGCACATCGATACCGGTTCTCGATCAGAGCGAGCCTGACGAGGAGGATGCCGCGGCCGCCGCGAATTCAGCGAGCCAGGAAGGGAATTCGGTGAGGTCGCGCAGGACGACATCGGCGCCCGCGGCCAGCAGTTCGGCGGCGTCGCAGGGCCCGGTGGTGACGCCGACCGCGAACGCGTCGGCGGCCTTGGCGCCGCGCATGTCGCCCGCGTGGTCGCCGACGTAGATCGCCGCGCCTTGCGCGCGCAGGACCTCGGCCTTGCCGGTGGACCACAATCCACCGGCGAGGTGGTCGATTCGCCAGCCGAGCGCGTCGAGATGGAGTTGCGCGTGCGGTTGGTGCTTGCCGGTCACGACCATCAGCCGCCCGTCGCGCGCGGTCACCGCGGCGAGCGCGGCCTCCGCGCCGGGCAGGGCGGGGATGCGCGACACCACGTCGGGATACAGCTCGCGGTAGCGGGTGATCAGTGCGGGAATGAGCTCGTCGGGCGCGCCCGCCTCGGCGAGCAGCAGGGCCAGCGGCGGCCCGAGCCGCTCCACGAAGTCGGCCCCGCGTAACGGGAGCTGGAATTCCGCGGCGACGGTGTCGATGGCGTAGGAGACTCCCGGTCGCGAATCGATCAGGGTCATGTCGAGGTCGAAGCCGACGGTCCAGGTCACCGCTCGACTCTATCCGGCCGGTCAGTCCGTGCAGCGGGTCCCGTCCGGCGGGAGCGTCCCGTCGTAGAGGTAGGCGATGACGATGGCGTCCACGCAGGCCGAACCGTTGTCGAAGGCGATGTGGCCGTCGTGCTCGCTGACCACCAGCACGGCGTCGGCCAAGGTGGCGGCGACGTTCTCCGCGTCCTCGACCGTGGTCGCCAGATCGCCGCTGTTGTTCAGCAGCAGGATGGGCGGCGCGCCCGCCGCGTCCACGCCCGCCGACTTCTGGGTCGGCCGGACCGGCCAGAACAGGCACAGCGGAGTGCTGAACACCCGGTTCACGCCGAACAGCGGTGAGCGCACGGCGGCCCACTCGGCCTCCAGCGCCAGATCCCGGAGGATCGCGTCTTCGGGCTTCGAGCGCCAAGCGGCCGGGTCGTCGTTCATGCACTCTACGGCCCAGAACGCCGGATCGGACGAGCTGTAGCGGCCGTCCTCGCGGCCGACGTAGAAGTCGGCGAGCTCCGCGAGCCCGGTGCCGTCGCCGCGCAGGGCGTCGGCGAAGGCGCGCTCGAACCGCGGCCAGTACCGCTCGTCGTAGGTCGCCATGAAGATGCCGAGCAAAGCCAGATTGGAACCGACGCGGCGGCCGTCGGAGGCCGGAATGGGCTCGGCGTCCACCCGGTCGATCAGGTCGATCAGCCGGCGCATGGCGGCGTCCGGGTCGTCGCCGAGGGGGCAGTCCTCGCGTCGCGCGCACGCTTCGAGAATGCTGTGCACCAAGCGATCCCGCGCCGAGATCGCACCGGGCACGGGAGCGTCGGATGCGTCGAGCGAGTTCCACCGGTCCGGTGTCAGGCTCGGGTCGTCGACGGAATCCAGCACCATTCGCCCGACCCGACCCGGGAACTGCTCGGCATACAGCTGCCCGAGCCGGGTGCCGTAGGAGAAGCCGAAGAAGTTCAGCTTCGCCTCGCCGAGCGCCGAGCGCATGATGTCCATATCGCGCACCACGAATTCGGTGCCGACGAATCCGAGCAGGCTGCCGGTGTTGCGCAGGCACGCGGTGGCGTAACGGCGGTGCGCCTCGGCGACCAGGCGGCGACCCGCGTCGTCCACCGGCGTGAAGTCGGTGGCCAAGTATTCGTCCATCGCGCGGTCGCCGAGACACCGGACAGGCGCGGTGCGGCCGACCCCGCGCGGGTCGAAACCGACCAGGTCGTAGCGGATACGGAATTTGCGAAGTCCGGTGTCGTCCGGGTTCAGCGCGGAAAGCACGTCCTCGTAACCGGATTCGCCGGGGCCGCCCGGGTTGGTGGTGAGCACCCCGATGCGCTGCGCGGGGTTGGTGGCGCGCAAACGCACCAGCGGCATGGTGAGGGCGGCGGCTTCCGGGCGGGCGTAATCGACGGGCACCCGGATCTCGGCGCACTCGGCCTCGCGTTGCTCACGGCACGGCGTCCACTCGACCCGCTGGGCCTCGTAATCCCGCAACGTGGGCAGTGGAGCGGGGGAGGGTCTCGCGCTGCCTTCCACACTCGGCGTGATGGAGCACCCTGTGGCGACCAGTGTCGCGACCGCGACGACGCTCAGCAATACGCACCGACTCGACCGCACCGTCGTCCCCCGATCCTCCGCGACACTCCGCGGGAACATCGCGCCGCGCCCGCCGAACGTTCCGAGCGGGTCCACTTCGAAGATAGCGAGAAAGCGGCGATCCGTGCGGATTGCCGCGCGCGGCACGGCCCGGCGGTACGTTGGACCTCACGCAGGTTTCGCCTCGCGGAAGGGCCACCTCGGAGATGGATTCGGATCTGCAGCAGCGGCTCGTGGCGTTGTTCCAGCGGACGGCGGCGACCGTGCCCGCCTACCGCGCCTTCCTCGACAGCCACGGCGTCGACGCGGCTTCGGTCGTCGACGGCACGGGATTCGCACGACTGCCGCTCGTCACGAAAGAGAACTACCACCAACGCTATTCGCTGCCGCAACGCTGCCGCGACGGCGATCTCGGGGCATGCGACCTGATCGCGGTGTCGTCCGGTTCGACGGGCACGCCGACCTTCTGGCCCCGCTCCGCCGCCGACGAGGCGGCCGCGACCCGCCGCTTCGAGCAGGTCCTCGTGCACGGTTTCGACGCCGCCCAGCGGCGCACCCTCGCCGTGGTGTGCTTCCCGCTCGGCACCTGGGTGGGCGGCCTCTACACGCTGTCCTGCCTGCGTGGGCTGGCCGCCGAACTGGCCATGACGATCGTGGCTCCCGGCAACAACAAGGCCGAGATACTGCGCGTGGTACCGGAGCTCGGCTCGCATTTCGACCAAGTGGTGCTCTTCGGCTATCCACCCTTCCTCAAGGACGTCATCGACACGGGGCTGCGCGAGGGCGTCGACTGGTCGCGTTACGCGGTGAAACTGGTGTGCGCGGGGGAGGTGTTCAGCGAGCAGTGGCGGGATCTCATGGGCAAGCGGGCGGGCCTGGATCCGGTGCACGATGTCGCCGCGCTCTACGGCACGGCCGACGGCGGCGTCCTCGGCAACGAGACGCCGCTCAGCGTGCGGACCCGGCGGTTCCTCGCCGAACATCCTGCGGCGGCGCGCGAGTTGTTCGGGGGTCAGCGGTTGCCGACGCTGATGCAGTACAACCCGGCCGATCGCTTCTTCGAAACCGTCGACGGGACATTGGTGTTCACCGCCGACTCCGGAGTGCCGCTGATCCGGTATCACCTCGCCGACGACGGCGGTGTCATCCCACACGAGCGCATGGTGGAGTTCTGCCGGGCGCACGGGTTCGAACCGGACGAGGAGACGGGTCCGGATCTGCCGTTCGTGTTCGTGTTCGGCCGCTCCATCCACGCGGTGTCGGTGTTCGGGGCCAATGTGTATCCCGAGACGGTGTCGCTCGGGTTGGAACGTGCGGAGATCAGCGAATGGGTCACCGGGAAGTTCGTGTTGGAGGCGTGGGAGGACGCCGATCGCAATCGGTTGCTACGGATCACGGTCGAGCTCGGGCCGGACGAGGCGAATACCGTCGAACGGACCCGGCTCGTCGCCAACGCCGTTCGAGACGAGTTGGTGACGCACAACAGCGAATACGCGAACTATGTCCCGGTCGAGCGGCATGTGCCGCATGTGGAGCTGCGGCCGATGGGGGATCCGGACTACTTCCCGGTGGGCGTCAAGCACCGGTATACCCGGTGAGGTGACGGCCTCCGAGCGGACCGACGCGAATCGCGTTCAGAACAGCCTTGATTCACGTGGAACTCCGGTTGCACTCGATGCCGCGACCCGAAAATCCCGGCGTGACAGTGCGATCTGCACCGAGTGCGGACCGGCACCACGTGTGGATCTGCGCGAACCGGCGATCGCTGGCACTGTGGACGCCATGACCCTCGGTTCCGATACCAAGATCCTTTCCATCGGCCTGCATCCGAGCCAGCTCGACTACAGCAGACTCGCCGGTCTGGACGAAGCCGAGCTGACCGCGCGGGTCGAGGCGGGGACGGCGATGCTGCGGGATTCGGGCTTCGACGTCGTGTCGTGCTCGGTTCCGGTCGATCCCGACGCGGCCGAGCAGATGCTGAAGGAGAGGCTGGCGGAGGCCGACTACGGGTTGGCGATGATCGGCGGCGGAGTGCGGATGCTGCCCGAGCAGACGCTGCTGTTCGAGCGCATCGTCAACGTGCTGACCGAGGCGTCGCCCGGCATCCGGCTGTGTTTCAACACGTCACCGGAAACGACGGTAAACGCATTGCTGCGCTGGGTGCGGCCGCGAGGGCGGGGCTAACTTCTCGGCGCGACCGGGACGCGGGTCGCGGCGAAGGCCGAGTGCTTGCGTCCGTAGCCGAGGTAGACCGCGACACCGATCGCCACCCAGATCGCGAACCGCACCCAGGTCAGCTCGTCCAGGGTGAACGCCATCAGCGCGCAGCCCAGCAGCGCGAGGATCGGCACCAACGGAACGAGCGGGGTGCGGAACGGACGCTCGCGGTTCGGCTCCAGCTTGCGCAGCACCAGCACCCCGACGCACACCACAGCGAAGGCCGACAGCGCGCCGATGTTCACCAGTTCGACCACGATGTCGATGGGCAGCAGGCCCGCGATGGCGGCACAGCCCACGCCGAGCACCAGGGTCAGCCGCACCGGCGTGGAGCGCCGGCCGGTGGCCGCGAGGCGGCGGGGGAGCAGGCCGTCGCGGCACATCGCGAAACTCAATCGCACCTGCGCGTAGACGATGAGCAGCAGGCCTTTGGTGAGCGCGATGATCGACGCGACGATGATGACGTTGCCGATCCAGCCGATGTTCAGCGCGCCGAAGGCGGTGGCGATCGGGGCGCCGTTGTTCAGGGTCGGGAACGGGGCGACGCCGGTGAGCACGGCGCTCACGAGCGCGTAGAGCAGTGTCGCGATGAGCACGGTGCCGATGATGGCGAAGGGCACGTCGCGCTTCGGGTTACGCGCCTCCTCGGCGGAGGCGGCGACCACGTCGAAACCGAGGAAGGCGAAGAACGCGATCGCCGCGCCGCCGATGACGCCGCTCCAGCCGAACGGCGCGAACGGGGCCCAGTTGCCCGGGTCGATGTGCGGGGCGCCGACGGCGACCACCAGCACCAGCACGCCGATCGTCACCGCGACCAGCGCCTTGGTGATGCGCGCGGTAAGCGAGACCTCGCCGACCAGTACGGCCACGATCGCGGCGATGATCAGCACCGCGGGCAGGTTCACCACACCGCCCTCGCCGGGCCCGGCGGTGATGGCGTGCGGGAGCGTGATGCCGAACATCGAATCCAGTGCCGACACCGTGGTGCCGGACCATCCGATCGCCACGGCCGCGCCCGCGATGACGAATTCCAGCAGGAGATTCCAGCCGACCAGGAACGCCGGTCCTTCCCCGAGAGTGGCGTAGGTGTAGGTGTAGGCGCTGCCCGAGACCGGGACCATCGCGGCGAGCTCGCTGTAGCAGAGCGCGACGAGCACGCAGACCAGACCGGCCAGTCCGAACGACAGCACGATCGACGGTCCCGCCTTCTCCGCGGCCGCAACGCCGGTGATGACGAAGATGCCCGCGCCGACGATGGTGCCCACGCCCATGGCGGTCAGGTCGATCCGCCCGAGGCTGCGTTTCAGCGACGAGCCGGAGCCGGGCAGGCTCGCGTCGTCGGGCGTGCGGCGGCGCCACCGTTGTTCTGCGCTGGTCATCGGTTTCCTCTCGGGGCGCGGTTCACCCGCCCCAGTACGAGATAGGGATCCTCGGCTCGGCCTTTGTGGGCCGAAGCCGAGGATCCATTCTCGTGGGTGCCTTCGCGGCGTCGATAACCGGGGGTTTGCAGAAGGTGCGTATCGGCAGCGACCGCACGCCGCGTCAGCTGGACGACGAGGCCGCGAACGGAGTCCCGACGCGCACCGGAGCGTCGCGGTGCGGATGCCGCCACAGACCCTTGCGCTCCAGGATCGGCAGCACCCCCTCGCCGAACCAGTACGCCTCCTCGAGATGGGGGTAGCCGGACAGGATGAAGTGGGTGATGCCGAGGCGCGAGTACTCGATCAGCCGCTCGGCGACCTCCTCGTGCGAACCGACCAGCGCGGTGCCCGCCCCGCCGCGCACCAGTCCGACACCGGCCCACAGATTCGGCGCGATCTCCAGCCGGTCGGCACTGCCGCCGTGCAGCTCCACCATCCTGCGCTGGCCCTCCGACTCGCTGCGGGCCAGGTTCGCCTGCACCCGTTCGATGTCCGCAGGATCGATGCCCTGTAGCAACCGATCGGCTTCGGCCCACGCCTGCTCGGAGGTGTCGCGGCTGATGACGTGGACGCGCAGGCCGTAGTCCAGGATGCGGCCGTGGTCGACCGCGAGTCGGCGGATCCACTCGAGCTTCCTGCTCACCGCGAGCAGCGGCTCGCCCCAGGTGAGATAGGTGTCGGCGTAACGCGCGGCCACCGGACCGGCCGGTTCCGACGAGCCACCGAAGAAGACCGGGGGAATCGGGTCGGGCCGGTTGGCGAGCAGTGCTTCGCGGACCCGGATGTGCTCGCCGTCGAACGTCACCGGTTCGGTCGACCGCCACAGTTCGCGCACGACGTGCAGGAACTCGCCGGTGCGCGCGTAGCGCTGTTCCTTGTCCAGGAAGTCGCCGTAGGCCTGCTGCTCGTGCGGTTCGCCTCCGGTCACCACGTTGAGCAGCAGCCTGCCGCGCGAGTGGCGCTGAAAGGTGCCCGCCATCTGCGCGGCCAACGTCGGACTGACCAGTCCGGGACGGAAGGCGACCAGGAATTTCAGCGTCTCCGTGGTCTCGACCAGCATCGCGGTGGTCAGCCAGGCGTCCTCGCACCAGGCGCCGGTCGGGGTCAGTACCGCCTCGAAGCCGTTGTCCTCGGCCGCGGCGCCGATCTGATTCAGGTAGCGCAGCGAGGCCGGGCGGTCGCCGGACATGAAGGTGCCGTGACCGCCCGCGACCAGACCGCGCGAATCGCCGTAGGTGGGCAGGAACCAGTGGAACGACAAACTCATGCGCGCGTCACTTCCTTCGGTGGATCGGGGGCATGCCGCAGTGGTTCATCGTCCCGACGGCGACTTCGGGGGTCACGGTTTGCGACCACCGTGGTTTTTATCGCCGATCAGGGCATTGGCGTTCTAGACGTTACTTCGAATAACATGTACCCTCGATTACCACGCTCGGACGACGGCGCCCGGGTGCGAGAACAGACGAAACGAGTACCCCAATGACGCGGCATGTCGACGTACTGATCATCGGCGCTGGCCTGTCCGGAATCGGCGTGGCCTGCCACCTCACCCGCGAGCGGACCGGACGCAGCTACGCGATCCTGGAACGGCGCAGCGCGATCGGCGGGACCTGGGACCTGTTCAAGTACCCCGGGATTCGCTCCGACTCGGACATGTACACCTTCGGCTACGGCTTCCGTCCCTGGCACGGCACCAAGGTGCTCGCCGACGGCCCGCACATCCGCCAGTACGTCGAGGACACCGCCGCCGAATACGGCGTCACCGAACACATCCGGTTCGGCCGTAAGGTGACCACCGCCCGCTGGTCCAGCGAGACCGAGCTGTGGACCGTGACCGCGCTCGACGAACAGACCGGCGCCACCGAGGAGTGGACCAGCAACTTCCTGGTCGGCTGCACCGGTTACTACGACTACGACAAGGGCTACCGCCCCGAGTTCCCCGGCGAGGAGAACTTCCGCGGGCAGATCGTGCACCCGCAGCACTGGCCCGAGGACCTGGACTACCGCGGCAAGCGCGTGGTCGTCATCGGCAGCGGCGCCACCGCGATCACGCTCATCCCGGCCATGGCAGACGACGCCGCGCACGTGACCATGCTGCAGCGCTCGCCCACCTACATCACCGCGCTGCCCGCCGACGATCCGGTCGCGGTGGGCATGAAGGCGGCCAAGGTGCCCGCCAAGCTCGCCTACCGGATCGGCCGGGCGCGCAACATCGCCTTGCAGCGCGCCAGTTTCCAGCTGTCCCGCACCAACCCGGCGGCGGCCAAGAAGCTGCTGCTCGCAGCGGTCCGGTTGCAGGTCGGCGCGGACCTGGACATGCGCCATTTCACGCCGACCTACAACCCGTGGGACCAGCGCCTGTGCGTGGTGCCCAACGGCGACCTGTTCAAGGTGCTGCGCAGCGGCAAGGCCTCGATCGCCACCGACCGCATCGACACCTTCACCGAGACCGGCATCCGGCTGGCCTCCGGCGAGGAGCTCGAGGCCGACATCGTCATCAGCGCGACCGGTCTCACCGTGCAGATGCTCGGCGGCGCGTCGCTCGAGATCGACGGCGAGCCGGTGGTGACCCGCGACCGCGTCGTCTACAAGGGCGCTCTGCTCGACGGCGTGCCCAACGCGATGATGGTGCTCGGCTACACCAACGCCTCGTGGACGCTCAAGGCCGATCTCGCCGCCGAGTACTTCTGCCGCCTGCTCAACCACCTGAAGGCCAATGGCCTGACCAAGTTCGTGGCGGTGGCCAAGGATGGCGACCGCGGCGCCGACTCGGTCATGGGCGGCGCGCTGACCTCCGGCTACATCAAGCGCGGCGACGCGGTGATGCCGCGCCAGGGCACCAACGGGCCGTGGCAGGTCGTCAACAACTACTTCCGTGACCGCGCCCTCCTGCGCAAGGCGCCGCTCGAGGACGGCGTGCTGACCTTCAGCTCTGCCGCCGATCGGCCCGGCGCGGTGCTCGAGACCCGCAGCGCCTGATCTCGGCAACACAGTCGATTGTCGGCCCGCCGATACGGCCCCTGAGGTCCAGTGACGCGAAAAGTCACGCTTAGCGGCTGGCGGGGCGGACCGATCGTTATTGTTCGATGAACTGCGGGCGGCGCTGGCCGCCATCGACGAGCTTGTGCCACAAGCGGATCCGGAATACGACTCCCAACGTCTCGAAGAGCTCGCGGGCCGGTTCTCCACGGTCCGCTCGTTCCTGCCCGTGATGATGCGCACCATCGAGTTCGGGCCACTGGCGACGGCAAACCGGTCCTGGCCGCGGTGGACAAACTGGCCGACATGCTCCCCGCAGCACACCCGCGGGCTGCCCGCCCGCTGGCTCGATGCCCGCCGGATCCACCACAACCTGGTCGGGGGCGGCTGGCAGCGGCTGGTGTATCCACCAGAGCGGCCGGAGCAGATCGTGGACCGCGCCGCGTACACGTTGTGCCTGCTCGAGCAGTTCCATCGGCGCCTGAAGTATCGCAACATCTTCGCCGAGCATTCCTCGAAGTGGCGCGACCCGCGCGCACATCTGCTGTCGGGGATGGCGTGGGAGGCCGCCCGCGGGTCGGGCGGGCGGCCGATCGCAGGTCAGGACTCTCCCCATTTGCGAGGATCAGGCAAGGCGAAGCCAGGATCGTTCTAGCGATTCCGCTGGTCACAGTGTTTGATTGGTGCGTCTCGTTCGACAGCGCAAACAAGGATGCGTAGGGAAGCGGCGCTCACGCGCACCTGATGCGTTCATCGAAGTTCGACGGCTGCCTCGAACTTCCTCACGTGGTTGCCGCAGGTGTTGGGATTGCGTCGAGCCTGTGGCCGTTGGTTCGCGGGACAGAAGTCTCGGCGCTGTCCGCATTCGAAAGGAGGGGGATCATGCCTCGTCTTGCCGGTACCGTCGCCCTGGTTACCGGGGCGTCGAGTGGGATCGGGCGCGCCACTGCCGTGGAGCTTGCCCGCCAGGGGGCGTCGGTGGCCGTGGTCGGCCGCCGAAAGGACCGTCTGTCCGAGGTCGCGGACCAGATCGCCGCCGCCGAACTCCTCGTGCGCCCCACCGAACAGATCTGAACCACCGCGCGAGAGCGAGCGAACAAACCCACTCAGAACACTAGAGAGAGGCGGAGTGGCATGAACACACACGGTCCGCTGCTGGCCGAAGGCGACTCGTCGTTCAGCGGCTCCACCATCACGGTCATGGTCTGCTTGCTGCTGACCGCAGCGATTATCGTCGCCGGTGCCAGCTTGCAGCTGGTACAGGGAGCCAAGGGCGGCGATGCAACCGCTGACCATATCCACCGCTTCATGGCAGGGGTCTACATCGGGTGGGCACCCATGTTCGTCTGGGCGGGCCTCACCATCCGCGACCACGATCACGGTCCCTTGATCTACCTGTTGACCGCACCGATCTTCCTCGGGTTCGCCGGGCGGATGCTCTCCCTCGCCCTCCGGGGACTGCCCGTCCGTCCCAGCGAATTCTTGTCCTTCGCGGCACTGGAATTCGTCCTGGGATGCGTCATCGTCATCGCACACGCACTGGGGTGATGGGTCATCTCGCACAGTGAGCTTCGACCCGTGCTGCTCGACGAGCTCTGCACGCTGCTGTCCCGCCACGCTCGCGAGGACGGGGCCACGGCCATCGAGGATCTGCTGGTGGGCCGCGAAGAATCCGATGTCACGCCTCCACCGTCGATGGCCAGAACACGCATGACGCTGATCACCCAGGGCGCAAAACGTCTTGCCCACGGCGAGCAGGTGTTCGATTACCGGGCCGGACAGTACCTGGTGACATCCATCGCCATGCCGCTGACGTGCAGATTCACCGATGCCACCCCACAGCGGCCGGTGCTGGGCCTGTGTCTGCTCCTGCAAGCCTCCGAAGTCGCCGAGCTGTTGTTGCAGGCCCCGCCCAGCACCCTGCGCGATCGCGACCACACCGCACCACCGACGATCGCGGTCAGCACCGCCTCCGACGAGTTGCTCGACGCCACCGTGCGGCTCGTGCGCCTGCTCGACCAGCCGCGCGACTTGGATGTCCTTGCGCCACTGGTCAAACGGGAGATTCTGTGGCGGTTGATCACCGGTGAGCACGGGGCCACGGTCCGCCAGATCGGGCTCGCTGACCCCCGGCTGTCTCCGATCGCCCAAGCCGTGCAATGGATCCGGCAGCATTACAGAGAGCCGTTCCAGGTCGAAGACCTCGCCGAGCTCGTCGGCATGAGTCCATCGGCGTTCTATCGCAACTTCCGGTCCATCACGCACACCACGCCGGTCCAGTATCAAAAGCGGATCCGGCTGCACGAGGCGCGTCTTCTGCTGGCGGCCAATCCCAAAGACATCGCCAACATCGGATATCTCGTGGGCTACGACAGCCCATCACAGTTCAGCCGCGAATATCGGCGCCTGTTCGGCGCACCCCCCAGCCAGGATCCTGTGGGCTTCGCATCCCGAGACACCGTCGAATGAACAGCAAGGATGCCGCGCCATCGACAAGATCGTGTGCGGCTACCTCGACGACGGCATCAATACATCTTCAGGCACTCTGAGAGAAAGACTCTGGCAGTGGACAGTCCATTCGGCCCAGTGGGGACTGCGCGATACCTTCTGTTGACAAGTTTCAAGATAGACGGGTCCCCGGTCGCCACCCCGGTATGGGCCGCACTCGACAACGGCAAGCTCTATGTCTCCTCCCTGCCCGATGCCGGAAAGGTCAAGCGCATCCGCCGCAATCCCGAGGTCACCGTCCAACAATGCACTATCCGCGGCAAGGCGCGCGGCGAGATCGTGCGGGGCACCGCGGTCTTGCTCGACGAGGCCGCCACCGCCAAGGCACGCCAGCTGATCCGGCACCGCTACGGATTCCAAGGCTGGATAGCCACCCTCAGCAGTCGCCTGCGACGTGGTGACAACGCCAACATCGGAATCGAGATCTCCGCATCCTGATCACGCACCGGCAATTCTCGGCAATATTCGACACGATCACATGCCACGACGGACGCCGACCACCACGGCGGCCACCGTGACCACGTCCGTGTCCACGAAGTCGGCATCATCGCAGCCAAATGGCAGGCGCCGCCACGGGTACTCGACGCGACACTGCCACGAGAGTGCAGGGTCCGACACCGCCCGAAATCAGTGATCGAACTCCGCTCGTCCCCGGCACGCTGGGGAAAGATCCAGCATAACCGCCAAAACTGTTGACCCGCAGAATAATTCACGGTCGAGCAGCTGAAGTCGTTCAGGGACATGATAAAAGATCAGCCACTGGACGAGTTCCGTCCTGCCACCGTGGATAGTGCAGCTGGACCAAAACGCGGGTGCGGCGCCTTCGAAGGCTGCTTTTTCGACGATTGCTACCGGAACCCCTTGGGAGGGGTAATGCCTAGGTCTGCCAGAACGGTATTGCCGACATCGGCGGAGTCGCCGCCGATGAGCGTCAGAGTTCTGGCCTGTTGGTAGGGGCAGCAGGCTGCTTCGAAGGCGGCCGCGATGGCGGGTAGCCCGTCGGGCTCGTTGTCGAGTAGAGCTGCGGCGCGGTCGACGATCGCGTCGGCGATCGGGTTGCCTGCCACGGAGGTTCGCGCCGCGGCGAGGTAGTCGCGGGCGTCCGGATGACCGGCGAGCACCGCGGCCTCGGCGCGAAGTGCCAGATACCAATGGCGCCATACCCAGACGACTCGCTCGTCCATCTGGTCCGGCTCCGCTGCCAGCCCCGCCAGGGCCCGGTCGGCTCGTCCACGGTGCAGCAGGACGATCGCATCGAACACGGCGGCGTAGGCGGCCTTCTGCTCGCGCGTCGCACCGAGCGCGTCGACGGTGGCCAGCCACTCGGCTCGCGCCGCGTCGTCGCCACGCAAACCGTGGACCAGCGCCACCGCGGCCGCCGCTGTCGCGAGGTGGGGCGCGGGCAGGCGTCCGGCGAGCTCCCATGCGTCGAGGAACCGCCCGCCTGCCGCGAGCACCTCGGCGACATTGCCCGCCAGTGCGTCCGCCACCAGCAGCCGGGACGTGGCGAAGTCACCCCGTTCGGCCAGCAGCGGCAAGTCGCGAAGCTGCTCGCCCCACCGCTGGGCCCCCGCCAAATCGCCCACTCCGACGCAGGTTTCGGCCGCCTCGGCGAGTGCGTTGACTCGCTCCAGCGCGCCGGCCGCCGTCACCGGCACCGACTCGAGCAGCTCGACTCGTCGAAGGGTCGTCGCCGCGGTGGCGAAGGTATCGCCCGCCCAGCACTGGGCCGCGGCGAGTGCGTCGAGCGCAGCGCTCTGCGCCAGCGGATCGCCGGTCCGATACGCCAGGTCGACGGCTCGCTCGGCGAGCGCGATCGCCTCGGGCGCGCCGAGCCCACCCTGATCCGGATCGATGGCGTCGGCGAGCACCCCGCATTCGGCCAGTGCTATCGCGGCCAGCGCGGCCGGATCCGCCCCCGCCAGCTCGCGCGCCTCGGCCAACAGCATTGCGGCCGCGTCCGAGGGTGGCCGCTCGGAGAACGTGTCGGACATCCGATAGACGGTGATCGCGGCCGTGGCCAGGTCGCGTGCGGCCGCGGCGGGGTCGTCGGCGCCGGTGTCGGCGGCGGCGCGATACAGGCGATACATGTCCTCGCCGCGCATGCGACAACCCGCCACCGCCGCGGCGCACCGCAGCGCCGAGGCGGCGGCCGCGGGGTCGTCGGTGAGCGACGCCGCCTGTTCGTAGCGCCGCTGGGACTCACCGACCAGATTCCGGGCGAAAGTCAGCTGAGCCAGGAGCACGGCCAGCTCGTGCGCCTCGGTGCGGTGACCGGGCTGTTCCACCGCCCAGGCCAGCGCCGCCCGGATATCGTCGGCCGCCGCGTCGAACCTGGTGCGCCACCCGCCCGTCGCCGCGGGCAATTCGGCGGCCAGGTCGGCGGCGGTCTTCGAGCACCAGCGCAAGTGGCGGGCAAGAACTTCGGCGAGTTCGCCGGTCGCGACGAGTTGCTCGGTCTCGTACTGGCGAATCGTCTCCAACGCCCGGTAGCGGGTGCCCGCCGAGGACACCACGGTGGTCAGCAGGCTCTGCTCGGCGAGCCGGGCCAGCCCGTCCGCGACCGCGTCCGGCGCAAGCGGTGGATGGCCGGCCACCACCGCGGCGTCGGCGGCGGTGAACGGCGCGACGAGCACCGCGACGCGGCGCAGCAGGCACCGGTCCGAGTCGGTGAGCAGTGCCTGGCTCCAGTCGAGCATGGCCCGCACGGACTGATGCCGGTCGTCGGCGCGACGTCCGCCGACGAGCAGCCGCAGCGGGTCGGCCAGGCTCGCGGTGAGACCGTCGAGACCGAGCGTGGGCAGCCGGGCCGCCGCGAGTTCGATCGCCAGAGCCAGCCCGTCGAGCCGCTCGCAGATCTCGGTGACCCGGTCGCGTTGCCCCGCATCCACGGGCCAGCCCAAGGCGGAGGCGCGTTCCAGGAACAGCGCGATGGCGTCGTTGTCGCGGTCGCCGTCGAGGGAGAGCGGGGGCACCGCGTAGACGTGCTCGAAGGGCACCATGAGCCGCGCCCGGCTGGTGGCCAGGACGGTCACGCGCGGGCAGCGCGCGAGCAGGCGCTCGATGAACGGCACCGCCCCGTCGAGCAGGTGTTCGCAGTTGTCGAGCACGAGCAGAGTGTGGCGATCGGCCAGCGCGGACTGCACCGAGTCGTCGAGGCTACGACCCTGGTTTTCGCCGAGGCCGAGCGCGCCCGCCACCGCGGAGCCGATCATCGCCGGATCCGTGACCGGCACGAGGTCGACGAACCAGACGCCGTCGGCGAAGTCACCGGCCAAGTCCGCGGCGGCGGCCAGTGCCAGCCGGGTCTTGCCGATCCCGCCGGGACCGAGGGCGGTCACGTGGCGATGCGCCCGGACGGCTTCGCGCAGCGCGTCGCGCTCCGAGGCTCGGCCGACGAACGACGTCAAGGGCGCGGGGAGGGCGACGATCGTCTCGCTCATCCGCTCCGCCCTGGCGAAATCGGCCGAGCGGGCGGCGAGCGCTCGCCGGTCGGGCACGCCGACCTTGCGCAGCAGCGAGGACACGTGGGTCTCCACGGTGCGCACCGAGATGAACAGCTGCGCGGCGATCTCCGCATTGCTGCGGTGTTGCCCCACAAGACTCAGGACCTCGGCCTCCCGGTCGGAGATCCCGACGGCAACCTTCTGCTTCGACACGTCGCCATCTTCCCGTACGGGTCTCGGCTCCGGGTCGCACGGGCAACGCTACGGGCACGTTCAGTGGAGCGTTCCGTGGTCGGCACGGATGTCGGTGAGCCGCGCCGTCCATACCGTAATTGCCATGGACATCGGAGGAACGGCCGAAACGGCGCAAGCGTCCTCCGGTACCGCGCCCCAGACGATCCCGACCACCTCAGGAGTGATCATGACCGCCGGAATCAAGACCGTCCTGCATCCCGTATCCGACTTGGCGGCGGCCAAGAAGATGTACGCCGCGCTGCTCGGCGTCGAGCCGCAGACCGACGGAACCTACTACGTCGGCTTCGAAGTCGAGGGCCAGCACATCGGACTGGTGCCCGGCGGCGGACCGCAGAACATGACCGCCCCGGTGGCGTACTGGCACGTGCCCGACATCGAGGCGAAGCTCGCCGAGGTCACCGCGGCGGGCGCCACGGTCGTCGAGCCCGTGCGCGACGTCGGTGCGGGTCGCCTGGTGGCCACCGTCACCGACCCCGACGGCAACGTCCTCGGTCTGCTTCAGGACCGCTGAGCGCCCCCGACCCATCGACACCCGAACGAAGGAACCGACAATGACCACTCAGCAGACCACCACCCGCACCGCCGCCAAGAGCAAGAGCGCGGTCGGCTTCACCGCCGAAGAACGCGCCGCGATGAAAGAGCACGCCCAGGAGCTGAAGACGGCTGCCCGCCGCGGCTCGCGCGCCACCAAGGCCGACGGGGAGAAGGACGTGCTCGCCAAGATCGCCGACATGGCGGACGCCGATCGCGTGCTCGCCGAACGGATTCACGCCATCGTCAAGGCCAGCGCACCGCAGCTCGCGCCGAAACTCTGGTACGGCATGCCCGCGTACGCCAGAGATGGCAAGGTCGTGTGCTTCTTCCAGAGCGCGGAGAAGTTCAAGGCGCGGTACGCGACGCTCGGCTTCAACGACTCGGCGAACCTCGACGACGGCACCCTGTGGCCGACGGCCTTCGCGCTGACGAAGCTGACCGCCGACGACGAGAAGAAGATCGGCGAGCTCGTGCGCCGGGCGGTGAGCTGAGGCCACCGCACCCGGTGGCCCGGTGTACCGGCGGCCGAGTTCAGGACCGCGGAGCCGCTGTGGAGCCCATGCCGAGCAGCGTCTCCGCCACCGTCCGCATATTGCGCAGGTATTCCTCCCAAGCCGCCGGGTTCGCGTTCCGGCGCTGTAGCGCACCACTGGCCAGCGCGTAGCCGATCGTCTCCGCGACCACGCGCGGTTCAGCGACCGGCGCGACCGTCGCGGCCTGCCGTTGGCGCTCGATCCACCGGGCGAAGCGACGGATCGGGCGCTCGGCGATCTCGGTCGCGAGACCGGCCAGGGCCGGTTCGATGGCGCCACGCTCCTCGATCATCCGCAGCAGCGGACCGGCGTCGCGGGCCGCGGCGGCGAAGGCGTCCATGGTGGCGCGCAACGTCTTTCGCGGATCGTCGCCGACCAGGCCCGGTTCCTGCGCGGCGAGGAAATCGTCGCGCACCCTGGCGGCCAGCGCATGGAAGATTTCCTCTTTCGACGCGAAGTACACGTACAGCGTGGCGCGCGCGACACCGGCCTCGGCGGTGATGGCCGCGACGGTGGTCTCGGCGTAGCCGCGCGCGGCGAAGACCCGCGCGGCGGCGTCGAGCAGGTCGCGGTGGCGGTCGGTGTGCGAGCGTTCGCGCGCGGCGCGAACCGACCAGGCGGAGGAGGTCACGGCACCCATGCTCATTGACGTTGACGTCAATGTCAACGACACTGGGCGGCATGCGCGTCGTCGTGGCCAACAGAGGAGAGATCGCGGTTCGAGTCCTGCGGACCGCGCGTGAGCACGGATACTCCACGCTCGCGGTGTACACCGAGGACGAACGCGAGGCCATGCACGTGCGCCTGGCCGACGACGCGGTGGCGTTACCCGGACTCGGCGCGGCCGCCTACCTCGACGTGCCGGGCATCGTCGCCGCGGCGCGGAAGGCGGACTCCGGGGCGCTCGTCCACCCCGGATACGGATTCCTCAGCGAGAGCGCCGATCTGGCGGCCGCTTGCGCCGCGGCGGAGCTGGTGTTCGTCGGCCCCGCGCCGGAGGTGCTGCGGATCTTCGGCGACAAGACCGCGGCGCGCGCCGCGGCCGAACACGCGGGCGTGCGCGTGCTGCCCGCGACCGCCGCGGGGTCCGGCGTAGCCGAGATCGCCGAGCTGCTAGCCCGCTATCCGGAGGGCGTCATGGTCAAGGCCGCGGCAGGCGGCGGCGGACGCGGCATGCGAGTGGTGCGCGACCCCGATGCGGTGGCCGCCGCCTACGAGCACTGCCGGGCCGAGGCGCGGGCCGGGTTCGGCGACGACACGGTGTACGCCGAGGCGCTGGTTCCGGAGGCGAGGCACATCGAGGTGCAGGTCGTCGCGGACGGCGCAGCGGCGGTGGCGGTCGGCGACCGGGATTGCAGCGTGCAGCGCCGCCACCAGAAACTGATCGAGATCGCGCCCGCGCCCGGCCTCGACGCCGGACTGCGCGAGCGGCTGCACGCGGACGCCGTCGCGCTCGCCGAATCGGTGCGCTGCCGCGGCGTGATCACCGTCGAATTCCTGGTCAGCGGAACGCATTACTGGTTCCTGGAGGTGAATCCGCGACTACAGGTGGAGCACACCGTCACCGAGGAGGTCACTGGCATCGACCTGGTCGCGGTCCAGTTCGAACTCGCGCGCGGCGCCACGCTCACCGAGCTCGCGCTGCCGGATCCCGCGCCGCGCGGCTACGCCGTCCAGGCCCGGGTGAACGCCGAAATCGTCACGGCCGGTGGGGAAGTGCTGCCCGCCTCCGGCACCGTCGCGCGGTTCGCCGCGCCGACCGGCGTCGGCGTGCGGGTCGACACCGGCCTGTACGCGGGTATGCGGCACGGCGTGCACTTCGATTCGCTGCTGGCCAAGGTGATCGCGCGCGCCGGGACGTACCCGGCCGCGCTGCGGCGGTGCGCCGACGCGCTGGCCGAGACCGTGGTCGCAGGCGTGGACACCAACGCGACGGTGCTGCGCGCGGCACTCGGCGAGCTCGCCGACGGGCACACGGTGAGCACCTCGTGGTTCGAGCAGCGCGTAGCCGAATTCGTCGCTCGCGCGGCGGATCTCGCCACCTCGCTCCCGGTGGCCGACACGACGCCCGACAACACCGGTGCCCGCGTTCCCGACCGACTTCTCGACGGGGAGACCGCGCTGCTCGCGCCGATGGGCGGCACGGTCGTGAGCTTGGTGGAGCCGGGTACCGTCGTCGCGCCGGGCGACGAGGTGGCCGTCTTGGAGGCCATGAAGATGCAGCACGTGCTGCGCGCGGAGCAGCCGCTGCGCGTGCTGCGACACCTGGTCGCACCCGGCGACACCGTCGACCCGCACACCGCGCTGGTGGTCTGGGCCGCCGCCGAGCACGACGGCGAAACCGCCGATGTCACCGCCGTCGACCTGGACGCGATCCGCGCCGACCTCGCCGAGGTGCAGGAGCGCCACCGCGTCGGACTGGACGCCGCCAGGCCGGAGGCCGTCGCCAAACGCCACCGGCTCGGCAGGCGCACCGCCCGCGAGAACATCGCCGATCTGGTCGACGCCGACAGCTTCGTCGAGTACGGGGCACTCGCGGTCGCCGCCCAACGGCTGCGCCGCAGTCCCGAGGATCTCATCGCCAACACTCCGGCCGACGGCCTGATCACCGGCGTGGCCACGATCAACGCCGACCGCTTCGGCGCGGACGCGAGTCGCGCGGTCGTCCTCTCCTACGACTACACGGTGCTCGCGGGCACCCAGGGCATGCGCAACCACGTCAAGACCGATCGCATGCTGGAACTCGCTCGCGAGCAACGACTTCCGGTCGTCTTCTTCACCGAAGGCGGTGGCGGGCGGCCGGGCGACACCGACTACCCGGGCATCTCGGGCCTGGACGTCACCACCTTCCGTGCGATGGGCGCGCTGTCCGGTCGAGTGCCGCTGATCGGCATCGTCTCCGGACGCTGCTTCGCGGGCAACGCCGCTCTGCTCGGCATGTGCGACGTCGTGATCGCCACCCCCGACGCGAACATCGGCATGGGTGGGCCCGCCATGATCGAAGGCGGCGGTCTCGGTGTCTACGCGCCGGAGGACATCGGGCCGATCGACGTCCAGCGCCGCAACGGCGTGGTGCACTTGGTCGCGGCCGACGAAGCGGAAGCCGTCGCCCTCGCGCGCCGCTATCTCGGCTACTTTCAGCGCGGCACCGCCGAGTGGACGGCGCCCGATCCCCGCGTGGCGCGGCACGTGGTGCCCGAGAATCGCTTGCGCGCCTTCGATATTCGCGCCGCCATCGCCGCGATCGCCGACGTCGGCTCGGTGCTGGAGCTGCGCGCGGACTGGGGCGTCGGCATCGTGACCGCCCTGGTGCGGGTCGAGGGCAGGCCCTTCGGGCTGATCGCCAACGACTGCCACCACCTCGGCGGCGCGATCGACGCGCCCGCCGCCGACAAGCTCGCCATGTTCCTCCGGCTCTGCGACGCGCACGGCCTCCCGATCGTATCCCTCTGCGATACACCGGGTTTCATGGTCGGTCCGGAAGCCGAGACGCACGCGACGGTGACCAAATTCAGCCGTTTGTTCATCGAGGCCGCCGGACTGTCGGTGCCGTGGGGCACGGTGATTCTGCGCAAGGGCTACGGCCTCGGGGCGCAGGCCATGGCCGCGGGCTCGTTCCGCGCGCCGCGGTTCGTGATCGCCTGGCCGACCGGCGAGATCGGCGGCATGGGTCTGGAGGGCGCGGTGCGGCTCGGCTTCGCCAAGGAACTGGCCGCCATCGAGGACCCCGCCGAACGACAGACCGCCTTCGACAACCTCGTGCGACTCGCCTACGCCAACGGCAAAGCGCTCACCGCGGCGACCGTGCTGGAGCTGGACGACGTCATCGATCCCGCCGACACTCGCCGCTGGCTGCGCACGCTGCGGTGATCAGGACCGCTGTCGGTGGGTGCTGATAGACAAGACCGACCGTTGTCGACCGAGGTAGGGAGGTGGGGCGTGGCACGTGAGCTGGCGGATCTGCCGTTCGCGCGATACCTGACGCCGTTCGAGGGGGAACCGGCGCGCGAAGGCGATTACGACTGCGTGCACGTCGAGGACCGGCAACTCGAACACCCCACCGGCGAGTACGTGCGCTTCGAGCAGTCCGCGTTCAGCTCGCTGACGATCACCCGGGGCAGCTTCCGGTACGGCCGGTTCGACGACGTCTGGTTGCGCGCCGTCGCGTTCGTCGGCACCGAGCTCGCCGATACCTCTTGGCAGGACGCGGAATTCGTCGAGGGCGCGCTGTCCGGCGTGGACGCGCGCGGCGCGGTCCTGCGCCGCGTCCGATTCGAGGGCTGCAAATTCGACTCGGTCAACTTTCGCGGCGCGAAGCTGCGCGAGGTCTCCTTCGTCGACTGCGTCCTGCGCCACACCGATTTCGGCGAAGCCGAACTGAACACGGTCAGCTTCCCAGGCTCCACCCTCACCGACCTCGCGCTGAACAAGACCCGAATGCGCAAGGTCGACCTGCGCGGCGCCACCCGAATCGGCGTCGCCGAAGGCCTCGACGGCCTCCGCGGCGCGACCATCACACCGTTGCAGTTGATGGACCTCGCACCGAGTTTCGCCAGTGCCCTGGGCATCACCGTCGCCGACGAGCCCTGACGGAGAACCACCGGCTTCAGGCCGCGAGCCTCGGCGGCACTGTGCAACCGCCACCGCGCTGCCGGATTTCGCGCGGAGGTAGGCGACCGCAGCCGCGCCGCGGGAGGGCGTTGCTTGGTCTACTGTGGCGGCGTGGGGTTTGCCGAGTACGGGCCGGGTGATGTCGTCTATTTCCCCGAGGGGCCGTTCAGCGGAATCTGCGCCGTCGTGCGCGAAGTGGACGCTCGTAATGCCAAGCTACGCATAGAGTTCGGGGAGGGCACTGTTCATCGCGAAGGCAACGTGCTTCGCGAGCGGAGGCACGGGCTGACTGTCGGATTCGACGAAGTCGAGTTGGTCTAGCGAACGGCCGCTTTCGCCGCGCATTCGAATGACCGAGGCTATGCGTATACGTATACTCCGAGCATGGATCCCCTGAGCCTTGCGGTCGGTGCCGCGCTGGTCGGTGTCGGCTTCGTGTGCGGCAGGGTGGGGCGGCGGCGAGCGCGGTCGGGGGCGAAGGCACTCACCGCGCGTTGCGGGTGCGGGCACGATCTGGCACTGCACGATCGGGAGACGGGTAAGTGTCACGCCGAGATTTCCCGGAAGGGCGTGCACGGTCTGCGCGAGTGGGTGGGCTGTCAGTGCCGCCGCTACAACGGCCCGACGCCGTTGGAGGACGTGTTCGCGCCGCCGATTCTTCCACCGAACTCCTGAACGCGCGGCGACAGCCAGAATCCTTGTAGGCGAACGGATTTCCGAACACCGGCCTCGATTGCCCACCGACGCAACGGGGCCGACCGTGGAAGACGGAAAGTATTCGATCTTTCCCTTCTCAACATATAGCTCACCGGGGGCCTTGCGGCAAGACCCGGTGTGTGCCGCAGAATTGCCGACCTGATCCAAATCTGCGGACCTTGGGAGTAGCGCGTGACCGACATCGACGTGATCATCGTGGGCGCCGGCCCGGCCGGGCTGACGCTGGCCGCCGAATCGAGCCTTGCCGGTGTGCGGCCGCTGGTGCTGGAGAAGCATCCGGAGCCCCGAGACGTCCCGAAGGCCAGCGGTATCGCCGGTCGGATCCTCGACGTGCTGCGCTACCGCGGCATCCTGGATCGCTTCGAAGCGGCCAGCAGCGACCCGCACATTGCCGCCCGATTCCCCTTCGGCGGAACGCATCTCGACTTCACGCAACTGGCGGATCCGCCGCTTCGGGCCGTGCCGCTTCCGCAGCGGGAGATCGAACGACTACTCGCTGAACGCGCCCGCGAACTGGGCGCCCAGATCCGCCGCGGCCACGAGGTGATCGGGGTGAGCCAGGACGAGGGCACGGTAACCGCGGAGGTGCGTGGGCCGGACGGACCGTACCGGCTGACCGCCCGCTACTTGGTGGGCTGCGACGGCGGCCGCAGCCGCATCCGCGACATGGCGGGTATCGGGTTCCCCGGCACGACCTATCCGGAGGTCAACCGGGTCGCCCAGGTGCGCGTGGGCGATTCGGTCACCGTGCACGACAACGGCGACATCGATGTCCCCGGGCTGGGTCGGCTGCCCTTCGGATTCAACCGAACCGACCGCGGTATGTTCGCGTTCGCGCCCAACCCAGGGGGCCTGTTCCTGCAGACCGTCGAGGACGAGGCCACCGCCGACTACGACGATGACGAGCCGCTGACCCTGACCGAGCTCGCGGACAGCGTGCGCCGCGTGCTGGGCGTGGATCTCCCCATGTCGGATCCGAAGCGATTGTCGCGCTTCACCTTCAAGGATCGGCAGGCCGAACGGTACCGGGCCGGGCGGATCCTGCTGGCAGGCGATGCGGCCCACCTGCTGCCCGCCACCGGCACCGCGCTCAATGTCGGCATGCTCGACTCGGTCAACCTGGCTTGGAAGCTGGCCGCCGACGTCCAGGGCTGGGCTCCGGCCGGACTGCTGGATACCTATCACGACGAACGCCACTTCGCCGGTGCGCGGGCGCGGTTGCAGACCCGGGCGCAGGTGGCGCTGCGGCGCGGACACGACGAGGCCGCCGACTCGCTGCGCGAGGTCTTCCAGGAATTGCTCAGCGACGAACCGGCACTGCGCCGCATCGGAGCGCTGGTCGGCGGCACCGACATCCGCTACCCGATACCCGGCGATCACGCGCTGACCGGCGTCTTCGCGGCCGATCTCGCCCTGCACACCGACCGGGGCACGACGAGCGTCGCGGAACTCATGCACGCCGGACGGCCTGTCTTGCTCGACCTGGCAGACCGCCCGGAACTCCGCGAGATCGCCCGGCAATGGGCGCACCGCGTCGACATTCACACGGCCAAGACCGATGATCAACAGGTCGATGCCCTGCTGATTCGCCCCGACTGCCACATCGCCTGGGCCGGGAGTATCGGAGAACCGGCCGAGACCGCCGCGTCCACGCTGCGCGAAGCGCTGTCGCACTGGTTCGGCTCAGCGTCCGTCGCGTAGTCCCGCGCGCCGGCGCGAATGTGGGTGACGTCCGGCTCGTGGACTTGACCTTGTCACTGTGCGAAGCCGTTCACTAGCTGTCGGAGGTGGTTCCCATCAACTCGACACACAGGAATTCACAGGACACGCGGCTGATCGACGCATTGGCCGCGGGAAACTCGTCGACACGGCTGAAGGCGGCCCTGGCGATCGGTACGCGTCCCGCACCCGGTTTCGTCGATGTGCTCGTAGAACGGTGCGCGATCGAGCCGGACTTCTTCGTGCGCGACATGCTCACGTGGGCGCTGACTCGCTACCCGTCGGAGATCACGGTCTCGAAACTCCGCGCGGAACTGCGATCCCGACGCCCACAGGCCCGGAGCCAGGCGTTGCACACACTGTCGAAGATCGGGGACAAGAACGCGTGGCCCGCGATCACGCGGTCGTTGCTGCGCGATTCCGACGACGAGGTCGCGCGGAGTGCGTGGCGCGCCGCCGTCGTTCTCGCGCCCGAGGGGGAGCGGGAATGGCTGGCCGGGGAACTGGCCACCCAATGGGGCCGCGGTGACCGGGACGTACGGCTGAGTCTGAGCCGTGCCCTCGTCGCGCTCGGCGACGTGATCGAGCCGATACTGCGGGCGGCGATGGCAAGTGACGACCCGACGGTTCGTGCGCATGCGAGCGCCACGCGGCGGCTGCTGCACGACCCGGATGCCGGGTTCGACCTCGCCGTCGACGAGGCGCGCCGGGTCGTCGCGCTCGGTCCGGACCGGAAGGAGGAAACCGCGTGCTGATCGGTGAGGTGGCGCGCCGCTCGGGTGTGAGCGCCCGGATGCTCAGGCACTACGACGCCCTCGGGCTGGTACGACCCACGGGCCGCACCGTGGGTGGCTACCGGGAATACTCCGCCGAAGACATCCGGCGGATCTTCCACGTGGAGGGTCTGCGATCCCTGGGACTGTCACTGCGCCAGATCGGCTCCGCTCTCGACGATCCAGGGTTCACCCCGTCCGCATTGGTCGGCGACCTCATTCGAAAGACCGAGGCACGACTGAACCGGGAGCAGGAGCTGCTCGAGCGGCTACGCATGGTCGATACGGCCGAGCCCGCCAGCTGGCAGGACGTCGCGCGCGTCGTGGAGCTCTTGCACGGACTCACATCGCCGAGTGCCGCGCGCCGGCAGCAAGCCGTCCTGGCCCCGGCCGAGGACTTGGCCATGCCCGCCGAGTTGCTGGTCGAGGCGGTCCTCACCGAATCCGATCCGAACGTCGCCGGGGCGCTGCGGTGGGCCCTCACGAGGGCGGGTGGTGACGGCGTGGCAAGCCTGACACCCGCCATGAGCTCGGAGAACGCCGACATCCGGCGGCGCGCGGTCCTGGCGCTCGCCGAGCTGCCCGGCGACGAGGCGACCGCAGTCCTCACGGACGCGCTCGAGGACAGGGACCCGACGATCCGCCGACATGCTGCTCTGGCGCTGGGTGCGCGCGGCGTGACCCGAGCAGTGCCGGCGCTGGTCGGCACGGTGGTCGAAGGCCCGAACGATGTCGAGGCAGCCGAGATACTGGGAACCTTGGCATACGACCCTGAGTGGGCGGACCGGATCATTAGCGCGATGGCCGCTGAACTGGCCGCCCCCACAGCGGATTCGGCGGTGCGGATGCGGCTGACACAGGCACTCGCCGAGATGCCGGGGACCATAGCGCTCGGTATCCTGCGGCAACTGGCCTCTGACGATGATCGGGCCGTGGCCATCCTCGCCTCGTCCCTCGTGAAAGCGCTCGAAGAACGGCCGGTCTGATTCGGCAGACCGAAAGGGACCGGTCTAGCGGACGGTGATCTGCAATTGCAGCGCGCCGTCCGGAGTCGTGGCGTGCAGCGCCTGGGAGATCAGACTGCCGAGGTCGACCTTGCCGAGCACGCCGGTGGTCAGCGCGAGCAGCGGCTGGACGACCGGAAACAGTTCGCGCAGTTCTGGTCCGAGCAGGTTCAGTTTCTGGGTGAGCGCGTCGAGGAATGGAAGCAGTCCGATGACGTCTTCGGTGTCGGTGAGGTAGTCGCCCGGAGTGTCGCCGATCCGCACGACCCGGGCGATCGCGGCGGCCACCTCGCTGACCCGCGGTCCGAAGTCCGCCCACGGGCTGGCCGCGGCGGTCAATTCCCCTCCGGCCCAGGTCATCTCGGTGGCCTGCGCCTGCATGTCGGTCAGCAGTTCGCGGATCAGGTCGGTGCGGCTCACCAGCGTCGCGGCCAGCAGATCGGAGGCCCTGGCCAGTTGCGGAATCACTGCCTCGGTGCCCGCGAGGCCGGTGCTGAAGTTCTCGATAATGGCGGCCACCGTCGCGGGATCCACCTGTTCCAGCAGCTGGGTCGCGGTGCGGGCGACCTCGGGGATCGACACCGGACGCTGTACCGAGGCGGCCGCCAGCCGGTCGCCGTCGCGCAGGTACGGCCCGCCCGCGGTCGTCGGCCGGAACTCGAGGTAGGGCTCGCCGAGCGCGGAGAGCGTCTCGATGCGCACCGAACTGTTGGCGGGCACACGGTATTCGGCGTCGTAGCGGAAGTCGACCTCGATGCCCTCGCGGGTGTGGGTCACCGCGGTGACCTGCCCGATCTGGACGCCGGAGAGCAGGACCTTGGAGCGCGGCAGCAGTCCGCCGGAATCCGGGACCGTCATGGTGGCCTCGGTGTGCTCGGTGAACCAGCCGACCCGCACCACGCCGAAGCTCAAATAGCCGACGCCGATCAGCAGAATCGCCACGATCGCGGCCAGTGAGGCGACCGGACCGAGCCGCCGCAGCAACTCGTCGCTCGCGCTGCCCGCGGGCGTGGACGGAACATAGCCGGGATAGGCGGGCTCGGTGGCGACGGTCATCGCACGACTCCGATCATCCTGAGGGTGGCGATGATCTGCTGAACTTGTTCGTCGGTGGCGACCGGTGCCGCGGCGCCGTCCACCGCCACCGCGCCGATGTTCAGTTTCGGACCGCGCTCGACGAACGGAATGATCTTGTCGCGGACCAGCGACACGACCCGGTTCAGATTCGACGGCGCGGTCAGATCCAGCGGTCGGTCCGCGAACAGCAAGGGCACCAGAGCTTTCGCGGCCGCGTCACTCGCCTCGAGCAGCGGGCCGAGCCAGGCGATCGCGTGCCCGACGATGCCGAGCCCGCCTACGACACCGAGCGTGAGAATCAGCGATTTCGCGTCGGCCGGAATCTCGACCGACCCGCGCTCGCTGAGCAGCGCGTCCAGTTCGCGCGGATTGTCCAGCGCGGCATCCAGATCCCGCTGGATGGTGTCCAGGAACCGGTCCACCACCGCCATGTCGGCGGCCACGTCGGACACATCGCGACCGACGACCTCGAAGATTCGCGCGGTCTCGGCGGGCCGGTCGGGCAGGGTCGCGTTGACCCGGTTGACGATGTCCTGCATCTGCTGCATCGCGCCGCCGCCGACGAAGGTGGACATGCCGGCCAGCAGATCCTCGACCTGGAGCGCGGGCCGGGTGCGTGCCAGCGGGATCGTTCCGCCCGGCGGGATGGTGCGATCGAAATCGCCCGCCGGCGTGCTGAGTCCGATGTAGATGTCGCCGAGAATGGTGTTCTGGCGCAGCTGGACGGTGGTGCCGACCGGCAGCCGCACCCCCTCGGCGATCTCGACGACGGCCTCGACCCGGCCCGGCTGCTCGAGCGTCGGATCCACCACGCTCACCTCGCGCAGGCTGCCGATCTGCGCGCCGTTGGCCACCACCTTCGCCCGCGCGGGCAGGTTCAGCGCGTTGGCCAGCTCGATCCGCACCTGGTAGGTGGGGCCGGACACCGTCGCGCCGGGCACCGGCACTTGCGCGGGATCGAATCCGCATCCGCTCAGCAGTCCCAGTGCCAGCACCGGGACGAGCGCGGCGCGCCGGACAGATCGCGCGGTCATCGGGCACCTACCGTTCCGAGCACCAGGGACACCAGATTCACGTCGGCGAAACCGTTTTCGGCTCCGTCGCAATGGCCGGGCAGCACCGCGTCGATCGCGGCACACACCTGGTCGGCCTGCTCGCGGGGGAGACCGACCTTCGGCGCGGCGTACGTCAGCTGCGGCCTGCCGGTCGCCGGGTCGATCACCTCCTCGAAGAACTGCACGATCGGCGGGATCATCTCCACCAGCTGTCGCAGCGTCGCGACGTTCGCCGAGAGCAGCCGCAGGCCGGGCAGCGCGCCGTCCAGCGCCCCGAGGATCGGCCTGCCGTACTCGCGGGCGATGCTGTTCAGCCACGGCAGAATGACCAGCAGCGAGTCGATGAGCTGCACCACCCGGTCCCACAGCTCGTTGATGAAGGCGATGCCCTCGCTCGCCTGCACCAGCACGATCCTGATATCGCCCCAGTTCATCGCGATGCTGGACATCAGCCTGCCGTAGGAATCGAGCAGCCCGCCGATGTGTCCGATGGCTGCGTCCGGGGCGCGCAGCGCGTCACCGAGATCGGTGATCAGTTTGTTCAGCGCCGGCCCGGTGCCGGAGGTGGCGGCTTCGAAAGCCACGACGCTGTCGCGAATCCTGCTCTGCTCGCCGGGATTTCCACCGCCGGTGAGCTGACCAGCCAGCTGGGAGAAGCCCTGGAGTGTCTGACTGATGCTCTTCGGCGTGAAGGTCTTGGTGATGCACGTCGACCGGTTCCACGGGGCGGCGCCCGGCTCGCCGAGAACCGCGAGGTTGCGATCGGCCACCAGCGTGTCGGAAACGGTGGTCGCGGTGACTTCTCCCCGCAACACCCGCTCCTCCCGCACCTCGAAGTCCACCCGCACACCCGTGCCCTCGGGCCGTACCGAGTTCACCGTGCCGATCGGAATGCCCAGCGCTGTCACGTGATTGCCCGGATACAGGCCGACGGCGTCGGGCATCATGGCGCAGTAGGCGACCGTCTTCTTCACCGGGTCGAACACCACGAGGTAAGCGACAGCGGCGACCGCCGCGACCACCAGCGCGCCGAGCACGGTCACGAAACCCTGGGACCGCAGAATGCGTTTCATCGCTCAGCACCCCCATCCGGGCAGCGGGATACACACCGGCGCGGTGAGCGCCGACTGATCGATGACGACACCGTCCTCGGCGGTCGTCATCGCCACCAGTCGCTCACGCAACTGCTTCCACTGCGGAATGGCCACATCCAATTGCGCGGCGAGCTGTTCCAGCTGCGGCAGCAACTCGCGCAGCTTCCCGGCCAGCGGCGCGAGCACCTCGCGCCAGGACGGCTCGACGGCGGCGATCCTGGACAGCAGCGAGGCGGCGATGGACAGCGCCGACGCGATCTCGGCGCGTTTGCCGAGGCCTACGGTCATCAGTGTGCCGAGCTCGCGGACGAATGTGCCGATCAGTGATTTGTTCCCGTCGATGGTGCGCAGGTACTCGTCCATCACCGTGAGCGCGCGCGAGACCTCGACGTTCTGCCTGCGCAGGATGTCGACGAACGACTGCATCGCGGCGCCCATCTGGCGCAGCGCGTCCGGACTGGTGTCGAGGGACTGCTGGAGGGCGGCCAGATTCCGGCGCAGCGTCTCGCCGTCCACCTCGGAGACCGGCGCGGCGGCGTCCTGCAGAATGCGCACCAGGCTGTAGGGCAGCCGGACCCGGTCGGGTGGAATCGGTCGCGAGCCGAGAGCTTTTGTGCCCGAGGGGAACACCGCGACGTAGTGGCCGCCGACCGCGGTCAGCATGCGGATCTCCAGGCTGGTCGTGTCGCCGAGGAACACGTCGCGGTCCACGGTGAAGGTCATCCGTACCTTCGTCTCGCCCAGCTCGAGCGCCGTCACCGAGCCGACGGTGATGCCCGCCAAGCGCACTTGGTCGCCGACCTTCACCGAGTTCGCCTCGACCAAGTCGGCGGTGTAGCTCGCCTTCCCGAACGGGACGAGATAGATCACCGCCGTGGCGAGGAGCAGCGCGGCGACGAAAAGCCCGCCGAGTATGCCGAGGCGGAACTCCCTCGCGTTCTTCGCCGCCTGGTGCCGGTCGTGCGAAAAACCGTGCGGTGCAAGCTGGTTCAGCAGTCGTTGCGTCATCCGTTGCATATCGCGATCCTCTGCCCGGCGACGAGCACCGAAAGCACCTGGGGAAGCTGGACCGGCCCCTTGGAACAGCTCATCGGCACCGGTCCCGCCGCGCCGGGCGCGGGCGGCAGCACGTTGCTCAGCGCTTGGAGCAGGCCGGGGAGCCTGCCGAGCAGCTCGAGCGCGGCCTCCGGGTCGGGGAAGAGCAGCCGCAGGTCCGTCATCAGATCCGGGTTGGCGCGTTCGGTGAATCCGAGGGTTTCCATCAGGCGGTTCAACGGTCCCATCGCGGAGGGGGCCGCGGCGGCGAAGTCGAGCAATCCGTCCAGCTTCACCCGGAACGCGCTGACCACGTCGGCGAGGCCTTCCATCAGGGTGACCAGATGCGGTGAGCGCCCGCCGATCTGCGCGGAGATCGCGTGCAGGTTGGCCACGATGGTCGCGATCACCGCTTGGCGATCGGAGGTGTAGCGACTGAGTTTCTCGATGGCGTCCAGCGCGGGACCGATGCCGGAGCCGTTGCCCTCGATCACCGCGAGCACGCTCTCGGTGAACTGGTTGAGCGCGCCGGGGGAGAACTCGGCGATCACCGGCTGCAACCCGTTGAACAGCTGGGTGATGTCGAAGGACGGCACCGTGTTGGCCACCCCGAGCGCCGCGCCGGGCGGCAGCGGCGCGCCCGGCCGATCCGGTTGCCGCACATCGACATAACGCTGACCGGTCAGGGACTGGTAGCGGATGGCGACGACGCTGGAGTCGTAGATCGGACGGTCGCGCTGAACCGTGAAACTCACCCGCGCGTTGGTGCCTGCCCGCTCGATCGCGGCGACCTTGCCGACGGAGACGCCGAACATCCGGACGTCGTCGCCGGTCTTCAATCCGCTCACATCGGTGAATTCGGCGGTGTAGGCGCCGGTCTCGCCGTCCACGGGCCGGGTGATCGCTTGCACGACGACGACGAGCAGCACGAGCATCGCGACGGTGAACAGTCCGAGTCGCCACATCACCGCTCGGATCGGCAGGGTCGTCATCGCGCACCCCCCGGACCAGCGAGCGCCGCGAAGCCGGACGTCCCGAGCAGCGGCACCGCCAGCCCGGGCATCCCGCGCAGGGCCACGGCCACGTTCAAGGCGGGGCCGTCGGGCGTGTCGGAGAACATGCGGTTCAACCGGTCGATCAGTTCCGTCACCTCGGCGCGCGAGCGGCCCGGCGCGGGCACGGTGGCGGCGAGCGCGGCGACGAGCGGAGTCAGTTCCGTTGTGTACGGGGACAAGTGCCGGTTGGCGGCGTCGCCGAGCACGCCGATCGACGGCAGCGCACCGTCCACGACCATGGTGATGGTGGCGTCGTAGCGGGGGCGGTCGGTCAGGAAGATCTCGATATTCATGACCGAGTGCAGCAGCCGGAAGGTCGCCGAGGCGAAATCGCCCACGCCGCCGAAGAAGGCCGAGTACTGGTCGATCAGGTACGGCGCCGGATAACGCTGGGTGTCGGCCACGGCGCGGCTCAGCGTGATGATCGCCTCCCAGAGCGGCGCGAACGAGCTCATCTCGCTGTTCACCGTGGCGAGCAATTCCGAGAGTTGCGGGGTGAGCACCTCGGTGGAGGTCTCGGTGAGCGCGCGCAGCAGGCTGCCCATGGTCACGTCGGTGACCTTGCCCGCGTGCGCTCCGGCGAGATCGATCAGATCGCCCTCGGTGAGTGGGGCGCCGCCGTCGGCCGCGCGCAGCGTGAGAGCGCTGATGCCGAACAGGTTCTCCGGGGCGTAGTCCACGGTCAGCGCGTCGGTCAGGCCCGCCGTCTGGGTCTTGTCGAGTTCCAGTGTGATCAGCTGGCGTCCCTCGTCGACGGCGGCTATCTCGGTGATCTCACCGACGGTGACGCCGTCGTAGCGCACCCGCGTGCCCTCGATGACGCCCTCGCCGATCTGCTCGGTGCGCAGCTGGACCTGCAGGCGGTCCGGTGGCCGGTCGTCGAGCCCGGCGCGCCAGATGAGACCCGCGACCACCGCCACCGTCAACGCGGCCGCGCCGAGCGCGCGGGAACCGCGCCTGCTCATCGGCACACCGGGAAGTCCGTAGTTCGGCATGCGCTCACCCCGGGAATTCGATGGCGGAGTCGACGCCCCAGAGCACGATGGTGAGCACCATGTCGAGGGCGATGATGGCGACGAAGCTGGCCCGCACCGCGCGTCCGGAGGCGATGCCGACGCCCTCGGGTCCGCCGGAGGCGAAAAAGCCGTAGTAGCAATGGATCAGGATGACGGTGACGCCGAACACCAGGATCTTGATCACCGCGGCTAGCACGTCGTAGCCGCTGGTGAACTGGAAGAAGTAATGGTTGTAGACACCGCCCGCCTGGCCGTGCAGCAGCACGATCACCGCGGAGCAGGCCAGATAGCTCAGGATCAGCGCGATGAGGAAGGTCGGTACGATCGCGACGGCGCCCGCGATCACCCGCGTGGTGACGACGAAAGGCACCGAACGCAGCCCGAGGGATTCGATGGCGTCGATCTCCTCGGAGATGCGCATCGAACCGATCTCCGCGGTCGTCCGGCAGCCCGCCTGCGCCGCGAAGCCGACCGCCGCGGCGATCGGCGCGAGTTCCCTGGTGTTGGCGAAGGCCGACACGACGCCGGTGACGGGTCCGAGCCCGATCAGGTCCAGCGCGGCGAAGGACTGGATGCCGACGCCCGCGCCCATGGCGACACCGAGCACCACCAGCATCGGCACGGTGCCGCCGCCGACGATGACCGACCCGCGCCCCCAGGTCATATCGGTGATGGTGCGCATCGTCTGAGTGCGGTAGCGGCGCAGCGTCAGCGGTATCGCCCACAACGCCTGGAAGACGAAACCGAGCAGGAAGCCGGTGTTCTCGACCGGAGCGAGGATCCGGCCGCGGTTGCGGACGACGCGATAGGCCCAGCCGAGTCCCTTCGGCGCATATGGTGTCGCGGTCATCTCAGGCCACCCGCAGCGGGAGGAACATCGTGACGATCTGGGTGATCACCAGGTTGACCACGATTATCGCGGCCACCGAGATCACCACGGCCGCGTTGACGCCGTCGGCGACGCCGCGCGGACCGCCGCGCGCTTCCAGCCCGCGCTGGCAGGCGATGATCACGACGAGGAAGCCGAACAGCATGGCCTTGGCCAGCGAGATCCAGACGTCGGCGACGACAGCGAAGGAGCCGAACGTCGCCCAGTAGCTGCCCGGCGTGACGTTCTGCGCGCTGATCGCCACCGCGTAGCCGGAGACCACGCCGACGAAGATGATGAGCACATTGAGCAGCGGCGCGACGAAAAGCATGGCCGCCACCCGGGGTATCACGAGCCGGTGCACGGGACTGATTCCCATGGTGCGCAACGCGTCTATCTCCTCGCGCACGGTCCGCGCGCCGAGATCGGCGGCGATGGCCGAGGCGCCCGCCCCGCCGAGCAGCAGCCCGGTGGCGATGGGCGCGCCCTGCTGGATCACGCCGAGGCCGCCCGCCGCGCCGATCATCGAGTCGGCGCCGAGCTGGTGGATCAGGTTGCCGACCTGCACCGAAACCACCACACCGAAGGGGACCGCCATCAGCACGGCGGGCAGTGCCGTGACAGTCACCAGATACCAGGCCTGACGCAGCATTTCCTGCCACTGGAAACGCAGGCCGATCAGATCGGCGAACGCACCGCGCACCGACTCGATGCCGAGATCGACGGCCCGGCCGAAGGTGCGCACGCTGGAAACCGCTGTGCCGGTGACATTTTCCCGCGCGATACGGATCGCGCCCGCGTCCGTGACGCTCGGCGGCGCCTCCTTCATCGTTCCTCCCTGCATCCCCCGTTGCGCGCCGATCCGCCTCGGCGCTCGTCGCCCGACGGTCCACGGAAACCGATAGCCCGACGGCACATTCGCATGTGATCACCGGCACTTTTACCGGCCGGAAGTAATGCACGTCACACGCAAATACAACGACGTCAATTTACCTCCGAGCCGCCATCGCCGCCGTAGAATTCGGCGAATCCGGTTGTCTCCGAGGACAAGCCGATGTGCGGCAGCGTGACGTTCGAGCGCGGTCCGCCCCGTCGGGTCACCGACTGCGTACACTGTTTCAATCGAGTGACCAGTTCGCTGGGGGAGTGCTGACGCTCGACGACCGACGACGATGGAGGCGAAGGTGTCAGCGCGACGCGACCAGATCCTCGACGCGGCACGCGATCTGGTCCTCCGCGAGGGCTACGCCCAGGCGAGCATGCACGCCATCGCGCGGGCCGCTGGCCTGACCAGGCCCGCCCTGTACGCCGAATTCGGCGACCGCGATGGACTTTTCACCGCCCTGCTCGACCGGGAGGAAGAGCGCGCCTTGACGATGGCCGCCGCGGCCTTACCCGAGATCCGGCCCGGGGCCGATCCCGCCGAGATCGCGGTCGAGGCGGCCGATCTGTTCCTGGGCATGGTGCTCGCCGCGCCCGGCACGTGGCGCTTCGTGCTGATGCGCGACCAAGCGCTGCCACCCTCGGCGCACGAACGGGTGGCCCGCGGCCGGATGGCGCTGCGCGAGCGCTCCGAAGCCATGATCCGGATCGTCGCCGCCATGGCCGAACGGGAGCTGGACGCCGAACTGGTCAGCTACACCGCCATCAGCGCCAGCGAGACCGCCGCGCGTTTGCTGCTGGCCGAGGATGGAACGCAACGCCGTGACGCGATCGCCTCGACCCTGCGCTGGATCGCGCGCCGAGCGGTGGCGACGGCTGGAATAGGGGAGGCCTCCGGTGGCGCGCGCCGGTAGCGACGCCGCGCGGCCGCGCCGCAAGTACGCCAAGCGCCTGCAGCCCGCCGACCGGCGAGAGCAGTTGCTCGACACGGCCTTACGCATCCTCGCCGAATCCGGGTTCGCCGAGGTCACCATCGCGGCGGTGGCCGAGCGCGGCGGCGTGACCCGCCCGGTGGTCTACGACCTCTACGCCAACCGCGACGATCTGCTCCGCGACCTCATCGCGCGCGAGACCGCACGCATGGTCGCCGCCACCTCGCACGTCGCCGAGAGCGGCGCCGCGCCCGCCGATCCCAAGGCGGCGCTGCTCTCGGCGCTGAGGCGCTTCCTCAGCGATCTGCGCTCCGTACCGGACAGCTGGCGACTGGTCTACTTCCCGATCGACGGAGTGCCCCCCGCGCTGCGCGCGCCGATCGAGCGGGCGCGCGACGAACTGCGCGCGCCGCTGCGGCGCCTGCTGCGCGACTGGCTGGCGAGCCGACCGGCCGAAGAGCGCACCGACGAGGTCGATCTCGACGTCTTCGTCGAAATCGTCCAGGGCGCTGTGCAGACCGTGGCGCGCCAGATGCTCGCCGAACCCGAGCGCTTCGACCTCGACCGAATCCTGCGCGTCGTCGACCTGTTGCTCTACGAAAACCCCTGAGCTCGAGTATCTTTCCCACCGCTCCGGGCGCGGCCCGTCGTCGTGGACGCGCTTCGCGGATCTGAGGCCCGCGGGCCGTCGGCAGGCACGCGCGCGCCCCGGGTGGTCGGTTCCGTCTGGGACGGATCGTGTCCGATTCATAGACAATGATGTTCGTGAACACTATGGTCTAGCCATGACGAAGTTCGACGGCAAGAGCTGCTTGATCACCGGGGCGGCCAGCGGTCTGGGCCACGGCACCGCGCACGCGGTAGCGGCCAAGGGCGCGTCACTGATCCTGACGGATGTCGACGCGGCAGGCTTGCAGCGTACCGCCGAAGAGTTGCGCGCCGCGGGCGCCACGGTGCACCTTGCCGAAGCGCTCGACGTCAGCGATCACACCGCCGTCGCCGCACTGGCCGCCAAGACGCACGAACAGATCGGCAGCGTCGACATCGTGATGAACGTGGCGGGCATCGCCACCTGGGGGACCGTCGACCGGCTCACCCACGACCAGTGGCGGCGCACCATCGACATCGACCTGATGGGGCCGATCCACGTCATCGAGGAGTTCCTGCCGCCGATGATCGAGGCCGGGCGCGGCGGACACCTGGTCAACGTGTCCTCGGCGGCAGGCCTGTTCGGCCTGCCGTGGCACGCGCCGTACAGCGCGAGCAAATTCGGACTGCGCGGCGTCTCGGAGGTGCTGCGCTTCGACCTGCGCAGGCACGGCATCGGCGTGAGCCTGGTGTGCCCCGGCGCGATGTCGACCCCGATGGTGAACCGGGTGGACATCGCGGGCGTCGACCGCGAGGCCGAAGCGGTGCAGCAGGGGTTGAAGCTGTTCCTGCGGCACGCCGTGACCGCCGAGGAGGCCGCGAAATCCATTGTGCGCGGGGTCGAGCGGAACAGGTATCTGATCTACACCTCGCAGGACATTCGCATCGGGCACTGGGCCCAGCGCTATTTCCCGCCCTCCTACAACCTCGCCATGCGCGGGCTGAACTGGGCGATGCAGCGTTACGTCGACAAGCCAGGGGTCCTGCGCGCACCCTGATCGAACACGGAGAGGGGATCGCCATGGTCGAGCCGCTGTCTAGCGCCACCGGCGCGCCGCCGGACGCACGCTTCGACATCGGACCGGAGCGTTATCCGAGACTGCACGCGGCCGTCACGGTTCCGATCCCCATGTCCGACGGCGCGGTCCTCAGCGCCGACGTCCTGCGCCCCGGCGACCGCTCCGGGCCGACCGCCGAACCGCTCCCGGCGCTGATCAACTTCACCGCTTACAACAAGATGATCAACCGGCACGGCATGCGCGCGAATCGGGCGCTGCGCGCGCTGGCGGGCCGCATCCCACCGTCGGACCGCGCCAGGATGACGGCGCGGGACGTGCTGCGTACACCCGCGGGCGGCGTCCTGGAACCGTTCGCGATCAACCGCACCGCCGTGTCGCGCGGGTACGTGGGTCTGATGGTGGACGTGCGGGGCACCGGAAGTTCCACGGGCACTTGGGATTTCTTCGGTCCGAGGGAGCAGCGCGACTATCTCGAGGTCGTCGGGTGGGTCCGTGAACAGCCATGGTGCGACGGACGTGTGGCGGTGACGGGGCTTTCCTACGGCGCGATCGCGGCGCTCGTCACCGCGGGCCTTCGCCCCGAGGGACTCGCCGCCGTCTTCGCCATCGAGGCGGGGGAGAACCCGGTGCGCGAACTCGGGCTCACCGGCGGGGTGCCCACGCCGGGCATGCTCGCGTGGATCCTGTTCGTGCACGGAGCCGGGCGGATTCCGGCGCTGCCCGGTCTCGTGCGCAACGGACTGCTCGGCCATTATCTGCGCGACCGGATCACCGCGCGCTCGGATTGGCTGCGCCGCGCCATACGGATCGCCGTCAGCATCGACCACCCCGACGGCTACCTCAATCCCGAGTGGGCGGCCCGGCTCGCGCACTTCGAGGAGATCGACGTCCCCACCTGGATCCACGGCGGCTGGCACGACGTCTACAACCGCTCGAATTTCCGCATCTACGAGCGTATTCCGGTCGCGCCGGGCGCCAAGCAGATCCTGGTGGACGACTCCTACCACCTCACGCCCGGCTCCGGCTTCGGCGATCCCGGCAACCCGCAGGCGCTCGACGAACTCCAGTGCGCGTTCTTCGACCGCTGGGTCAAGGGCATCGACAACGGAATCGACGGATACGGACCGGTGACGGTGCGCAGACAGGGCGACGGTCGCTGGATCCGCCGCGCCGAATTCCCGGATCCGGCGACGCGCGTGCGCAGGCTCTACCTCACCGCCGATCCGAGCGGCACCGCGTCACACGCCGCCGCAGACGGCGGATTGTCCACCGCGCCAACGGATACCGAGTATTCACTGACGGTGCCGACGGGCCGGGTCAGCGCCGCCTCGAACAACACCGCGGTGATGACGATGGGCGTCGCGCTGCTGTTCGGTGACCGTTTCGGCAACGACGACCGGCGCAGCGAGGCCACCGCGCTCACCTTCACCAGCGCGCCGCTCGAGACCGACACCGTGCTCTCCGGTCCGATGAACCTGCACCTGCTCGCCGCGGTCGACGGCACCGACGCCTTCTGGTCGGTCACCGTATGCGACGTATCCCCCGACGGCGTCTCGGCGCCGCTCACCCGTGGCGCGCTGTTGTCGACGCTGCGGGCGACCGATTCCGCCGACAGCTATTACGCCGAGGGCGAACTGCTTTTCGCCATGCACCCCATGACCGCCGATTCCGCGCTACCGGTGACGCCGGGGGAGGCCTTCGAGATCGACGTCGAGATCAACCCCACCGAGGCGCTGCTTCGCGCCGGGCATCGGCTGCGAGTCGCGGTCAGCCCCACCAGTTTCCCGCGCCATCTGATTCCGCCCTGGAAGCGGCGCCAGATCGCGGGTCAGCGCATCCTGTTGCGTCCCGACCGTCCGAGCTACCTGAGTTTCCGCGCGTTCGGCGGCGACTGATACGCGCGCACGAGCCGGACCGACGGTTGTTGCTGCGCGGTCGCGAGGCCGGAAAAGCAAGGGGGGAGCGGATCGCAGCGGCCTACCGTACTATCGCGTGCGGAGACACCGGCCGGGTAGACGAAGGGGGGACGGTGTGGGACCTCGCCTTCCGGCGACCGCGCGCGACGGGGCAGCGTGGATTCGGCGCTTCGCGCGTACGACACCGGGACTGATCGGCGCGCTCGCGCTGGCGACGGTGGCGCTGTGCCTGCTCGCTGGATTCACCGGCGCGAACCAGTTGAGCGGGAAGATCGACCGCCGCGACGCCGCCTTGGCTCGCGCCGAGCCGCTCGCCTACGCGGCGCAGAACCTCTACGTCTCGCTCTCGGCGGCCGATGCCGCCGCGGCCGAGGCGTTTCTGACCGGCGGCATCGAGACGCCGCAGGTGCGCGCACGCTACCAGCAGGCGCTCGCCGACGCGGCCGACGCGCTGGCGCAGGCCACCGCGGACGCCTCCGACGAGCGCACCCGCCGCATCGTGGCGGCCATCAGCGCCGAATTGCCCGCCTACACCGGCCTCGTCGAGACGGCGCGTGCGAACAACCGGCAAGGGTTCCCGGTCGGTTCGGCCTACCTGCGCGAAGCCTCCGAAGTCATGCAGGATTCGCTGTTGAAGAACGCCGAGGAGCTGAGCACCCTCCGCTTCGCGGCCATGCACGAGGAGCAGCGGTCGATCGGGGCGCTGCCGTTCACCACGATCACCACACTGCTGCTGGTGCTGTTCGCCTGCGGCGCGGGCTCTTTCGTGCTGCTGCGCCGTACCAACCGGCGGGTCAACCCCGGACTCGTCGCCGCGGCGACGGCGACCGGAGTCGCGCTGCTGTGGACCGTGCTGGCGACCTCGGTGGCCGCCGCGGCACTGGAGACCGGCGACGACGGCGCGGCCGTACGGTTCCAAACGCTCGCCGAGGCAAGGATTCTGGCGCAGCAGGCCCGCACCGCGGAGACATTGCAGCTGATCACCCGCGGTGACATCGCCGCGGGCGAGGAGACGTTCACCCGCCATACCGCGGCGCTGCGCGACCGACTCTTGGAGGTCACCGGCCCCGATTCGCCCGCGGCTCTGCGCTTCGAGGGCTGGACCTCGGGGCATCGGCGCCAGATCGCGTGGTATCAGGCGGCCGACTATCCGGCGGCCGTCGACCAGGCCATCGGCACCGGTCCGGAGACCTCGGCGACCAGGTTCGCCCAACTCGACGATTCGTTGCGCGCCGACGTGCAGCGGGTGCGCAGCGACCTGCGCGGCGGTGTCGACGCCGCGGGTGACGCGCTGACCTGGAGCCCCTCCGGCGTGTTGCTGCTGATGCTGGTCGCGGCGGGCGCCGCGGTCGTCGGATTGTGGCCGCGGCTGAAGGAGTTCCTGTGACAAGACGGCTCTTCTCGCTGGTCGTCGCGCTGGCCGCGCTCGGTCCGCTGGTCGGGTGCAGCACCGACGCCTCGGTGCCCGCGACGCCGGCCGCGGCCGCGGTGAATCCGGCCCCGCCCGAGTTCGCCGAGATCACCACGCCCGGTCAGGCCGAGGACGAGTGCGACGCCGAGGCCAGCTTGCGCCCCGGCCCGTTGCCGCCGCCTGGCGCGATGCCCACGGGCTCGCCGATGGCCGCGATCGAGGCCAACGGCCGGATCCGGGTCGGCGTCGACCAGAACACCTACCTGTTCGGTTTCCGCAACCCCATTACCAACGAGATCGAGGGCTTCGACATCGACATCGCCAGGGAGATCGCCCGGGCGCTGTTCGGCGACCCGAATCGGATCGAACTGCGCTCGGTGACCGCCGAGGAGCGCATCTCGGCGCTGCGCGAGAACAAGGTCGATCTCATTGTGCGCACCTTCTCGGCCACCTGCGAGCGCCGGCGCGACGTCGACTTCTCCGCCGTGTACTACCGTGCGGCGCAGCGCATTCTGGCGCCGAAGAACTCCGGCATCCGGTCCGGGGCGGATCTCGGCGGCAAGCGCGTGTGCGTCACCAGGGGCACCACCGCGTCCGGGCCGCTGTTCGCGTTGCCCAAGCGACTCACGGTGTTCGGCGTCGCCAACTGGACCGACTGCCTGGCCGCGCTGCAACAGGGCCACGTGGACGCGATCAGCGCCGACGACCCCATTCTGTTCGGCCTCGTCGCCCAGGACCGGAACCTCGAGGTGGTCGGCGAACCCATCGGCAGCGGCGCCTACGCCGTCGGTGTGGCCAAGGGCGCGCCAGATCTCGTGCGCTTCGTCAACGCGGTGCTCGAACGGATCCGCACCGACGGCACCTGGCAGCGCATCTACGCCGCGCGCCTCAGCGCGCTCGGACCCTCGCCCGGCCCGCCAGAAACCCGGTACACCACGTGAGCCGAGCGATCATGCAGCCACGCACCCTCGCCGAGATCGACAGCGAATTGGCCGCCCGCAGCGCGGAATTCGACGCGATCGCCGCCACCCTGCTGGAACTGGACCGGCATCCCGGACTGACCCTGCTGCGCGGTTTTCCGCCCACCGGCCTCACCGAGCGCCGGTGGACGCCGATCCGCGCCGAGCTGGACCTGATGTGGCAGGACTTCGCCAGGCTGAAGGCCATCCTCGACTCGGCGCGCACCGTGCGCGGCACACGGTCCCGGCTGGACGCCGAGACGCGCGCCGAACTCACCCGGCTGCTGTACGGGCGGCCCTACGAGGCCTCGCGCACACCGATTCCGTTGGCGCAGCGGTCACTCACCGGACCCGGCGAACAGGTGTTGTTCGTCGGCTTGGCCGACACGGTCGATCGCATGCGCGCGACGTTTCCCCGGATCGCCGCCTTCCTCGACGAGGTCGGCGCCGTCAACGACCGGGTGCTGTCCGGGCTCGCGCCGCTCCAGGACCGGCTGGACCGCGCGGGCGCCGTCACCGCCGAACTGCGCGACATCGGTGCGGCAATCGCGGAGCTGTTGCGCCGCTCGGCCACCGATCCGCTGGCGTTGACACCGCCCGAGATCGACGCCCGCCTCGCCGATATCGGAGCCCGCCTGGACCGCGCGGCCGACGTGCTCGCCGAGCTGACATCGATCACCGCGAACTGGGATGCCGCCGTGGCGGCGACCCGTGACCGGCTGACCGTGCTCGCCGAGAGCGAGGCCCGAGCCGGACGCGCGCGTGCGGAAGCCGAACGCAAGATCCGCACCGGGCCGCTGCCATCGCCCGGCGCGGAACACAAGAGGCTCGACGCCGAATTGTCCGCCCTCGCCGCCGAACCCGGTGCCGCGGCGGAACTGCTGCACCTGCGCCGCCGGATCGCCGCGGCGACCCAGGCGGCCGTCGATGCGGCGGAACTCGCCCAGGGCTTGCTGGACCGCCGCGCCGAGCTGCGCGGGCGACTATCCGCATACCGGGCCAAGGCGGCCAGGCTGGCGCTGGCCGAGGACGACGAGCTCATGGCGAGCCATCGGATCGCGAACGACCTGCTCGCGCACCGGCCGTGCGATCTCGCGGCGGCCACCCGCGCGGTCGCCGACTACCAGCAAATCGTCGCGCGGAAATCGGGGAGGAGATCATGACCTGCACCGAGCCAGGCTGTGGCGGGGCGGTCGAGGACGGCTATTGCACGGTGTGCGGGACCGCACCGGCTGCCACCGGCGCGACGGCCCAGCAGTCGGCGGGTACCGCACCGGTTGCCTCGGCACCGGAGTCGGGGAATTCCGCGGGCACGGCGTCCGAGGCCGGGCGCGCCGATGTCTGCGCCGAACCCGGCTGCGGCGGAACCATATCCGGCGGATACTGCGACACCTGCGGCACCGCGCCCGCCGCGACCGGGACCGTCGCCGCCTCGGCCCGGACGTCCGCGGGCACTGCGCGAGGGTCGGCGCGCTCGGTGCGGACCGGCCGGTCGACGTCGTCCAAGCCCAGCGCGCGCGGACGGCTCGGCGCGGGCATGGTCGACGTGCCTCGCGTGCCGCGGATCCACCCCACCTCGGCCATTCTGGCCGACCCGATGGTCGCGGAGTCGAAGCGTTTCTGCGGCGCCTGCGAACGACCGGTCGGCCGCGGCCGGGACGGCGCGCCGGGCCGCACCGAGGGCTTCTGCCCGAACTGCGGCGCCCGGTTCTCCTTCGCGCCCAAGCTGAGCGCCGGCGACCTGGTCGGTGGCCAATACGAGGTGGTCGGTTGCCTCGCGCACGGCGGGCTCGGCTGGATCTACCTGGCCACCGACCGCAATGTCGGCAACCGCTGGGTGGTGCTCAAAGGCCTGCTCAACTCCGGCGACCTGGACGCCATGGCGGCGGCCGTCGCCGAGAAGCGGTTCCTCGCCGAAGTCGAGCATCCGAGCATCGTCAAGATCTTCAACTTCGTCGAACACGCCGGGCCCGATGGCGTCGCGGTCGGCTACATCGTCATGGAGTTCGTCGGCGGCACCTCGCTCAAGCAGATCCTGCGCGATCGGCGCGACACCGACGGCGGATACCTGCCGGTGCCCCAGGCCATCGCCTACATTCTGGAGATGCTGCCCGCACTCGGCTACCTGCACTCGCTCGGTCTCGCCTACTGCGACTTCAAGCCCGACAACGTGATGCAGACCGACGAGCAATTGAAGCTCATCGATCTCGGCGCCGTGATCGCCATGGACGATCAGGACAGCGCCATCTACGGCACGATCGGCTATCAGGCGCCCGAGATCGCCGCCACCGGACCGACCGTCGCGACCGAGGTGTACACCGTCGGCCGCACGCTGGCGGTGCTGATCATGCACGTCCCGCAGGAGGGCGGGCATTTCGGCGCGCTGCCGGGACCCGAGGCCGAACCCCTGCTCGCCCGCTACGACTCGCTGCACCGGTTCCTGCTGCGCGCCACGGACGCCGACCCCGAGGCCAGATTCGCCTCGATGGAGGAAGTGGCCGATCAGCTGACCGGCGTGCTGCGCGAGGTGCTCAGCGCCGACGACGCGGTACCGCGCCCCGGCATGTCGGCGTACTTCGGGCCGCCGCGCGCGGTCTTCGGTATCGGCGTCGACGCGGCGGTCGCGCCGGAGGACATCGTGGCCGGTCTGCCGGTGCCGCTGGTGGATCCGAGCGACAGCGGCGCCGCGCTGCTCGCCACGACGGCCGGAACGACGCCCGGCGAACTGGAGCAAGCCTTCGCCGACGGACTGCGTTCGGTGGTCACCGGCCGCGGCGAATCGGTGGAGATCCCGCTGCGCTTGGTGCGCGCCGCGCTCGACACCGGCGATCCGGCCGAGGCCGAGCGCAGGCTCACCGAGCTCGCCGACCGGTTGCCCGGCGACTGGCGGCTGGCCTGGTATCGCGGGCAGGCCAGGCTGCTCGCCCGCGATTTCGCCGCCGCCCGCGCCGAATTCGACGCCGTGTACGCGGCGCTGCCCGGTGAACCGGCGCCCAAGCTCGCGCTGGCCGCCGTCGCCGAGCTCACCGCCGACGGCGCCGCGGCGGCGCGCTACTACGACACCGTCTGGCGCACCGACCGCTCCTTCGCCGCCGCGGTGTTCGGCCTGGCGCGGACGCGCCGCCGCGCGGGTGACCGGGACGGCGCGGTCGCGGCTCTCGACCAAGTCGATCGGTCCTCGTCGCTGTACACCGACGCGCGCGTGGCCGCGGTGGACGCGCTGCTCGCCGAACGCGGGCCCGCCGAGCTGACGGAGGCGGTCCTGCGCGATGCGGGCGGCCGGGTCGACGCGCTCGCGCTCGATTCCAAACGCCGTCACGCACAGGTGCGGATGCGGGTGCTGGACGCCGCGCTGGCCTGGCTCGACGGCGGCCGAGCGGCGACGAACCACGCGCCGCTGCTCGGCGTCTCGTTCGACCAGGAGGGTGTGCGCACCGGGTTGGAGCGCTGCTTCCGCGACCTGGCGCGCGAGACCGAGGACATGTGGGCCCGTTTCGCGTTGGTGGACCGCGCCAACGCCATCCGCCCGAGGACCACGCTGTGAACCGGGACGGGACAACCGAACCGGGTGAGCCCACCCGGCCCGACCGGTCCGCCGCGTCCGACCGGCCCACCGAGCCGATCGACCCCGCCGAGCCCAGCACGGCGCCGCCCCCATCCGACCAGCCGACTTCGACCGTGAGTGCCTACGTGACCCCACCTGTGAGCGCAGCTCCGACCCATCCGTCGGACACCGTGCCGACCATGCCGTTGGCGAAACCCGCCGCACCGCCGAACGCTTCGCCGCGCTGCCCCGGTTGCCGGGAGAGCGTCTCGAGCACCGACCGGTACTGCGAGGCCTGCGGGCGGGAACTGGGCGCGCGCCGGGTCGCGCTGCCGCACCCGGAGGCCGAGTCGGCGACGCCGCGGCCGTGCGACGCCTGTGGCGCGCAGGAGTACGACCCGGACGGCTACTGTCGCGGCTGCGGCCAATTGCGCGCTCCGCGTGACCGTTTCGAGGCCGACCTCGGCGCGGTGTGCGTGGCCACCGATCGCGGCATCGCGCACGCCCGCAACGAGGACTCCGTCGCCGCCGCCGTGGTGGACGGCGCGGCGGGACCGCGCACCGTCGTCATCGTGGTGTGCGACGGTGTGTCCACCTCCGAGGATCCGCAGGCGGCCTCCGGCACCGCGTCTCGGTCTGGCGTGGACGCCACGCTCGCCGCACTGGCCGAGGGCCAGGACGCCCCCGACGCCGCGCTGGCCGGACTCGCCGCCGCGGCGCAGGCCGTGCGCGATATCGCCGTGCACGAGAGCCACGCGCCCTCCTGCACGTATGTCTCGGCCATCGTGCGCGGCTACGACGCCGACACGGTCGAGATCACGGTGGCGAATGTCGGTGACAGCCGGGCATATTGGCTCGTGCCCGCGCCGGGCGCGCCCGACATCCCGCCCTCGCAACGGCTGACCGTCGACGACTCCTGGGCTCAGGCCCTGGTCGACGCGGGCGCCATGGACGAGCAGGCCGCCATGAAGGATCCGAGGGCGCACACGCTGTTGCGGTGGCTCGGCGCCGACTCGGGAGACCGGCCGTGGTCGGACACTTGCGTGCGCGCCTTCCGCACCCGCGGCCCCGGCCTGCTGCTGCTGTGCAGCGACGGCCTGTGGAACTACCAACCGGACGCCCACGCGCTAGCCGCGCTCGCGACCGCCCCGGAGCCGATGCGAGCGGCCCGCGATCTCGTCGAGTTCGCGCTGCGCAGCGGGGGCAACGACAACATCACCGTCGCGCTCGCACCGGTGCCCTGATCGACCAGCCAGGAGAAGTACTGTGAATTCTGTTGCCGGCAACGGTATCTCGGTGGTCGTCGACCAGAACGAGTACCTCGCGGAAGGTGCGGGCACGGTCGACGCGGTGGTCTCGGTGGAGACCGGCGCCGATTTCGTCGCGGCCGGGCCGCCGCCGGAGCGCGTGGAGATCCTGATCATCGACAGTTCGGGGTCGATGGGCAACGGCAAGAAGCTCGAGGGCGCCCGCCGCGCCGCCATGGCCGCCCTCGACGCGCTGCCCGACGGCACCCGCTTCGCGATCGTGCAGGGCACGTCGATGGCCCGCCTGGTCTTTCCCACCGATGAGCCCTCGGTGCCCGCGGACGCGACCACACGCGCCGCGGCGCGCCGAAAGCTCGACAAACTGCGTGCCGACGGCGGCACCGCCATGGGCACCTGGCTCGGCTTGGCCCGCCAACTGGCCAAGAAGCACGAGGGCGCCATGGTGCACGCGATCCTGCTCACCGACGGCAAGAACGAGCACGAGTCGCCGGAGTCCCTCGCCGCCGAGATCGCCCAGTCCGAGGGCGTGTTCACCTGCGATTGCCGCGGCGTCGGAACCGATTGGCGGGTGGACGAATTGCGGGCCATCGCCTCAGCTCTGCACGGCACCGTCGACATCGTCGCCGATCCGGCGCACCTGGCCGCGGATTTCGCGGCGATGACACACACCTCGATGGCCAAGGCCATTCCCGAACTGACACTGCGGGTCTGGACTCCGGCCGGCGCCACGGTGCGCTTCGTCAAGCAGGTCGCGCCCGCCATCGAGGATCTGACGGCCCGCCGCGTCGAGAGCGGCCCGCAGGTGGGGGAGTACCCGCTCGGCGCGTGGGGCGCGGAGGAGCGCGATTACCACGTGCAGGTGCGGGTGGAGCCCGCCGCGCCGGGACGGGAGAAGCTGGCGGCGCGGGTCAGTGTGATCGCGGGCGACGAGGTCGTCGGGCAGGGTCTGGTGCGGGCGGTGTGGACCACCGAGACGGAGTTGTCGGCCCGGATCAGCAGGCGCGTAGCGCATTACACCGGTCAGGCCGAGCTGGCCGACGCGGTGCAGGAGGGGCTGGCGGCCCGCAAGAACGGTGACGTGGAGACCGCGACGGCCAAACTGCGGCGTGCGGTCCAGCTTGCCGCCGAGTCCGGCAACGAGAGCACAGCGAAGCTGCTTCGCGGCGTGGTCGAGGTGGACGAGCACAACGGCACGGTGCGGCTGCGGGCGCGCGTCGCGGCCGAGGACGAGATGGCACTGGACGCCCGCTCCACCAAGACGGCACGGGTACGCAAGGAGTCCTGATGGTCACCTGCCCGGAGGGACATCGGTCGGCGGCGGCCGACTACTGCGATGTGTGCGGAGCGCCGATCGGCGCGCCGCCGGCGACGGTCGCCGCGCCTCGCTGCCCGGCCTGCGGCGCGCCGAGCGGGGGACGCTTCTGCGAGGCTTGCGGTCACGATTCGGCGTTGCCCGCGCCGTCCCCGCCGGAACCCCCTGCGCGCCAGGACGATTCGAAGGTCGCCGACTCGGCCGCCGTGCGGCCGCCGACCGTCACCTGGATCGCCACCGTCACCGCCGATCGCGCCTTCTACGACCGTGTACTGGCGCGCGAAGGTCCGGACTCGGATCGCGTGGAGTTCCCCGCGTACTATCCGCCGCGCCGAATCACGCTGCACGGCAGCGAGATCCTGATCGGCAAGCGCAGTGTCTCGCAGGGCCTGCACCCCGACATCGATCTCGGCATCGCCCCCGCCGACGCGGGCGTCTCGCGGGCGCACGCGCTGCTGCACCTGACCCCGACCGGCCTCACCGTCACCGATCTCGGCTCCACCAACGGCACCAGCCTCAACGGCGGCGACGACCTGATCCCGCCGGAGCAGCCGGTCGCGCTGCGCAGTGGCGACCGCGTTCACGTCGGGGCGTGGACCACCATCACCCTCACCGTGGAACCGGCCTGAGGTCTGCGATCATGGCCGGATGGTCTCCGCTGTCTATCTGATCACCGGTATCCAAGCCGCGGGCAAATCGACGGTGGCCCAAGCGCTGGCCGAACGCCTGCCCCGATCGGCGCACGTGCGCGGGGACACCTTCCGCAGGTTCGTGGTGGGCGGCCGCGCGGAAATGGGTCCGGAACCGTCCGCGGCGGCCCTCGATCAATTGCGGCTGCGCCACCGGCTCGCCGCGTCCGTCGCCGACGAGTACGCCGCGGGAGGATTCACGGCGATCCTGCAGGACGTGGTGCTCGGCGAGTTCCTGCCCTACACCGTCGACCGGATTCGCACGGACCCGCTGTATGTCGTGGTGCTCGCGCCCAGCCGCGACGCGATCGCCGCCCGTGAGGCGGCCCGCGACAAGAACGCCTACGACACGTTCACCGTGGCGGCCTTGGACGCCGTGCTGCGCGACAGCACGCCGCGGCTCGGTTTATGGCTCGACACCTCGGAGCTGACCGTCGCCGAGACCGTCGACGCCATCCTCGACACCGCCCGCCCGATGGTCCGGGAACCGAGCCGTTAGACGTCCTTGCGCAAGACCGCGCGCCGCGCGAGCGGCTTGGTCGCCGGTCCTTCCAGCACCGTGCCGTCCGGCGCGAAGCGAGAGCCGTGCAGCGGACAGTCCCAGGACCGTTCCGCGTCGTTCCACCGCACGATGCCGTACAGATGCGGGCAGACGGCCGACACCTCGGTGCTGACTCCGTCGACGGTGCAGATCGCCGAGGGCGTGAGCCCGTGGCGCTCGACCCGTCCGCAGCCCTCCTCGGGCATACTGGCCGAGCCGCCGCCGAGCATGCGTAGCCAGCCCATCGAAAGTTGTTGGGCCACCATGGTGTTCGCCTTGGCGCCGGAGATCAGCGAGCGCAGCTCGGCGGGCCGCCAGGTGGTGAAGGTGCCGGACCAGGCGGGTGGCTTGCCGGTGAGCCTGCCGGCCAGCGCGAGCGCGGCGGCGACGCCGTTGGTCAGGCCCCACTTCGCGTAGCCGGTGGCGACCAGGATGTCGTCTCGACCGGGCAGCAGCGGGCCGACGTAGGGCAATTCGCCGACCGGGTGGTAGTCCTGGGCCGACCAGCGGTGCAGCACCTGCGCGCCGGGGAACCAAGCGGCGGTCCAGTCCAGGAGTTCGTCGGCGTGCTCGGCGGCCGCGTCGGTCCGCCCGACCGCGTGGCCGTTACCGCCGACCAGCAGCAGGTCGCCCTCGGGCGTGGGGTGGTAGCGCAGCGAGCGGATGGGCTGTCCCGCGCTGATGTACATGTCGTGCGGCACCGCTCCGGGCACCCGGAACGCGGCCAGGTACGAGCGCTGTGCCGTGAGCCGTGCGAAGAACCCGCCACGGTCCAGCATCGGGGTCCCGGTGGCCAGCACGACCGTGCCCGCGGTCAGGTCGCCGTGTTCGGTTTGCACGATCAGCTCGCCGTCGGAGCCGTGGTGCACTCCTTGCGCGAGCGTCGATTCGTAGATCGGGGCGGCGTGCGACTCCACCTCGGCGGCGAGTGCGGCCAGCACGGCCATCGGATCGATCTGGGCCTGCTCGATCAGCCGGACACCGCCGTACACCGGGAAAGGCGCTTCCAGGTCGTCGATCAGCTCGGTCGGCAGTCCCGCCGCCCGCGTCGCCTCGAATTCGGCTCGCACCGCATGCTTTTCGTGCTCGGATTGGGCGTAGGTGACCGCCGCGGCGCGCTGGTACGCGATTCCGTGCTCGTCGCAGAAGCGCAACAGCCAATCCTGGCCGTCCCGATTCGCCGCCAGGTACTGCGCGAGGGCGCCGATGCCGTGCTGTCCGGCGATGCTCTGCGCGCGAGTTCCCTGGAGCAGACTGACTTTTCCGGTCGTACCACCGGTTGTCCCGTAGCCGACGCGCCGACTTTCGACCACCGCGACCTGGACGCCGTTCTGGGCCAGTAGCAGGGCGGTGACGAGCCCGGTGATGCCTGCGCCGATCACCACGGTGTCGAAACGCGAGCCGGGCGTCAGCCGCAGTCGTGCGGGTACTTGCGCGTCGTTCATCCACAAGGACGTCATAGTCGGGACATAGCCGATCGACCCGGCCCGAAACCCGGCGCTGACCGGCCGATCTTCCATCCGGGCGCGCGCGTGATCGACTTCGGCGAATATCCGCGGCGCTGATTGAGCCCGCCTCGGCCGGGTAGACCGCCACTGTCCACCTGATAACCGATATTTCGGAGGTAGATATCGTGTCCGAGCAGAAGAGTGGTCCCCGGGAAGGCGTCGAAGGCGCTGTCGAAGGCGTCAAGGGCAAGGCCAAGGAGGCCGCCGGAAGCGTCTTCGGAAACGACGATCTGCGCGACGAGGGCAAGGCCCAGCAGGACAAGGCCGAGTCGCAGCGCGAGGCCGCGCGGAAGGAAGCCGCCGCCGAGAAGGAGCGGGGTGAGGCGTCGGTCGACGAGCAGCGTCAGCGCGCCCACCAGCGGGGGCAGTAGTCCCCGTCCCCGACCTGTGCGGTGACGAACGGGGTGCCCGGCATCTGCCGGGCACCCCGTTCTCGTTGTTCTACTTCAGAACGAAGGGTCTGCTACTTCGGAACGAAGATGCCGGTCAGGTCCGCTTTCCGGATCGGTGTGTCCGGATTGGCCTGCGCGGTGCACATCAATTCGATCGAGGCGATGGCGGCGTCGACCATGCGGTCGTCCGGCGCCTCCTGGCCGCTGCGTTCCTGCTCGAGGAACTTGGTGACGGTGGTCCGCTTCTTGTCGGCGTCCTGCTCGACGAATTCGCTGCACGGCGTGTCGCCGCCCTTGTTGACGGCCTTCTCGGCCTCCTCACAACCCACCGCGAACATGGCGGCCGAGGCCAGCGCCGCGACGGCGAGGCTACGCATTCTCATCGAAACTCTCCTGTGTCGGGGCGGCTCAGAAACCGGCGAGGCCGGCGGCCAGGTCATCGAGGTTCAGCGCATCGAGCACCTGCTGGCGCACGTCGGGGCACTGTTGGATGGTCGCGGTGTCGATGATCGACTGATCGGCGAGCACGGCGTCGTTGAGTCCGCCGTTGCGCACCGCCCAGTTGTGCACCGTGCCGTTGAAGCTGACCCGGCCGACGACCTCACCCTGTTCGCTCCAGTTGCCGACCTCCGCGCGCATCATGTCGCACAGCTGCGCGGCGGCCGCGGGCGTCACCTCGTCGGGATTCGGCACATCGGCGCTCGTCGGCGGTGCGATGGTCAGCTCGACGCTGCCCTCGGTGGGGGTGGCGGGCACCGGGTCGGTGTTGCCGTCGCCGCCGCATCCCGCGACGAGCGAGCCCACGGTCACCAGCCCGGCGAGCACAGCCAGACTCCGGCTCTGCAGCCGAGTTCGGCTGAGTATCATTCTTTTTCCTTTCCACGCCACCCCGTCGGCTTCATACGATCGGTGGTGCACGATCAGTGGCCTCGGTCGTCGTAGAGCGAGTCGCCGTGCTTGCGCTGGACGCGCTTGTGTTCGGCGAAGACCAGCACGGCGCCGATGACGATGCTCAGCCCGGCCGCGATGCCCGCCACGATCGCCCAGCCCTCGAAGCCGTAGCCCGCTGCGGTGAGCGTCAGCGCGACGAGCACGATGCCGACGCCGACCAGGACCATGCCCGGCCAGTTCTTGGCGTCCTCGATCGCCTCGCCCGCATGCGTCCGAGTGGTCCGGTGGTGGTCCGGGAATACGCCTTCGGGCTTCTTGTCGCCTCGGAAATTGTTCTCGGCACGCATAGTGGTCTCCTTCCGGCCGCAACCATCGAACGGGTGCCGTTCGACGGGTACCCGGGGAATCACCGGTCAATCAGCGGTGGTCGGCGACGAGGTCGGTGAGCAGCCGGTCCCAGGCCAGCAGGAACTCGGGGAGGCCGAAATTGGCCTGCGCCCATTGCCTCGCCGATTTGCCCGCCAGCTCGGCGAACATGGGTTCGTGCAGGAACTGCCGGACCGCCTCGGCCAGAATCTCCGGCTCGGTCGACACCACACCGGCCTCGGCGGGGATCGAGGCGGAGACCTCGGTGGTGCCGAGCGCCACGATCGGCATGCCGAGATACATCGCTTCCAGCACCGACATGCCGAGCGAGGTCCAGCGCGGCACGTGCAGGAACACACGGCGGCGGGCCAGCTCCTCGTGCAGCCGGTCCTGTTCGAGATCGCCCGCGCCGACGATTCGATCCGGCGGGCGGTGCAGGGCGTCGGCCAGCCGTTCGGTGCCCGCGCCGTAGACATCGATCGGCGCCGCTTCGGAGAGCGGCGCGAGCAGGTCGGTGCCGGTGATGCGGCAGCGGCGCACCGGATCGTGGATGATCGTCGCCGCCCTTGCCAGTTCACCGGTGTACCGCTGGCCGGGATCGGGGATGCCGTAGCGGATGACCATGCTCGGGCAGCGGCCGTTGTCCCACATCAGCCGGTTGAACTGGGTGACGTGCACCAGCGGGATGTCGGAGCGACCGGCCAGGGGATGCCTGGTCAGCGCCGCGTGCTGGTGCGGGGTGTTGTGTTCGACGTAGACCGCGGGCACGTCGATGCCCGGCGCGCGGCCGAGCCATTCGTGCGCGAGATCCATCTCCCTCGGGCGTTGCAGGACAACGAGATCGATGTCGGTGTCGACCAGATCGGCGGGTGCGATGTCGACCGCGTTCGCGGGCCAGGGACGACCGCACCGGCCACGCGCCCACTCGCCGCGGCGTGCGTCGTAGGGCACCAGATAGCGGTGCCCGCCCTGGACGAAAGCTGTCATCCACGGGCTGTGCGCGTGCCACACCAGGACGTTCAGCGGTCCGGCCGCCCCGTTCGAAGTGATCGTCGGAGCTTCCATACGCCCGGGGTGCCCCGGCGCGCGCGCCCGAAACCTGGATACCCGAGAACCCGTGTACCCGAGCGCGACCCGGGTAAGCGGTCCCCGAGGCGCCCGCACCGTGGCGACTCTCACACGGGACCAGGGAGGTCGGGGATGACAACGGCAGGCGACATCATGACGGCGGGCGTGCACTGTATTCGCGCGGGCGACACCGTGGCCGAGGCGGCGGACCAGATGGCCGAGCTCGACATCGGCGCGTTACCGATCTGCGGCGAGGACAACCGGTTGCACGGGATGCTCACCGACCGCGACATCGTGGTGAAAGTCGTTGCGGCGCGCAAGGATCCGCAGCGCGTGACGGCGGGGGAGCTGGCCGGTGGTGTGCCGTACACGGTGGACGTCACCGACGGCGTGCGAAAGGTGGTGTCGCTGATGGCCCAGCACCAGGTGCGGCGCATCCCCGTGCTCGATCGCGGGCGGCTGGTCGGCATCATCGCGCAGGCCGATATCGCGACCGCGCTGGGTAACGCGCAGGCGGGGAACATGGTGGAGGCGGTCTCGCTGGACTTCTGAGTGCCACCGATCGGGCACCGTGCCGCGGCACCGATCGGGCACCGTGCCGCGACACCGATCCTGGCGCTGTGCCCGCCGCGCCGATCAGGTGGCACTGTGCTGCGGCGCGCCGATCGCGCGCCGCGCGTCGCGACGCAGGATCAGGTCGGCACGATCACGTGGGCGCGCTGACGACCCGCTGCCTGGCGGGTTCCAGCTCGTAGATCGCGTAGGCCGCCCGGATCACCGGCTCGGCCACGTTGCGCACCCGGATGCCGCCCGGCGTCGTTCCGCGCTCGGTCCCCGCGTGCGCGTGCCCGTGCAGCGCCAGATCCGCGCCGAACTCGTCGATCGGCTCGCCTAGCAGATAGGAACCGAGGAACGGGTAGATCTCCCTCGGCTCGCCGTGCAGGGTGTCGCTGACCGGCGAATAGTGCGTGAGCACGACGGTGACGTCGGTGTCCAGCTCGGTCAGCGCGTCGCGCAACGAATCGGCCAATGCCACGGTGTGGCAGGCGAATTCGCGCATCACCCGCTCGCCGAACACGCTGGCGCACTTGCCGGCGAACCCGCCGCCGAAGCCCTTCGTGCCCGCCACGCCCAGCGTCTGCCCGTCGACCGAGACGGTGGTGGAGCTGCCCTCGAGCACGGTGATGCCGTAGTCGGTGAGCAGGGCGGTGATGTCGTCCTGGGCATCGCTGTGGTGGTCGTGGTTGCCGAGCACGGCGATGACGGGCACGCCGAGATCGGTGAACTCGGTCGCGACCACCCGCGCCTCGTCCAGCGTGCCGTGCCTGGTCAGATCTCCGGCGAGCAGCAGCACGTCGGCGCGCATGGGAAGTTCGCGCAGCACGGGGCGCAGCTGTCCGGAGGATTCGGCTCCCAGATGTACGTCGCCTACCGCGGCGATCCGCATGGCGTCAGCTCCCTTCGTGCGTCGACAGGTGTTCGGTTCCGGTCGGTGCGGTGGGCACCGAGACGCGCACGTCGTTGTGGATGACCACGCCGGGCAGTTGTTCGCGGATCACCGCCTCCATCTGCTGTTTGCGCTGGTCGCTCGTCACTTCGCCGTCGAGCACCACCACCTCACCGCGAATGGTGACCTGCACGCCGAGTTCGGCGGTGCGCGGGTCCTCGGCGAGCGCGCGGCGCAGACGGGCCACGAGGTACTGGGGTTTCTCCATCGGCTCAGCCTTCTTCTCGATCTCGGGTGCCGGCGTCGGTCCGGCCGGCGTCGGTGATACCGAGGTCGTCGACCAGGCCGAGAAAGGCTCGGGCATACGGTGATTCCATCGTCTGACTGCGCACGACGTCCCAGTCCACCTGCTCGCGCAGATCGCGCGCGATGTGCAGCAGCGGGCTCAGATCCAGTCGGTGCGCGTCGAAGACGAGGAGCTTGTCGATCATCAGGTCGGTCGCGCTGATCACCGGCGCCACCGTCGGCCCGACGCGCATGACCGTGGCGCGGTCGAGCAACTCGTCGGTGACGTCGCGGCAGTTGGGCCGGTAGATGACGTCGATCAGGGTGTCGCCGTCGTAGACCTTGGACAGCCAGTCCTCGGGCGGCTGGCACACCCGCAGACCCGCCCGCGCGAGCGCCTGGATGGCGCGCGAGGTGTCGGCGGGTTTCACGAAGAGATCCACGTCGTGATCCGACGCCGGACCGCCGCGGGCGTACACCGCGCAGCCACCCGCCACCGCGAACCTGATCTCCGCGTCGAGCAGCGTGTTCGCTGCCCGGGTCAGCGCGTGCAGCAGTTCGTCCATCGTCGCGACCATGCTGCGGTGGTACCCGGCGGATTCCGGGTTAATCAGGCTCTGAGCGGGTATGCGATGGCGTACAGCCCGGCCGGAAACGACCGCGGCCGGCCACTAGGAAGGGGCGGTGACATGCCGAAGACGACCCGCAGCGGAGAGGCGAAGAAGTCCGAGCTGCCGAGCACCGTGCGCCGGTCGGACGACAAGGCGCAGCGGACGTTCGCGAAGGCGCACGATGCCGCCCTCGAGGAGTACGGCAGCGAAGAACGCGCCTACCGGGTGGGCTACAGCGCGTTGAAGCACAGCTACGAGAAGGTCGGCGACCATTGGGAGCCGAAAGAGCGGCGCGGCCCTTCCGACGAGCGCGCCGAGAGCGGTGGCCCGAACGCCCGGGGCCGGACGGCGGAGGGCGTGAACGCCAACGCGACGAAGAAGCACCTGATCGATGTCGCGGGTCGCCTGTCGATCACCGGGCGTTGGAGGATGACCAAGGACGAGCTCATCTCGGCGATCGAGAAGGAGAATCGCCGGAAGACCGCAAGTGCACGACGATGAAGACACCTCGCGCCGCCCGGCAAGGGTCGACGAGGGGCGAGACGAAACCGAGCTCGAACGACTGGACCGCAACTGGGCCAGCCTGATTCAGGAGTTGCGCGTCGTGCAGACCGGCGTGCAGTTCCTCGTCGGCGCGCTGCTGCTCCTGCCATTCCAACCCGAGTTCGCGGTGGTGTCGCAGCAGATGCGGACGCTGTATCTCGTGACTGTCGGCGCGGCGTTCGGCGCCACGGTGTTCCTGATAGCGCCGGTGTCCTGGCATCGCATCCTGTTCCGCAGGCATCGGCTGGGCAACGTCGTCTCGGCCGCGCACCGGTGCGCGATGGCGGGCGTAGCGCTGCTCGGCATCGCGCTGACGGGAGCGTTGATCCTGGTGGTCGACGTGGTTGCGGGGGACATGGCGGGCGTGATCGCCGGTGTCGTCACCGCGGTCCTCTTCGCCGGGGCCTGGCTCATCGCGCCGTGGCGATGGCGCGCCCGGAGCCGCCCGCATCCGTGACCACCGAGGCCCGCGCGGGCGCGGCGCGTCGATACGCCGACAGCGTCGCGGCGGCGACGCGATCCCAGGAATAGCGGCTGCTGGCTCGCTGATAACCCGCCGCGCCCCAGGTTTCGCGCAGTGTCGCGTCCTCGAGCAGCGGGCGCACCGCGCGCGCCACGACTTCCGGCTCGGGCGGTGCGACGAACTTGCCCGTGACTCCGTCCACCACGGTGTCGAGCATGCCGCCGACCGCGGTGGTCACCACCGGCTTACGGCAGGCCATCGCCTCCAGCGGGACGAAGCCGAACGGCTCGTACCAAGGCGTGCACAGCACCACGTCGGCCGAGCGGTACAGCCGAGGCATCGCGCTGTGCGAGACCTGGCCGAGCAGCCGAACCCGTTCGTGTACACCGTGTTCCACGGCGATGCGACGCAACCGCTTGCTTTCGGCGTCGTCGTCCACGTCGTCGCCGACCGCACCGCCCGCGATCACCAGTTCGGTGTCGGGCAGGTCGGGCAGCGCGCGCACCGCGAGGTCGAATCCCTTCCTGCGCACCAGCCGCCCCGCCGCGAAGATCCGGTGGCGCGCCTTGCGGTCGGCCATGCCGCCCTCGGGACGGAAGGCCGTGAGATCCACTCCGCAGGGCGCCACCGAGATACGGAAGCGCGGCACGCCCATCCTGACCAGTTCGACGGCCTCGTCGGCGCTGGTCGCCAGCACGTGCGCGGCCCTGGTCGCGATGAGGCGCTCGAATCGGATCCGCGAACGCGGGCTGGTGTCGGCCAGCCCGTGGTGACGGCGCTTGACGGTGCCGAGCGCGTGGAAGGTCACCACCACCGGGATGTCGTGCGCCCGGGCGGCCAGCTCGGCGGCGAGCGCGGACATCCAGAAGTGCGCGTGCACCAGATCGGGGGTGTCGATCGCCCAGTGCTTGCGCAGGAAAGTACCGAATTCCCCGAGGTGGGGCAGCGTCTGGTCGCGGCCGAGTGGCCGTGGTGGCCCGGCGGGGACGTGCACGACACGGTAGCCGTCGCGGGTCGCCACCTCTGTCCGGATGTGCGGGTCGTCGCGCCGGGTGTAGACCGTGACGCGATGCCCGCGGCGGACCAGCGCCGCCGAGAGCGCCGCGACGTGCACCTGTTGACCGCCCGCGCCGCCGCCCGGATCCGCGAGAGGACTGACGTGTTCGGAAACCATGGCGATCTTCACGGCTACTCCGTTCCGGCGAGAAGGCGGGCGCATGCCGATACTCGGCGCGGCCAGGGCCGGACGTGCCGTCGGCTATATGTGCGGGATATGCCCGCCACCGTCACGCGCAAACGGTCCGGCGCGCGCTTTCCGGCCGGAAATGTCTGGATGAGCTCGGTTTACCTGCACCGAATGCGGGCAGTCGGCCCGACGAGAGCGACTGACGGCAGGCAGGAGGAAGCCAGTGAACGAGCGATCGGACAACGGCGTCGGCGGATCCGGTGCCGATCCCAAACAGCGGCAGCTGGACGCGCACCGTGTCGATCGGGAGAGCGGCTATCTGACGACCCAGCAGGGCGTACGCGTCGAGAGCACCGACGACGCGCTGGCCGCGGGGAACCGCGGACCCACGCTGCTCGACGACTTCCACGCACGGGAGAAGATCACCCACTTCGATCACGAGCGCATTCCCGAGCGCGTGGTGCACGCCCGCGGCGCGGGCGCCTACGGCTACTTCCAGCCCTACGACAACACGCTGGCCGACGTGACGGCGGCGGCCTTCTTGACCGACCCGAGCGTGCGCACCCCGGTCTTCGTGCGGTTCTCCACCGTCGCCGGGTCCCGCGGTTCCGCGGACACGGTCCGCGACGTGCGCGGATTCGCCACGAAGTTCTATACGGCCCAGGGCAATTTCGATCTGGTCGGCAACAACTTCCCGGTGTTCTTCATCCAGGACGGCATCAAGTTCCCCGACTTCGTGCACGCGGTGAAACCCGAGCCGCACAACGAGATTCCGCAGGCCGCCTCGGCGCACGACACCCTGTGGGACTTCGTGTCGCTGCAACCGGAGACTCTGCACGCCATCATGTGGCTGATGTCGGACCGGGCCCTGCCGCGCAGCTACCGGATGATGCAAGGCTTCGGCGTGCACACCTTCCGGCTGGTGAACGCGCAGGGCAAAGGCACCTTCGTCAAGTTCCACTGGAAGCCCAGGCTCGGCGTGCACTCGCTGGTGTGGGACGAGTGTCAGCAGATCGCCGGACGCGATCCCGATTTCAATCGCCGCGATCTCTGGGACTGCATCGAGGCGGGCCAGTACCCCGAGTGGGAGCTCGGCGTCCAGCTGGTGCCCGAGGAGCGCGAGTTCGACTTCGATTTCGATCTGCTCGACGCCACCAAGATCATTCCCGAGGAGCAGGTCCCGGTCCGCCCGGTGGGACGCATGGTGCTCGATCGAAACCCGAACAATTTCTTCGCCGAGACCGAGCAGGTCGCCTTCCACACCGCGAACCTGGTACCAGGCATCGACTTCACCAACGATCCGCTGCTGCAACTGCGCAACTTCTCCTACCTGGACACCCAGTTGATCCGGCTCGGCGGTCCCAATTTCGCCCAGCTGCCGATCAACCGCCCGGTGGCCGAGGTCCGCAATCACCAGCAGGACGGCTACGGCCAGCACGCCATCCCGGTCGGACCCGCCTCGTACACCAAGAACAGCATCGGCGGCGGATGCCCGTTCCTGGCGGATTCCGGTGCCTACCAACACTATCCGCAACGGATCGACGGCGAAGCGCAGCGCAAGCGCGCGGAGAGCTTCAAGGAGTACTACCGGCAGCCGAGGATGTTCTGGCGCAGCATGTCCCCGCCCGAGGCGGAGCACATCGTCGACGCGTTCGCCTTCGAGCTGGGCAAGGTGAACCGGCCGGAGATTCGCGAGCGGGTCGTGGAGCACCTGGTTCGCATCGACACCGACCTGGCGGTGCGGGTGGCGGGCAAGCTGGGTGTTTCCGCCCCGGAGTCCGACACCGACACCTCCGACGCCTTCGTCTCGCCCGCGCTGTCCCAGGCCAACACCGCGATGGACACGATTCAGACGCGCAAGATCGCCGTGCTGGCGGCCGACGGCGTCGACGCGGCCGGAGTCCGCGCGCTGCGCGCGGCGCTGACCGAACGCGGCGCGATCGTCGAGGTCCTCGGCCTGCACGGCGGACGGGTCAGGGGTGACGGATCCGACGGCGACCAGCTCGATGTCGACCGGTCGCTGGCCACCGCCGCCTCGGTGCTCTACGACGGCGTTGTCGTCCCCGGCGGTCCCGGCGCGGCGGAGACGTTGGCGCGCAACGGTTCCGCGGTGCACTTCGTGCTGGAGGCGTTCAAGCACGCGAAGGCCGTCGCCGCCTTCGGCGCGGGCGTCTCGGTGATGCGCATCTCCGGGATCATCCCCGAGACGCCGCCGAACGGCGGCCTCGGCATCGAGCAGGGCGTGGTCACCACCGAGTCGAGCGGAGGCTCCCTACCTGGGGATTTCGTGGACGCCTTCGCCGACGCGCTGGCCAGGCACCGCATCTGGCGGCGGGCGACCGCCGCGGTGCCCGCCTGAGACAAGTCCCTGACACCGCCGGGCGAACGTGCCAGACTGTAGGGAGGTTGAGACTACAGCCGAACCCGGTTCGACGCGGTCGGCCCAGACGACGGGCCACCCGCGATCATTCGGACGGGAGCGTGACGGCACCGGCCGATCGATGCCGATCGGCGGGCGCGCGCTGGACGAACTCCGCGTGCGCCACCAGGTGGCTGACAGACTCGGCACGCGGCGGCTCGACGCACCGCGTACCTCACAGCGGGCGATCATTCCACCGTGCCTCTCCCATCGACGGCGCTCGTCCGTCGACCGAGCCGATCGCACCGAGCCGGACATCCCTTGCCAAGGGAGGTATGCCATGCCAGTTGATGCCGCTCTGCCTCGGCACCGCATCGACGGAGCCGATCCGAGCGCTCGTCAGCACGACGGCCGCATGTGGTCGCAACGGGTCGACCGGCGGCGACATTGCGTCGTTGTCCGCGTCGAGGGCGAGATAGACGCGCTCGTGCACGACCGATTCCAGGAAACAGTCGAACGCGCGACGCAGTCGCGGTGCCAGGCCGTGGTCGTCGATCTGCGCGCCGCCAGATTCCTCAGCATCCGCACCGCCAGTATGCTGGGCGCGCTCCGGCAACGGGCCGCGTGCGCGGGCGTCGATCTGCGCGTCGTGGCCGGTCGGGCCGAGATCGAACGGGCGCTCGACGTCGCGGGCGTTCGCTCGTTGTTCTTCCGATACCCATCCATGCGGGCCGCTCTGGACGCGTGAGGCCGATAGTCCTCGGCCGCATCGATCTGCTCGCCGCTCACCCGGCGAGGACGGATACTTGCCGTGTGACGGAGAGTGGGTCGGTTCCGCCCGAGGACGCGTTCGTGCTGAACCGGGTGATCGGTATGGGAACGCCGCAGAGTGTCGGCAGTTTCCGTTTCTGGTTCGAGGACCAGCGGTGGGAGTGGTCGGACGAGGTGGCGTTGATGCACGGGTACTCGCCGGGAACGGTGCGGCCCACGACGAAATTGTTGCTGTCGCACAAGCATCCCGACGACCGCGAGCAGGTCGCGACGGCATTGGCCAACTCCATCGAGACCGGAGCGCCGTTCTCGAGCAGGCATCGGATCATCGACACGAAGGGCACGGTGCACCACATGATCGTGGTGGCCGACCGGATGACCGACGAGTCCGACGAGGTGGTCGGCACCGCGGGCTACTACATCGATGTCACCGACACGCTCGAGGAGCACCGGCAGGAGACGCTGGACGACACACTGCCGGAGCTGTACGAGGCGCGGGCGATCATCGAACAGGCCAAGGGCGCGCTGATGCTGGTGTACGGCATCAGTGCTGAACAAGCTTTCCGAGTCCTGAGCTGGCGTTCCCAGGAAACCAACGTGAAATTGCGCTCGCTCGCAGCCCAGTTGATCGCCGATATGCACGCCGCGACACAGGTCGCCGTCGGCCTGCGCACGGAATTCGATCACCTGCTGCTGACCGCGCACGAGAGGGTGCGGCGGTAGGGTGGGTACCCGCGTCGGCGTTGGCCGACGTTTCAGTTCGTGTCCGACGGGTAAGCGCAACGATGAGGGACGCCGCGGTCGCCTGACCTCGAGGTGCTTGGTGATTGTTGCGCGGTAGCCTGACGGATCGGCCGCGCGAAACAAGGTGGTGATGGGTTATGGGGGAGTGGACCTCGCAGTCCTCTACGGAAACGACGACCATCGGGGTGCGTGTGCCCGCGCGCCTCGAGCAGCTGACGATGCTACGCGCGCTCGCCGAAACCGTGGCCCTCATCGCGGATTTCGCCATCGATGAAGTGACCGACATCCGCCTCGCGCTGGACGAGGTCGCCACCGCGCTGATCTTGGACGCGGTGCCCGGCTCGAACATCGACTGCGCTTTCACCTACGACGAGAACCGCATGTTCGTGCACGTCTCCTCGGTGGCCACGACCGAATCGGTAGTGGAACAAGCCGGTTTCGGATGGCACATCGTGCGGACCCTCACGGAATCGATCGCGGCGCAGCAGGAGCCCTACGACGGAGGGCTGTCGGGTTATCCGACGGTTGTCGACTTCACCTGGGTGCGAGGGGGCGCCGATGGCGGGTGAATCGAAATCGGCGGGCGACAGCTACGACAACATCGAGCCGCTCTTCGAGAAGATCGCCGCCCTCGGCCCCGACGACCCGCGCCGCGCAGCCCTCCGCGAGGAGCTGATCGGGCGGTGTCTTCCGCTGGCCGAGCACATCGCGCGCAAGTTCTCCGGACGCGGTGAGATCTTCGACGACCTGCTGCAGGTCGCGCGCCTCGGCTTGGTGCAGGCCGCCGACCGGTTCGACGTCAGCCGCGGCTCGTCGTTCCTGGCGTTCGCGGTGCCTACCATCATGGGCGAGGTCCGCAGGCACTTCCGCGACAACACCTGGGCCGTGCGGGTGCCACGGCGCACCAAGGAGATTCAGCTCAGCATCGGCGCGACGGTGGAGGCGCTCTCGCAGCGGCTCGGACGGATGCCGCGCGCCAGGGAGATCGCCGACGAACTCGACGTCGACCTCGTCGAGGTCACCCAGGCCCTGATCGCGGGCAATGCCTACCAATCGTCGTCCATCGACGCCGTTGCCGGCGACGACATCGACAGCGCGCCGCTTCCGCTGCTGGAAAGCCTCGGCGCCGACGAACCGTCCTACCACTTGGTGGAGGACTTCATGGCGGTCAAACCGCTCATCTCCGACCTGCCCGAGCGCGAGCGGCAGGTACTCATCATGCGTTTCTTCGAGGGCAAGACCCAGACCCAGATCGCCGACGTACTCGGCGTCTCCCAGATGCACGTTTCCCGGATCCTGGCCAAGACGCTGCGCTGGTTGCGCGAGGAAGCGCTGCGCGACTGAGTCGCCCAGCGCCTCCAGCTCATCGACACAGAACTCGGCGCCCTGTCCTCGAAACCAATTCACCCGGCGGCCGCGCGCCTCACACCGGATTCGGCGGTGGTGGCGCCGGGTCCGGTCCTGGCGTAGGACGACCAGGCGTCGGTTCCGGTCCCGGTGTGGGATGGCCCGGGCCCGGCACCGGCGGGGTACCGGGTTCGCGTGGATCCGGTTCCGGCGGGAACGGATGCGCCGGGCTCGGATCCGGTTCGGGCGGGAAGGGATGCGCCGGGCTCGGGTCAGGTTCCGGTGGCAGCGGCGAGGGTCCCGGATCGGGTTCGGGCGGGAACGGATGCGCCGGGCTCGGATCCGGTTCCGGCGGTAGCGGCGACGGACCAGGTTCGGGTGGGAACGGCGGCGGGAACGGGTGCGGCGCGGGGTCCGGATTCGGGATCGGCTCGGGCTCCGGCGGCGTCGGCACCGGGTCGGGCTGTGGACTCGGTGGAATGGGATCGGGCATCGGCTGTGGCGTGTGGTCGTCCATGCGACATCTCCTCGGTGGTGACCTGCTGCGCGCGAGAAATCGCGCGGCGGAGCGGGCCGGTCACCGAGCCGGATACCCACCCAGCACCGGACGAATCGGGTGCGGCGTACGCCTCACTCTCGTTTGCCGACGATCCGGTTCGGGTAAGGGTGGAAGAACCGGACAAAGAGATACGAGGGCGCAGAGGGAGTCGTCATGGACGATCAACGACGACCCGCCACCCGGACTCCGTACACCGGACCGGGGCATTCGAGGTCGCTGCAGCAGGCACAGGAGATCACGTCGCCGACGCAGCGGCCGGACCGAGCGGGCCGCACCCTGATCACGCGCAATCACGAGGTGATCAGGCGGTGGGCCGAGGAGCGCGGCGCTCGTCCCGCCACCATGCCGGGCAGCGAGTACAACGGCCGTCTCGGCGTGCTGCGCTTCGACTTCCCCGGCTACGGCGGGGCGGTGCTGCGCCAGGTCGGCTGGGACGAGTGGTTCGAGACCTTCGACGACCGGCGGCTGCGTTTCCTCTACCAGGAGCAGCGTGCCGACGGCTCGCCGAGCAATTTCAACCGGCTGGAGCGACCGCGCCGCGAGGAACGCTGACCCGTTTCGTCGGCTCGGCAGCGGCAACCCTCCGAGCATGACCGAACCGATAGGCGAGGAGCCGCTGGACGACACGACGTGGACCGATCAGATTCCGTCCACCACCGAACAGCTCGACGAGGACGAACTCGACGCCGACCCGCTCGAGCAGGCGATGGACCCGCCCGACGCGTGGTCCGCCGCCGAACGCTACGCCCAATCGCCCGCCGAGCAGCGCGCGGGCGAGTCGATCGGCGAGCGTCTCGACGCCGAGGAACCGGACGTCGTTCCGGACCAGCCGCCGCTCACCAGGGGGCCCGAGGAGTCCTGACCGGCGAACGGCCGAGAAGATCGGCGCGGCATCCCTGCCGCGCCGATCTTCTCGCGTCCGCGATCAGTCCGTCGCCGCCGGTGACGGCAGGAAGCGGGGGAGCACCACCGAGCCCGCGGTGGCCGCGGCGGCGGTCGTCGCCGCGATGGTCCAGCCGACCGGGCCCAGCGGCCTGCAGCCGAAGTAGCCGCAGACTCCCGGCGTCATGACCACGGCCCCGAGCACCGCGCCGCTGGCCGCGGTGGTCACCCACACCATCGGGCTGCGGTGTCCGGAGACCAGCGTCTGCCCGAGCTGGGTGCCGATCAGCGCGACCAGACCGATGGTGGCCGCCCGGCGATGCGACCCGGTGTAGCGGCCGATGGTCCACGCGGTCGCCGCGCCAGCGGCGGTGGTGATGCCGCGGACCGCGATCGTGTGCGCCAGCTCCGGCCCGAGTCGCGCGGGCGGGATCTCGGACAATTGCCTGGCGCGCTCTTCGGGATCGGTGGCGTCCTGCTCCGCACGGTCGGTGGAGAGCGCGAGCGCCAGCGCGGGGAACATGTCGGTGAGCATGTTCACCAGCAGGAACTGGCGGGTGCCCAGCGGTGCGTGCCCGCTGACGGCGGTGCCGTACAACGTGAACGCGACCTCGCCCGCGTTGCCGCCGACCAGCACGCCGACGGCGTCGTTGATCCGCTGCCACATGCCGCGTCCCTCCACGAGGGCGTGCAGCAGGGCGGTCGGGTCGGGATCGGTGAGCACCAGGTCGGCGGCGTTGCGTGCGGCGGCGGAACCGTGTGCGGCCAAACCGATTCCGACGTCGGCGCTGCGGATCGCGGCCGCGTCGTTGCTGCCGTCGCCGGTCATGCCGACGACATGCCCCGCGCGGCGCAGCGCGGCGACGATGCGCACCTTCTGCTCGGGAGCGACCCTGGCGAACACCGTGGTCTGCTCGATCAGCTTCGTCTGTTCGGTTTCGTCGAGGTGGTCCAGATCGGCGCCGGTGGTGACCGACTCCGCCTCGATGCCGAGCTGCCGCGCGACGGCCGCCGCGGTCACCGGATGGTCGCCGGTGATCATGCGGATGCCGATACCGTTCTCGCGCAACGCCTTCACGAGCGGAAGCGTCTGCGGGCGCGGCGTGTCGGCCAATCCGAGGAAGCCGAGCAGGGTGAGTTCACCGACCGCCTCCTCGACGTCCGCCGGCTTCTCGGCCAAGTCGCGGCGGGCCACCACCAGCACCCGCAGGCCCTGTTCGGCGAGATCGCGCACCACCGCTTGGGCGCGCTCGCGATGCTCGTCGGTGAGCGTCTGCTTGTCCTGATCGCCCGTGCGCACCTTCGTGCACCGGGGCAACACCACCTCGGGAGCGCCCTTGACCACGAGGCGCAGCCTGCGGGTTGTGTGCCCGAGCGCGGCGGCGTAGCCGCGATTGGACTCGAACGGGATCTCCTCGATCGGGTCCCACTGGTCGTCCTCGCCGAGCACGTCGGCCGCATCGAGCACCGCGCGATCGGTGGCGTGCAGCACCGGGCCGTCGTCCGGATCGGGGCAAGCTCGCGCCGCGGCGCGCAGCAGACGGCGGGCGTTGTAGACATCGGCGTCGTGCGGCCACTGCCGATCCAGGTCGGCGAGGGTGGTCAGCCGCAGTCGCCCTTCGGTGAGAGTCCCGGTCTTGTCGAAGCACAGCGTGTCGACGCGGCCGAGCGCCTCGACGGTGCGGCTGGCCCGCACCAGCACCCCGTACCGGGACAGCCTGCGGGCGGCGGCCAGCTGCGCGACGGTGGCGACCAGCGGCAGCCCTTCCGGCACCGCGGCGACGGCCACGCCGACGCCGTCGGCGATCGCGACGCGCAGTGATTGTCCGCGCAGTCCGCCCAGCGCCGTCACCGCGCTGCCGCCCGCCAGGGTGAGCGGCAGCACGCGCTCGGTCAGACGCCGCAACTGTGCTTGCACACCGCCCTTCTCGGGCGGCACCGCACCTGCGGTCGCACGCCCGGCCTGGGTATCCTCGCCGACGGCGACGACGACGGCGCAGGCCTCGCCGGTCACGACCGTGCTGCCCTCGAACACCATGCAGGCACGGTCACCGAGCTCGGCGCCCGGCGTGGCGGCCAGCTGCTTCTCCACGGTGACCGATTCGCCGGTCAATCCGGATTCGTCCATCTCCAGGTCGTCCACCCAGAGTAGACGGGCGTCGGCGGGCACCACATCGCCCGCCCGTAGCGCGACGACATCGCCGACGACCAGCCGGTGGGCGGGCACGATCCGCTCGTCGGCATCGGCGTCCGGCTCGGTGCCGCCGTCGCCCACCACGGCGCGATCCAGCAGCCGGGCGGTCACCTCTTCCTCGGCGATCAGCTGGTGCAGCGCGTTCTCCGCCTTCTGGCGTTGCCGCGCGGAGACCAGCGCGTTGACGGTCAGCACCGAGGAGAGCAGCAAGGCGTCGGAGGGGGAGCCGAGGATGGCGGTGGCGACCGCGCCGACACCGAGGATGGGCGTGAGCGGGTCGGCCAGCTCACGGCGAAGCTGCCCGGCGAACGAGACCAGCGACGTGAAGGGCGCGAGCAGCGCGGGCGCACGCGGCGCCTCGCTGACCCGCGCCTCCAGCGCCTGCGGCTCCGGCAGCCGGGAGAGCACCTCGTCGGGTTCGAGCGCGTTCCACGGCAGCAGCGGCGCCAGGGTGGTGCGCGGCTCGCCGCGCACGGCCCGCCAACCCGCGAACGCGCCGTTGACCAGGCCGACGAAGTGCGCGGTGACCATCGGCGAGCTGCGTCCGCGCCGCGCCGGACCGGTCGCCAGCAGCAGTCCGCCGAGTGCGCACGCCGACAGCGCCAGCGCGCGGCCGCGTTCGCTGGCCTGCCTGGCCGGGACCACCGCGGCGAGCACCCGCTGGGCCTGGCTCAGATCGCGGCACATCAGATCGGCGCTCCACGGCGGTCGCATCGACTCGCACGCGCCGCCGCACACGCCGATCGCCACGTCGGCCCAGGCCAGCGCCTTGTGCGCGCGCGGGCTCAACACCGCGACGACGTGACCGTCCTGCTGCGCGCCGTTCACCAGCTTGCTCATCGACACCCCCGCGGAGACGAACTCGTCGGCGAGAGACCGCAATTCCGCGACATCCTCGCCGCCGACCAGCGTCACCCGCAGGCCCGCGGTGCGCGCGGCGCCGAGCAGGGCGTGCGCACGACGGTCCAGTTCGCGCCCGATCAGGACCCGGCCCACCGGTCGGTCGCCGTCGCGCAGTTCGCGCCAGACGGGGCGCACCGTGAGGCCGCGATCCGGCGCCCCGCTCTTGGGCTGGACCAAGCGCAACCCGTGCAGATCATCCGGGCCGGCTTCCTCGTCCAAGCCGTCGGTCGACCGCAGCAGTCGCTGTGCGGCGCTCCACACATGGGCCGCGGCGCGGTCCTCGTCGGCTTGCACTTGCTCGTCGAGTTCGTCGTGCGCGGGCCGCGACCCGTTGGTCGACGCCCGCCGCGAGGCCGCGGACGAGCCGTCCGTCTCGGCGGCGCCATCCCGCCGCCGACGCCTGCGCGGGTCCCGCCAGCGGGGGTCGATGGGTTCGGCCGCGAGCACGAGGCGGCGCGAGGTGAGCAAGGATTCGCCGTCCACCACCAGCGCGGTGAGGCGATCCAACCGGCGCCACACGACCGGCTCCAGTGTCAGCACGCCCGCGCGCGACATGGTCGTCGAGACGGCGGCGGCGTATGCCTCCCGCGTCGCGCGGGCGGCCTTGGGTGCGCCGAGCTCGAGCGCCTCCGACGCCGTGCCCCCGCGCCCGGACGCGCCGAAGGCGGCCGCGCTGAGCAGCGCGCCCGCCGAGGCCTCGTCGGCGACCCGTTCCACCGGTCCGCGCGGCAGATCGACGGGCCTGGAGTGCTCGGGCAACGGATCGTCGACGGCCAGCGCCTCGTGCGTGGTGAGTTCGCACTCCCAGTCGCGCCACTGGGCGCGCCGCGCCATGACCTCGGTCAGCACCATGGTGCGCTGCATCGTGTCGACGAACAGGTTCGCCATGCCCGCGGCGGGCGCGTTGCCGATCGCGTTGCCGATCGCCGTCGCGGTGCTCAGCACCAGATCCGTTCTCGGACGGCCCAGTCGATCCTCCAGCACCCGCCGCAGTCGCGGCTGGGCGTCGGTGAACGCGGCGACCGAGCGCAGCACGCTCACCGGCGGCTTGATCGGCAGCAGCCAGCTCGTGGTCGCCACGGCCATCGCGGCCAGATCTCCGGCGACCTGAATTCCCGCCACCAGCAAGGGTTCTCGATCCGAAGGGAACTCGGTGCGGCGGTTCCACTCCCGGTCGGCGACATGGGCCTCGCGCTCGGTCCGCTCGACTTCGGCGAGGAGCGCCGGCAGATCCGCCGCGCCGTTGGCCAGCGCCGCGACCACCCGTCCGGTGACCGCGTTGACCTCCCACCAGCGCACCCCGCGCAGCCGGTCGAGCCGCCTGCCGAGCGCCCTGGTGATGGCCGGGTTGTCCACGTCGGTGAGGCCGCGCACCTCGACGGTCGCGCGGTCGTCGCTCACGGCGATCCGGCGATGAGTTCGTCCGGTATGCGGGTCGACCAGGTCGGCCAGGTCGTCACGCAGGTGACCCGCGGCGTCGGGGAGCAGCAGCTCCGCGCCCGCGACGGCCGCGCGCACACCGGTCTCGGCGACGCGGATCGGCACGGTGGCGGCTTTCATCCCGGTGTCGAGGGCGAGCCCCGCCCCGGATCGCGCGACGTCGACCGCCGTGCCCGCGACGGAGGAAACCAGGGGGTTGAACACGATTTTGCGCACCGATAAGCCCATACCGGTCAGCTACCCGGCAGTGCACCGAACAAACAGCGTGGAAGCGGTCCCGACGGCGCTGTTCGGCCAGTTCACGCCGCGGGAACGACGTGTCGGGGATCACTGCCGATTTGCCATTGCCGCGCTCGCGGGTAAGGGTGGGTACCCGAACGGAGCGGCACCCGCCAGCCACCCGATGTTTACCGAGCGGTCGGTACGGGTATTTGGGTGGTCGGCAAGCTGCTCCAAGCGGACTGTCGCGTCGTCTGGGCATGCGATTTCCGCATCACGCCGCGCTTCCGCCTGTCTGCAAGGGATGAGGTCTTGAGCGCGAACCTGATGATCGTTGACGACGACGACCAGATCCGCGGCGCGCTGCGGGTGGCCATGGAGGACGAAGGGTACGACGTCGCCGAGGCGAACGAGGCCGAGGACGCGCTGACGCATCTGCGCAGCAACGGCGCCCCGGATGTGATGATCGTGGAACTCATGCTCGGCGACATGGACGGCTTCGACTGCATCCGAGAGATCCGCCGCGACCACGACGTCCCGATCATCGTGATCAGCTCGCGCGACAACACGCACGACGTGGTAGCCGCGCTCGAGGCGGGCGCCGACGATTTCGTCACCAAGCCCTTCGAAATCAAGGAAATCTCCGCGCGCATGCGCGCACTGCGCCGCAGGGCGCGATTGGCCGCCGAGCGCGAGGTGCCGCGAGAAATGGTGCTCGACGCGTATCCGGGCGCGCCGCTCGTTCTCGACAAAGACGGCGGAGCGGTACGCCGCGGTGACGAGGAAATTCGTCTCACAATCACCGAGTTTCGACTCCTCTGCGAACTCGCCGAATCGCCGGGACGCGTGCTCAGTCGCGCCCTGCTCCTCGAACGAGTATGGGACGACGGGTTTTTCGGCGACGAGCGCATTGTAGACGTCCATATGCGCCGACTGCGAACGAAGATCGAGCGCGATCCATCGGATCCGCGCGTCGTGGTCACTGTGCGCGGGCTCGGATATCGCCTCGACGTGCAACGTTGATCACATTATGTTTTGCCTCGTGATCTGTTCGTAATACAACCGCAAAGAGATCGACCACTTCAGCTCAAAGTTGGTTCGTAAGCCTGGATAAGTACTGCAGACCCGACCTGGGAGTTGTATGTCACTGCCAACCTTGTCCACGGAAACGATCGATCGTGCCGACACCGCGTCGGCGTGGCGCAGATCCGACCGCATCGGTGTTCCGATCCTGCGCGCGCCACAGCTGGGCGACGCCGCCCAGATCTGGCGGATCGCCAAGGATTCGCACGTGCTCGACACCAATTCGAGCTACGCGTACCTGCTGTGGTGTCGGGACTTCCCCGGCACCACGGTGGTCGCCGAGGTGGACGGCAGGGTCGTCGGCTTCGTCATCGGCTACCTGCGACCGCAGGCCCCGGACACCGTATTCGTCTGGCAGGTGGCGGTTTCGCACAGCGAGCGCGGCCGGGGTACCGGCACCGCGCTGATCGAGCACCTGCTCGACACCGTCGCCCCGCACGGGGTCACGGCGCTGGAAACCACCATCTCGCCGGACAACCCCGCCTCGGTCGCGATGTTCGCGGCGGTGGCCCGCCGTCGCGGCGCGCGAATGACCAAGCGCCCCTTGTTCGATCCTGGCGTCTTCCCCGACAACCACGCCGCAGAAGACCTCTACCGCATCGCGCCGACCGCGCAGCGAAAGCCTGAGAAGGAGCTTCGATGATCACCGCCGAAACCACCGTCTTCGAGTCGCTCGAGTCGAATGTGCGTGGCTACTGCCGCGCTTGGCCCACCGTCTTCACCACCGCGAAGGGGGCCTGGCTGCGCGACGAGGACGGCAAGGACTACCTCGACTTCTTCGCGGGCGCCGGCGCACTGAACTACGGGCACAACAACCCGATCCTCAAGCAGCCGCTGCTGGACTACATCGCCAGTGACGGCATCACGCACGGCCTGGACATGTCCACCGCGGCCAAGCGCAAGCTGCTGGAAACGCTGCGCGATACCGTCTTCGCGCCGCGCGATCTGGATTACAAGGTCCAGTTCCCCGGCCCGACCGGCGCCAACGCCGTCGAGGCCGCGCTCAAGCTGGCCCGCAAGGTGACCGGCCGCGAAACCATCCTCAGCTTCACCAACGCCTTCCACGGCATGACCCTCGGCGCGCTGTCGGTGACCGGCAACGCCGCCAAGCGCGCGGGCGCGGGCGTGCCGCTGGTACACGCGGCGCACATGCCCTACGACGGCTACTTCGACAACACCACCGCCGACTTCCAGTGGATGGAGCGGGTGCTCGACGACACCTCCTCGGGCTTCGATCGTCCGGCCGCGGTCATCGTGGAGACCGTGCAGGGCGAGGGCGGCGTGAATGTCGCTCGCGCCGAGTGGCTTCGGCACCTGGCGAAGCTCTGCGAGGAGCGCGAGATCCTGCTGATCGTCGACGACGTGCAGATGGGCTGCGGCCGCACCGGCCCGTTCTTCTCCTTCGAGGTCGCGGGCATCACCCCCGACATCGTGACGCTGTCGAAGTCCATCGGCGGCTACGGATTGCCCATGGCGCTGGTGCTTTTCAAGTCCGAGCTGGATCAGTGGGCGCCCGGCGAGCACAACGGCACCTTCCGCGGCAACAACCCCGCCTTCGTCACCGCGCAGACCGCGCTGCAGCACTACTGGTCCGACGACACGCTCGAGCGCGCCACCTACGCCAAGGGTGAGCGCATCGCGACGGCGCTCGGCGAGGCGGCCGCGCACTTCCCCGGTCTGTCCACCCGCGGCCGCGGCCTGGTGCACGGCATCGCCTTCGACGACCCGTCGCAGGCGAGCAAGGTCTGCCAGGTGGCCTTCGAGCGCGGCCTGCTCGTGGAGACCTCCGGTTCCACCGACGAGGTGGTGAAGCTGTTGCCGCCGTTGACCATCAGCGACGAGGAGCTCGACCACGGCCTGCAGCTGCTCACCGGCGCCATCGACACGGTGTGCACCGGCTGGGGCCGCCTGCACCACCGCGGCGCCGCCGAGGGAGGTGAGCTCCAGTGATCGTGCGCAGCACCGCGGAGATCACCGGCACCGAACGCGACGTCGCGGGCGAGGGCTGGCGCAGCAAGCGGATCGTGCTCGGCGGCGACGGCGTCGGCTTCTCCTTCCACGAGACGACCATCGAGGCCGGGACCGTACACGAGTTCCACTACCGCCACCACGTGGAGGCGGTGTGGTTGATCGAGGGCGAGGGCACGCTCACGGACCTGGACAACGACGTCACCTACGAGCTCGGCCCCGGATCCATGTACCTGCTCGACGGCAACGAACGCCACCGTCTCGAGGTGCGCAGCACCATGCGGATGATGTGCGTGTTCAACCCGCCGGTCACCGGGCAGGAGGTTCACGACAGCAACGGCGTCTACCCGCTGATCGCGGCGCCGGTCGGCTGAAAGGAGCGGCGAGAAGTGTTGCCACAGACCATCGAGCGCGACGAGGTCGAGCGCATCGATCGGTACCCCACCCGAACCGGAGCGCGCGCACGGCACATCGAGCGACCCGACCCCACGGTGTGGGGGACGATCGAGACCGAGGAGCTGGCCACCTTCGATCGCGACGGATTCGCGGTCGTCGAGGACCTGCTCAGCGCCGACGAGGTGGCCCTGTTCGGCGCCGAGATCGGCAGACTCGCCGCCGATCCGGCGCTGGCCGACGACGACCGGCTCATCGTGGAGAAGGCGTCGCGACGGGTTCGGTCCATCTTCGAGGTGCACAAGCTCAGCGACGCGGTCGCCGAGTTGGTGCGCGAATCGCGGGTGGCCGGGCTGGCCAGGCAGGTGCTCGGGTCGGACGTCTATCTGCATCAGACCCGGATCAACTACATGCCCGGTTTTCGCGGCACGGGGTTCTACTGGCACTCGGATTTCGAGACCTGGCACGCCGAGGACGGCATGCCGAGCCCGCGCGCGGTGAGCCTGTCGATCGCGTTGACCGACAACCACCCGGTCAACGGGAGCCTGATGGTGATGCCCGGCTCGCACCGCACCTTCGTGCCGTGCCAGGGCAGCACGCCCGCCGAGCACTACCGGGAATCATTGCAAGAGCAGGAGATCGGCGTCCCGACCACCGACGACATCGCGACGCTCGCGAGCAAACACGGCATCGTGCAGTTCACCGGTCGGGCAGGGTCGGCGTTGCTGTTCGACTCGAACATCATGCACGGCTCGTCGAACAACATCACCCCGTTCCCGCGCTCGAACATCTTCCTGGTGTTCAACAGCGTGGAGAACACCCTCGAGGAGCCGTTCGCCGCGCCGGGACGGCGACCCACGTACATCGGCAGCCGGGATTTCACGCCCGTGTAGCCGGTGTTCCGGCGCCGCGGTGTGTGATGTCGGGTCGGCGCCGCGGCGAGATTTCGCACAGCGACGTGCGGGATTTCGATACCGTGCCGTGCGCGTCCCTCGTGGATGCGCGCGGCACGGTGTTTTTGTTGTGGGACGGGCGTCAGCCGTAAATGTTCATCGTGACGGTGAGCGTGGCGAGGCGGGTGTCCAGGCGTAGTTCGCGCACTCGTCGTTCTAGCGTCTCGCGGTCGGTCGCGGGCAGTTTCGCCCATGCCTCGCCCAGGCGGGTCTGTGTCTCACCGTCGATCTCGGCCAGTATCCGCAGCAGCGCGGGCCACAGCCTGGCCTCGGTGACGAGCGCGGGCAACTCGACGAGCACCGCGTCGGCCGACTCGAACAGCTGCCTGCCCCATCGACGCGCCGTCTCGGGGTCGGCGCGCTCCAGCAGATTCACCAGACCGCGCAGCGTCGCGGGCTCCGGCCGTCCGGCTACTCCCGCCACCAGCGCCGACATGACGGCGTGGTCGGCGGTCACCGGATTGGCGGCCAACGTGTCCAGCGCCGAAGGGCCGAGATGCCCGACGAGCGTGAGCAATTCGCGGATCGCGCCCGCCTCGGCCGCGACACGGACGAGGTCGCCGTTCTGCTCGACGGTCCCGACATCGATGAGGATGCCGCCCAGCGCGGCGATCACGTCCTCGTCGCAGCGCGCGAAGACCGAGAGAGCGGTCAGCCGCAGCTCCGCGGAACCGGACAGGAGGGTGGCGGCGAGGCGCGGGATCCGTTGCGCGGGGCCGTGCAGCATCTGCCGGATGACGGCGCTGATGCTCGCGCTCGAGTACGCGTAGGCCGCCGAGCGGATCATGCCCTCGTCGTCGTGCACGCCCGCCTCGACGGCACGGATGAGCGCGGGGGTGGCGTAGGCGAGAAACGGACCCGCCGTGACGTAGTCGCCGCGGCGCAGCAGCTCGTTGGTGATCGCGACGACTGGGCCCGGCGGTGCGACGTCGGCCAGCTCGCCGACCATGCGCGGATCCAGGTACGGCGCGCAGTCGGCGGCGTAGGAGACGTCCAGCATGCCGAGCGCCTCGGCGGCCTTCTTCGGATGCTCGACGCCGACGGCGCCCGCGGCGCGCCCCGCCATCATCGGTGGCACCATGCGCTGCACCAATGGCAGCGAAATGCTCAGCGGGATCACCGGAACCAGCATGCCGACGCGCCGGAAGGTGGCCGTGTGCTCGTCGAAGATCCGGCGCGCGATGCGCTGTTGCAGTTCGTGCAGGCGTGCGGCGCCGAGCTTCTCGAGGTGCGCGAGGCGTTCGGCGGGGACGTGCAGCGTGCGGGCGAGCAGGACGAGCTGAGCCCGGGTGACCAGGTCGCTCATCAGCCGAGCCGGTTTCCGAACATGATCTTCTTCGCCGCCGTGCGCAGTGGCCACGGCAGCGCGCCGATCACCGCGTCCACGGAGTCGGCGAGGGTCGCGGTCTCGGTGCGCAGCGCGGCGTCGACCGTCGCGGCCAGTTCATCGATCTCCTGCTCGCTGAGCAGATCGAGGGCCGCGATCGGTCCGCCCAATTCGCGCTCCAGGTGGGCTCTGGCGGTCATCGTTCTCCCGTCGTGCGGCCCTCTCGACCGCGGCGGGCCACGAAGGCTTTTCTCGATCACATTGTGCAGGTCCGCACGGAATGCGGGACGGATTCCCATAATTGGACGTTTGACCGAAAAGCCACCGGCGCGTCCGGCGGATTCCACCGGGCCTTGACCTAACTGTTACCTGTCGGTACAAATACGTGACCACGCCGACCCGTCGCACACGGGTGGGCCGGAGAGAAATGCACACAGTTGGTTACCGATGTCATCACCGTAGATGCCGAGTACGCAGTCGACCGCACGGCGATGTGGGATCTGCTCACCGAGACGCAGACCTACGCGCGAATGTTTCAGGGGGTCGGCTCCTGTGAACGCGCCGAAACATCAGAAACGCAAACCGTTCTGATAGTTCGCGCCGGCGGGCCCGACACCGAGATCACCGTACCGCCCATTCATCTGGTTGTCGCGCGGGAACGCGAAATTCTCGAATTCCAATGTCCGGGCGCGGGCGGATTCGCCTCGGTTCGCTTGCGCGGCAACGACGAAAGCACCCGGGTGACCGTGACCTACGTCGGGCTCGGGCGGGTGCATCCGAGCATCGCCGCGTTCGACAAATCGGCGGTGATCGCTTGGACCAGCGCGGGATTGGACCGGATCGCCGACGCGGTGCGCGGTGCGCCGACCTCGGTGCTCGTCAATGGCGAGGATTCCGTCGCGCGCTTGCAGATCGGCGTCGCTCGCCAGCTCGTCACCACCGGCGTCGTGCGCAGCTACCGCCCCGACCGCGGGCTGAAACAGCTGGGCGGACTGGCCAAATGGGGCTTCACCCTGGCGGGCGGCTACGCGGCCGCCGCGGCGTACACCCCGCAGCGGCCCGCGCTCATCGACGCCCGTACCACCTACAGCTTCGCCGAAGTGCACAGCCGCACGCATCGGCTGGCCGGTGCGCTGGTCGCGCTCGGCATGGGGGAGGGCAGCGCGATCGGGGTGCTCTCGCGCAACAGCGCCGCGATGGTGGAATGCATGGTCGCCGCGGGCAAGGTCGGCGTCGACGCCGTGCTGCTGAACACCGGGCTTTCCGCGCGCCAGATCCGCGACGTGATCGAGAAGCAGGATCTCGCGGCGGTATTCCGCGACGACGAGTTCGATCCGCTGCTGCGCTCGGTGTCGCCGGAGCTGCCCCGCTACTCCACCTCCGACCCGTACCAGGGCGGTCCCGCCACGGTCGACGATCTGGTCGCCTGGGACACTCCGCCTTTCACCAGACCGGCCCAACCCGGCCGCCTGATCGTGTTGACTTCCGGCACCAGCGGCAGGCCGAAAAGCGCACGACGCCCGCAGCCCAAGGGTTTCGGCACCGTCGCCGCCCTGCTCTCGCGCATCCCGTTCCGGATGGACGAGACGATGCTGCTGCCCGCGCCGCTGTTTCACACCTGGGGTCTGGCCGCCTTGCAGATCAGCACGCCGATCCGGGCGAGCGTGCTGCTCACCGAGCGTTTCGACGCCGAGGAATGCCTGCGCCTGATCGAGCAGTACCGCGTCAGCGCGATGGTCGTGGTGCCGGTGATGGTGAACCGGATCCTGGACCTGCCCGCGCACGTGCGGGCCCGCTACGACACGTCCAGCCTGCGGATCGTCGCCAGTTGCGGCGCGCCACTGGACGGCTCGGCAGTGCTGCGGTTCATGGACGCCTTCGGCGACGTCCTCTACAACGTCTACGGCTCCACCGAGGTGTCCTGGGCGACCATCGCCGACCCCGCCGATCTGCGCGCCGCGCCGACCACCGCGGGCCGCCCGCCGCTCGGCACCAAAGTCGCGGTGCTCGACGCGGACCTGCGCCCGGTCCCGCGCGGGGTGACCGGCCGCATCTTCGTCAACAACCACATGCTCTTCGACGGCTACACCGATGCGGCGCCGCCCACCGAAGCGGGCGGCATGCTCGACACCGGCGATCTCGGCTACATCGACGCCGACGGCCGGGTGTTCGTCGCGGGCCGCGACGACGAGATGATCATCTCCGGCGGCGAGAACGTCTTCCCGCGCCCGGTCGAGGAGGCGCTGCTGCGCCTGCCGCAGGTCAGCGAAGTCGCCGTGGTCGGCGTGCCGGACCGCGAATTCGGGCAGCGGCTGGCGGCGTTCGTGGTGACCCGGGACGGTTCCCGGATGGATCGCGAGATGGTGCGCGACTACATCCGGCACCGGCTCAGCCGCTTCTCGGTGCCGCGCGACGTGACGTTCCTCGAGGCGCTACCGCGCAACGCGACGGGCAAGATCCTCAAGCGCGCGCTCGTCCGGCCCGGCTGATCACCGCGCGACGATGCGCTCCAACGCGGCCAGGTCCTTCTCCAGCATGCGGAACAACCAGTACACGCCGACGAAGGCCGCGGCGCTGCCCACGCACAGCACCCGCAGCGCCACGATGACCGCCGGAATGTCCTCGGCGGGAATGAAGGTCGCGCCCGCGACGCCGAGCAGCGGCACCGCGGCGGCGATGGCGAGGAAGTAGGTGCTGCGCTGGTCCAACAGCTCGAGCTGTGCGGCGTCGGCGGCGCCGAGTCCGCCGTGCGGCAGGAATCGCGGGTACATGCTGCGCACCGCGTAGAAGCTGACCAGGAAGTACGGGTAGGCCATCGCGATGGCGCCGCACACGATCTGGGTGATGAAGAAGTGCAGGTAGGCGTCTGAGCTGAGTTCGCTACCCGAAGCTTGCACCGTGGCGGGTAGCACGATTCCGGACAGAACCCACAGTGCGAAGCAGGTCAGCACGTTGCGTTGGGCGAGCCGCAAGGTGTCCGAGCGCGCTTTGGCGAGCCGGGCCGAATCGTACTCGCGGCCCTTGTGCAGCCCGTAGAGGAGGGACAACGGTCCGGCTATCAGCACATTGGTGACGACGAAGCCGATCAGAAAAGCCAGACCATAGGCATTCAGCGCGATCTGGTCGAACTGACGCTGGGCCTGCTCGCCCATCTTGTCGATGATCAGCGACCGATTGTGCTGGTAGCTGTAGAGGATCGCGAGCAAATTCGGAACGCCGATGGCGACGAGCATGACCGGAAGCATCAGCCGCCCGGGATGCCGCCGCCAGCTGTGCACGGGTGGGTCGACCAGATCGCGAGCACGTGCGTCCAGGCAGACGTCGAGTTGCTGCGCCATGTCCGCGCCCGTTGCCCAGCGCCGGTCGGGATCGGGTTCGAGGGCGCGCACCAGCGCGCGGCGCAGCGCCGCGGGGCAATCCGGCGGCAGGTCCTCGTAGGGCAGCGCGTCCGGGCCCGCCCTACGGCGATCCAGCATGCCGTCCAAGGTGGTCCGGTCGCCGCCGGTCACCGCGTCGTCGTGGAACGGTTTGCGTCCGGTCAGCAGCTCCCACAGCACCACGGCGAGCGAGTACAGATCGCTGCGGGTGTCGAGATCGGCGGCCGTGGTCGGCTTGTCGGGATGCACCGCCGCGAGCTGCTCCGGTGACATGTACGCCAGCGAACCGCCGAAATACGCCACCGGGCTCGCGCCGGACACGTTGCCGCTGAAGCTGATGTTGAAGTCGGCGAGTTTCGGAATGCCCTCCGCGGTCAACAGGACGTTGGCGGGTTTGATGTCGCGGTGCAGCACGCCGCGGCGTCCCGCGTAGTCGAGCGCTTCGGCCAGCCGGCGGCCGAGCCAGGCGATGGTCTCCGGCCACGACAGGGTGGCCAGTTCGGCGCGCACCGACGACTCGACCGGCGTGATCTCGCCCTTGCCCGCCAGCACCGCGTCGATGACCTCGAGCAGCAGCGCGCCGCTGCGCTCGTCGTGCGGCGTCGCGCGCACCCGCTCCAGCACCGAGAACAGCGTGCCGCCCGGCACGTACTGCATGTACAGCAGGCGCAGGTGGCGGGAGGGCAGCACCCGCTGATCGAAGACGCGCACGATGTACTCGTGGTCGAGCTGGGCCAGCGTCTGCGGCTCGGCGCCCTTGTCGTGCGAGATCTTCAGCGCGACCAACCGTTGCATGGACCGCTGCCTGGCCAGGAACACCCGGGCGAAGGCGCCGCGGCCGAGGCTGGTCATCAGGTCGAAGTCGTCGATGCGCTGGCCGACGTCGACGTCGTCGAGGCGGACCGGTTCGGTGGCCGCCGTCAGCATGGTGCTGTGGTACTCGTCGGTCGCCAGCATCTCCGAAAGTTCTTGGGCCTGCGCGGGATACGCGGCGGTGTACTCGCCGACCTGCACCGAGCTGCCCGCCTGCCTGCGCACGTGGAACTCCTCGTAGATGAGATCCGGCGGCAACGGCCAGGTGCGCAGCTCCGGCAGTTCCTCGACGTATTCGGCGAGCCGCTTGGGTTCGGTGTTGCGCGACCACCGATTCACCAGGTCGACTTTGATCAGCTCGATCAACGACACCCGGCGGATCGCGGGGGAGTCGGGCAGGAAGGTGGGCAGGTCCGGCGGTGTCGGCGCGTCCCGCCAAGCCTCTTCGAACCGCGCGACCACCTCCGCGACACCGGTACCGCGCCCGGCCGCGACGGGCGACGAGCCCGTTGCGACCGTCGCCCCCGGTACCGGTGTAGCGGGGTGCGCCATGTGCGCATACTAACGCCGGGGCGGACCGCTGATCCGCGCATTGGGTGGCAACGGCCGCACCGCTGTCAGGACAGCGACTTGTAGAGCGCGATCCAGCGATCCGGGTCCACGGTCGCCACCACTTCGTCGGCGGGCACGTCGGCGCTTCGGCATGCCGCACGCACCCGCCGCGCCGGAAACTCCCTCGCAAGGGAAGCGGCAAGAGACCCGCCGACGCCGGTGAAGCCCAGTTCCACAAGGCGTCGATAGCCGGACAGGGCATCCTTCGGAAGCAGTGGCCGGGATCGAGTGCGCAGACGCAGCACCGCCGAGTCGACTCGCGGGACGGGCCGGAAGCGGGTGCGGTCGACGCGCGGACCCATCGTGAACTCGGTGGTCGGCCAATGCGTGACGGCCAGCTTGCTCCAGCGGCCGTAGTCGCCGGAGTGCTTGCGCGCGAACTCGAGTTGGGTCAGCAGAGTCGCCGAGGTCAGGTGCCGCGCGGCGAGGCACCAGCGGACGATGTCGGTGGTGCTGCCGTACGGGATGTTGGCGACGACCGCGAACGGCTCGCGCGGCGCGGTCACCGACCGGAAGTCCGCCTGAAAGCAGCGAACCGTCGGGTCGCCCGCGTAGCGCTTGCGCAGCAGCGCCGCGTAGCGCGGGTCGATCTCGTAAGCCAGCACGCGACCGGCCGTGGCGGCCAGCTGACGCGTCAGCATGCCCGCACCGGAGCCGATCTCGAGTACGAGATCTGCGGGACCGACACCGGACGCGTGCACCAGCAGGCGCGCGGCGCCAGCGTCGGCGAGGAAGTTCTGGCTCAGCCGCTTGCGCGGGCCGACGCCGGAATGGCCGCGCGCGTCACGGGCGCGCGGCAGGGAACGATTGCGGGACATGGGTGTCCTCCGAACGGAGTGGCCGAATCAGGAAAAGGTGATTCGCCCGGACCCATGCCAGGGCACAGTCGACGGACCGCGGACGCGGTCGTCGGGCGGCGCTTCAGCTCGAAAGAGGTGGATCAGCTCGGCGCCGGAGACGCCGGATCGAAGTGATGCCGGAGCGGTGCGGTGCGCTGGCTAGGCCCGGGCCTCCGCGCGCAGCCGGATGAAGTACGCGCCGACCGCGCACGCTCCGTTGATGCCTGGACCTCCCATGGCCGTCAACCTACCGACCGACCCGGATTCGCTGCCACTTCTTTTTCCCGCCGTCGGTCGGGCAGACTCGCGACCATGCGTTCGGTCGATGATCTGATCCGATTCACCGCGGCGGGTGGCGCCGTGAAGTACCTGCCGTTCTGGGGCCATCGCCCGCAGGCCGACGGCAGTGTCGGCAAGGGCTGCTTCAGCCAGTGGTGGCCCGCACCGTTCGATGTGGACGACACGACCTTCGCGACGGCCGAGCACTACATGATGTGGCGCAAGGCGCTGCTGTTCGACGACACCGAGACCGCGGCGAAGGTGCTGACCGTCGGGCACCCCAAGCAGGCCAAGGACCTCGGCCGCCAGGTCCGCGGCTTCGACGAGAAGCTTTGGGAAGCCGAGCGTTTCGAGATCGTCGTCGCCGGCAACCTGGCGAAGTTCGGCACGCACGACGAGCTGCGCCGATTCCTGCTCGGCACCGGGGAACGGGTGCTGGTCGAGGCCAGCCCGGTGGACCGGGTGTGGGGGATCGGATTGGCCGCCGACCACCCTGACCTCACGGAACCGGCGCGCTGGCGCGGTGCGAACCTGCTCGGTTTCGCGCTGATGCGGGTGCGGGAGGAACTCGGCGCGGCTCAGTAGGGGCCGACGGGCTGGCCCGCTTCGGCGGCCCGCTCATCGGCGGCGCGGGCGCGCCACATCCGCGCTTCCGCGTGATCACCGCGCCGGTCGAGCAGTTCTGCGAGTCCGGCCATCGCACGGAGGTCCCGCAGTTCGGCGGCCGTGCGCCACCAGCCCTCGGCGCCGGCGAGATCACCGCGCCGGAACAGCACGACGCCCAGGTCGTAACCGGCGCCAGGATGCCCGGCCGCGGCCGCCTGCGCCCACAGTCCGCAGGCCTGCTCTTCCTCGCCGCGGCCGAACATGGCGACGCCGAGATCGTAGAGCGCGCCGCGATATCCGGTCTCGGCTCCCCGTTCGACCGGCCGCTGCTCTCCGGGTTCGCCGACCGAAGGTGCGACGGATTCGGCGGCGGTCGGCCGTCCCCGATTCTGTTCGGCGGACGCGACCGTTCCCGATGTGTCCGGCGTAGCCGTCGGCGAATACGCTTGTGCGGCAGCGGTTGTGGCGCTCCTCGGCGCGGTGCTGGCGGGAGACGACGTCGCGGCGTATCCGGCCGGAGTGCCGTTGGGGTACGGCAGCGAGCCCGGCGTCGCGGCGGTCGGCATGTCGGTGTTCGTAATCGTTTCTGCCACAGGTTCTTTCGGGGTTGCGATGACGGGAGCGGCCGTGGTGCCGAGACCGACGACCAGGTTGGCGAAGTTCGGCGGGCCCTCGCCGACGCTGCACCACAGCGCGATCCGGCCGTCGGGCGTGTCCTCGATGAGGATGCCGTAGTTGCCCATCCAGGAGCGCTGCACGCCGGACTGGTCCACCCAGACCGGCGTGAGGGTGAACAGCGCGTCGGGGCCGGTCGGCGTGAGGGTGACGGTGGTGCCGCGGGCGAGCGCGTCGCTCCACACGTCGATGCCGGCGAGCTGGCGTCCTTCGAGGTCGATGTAGCCGCCGACCACCGAGAGACCGATACCGTGCCCGCGCAGACCGGCGGGCGGCGCCGCGGACAGCAGGGTCATGCTGAGCAGGGTGGTCGTGCGTCCGAACTGCTCGGTGTACATCGGATAGACCATGCTGCCGTTCCAGCGGATCGGGTCGGCGGACTTGTAATGCGCGGCGAGGGGGAGGTCGGGGGCCGAATTCTGGGCGTGCCACTGCGAATACGGCTCGTTCATGTGCTGGCGTCCCGCCTTTCCGCCGGATGCTCGTCCTACGTCTGCGCCTCGCGGCGGGCTATACCGTACTAGCCGCGACGGCCGTCGGCGGACCAATCCGGGGCCGATCGGGCCTCCCGCGCAGGACTGTTACGAAGATGAGTTCTTTGCCCGCTCCGGAAGCGATTTCGGGGCGCGGAGAAGCGCTGCCGAACAGCCCAGGATACGTGTAACTCATGGTTACATGTAACCCAGGGTTACAGTTACTTTTCTTCTGATCCGAAGATGCCGAACGGCGAATGCGCACTCATAGGGCGCTGACGAACGCTCACGTTACCCTACGAGGACCGATCCTGCCCACCGAAGTGAGCGCGATCTCGTCAACCCCCGGACACCGAACCAAGCGCTTGCTACGCTCACGCGATGATCCCCACGATCGTCTGGGGCACCGGCAATGTCGGCCGTGCCGCCATCCGTGCCGTCGATGCCCATCCGGCGCTGGATCTCACCGGCGTGCTCGTCCACGATTCCGCCAAGGTGGGGCGCGACGCGGGCGCGCTTGCCGAACTGGACCGCGAGCTCGGGATCGCGGCCACCGACGACATCGACGCGGTCCTCGCCGCGCGCCCCCGCGCTGTCGTCTACGCCGCCTCGGGCGACATCCGGCCCGCCGAAGCCCTCGCCGACATCGTTCGCGCGATCCGCGCGGGCGCGGTCGTGGTCACCCCCGCGCTCTACGCGCTCTACGATCCCCGAAGCGCGCCAACGGAATTGCGCGAGCCCGTCCTGGCCGCCATCGCCGAAGGCGGCGGTTCGCTGTTCGTCTCCGGCGTCGATCCCGGCTGGGGCAACGATGTGCTGCCGCTGTTGATCAGCGGGCTGGCGAGCACCGTGGATGTGGTGCGCTGCCAGGAGATCTTCGACTACACCACCTACGACCAGCCCGACTCGGTGCGCTACCTGGTGGGCATGGGCCAGCCGATGGACTACCAACCGCCGATGCTCGCGCCGACGGTGCCGACCATGGTGTGGGGCGGACAGGTCCGGCTGATGGCCCGCGCGCTCGGCGTCGAACTCGACGAGATCCGCGAGACCCTGGACCGGCGCGCGCTGGAGACCACCGTGCGCACGGCGAAGATGGGCGAGTTCGCCGAAGGCACCCAGGGCGCGGTGCGTTTCGAGGTGCAGGGCATCGTGGGCGGGGAACCGCGCATCGTCGTCGAGCACGTCACCCGCATCCACGCCTCGTGCGCGCCCGACTGGCCGGCACCGCCCGACGGCGACGGCGCGCACCGAGTGATCATCGAGGGCCGCCCGCGCATCGAGGTGACGGTCGAGGCCACCGACGAGGGCGGCAATCGCTCCGCGGGCGGGAATGCCACGGCGGTGGGCAGATTGGTCGGCGCGATCGACTGGCTGGTGGCCGCCGAGCCCGGACTCTACGACGCACTCGACGTTCCGCTGCGGCCAGCGGTCGGCAAACTCGGAAGGAAGAATCCATGATCGTCGACGTTCCCCAGGGCAAGGATCCCATCGGCTACGTGTGGGGCGAGATGGTTCCCGGCATCGGGATCGCCGCGTCCGGCTTCTCGCTCGCGGTGTACGAACACAGCACGCTCGGCCTGCGCGAGTTCGAGGCGGCCCGGCTGCGCATCGCCCAGATCAACGGCTGCGTGTTCTGTCTGGATTGGCGCACCGAGCGCGACGGCGTGAAGGTCGAGGAGGAGTTCGCCGACGCGGTGACCGCGTGGCGCACCACCGACGCCTTCGACGAACGCACCAGGCTCGCGGCCGAATACGCCGAACGCTACGCCACCGACCACCACAACCTGGACGAGGAATTCTGGGCCAGGATGAAGGCGCACTACAGCCAGACCGAGATCGTCGAGCTCAGCATGAGCATCGGTTCCTGGCTCGCGTTCGGGCGGCTGAACCACGTGCTCGGCTTGGACACCGCCTGCGTGCTCCCCGGCCACTCCTGATTCCGGCCTATTTCCCTTCCCGAATCCAATCCACCCGGTCCAGAGTCGACCAGTCGTCGTTGGCCCATTCCCAGATCAAACGCGCGACGAGGCTCGGATCCGAGAACGCCGCCGCGAAGAAATGGTCGGTGTGCGCGCTGTCGTGAATTTCCAGCGTGTAGGCCGCCGGCCCGTCACGATAGGTCTGAATGAAGGTCTCCCGATCATCGGGGCGGCTGACGATGAGAAACGGCGTGGCCGCGAGCTGTGCGAGATTCGGAATCCAGGACAGCACTTGGCCTTTGGTCATCGACTGGTAGTTGCGCTCACCGCCGATATCGACGTCGACGACGCGGAATCCCGGGGCCGGGGTGAGGGTGCGCTGCCGCCCGTCGTAGAGCTCGTAGTCGAAGCCGGTGATCAGATCCTCGAGCAGCTGCCGCACCGGGCCCGCCGCGTAGTCCACCGCCGACCCCCTGGTCCGGCGCCGATCCAGATCGTCGGCGGCCGTGACCCGTACCGCGTCGCCCGCCGCTTCGATCCGCACGGCGGCGTGCGGCCGTGAGGCCGGAAGCGCCGCGTTCCACGCCGTCAACCCGGTGAGCACCACGATCCGGAGATCGTCGTCGACGGGCCGTCCCTGCTGCGATCGGAAATAGGACGGCACTTCCACCGCCGATGCGACGACCCCCGCGGGTACGACGACGTACTCGTAACTCACCCAACCAAACTAGCCGCGCCACGCCGCCGACGCACCCCGGTCGATTACCGAAATACCCCTAGCCACAAACTTTTACACGTTTTTAGGCGCTGCGGAAAGTTCGCTCACCCTACCGTTAACGATCGGCAACGGTGGCGCGGTGCGAAACCGCGCCACCACTGCGTGTCAGGCGTTGACGGGCGCCTCGTCGCCGCTCGGATCGGTCGGCTCGCCGACCGTGCGCTTCGGTCCGGTGAACCAGCGCCGGGCCGAGACGAACCACCAGATCGCGATCGCACCGACCACGCCGACCAACGTCAGCGGCGCGTAATTCACCGTGGTCCAGGTGAATTCGCTGTTCCACGGATAGCCGCGATCGTCGGTGGGCAGAATGAACAGCACGCTGATCACCGCGATCCACGCCAACGCGACGATCCCGATCGGCCGATACCATTTCCCGAGTTGCCACGGGCCGGTCTGGAAACGTGAACCGTGCAGCTGCCGCAGCAGGATCGGGATTCCGTAGGCGATATAAAGCCCGATGGTGGCCACCGACGTGGCCGCCGCGTAGGCCGTCGGCGCGTTCGCGGCGGGCACCAGCATCGACGGAATCAGCAACACGAAGGCGAAGAACGAGATGAACAGCACCGCGTGCACCGGCACCTTCTTCGCCGACAGCTTCGCCCAGTAGGCCGAACCGGGCACCGCGCCGTCGCGGGAGAACGCGAACAGCATCCGCGACGCGGAGGTCACCGAGGCGTATCCGCAGAACAACTGCGCGACCGCGGCGATGATCAGCAGCAGCCCCGACCAGAACGAGTCGAGCGAATTCTCCAGGATGTAGATCACCGGATAACCGCTGTTCTTCTCGGGATCCAGCGCGTCGTCCAGATTCGGAATGGCGAAGGTGACTGCCATGATGAGCAGATAGCCCGCGACCGCGGAGACGAGAATCGTGTTGATGATGCCCTTGGCCGCCGAGCGGGCCGCGTCGTGGGTTTCCTCCGACATGTGCGCGGACGCGTCGTAACCGGTGAACGTGTACTGCGCGTGCAGGAGACCGAGCAGAAAGCTGAACGCCACGCCGCCGAAGCCGACCGCGCTGTTGTCCACGGTCTCGGTGAACACGAACCCGACGCTCTGATGGTTCTTCGCGCCGAAGCCGAGCACCAGCACGAAGATCGCCACGCCGCCGACATGCCACCACGCCGAGATATTGTTGATGACCGCCGACAGGTGCGGGCCGATCGCGTTCAACACCGCGTGCAGCACCAAAATCACCGCGAAGACGAGGAAGATGGCCGTGCGGTCGGTGCCGATATCGATGCCGATCACGTTCAGCACCACGGTGGTGAAAATCGCCGCGCCGTAATCGATGGCGGCGGTGACCGCGATCTGACCGATGAGATTGAACCAGCCGGTGAACCAGCCCCACACCGGGCCGCCCAATTCCGAGGCCCACCAGTAGAGACCGCCGGAAGTCGGGTAGGCCGAAGCCAATTCGGCCATGGCCAGTCCCACGAACAACACCATGATCGACACCAGCGGCCAGCCCCACGCCATGGTGATCGGGCCGCCGTTCGCCAATCCGATGCCGTAGCTGGCCAATCCGCCGGTGAGAATGGACACGATGGTGAAACTGATGGCGAAGTTGGAGAAGCCGGACCAGGATCGCGCGAGATCCTGTTTGTAACCGAGTTCGGCCAGCCTGCGTTCGTCCTCGGACGGGGTTTCGGTCATGATCGCTCCCGAAGTGAAAACGCTGCCCTCATACAGCGTTTGCCAGAAGCTCAGTGTGCGGTAAAGCCGGGTGGATCACAGCGCAAACGGTCAACCCGGCGAGACATGCCGGAAGTCCGGTCCTCCGCAGCGGCGAACGGGGCGGTCTCCCGACCGGCCTTTCGGGGCCGGTGGCCGGGAAACCGCCCGCTCGAGGGTGTCAGCCGATCGCGGCCAATGCTTGTTCGGCCATCTTCTGCATGCCGAGCGCGTTCGGGTGGATCGGCACGAAGTTCGTACCCCACACGGCCGGCTCGACCCAGCGGACACCGATGGGCTTGCAGGCGTCGTGGCCGATGGAGCTCCGCATGTCGACGAAGATGGTGCCCGTCTCGCCTGCGGCGCGCTCGACGACGCCGTTGAGGGTGTCCTCGATGTTGTTGATGTAGGCGACGTCGCCCTTGGCGATCGGCATCGTGAGGAAGCAGTTGGTGTTGTCCTCGGGCATGACCTGGGGGTACGCGAGAATGGCCACCTTCGCGGACGGTGCCTTGGCGTGGATGTCGGTCAGCGCCTTCTTCACCGCGGGGTAGGTCTTGTTCAGAATGTCGTTGGTGAACTGGTCGCCGTAAAGGGTCTCGCAGGGGTTGCCCAGGCCGGCGGTGCCGGTCCCCGCGCTCATGCAGGCGGAGATCACTTTGATCAGCGTGTCGTTGTTGTTGCCGCCGATGGTCAGGGTGACGAGCTTCGTTTCCCTGGTGACCGCGTCGAGCTGCGGGGTCAGGCTGGGGTACTGGCTCTCGTAGAAGTCCTGGGTATCGGCGTTGCCGCAGGTGACGTCGGAGAACGCTTCGACGCCGAGGGCGTCGGCGATGAGATTCGGGTAGTTGCGGGTGGTCCGCGCGCACGCCGGGGTGACGGTGGGGTCGAGCGGAACGATGCCCGATCCCGCGCTGTAGCTGTCACCCATGGCGACGTAGGGACCCGGGCTCGGCGCGGCTTGGGTTGGGGCGGCCGCAGCGAGGACAAGGCCCGCCGTGATTGCCGTGGTGAACGCAGCAGCGATCCGTGTGCGAACGACCTTGACCATGCAAAACTCCTGTAACAGACACTCACAGTTACCAACCGGTAACGATTTGGCGGAGGAACTGTGACACGGCGCACACGGATTCGCAACGGGCATCGAGCTGTGGCTGTTTACTTAACGGGATACTCGATCGGCTCCGGGTCGCAGCAGGCTGCGGATCGCATAGTGCACACACAGGTGGCCGTAGATCTCCTGAATCACTCCGTCCGGTGTCTTCGACCGCAACACCACACCGCGCCCGGGTTGGTAGGTCTCGAGCCCGATATACCTTCGCTGTGAATACAATTCGGCCAGCTCACCGGCGGGCGCCGCCTCGGGATCAAGGATGGTGGTCAGCAGTCGGTGAATTCGCTCGTGGTCGCGGTCCGTGTCGGCGTCGAAAGCGGTGCCGACGAACTCGACGACTCGCACCGCGGTTCCGTCGGTGTCCTTCGGGGCCGCCCGCATTCCCGGACAGATGTGGGAAGCGAAAGACCCATCCGGATAACGTCTTTCGACGGGAAGCGCCGAATCCGAACGCACTCGCCACAGCAGATCCGCGCCGTAAGAACGGCACAGTTCCCACAGGCGGTAACTGAAAAAGGCTCGGTCGGCGAGCAGCAGCATGCCCGGGTACAGCGACCGCACCACGGATTCGGTCAGTTCCCGCTCGCGATGCTCGCGGGTCCCGAGCGCGGCATCGATGATCGCGCGCGAACCGCACTCGACCAGCCAGAGGACGCGCACCTGGGGTAACGCTCCGCCCCGGCCGGGCCGAGAAGACATCGGCCGGCTGAAGTGCTCGATATTCGCTTCGCTGGCGGGCACATCGATGGTCGAGGCGTGGAGGCTCATCAGTCGCCAGGACCGGTAGGAACTACCCGGAACCCGCGCATCGAACAGTGACACCGCCACCTTCTCGTACAACGCGCGCAGCGGTTCCGAGCCCAGGCGCCTACGGGCCTGGAACAAGGCTGCCTTCGTCGGGATCGTCGTCGGGGGCGACCGTCCCGAGATCCACCCGAGCCCGGAAACGAGCTTCCGCATCACCTCTTCGTACGAGCAGGATGCGAACAGCGCCAGCGCGAGCACGTAGTAGACCACCACCCGAGCGGGCAGCACGCGATTCCGGCGTTCGACCCGCCCATGTTCGACCAGCACCGCGTCGACGACCTCGGGCGTGAAAACCCTGGTCAACGCGGCTAATGCGATGTGATCGGACAGCCGCTGATCACTCTGCGGCGGCGCCCGTCCCGCACGCGCCACGGCTGGAGAATATCGACGTCGGCGCAGTTAAGTAAACGATCGGAAAGTCAAGAATCAGTCTCGACGAGGGAGTTTCCGTCAGCGGCGCACTCCCGCCTCGGCGGAGCGGCGGGCGAAGCGGGGGACGATCGTCCCCGGGAAGAAGGATTCAGCGGTCCGGATCGCTGCCCTCGGCACGGGTGCACGCATCCGTCGACCGGTGCTCCCAACCGAGCGTCGCCGCACCGGCCGAGCAAGAACTGCTCGGCTCGCCGCCGCCGGGGGAGCGCACCGGAACCAACCCGGCCACCGAGGCGACGACGCCGACCGCCGCGAGCACCAGGCCGAGATCGGTGAGTTTGCGGTCCCAGCGCCCGGCCGGGTCGGCATCTGCGGACGGCGGATTCGCCAGTCGCCAGCTCGCGGCCAGCACGAACGACACCGCCGCGAACACCAGCAGCGGAATTCCCACCCCCGCGAGAAGTTCTCGTACGCTACCCATCGTCACCACCCCTGTTTCGTCCGGGCGAAGCCGGACGACCCGCGACGACCCCCGGCGGCGGCCTCGCGTGGACGACCCCGCCCCCAGCGACGGGCAACTTATCGCACCCGAATCCGACCCGCAAGCGCGCCGACACCTCGCGCGCCCGCGACGGTCCGCCACGTAGCGTGATCGTCATGATCGAACGTCTCGTTGTCATCGGCGCCGACGCGACGGGCATGTCGGCCGCCTCGCAAGCCTGCCGCATGGCCGGTCCGCGGGACCTGGAGATCGTCGTGTTCGAGCGCGGCTGCTTCACTTCCTACTCCGCGTGCGGGATCCCGTACTGGGTCGGCGGGCTTGTCTCCGAACGCGATTCGCTGATCGCGCGCACCCCCGAGGAACACCGCGCCCGCGACATCGATCTGCGCCTGCGCACCGAGGTGCTCGAGATCGATGTCGCTGGACGCCGGGTGCGCAGCCGTGACCTCGGCTCCGGCGCCGAATCGTGGACCGGCTACGACCAACTCGTGATCGCCACCGGCGCGCGTCCGATCCGGCCCCCGCTGCCCGGCATCGACGCCGAGGGCGTGCACGGCGTGCAGACCCTCGACGACGGGCAGGCGCTCATCGACACGCTCGTCACGACGGAGGGCAAGCGGGCGGTCGTCGTGGGGGCGGGCTACATCGGCGTGGAGATGGCGGAGGCGCTGATCAATCGCGGCTACCAGGTGACGGTCCTCCATCGCGGCGCCGAGCCGATGTCGACGCTCGACCCGGATATGGGTGCGCTGGTCCGAACGGCGATGTGCGGCTTGGGAATCGAGATCGTCAGCGATGCGGAGGTGACCGAGATACGCACCGACGACAGCGGCCGTGTCCGCGCCGTCGCCACCGCCGACGGGGAATATCCGGCCGACGTCGTGGTGCTCGGCATCGGTGTCCGCCCCGAAACCGCGCTGGCTCGCGCCGCGGGTCTGCCGCTCGGCGAATACGGCGGTCTCGTGACCGACCTGTCCATGCGGGTGCACGGCCACGAGAACATCTGGGCAGGCGGCGACTGCGTGGAGGTGCTCGATCTGGTCTCCGGCCGTCTGCGGCACATCGCGCTCGGCACCCATGCCAACAAGCACGGCCAGATCATCGGCGCGAACATCGGCGGCGGCTACGCGACCTTCCCCGGGGTGGTCGGCACCGCCGTGAGCAAGGTCTGCGATCTCGAGGTGGCAAGGACCGGTCTGCGTGAGAAGGACGCGCACGCGGCGGGCTTGCAGTACGTGACCGTCACGATCGAATCCACCAGCCGCGCGGGCTATTACCCCGAGCCCGCGCCCATGACGGTGAAGATGCTGGCCGAGCGGCGCACCGGGCGGTTGCTCGGTACGCAGATCGTGGGTCGCGAGGGCGCGGGCAAGCGGGTCGACATCGCCGCGGTCGCGCTCACCGCCCGGATGACGGTCGAGCAGATGACCGCCCTGGATCTCGGTTACGCGCCGCCGTTCTCGCCCGTGTGGGATCCGGTGCTGGTCGCGGCCCGCAAGGCGATGACGGAGGTGCGGCGGCGCGGCTGAGTCAGCCGTCGCCGCGCTGGACCGCGATCACCGGGATCACGCGGCTGGTCTTGGCGCGGTAGTCGCCGAAGGCGGGCATCAGCTCGACCATCCGGTCGTAGAGTTCATCGCGTTCCGCGCCGGTCACGAATTCCGCCGTGGCATCGAACTTCTCGGTGCCGACCTCGACGGTGAGTTCCGGTTTCGCGCGCAGATTGTGATACCAGGCGGGATGCCGGTCGGCGCCGCCGTTGGACGCGACGAGCACCATCCGGTCACCGTCGGGCAGGTAGACCAGCGGGTTGGTGACCTGTCGTCCGGTCCTCGCCCCGGTGGTGGTGATCAGAACCATGTTGGTCCTGCCCTCGAACATGCCGCCGACGCGGCCGCCGTTGGCGCGGAATTCCTCGATCACCTGTGCGTTGAAATCGCTCATCTCGATCCTGTCCGGTCGCGGTTGCACCACGGCCAACCCGGGGTCGGCCGCGGAAATTCCGCCCGGCTCAGTTCAGCGCGTCGAGCAGCTCCGTCTTGCCGAACATGGCGGCCGCGTCGCGTGCCGACGGGGTGCCCGCGTCGGGATCGGCGCCCGCCGCGACCAGCAGGCGGACGATCTCGTCCTCGCCCTTGAACACCGCGCCCGCCAGTGGCGTCTGGCCCTTGTCGTTGGCCCGGTTGGGGTCGGCGCCGCGCACCAGCAGCACCGCGACCGCGTCGCGGTGGCCGTGGTAGGCGGCGAGCATGACGAGCGTGTCGCCGTTGTCGTTGGTGAGGTCCGCGGGTACTCCGGCGTCGACGTAAGCGGCCAGCGCGTCGGCGTCGCCGTGACGCGCCAGGTCGAAGACCTTGCCCGCCAGTTCGATCACTTTGTCCGCATCGGAATCGTCTGGGCTCACCAAACCTTCCTACCAGGTTCGGCGGTTTCGCCGTGGCAACCTCGGGTACCGCGCCAGCAGATCACGCCGGAACCACGACACCCAAGGAGGCGAGTTCGATGCCGGTATGCGATACCTGCGGCAACGATTACGAGAAGACGTTCACGGTCACCCGAAACGGCTCATCGGCGACATTCGACAGCTTCGAATGCGCGGTCAGCGCGCTGGCGCCGACCTGCGAGCACTGTTCGTGCCGGATTCTCGGCCACGGCGTGCAGGCGGGCGAGCAGATCTACTGCTGCGCGCACTGCGCCCACCAGGCAGGTCACCGGGCTCTCGTCGACCACATCTGAGGCAGCAGGCGGGTCGAGCGGCGGGCCGGAAGCGGCCCGCCGCTCAGCTCGCGTCCATCGCGGCGCGCACCGCGCGCAGATCCTCGACGAATCCCTTGTAGGCCGCGTCGCGGTCGGGTGCGCGCAGCACCGCCGACGGGTGCACCGTCGCGACGACCCGGTAATCGTCGGAGAACACCACGTTGCCGCGCTCCTCGCTCACCTTGAACGAGGGGCCGAGCACCGCCTTGGCGGCGACCGCGCCGAGACACACCACGAGCTCCGGGTGGATGGCGTCCAGTTCGGCGGTCAGCCACGGCGTGCAGGCGACCACCTCGGTGCGTCCCGGCGTCTTGTGGATCCGGCGTTTGCCGCGCTCCTCGAATTTGAAGTGCTTGACCGCGTTCGTCACGTAGACGGTGTCGCGGTCGATGCCGACTTCCTCGAGCGCTTTGTCCAGCAACCGGCCCGCGGGACCGACGAAGGGGTGTCCCTCGATGTCCTCGCGGTCGCCGGGCTGTTCGCCGACCACGAAGACGGACGCGTCCGCGGGCCCCTCGCCGAACACGGTCTGCGTCGCGTCGTGGTACAGCTCGCAGCCCTGACAACCGCACGAGGCGGCGCGCAGGGTTTCCAGATCCGCTCCCGCTGGGACGAATTCCTCAGCGCCCTTGGCTTTCCCGGCAGCCATCAGCGGCTCCCTTCGCCGACGATCGGCAATTACCTGAGCGGACTACCCGCGCCCGCCTCACCGAAACCGAGCGGCGGCTCCTCGGGCAGCGCACAGCCCTCCAGGGTGGCCTCGGACAGTTCGGCGACCACCGCGGCGACGTCACCGCCCGCACGGAAGGCGCGCAGCTGACGCGTCGCGCCGTTGCCGCGCTCGAGCACGGCGGCGATGGTGTCGGCGACGAACTCGCGATCGCCGAGTTCCTTCAGTGCGGGCTCGACGTATTCCACCAGTTCGGCCAGCAGCTCGCGGGCGGGCAGCACGCGACCGTCCATCGGCGCGACCGCGTCGCCGTCGATGCCGCTGCGCGCCGCTTTCCAATAGGCCGCCCGCAGCATCTCCGCGGCGACGGGCGGGGCCGTTCTGCCCTCGTCCAGCGACTGACGCGCCATGATCACCGTCGCGCGCACCAGCGTGGCGAGCAGGGTCGTCTCGGCCACCGTCGCGGGCACATCGCTGACCCGGATCTCCACGGTCGGATAGGTGATCGACCGGCGCACGTCCCAATAGACCATCTTCTCGTCGAGCATGATGCCGCTGGACAGCATCATCGCGACCAGATCGTCGTAGTCGTCCGCGCAACCGAAGTAGGGCGGCGGCCCCGCGCTGGGCCAGCGTCGCCACAGGATATTGCGCCAGCTCTTGTATCCGGTCTCCACGCCGCGGTAGATCGCCGAATTGGCGGTCAGCGCGAGAAACAGCGGCAGCCACGGCCGCAGGTAGTTGCTCACCTGCACGGCGGTCTCGCGATCGGGTACGGCGACGTGCACATGGCAGCCGCACAGACCCTGCTCGTGGGCGAGCATCCCGAAACCGTCGGCGATGCGGCGATAGCGCGGGGTGTCGGTGACCGGGTAGTGCAGCGGGACCGTCGGCGGGATCGCCACGGCGAGCAGGCGGGCATCGTTCATCTCGGCGCAGGAGGCGACGCCGCGGCGCAGATCGCGCAGCTGTTGGGCGAGTTCGCCGGTGCGGGTGTGGACGCGGGTGTTCGTCTCGATCTGACAGCGCGTCAGCTCCAGCTGTAGGTCCAGCCCGAGGTCCTCGGCGGTCCGGGCGACCGCGTCGTTCTTGGCGGTAGGCGCGCCGGTGCGCGGATCGGCGAGGAGGAATTCCTCTTCGACCCCGACCGTAGACGAGTCCACGTCCATGTGGGTAGGTTACCGCGCTGACCTGAGGCTATGCCTCGAGCTCCCGCTAATTCTGGCGGCAGCGCCGGTAGACTCGGGCCAGACGGTCTCGCGTCGGCCGTGCCTGATCTCGGCCTGCGCGACCACGGGAGAGTGGGTGATGAGCACACGCGACGGTCTCGGCCTGCGGCGGTTGCCGCGCAGCACTCGGGTGCTGGTGATCACGGCCGCCCTGTTGCTCGCCACCTTGCTCGTCGTTCCGCGCTTGGTCGGCGCGTACGTCAGCTGGATGTGGTTCGGGGAGGTCGGTTTTCGCGGCGTCTGGCTCACCGTGCTGCTCACCCGGCTCGCGCTGTTCGTCCTCGTCGCTCTGCTGATCGGCGGCGCGCTGTTCGCGGCGATGTGGCTGGCGTACCGGTTCCGTCCGCTCGTGCTGCCCGCCACCGGGGACGAGGATGTTCTGCGTCCCTACCGCACCGCGGTGCTGCGGCGGCCGCGGCTGTTCGGCCTCGGCATCGCCGCCGCGTTGGGCCTGCTGTGCGGTCTGATCGGGCAGTCGGGATGGGTGACGGTTCAGCTGTTCGTCCACGGCGGGTCGTTCGGACTCACGGATCCCGAGTTCGGCCACGATGTCGGGTTCTACGTCTTCGATCTGCCCTTCTACCGGCTGCTGGTCAACTGGCTGTTCGTCGCGACGGTCCTCGCGTTCCTCGCCTGCCTCGCGGCGCACTACCTGTTCGGCGGCCTGCGCCTTTCCGGGAACGGCGGCGGGTTGACCCACGCGGCTCGCGTCCAACTCGCGGTGCTGGCAGGCACATTCATCGCTTTGAAGGCGGCCGCCTACTGGCTGGACCGCTACTCGCTGCTGTCCACCCGAAGCAAGGAACCCACCTTCGCCGGTCCCGGCTACACCGACATCAACGCGGTGCTTCCCGCCCGGCTGATCCTGTTCGCGATCGCCGTCATCTGCGCCGCGGCGGTCTTCGCCGCCGTCGTGGTGCGTGACTTGCGCATCCCGGCGATGGCCGCCGCGTTGCTGCTGTTGTCCTCGATCCTGGTCGGCGCGGTCTGGCCGCTGCTCGTCGAGCAGCTCTCGGTTCGCCCGAACGCCGCCGACATGGAGCGCGTCTACATCGAACGCAACATCACGGCCACCCGGCAGGCGTACGGAATCGGCGCCGACCATGTCGAATACCGCGACTACCCGGGGATCGGCACCAAACCGCCGCCCGAAGTGCCGGCGGACGTGACCACGATCGCCAACGCGCGCCTGCTGGATCCGAATGTGCTCTCGCGGACCTTCACCCAGCAGCAACAGCTGAAGAACTTCTACAGCTTTCCCGCGCATCTCGACCTCGATCGCTACCGCATCGACGGGGAACTGCGCGATTACGTGGTCGCCGCCCGCGAGCTGACGCCGAACGCGCTGAGCGGCAACCAGCGGCACTGGGTCAATCGGCACACCGTCTACACGCACGGAAACGGGTTCGTCGCCGCGCCCGCCAACCGCGTCAACGCCGCGGTGCGTGAGGCCGCGGGCGACGCCGCGAGCAGCAACAGCGGATACCCGATCTACACGGTGAGCGACATCGCCTCCCAGGCCTCCGGCCAGCAGGTGATTCCGGTCGATCAGCCGCGCATCTACTTCGGCGAAGTGATCGCCGAGTCGGACCCCGACTACGCCATCGTCGGCGGTGGCACCGAGCCACGCGAATACGACACCGACGCGACGAAATACACCTACACCGGCGCCGGCGGCGTGCCGATCGGGAACTGGTTGAACCGGATGGCCTTCACCATCTTCTACGCCGAACGAAACATCATCTTCTCCAAGGCGATCGGTGACGGTTCCAAGATCATCTTCAATCGCGATCCGCGCCACCGCGTCGAACTCGTCGCCCCTTGGTTGACGACCGACCACAACCCCTATCCCGCGGTCGTGAACGGGCGGATCGTCTGGATCGTCGACGCCTACACCACCATCGACGGCTACCCCTACGCCAAGCACACCTCGCTCGACATGCTCGAGCCGCCCGGCGAGACCGGTGGGCGATCGCACGACATCTCCTACCTGCGAAACTCGATCAAGGCCACCGTCGACGCCTACGACGGCACCGTCACCCTCTATCAGGTCGACCAGGACGACCCGGTGCTCGCCGCGTGGATGAAGGTATTCCCAGGCACGGTCGAACCCGAGGAGTCGATCACCGACGAGTTGCGCGCGCACTTCCGCTACCCGGAGGACCAGTTCAAGATCCAACGCGAGATGCTGGCCAAATATCACGTGGACGAACCACGAGAGTTCTTCACCACCAACGCTTTCTGGTCGGTGCCCAGCGATCCCACCGTCGAGACCAACCCGCACCAGCCCCCGTTCTACGTCCTGGTCGGCGACCCCGGTAGCGCCGAGCCGACGTTCCGGCTCGCCACCGCGATGGTCGGGTTCAACAGGGAATTCCTCTCGGCCTACGTCTCCGCGGACTCCGATCCGGAGAACTACGGCAAGATCACCGTCCTGCAGCTGCCCACCGACACCCTCACCCAGGGGCCACAGCAGATCCAGAACTCGATGATCTCCGACACCAGGGTCGCCTCCGAGCGGACACTGCTGGAGCGCTCGAACCGGATCCAATACGGCAACCTGCTGACGTTGCCGATCGCCGACGGCGGCGTGCTCTATGTCGAACCGCTGTTCACCGAGCGAATCTCGAACACGCCCAACGGATCCACGTTCCCGCAGCTGGCCCGGGTGCTCGTCAGCTATCGCGAACCCGGCACCGGCGGTGTCCTCGTCGGTTACGCCCCGACCATCGCCGAGGCGCTCGTCCAAGTCTTCGGCCCCGAAACGGGCCGGCTCGCCACCGCGCCCGGCGGTGGGCCCGCGGCGCCACCGCCACCGGGACAGCAGCCGCTACCGGGGCCGCCACCGCCCCAGGCTCAGGCGGCTCCGCCACCGGTGGATCAGGCGAAACTCGCCGAGCTCAACGCGCAGATCGACGCCATGCGCGAAGCGCTCGATCGTCTCCAGCAGCAGCTGAACGAACTCGGCATTCCCGGCCGATAGTCCTTGCCGCCGAACGGTATTCGTCAGTCTTCGCGATACACCACCGGGAGGCCGTCGGGCTGCGCGACGACCCGCGTGCCGAACCCGCGGCTGATCTCCCGGATCGTCTCGCACAGCCACCGCGCCTCGTCCGGTCCGGCCGTTTCCAGGCGCATGCGCCGCATCCGCAGTGGAATCATGCGCAGCCGCACCGCTCCGGAATCCAGGTCGACCAGGAACAGCAGGCGAAGATCGGTGCGGTAGCTCTCGTGACCGTGGATGCCTTCGTAGTCGTCGACGACATCGCCGCACCCGTACAGAATCGGTTTGCCGCGGTAGATCTCGATCGGTCGCGGATGGTGCGCCGAATGTCCGTGCACCACATCGACTCCCGCGTCGATCAGCCGGCGCGCGAAGCGCTGTTCGCTGTGCGTCACGCGGTAGCCCCAGTTGGGTCCCCAGTGGATCGAGACGATCGCGACGTCCCGATCACGGGTGGCGGCCAGCACCGCGGCGGCCACCTCGTCGGCGGCGGTGGCGCTCGGCGTCTCGCCGATCCGCCACAGTCCGAGCCGATCGTGGCGCGCCGCCCAGTATTCCGGCACCCCGCTCGATCCGGCGGCGACCGAGACGATCACCGCCCGGCTGCCGTCGCCGAGATCCGCGGTCGCCGGGGCGCGGGCGCCGTCGAGATCCCTTCCCGCTCCGGCGTGGTCGACGCCCGCGGCATCGAGGGTGTCGAGGGTGTCGGTCAGCCCGTGCGCGCCGAAATCGAGCACATGATTGTTGGCCAGCGCGCAGACGACCGGCGCGACGCAGGTCAGCACCGGGATGTTGTCCGGCCGCATCCGATAGTGGATGCCCTTGGCGGGTGCGAACGTCCCGTCGGCGGTGATGGCGGTTTCGAGGTTGATCAGTCGCGCGTCGGCCTGCGCGAGCAGCGGCAGGGCATCGCCCCACAGCCTCCGGAAATCCACCGGACGGGCGAACGCGCCGTTCGCCTCCTCGGCCAGTTCGACGTACATCCGCGCGTCGCGGACATACCGTTCGCACAGCAGCGGGTCGCCGGGATGCGGCAGGATCTGATCCACCCCGCGGCCCAGCATGACATCGCCGCCGAGCAGCACCGTCGGCATACCACCATTGTCGATCACCGAGCGCCCACCCGCGCCGGTCCGGGGGACGACAATGGTCGTATGACCGCCGGTGTCGAGTTGCGCGTCTACGCCGAGCTGAACGACTTCCTGCACCCGGACCTCCGGTACACGGCGCAGCGGCGGCCGATGCGCCCGCACCAGACCGTGAAGGACATCGTGGAAGCCGCAGGCATTCCGCACACCGAGATCGATCTGATGCTGGTGAACGGTGTTTCCGTCGACTTCGCTCACCACCCGCGTCCCGGCGATCGGCTCGCGGTGTACCCGATGTTCGAAACGCTGGACGTCGGTCCGCTGACCCGGGTGCGCGCCCGCCCGCTACGAGATCCGCGCTTCGTCGTCGATGTCAATCTGGGCGGGCTGGCGCGGCTCATGCGACTGATGGGACTCGACGCTCGCTGCGAATGGGACGCCGACGACGCCGAACTCGCCGAACTCGCGGCCGCCGAGCATCGCATTTTGCTCACCCGCGACCGCGGGCTGCTCGCTCGGCGCGCCGTCACGCATGGCGTGTTCGTGCACGCGGACCGCCCGTTCGAGCAGATCGTCGAGCTGATCCGCCGACTGGATCTGACCGATCGGCTCGCACCGTTCAGTCGCTGCCTGCGCTGCGGCGGCCGCGTCACCGATGTCGCCAAGCAGGACATCGTCGACCGGCTCCAACCACTCACCCGCCGCTACTACGACACCTTCCGCCAGTGCGCGGACTGCGGCCGCGTCTACTGGCAGGGATCGCATCAGCGTCGCCTCGACGACATGGTCGCCCGGATACGCGCCGCGAGTTCATGAGGTCATGCCCCGCCGACCTGTTGCGCGAGGAACATGTAGCTCTTCTCCTCGACGCGCTGCCGGATGCGCCAGTGCCCGTCGACGCGGGCGAAGGTGTCCAGGTACCAGAGCCCGCACAGCATGAGACTCTGCGCGCCGTTCTCGCCCGCGACGAGCATCGGGTTGTGGCACATGGTGCGTGCCGACGCGGTGTCGCCGTTCACCGTGATCGAGGAGTTGCTCACCAGGTGCTGGAAGGCGGGGAAGTTCGGCATGACGGCGGCGAGGAACTGCTTGGTGGAAGCCAGATCGCCCGCGGGTCCGCCCATGGCCGTGTAATCGATGTGGGCGTCGGCGGTGAAGATCTCGTCGAGTAGGTCCCACTGCCGCGTGTCGACGGCATGCGAGTACCGGACCATGAGGTCCTCGATCTCGAGCCGGTCCGAAATCTCCTGCAATGACAGCACGGTGCCTCCGAAGCTCCGATATGGCGGACGTCGACCCACACTAGAACACGTTCTCGCGCTGCGCCGGAAATCCCGCACTCGCAACGTGATCCGCACTGGACGCGTCGAACCGCTACGACGGTTGCTCGGCGCTTTCCGGGCCGGGGGAGTACGGCGAGACGATCGAGGGGCTCCAGGTGAAGGGTGGCGAGTCCGGAGCGGGTGATCCGGCGGCCGCCGCGAGCGGCTCGTTGTTTGCGGTGAGCCGGACGATGGTTCGTTCGAGCGCGGGCAGGATCTCGGTGATCGCCAGATCCTCGTTGGCGAAGCGACCGACGAGGGCGTAGACCATATTGCTCAGGACGAGCCCGACGTCGGCGATGTAGTCGGGGTCGATCCCGGTGAAGAGAGCGGTCGCGGCGGGCAAGACGGCGTCGAAGCCCTGGGTGTCCAGCCGCTGACCGCCGGGCCCGGACCGCGCGCGGTAGTAGGCCGTCAGCATTCGCGGGTTGCGTTCCCACGGCTCGAACACGTACCGGACCAACCGCCGCAGACCGTCGGCCAGCGACTCGTTCTCGCACGGCGGCGCCAGTTCGGTGTAGATGTTGGTGGCCATCCACTGTTCGACCGCGGCGAGTATCAGCTCGTCCCGTGTCGGATACAGCTTGTAGACCGTGGCCAGCGAGACGTGCGCCTGCTTCGCGACAGGGCGCAATTGCACCGCGTCGTAACCGTCGGAGTCGAGCAGCGACAGCACGGTGTCGATGATCTTGGTCGCCGTGTCGGTCTCACCTGTCCTGGCCACCTGCCAACCGTAATCCAGGCGCCGGACGACCGCGGGCGCCGCACCGCCGAGCCGCGGCACCGGGCGGCTCGGTGGACACGGTCAGATGCGCGTGCCCACGTCGCGGGCGACGAGGTTGTCCAACGCCCTTTCGGCGACCGCGGCGATGGTCATCGAGGGATTGCAGGCCGCGGTATTTCCCGGCATCAGCGCACCGTCGAGGACGTAGAGCCCCGGCTGGTCGTGCACCCGGCCGTCCAGATCGCAGACCGCGCCCATGCTCGCGCCGCCGAGGGGATGCCACGTCGAGGGGAACAGGGCGTTGGTGTCGAGCAGCATGCCGTCGGGTCCGGCGATCTCGAGCACCGCGGGACCGATGTGGTTGTCCTGGATGCCGCGGTCGCCGTGCTCGGGCCAGTGCAGGATCGCGTCGTCGCGGGCCGCGTCGTAGGTGAACGCGCCGCGTCCGTCGCTGACGCCGTAGCCGACCAGCATCGTGCTGGCGGGGTCGAGCGAGAGCGGTGGGATGGATGCCTGGATCACGGTGTAGGCGGCCCGCGGATCCGCCCAGTTCTTGCTGCCGTAGATCACCGGACCGCCTTGCGGCGCACCGAATTCCGCGGACGGGTCGGTCCAGACGTAGATGCGGTCGGCGTTGGTGCCCCAACCCTGACCGAGGCCGTCCGGCAGGTCGGGGATCAGACCCTTCGCGCCGGCGCGGACCAGCAGCCGCGTGGTGTTGAGACTGCCGGCGGCCATGATCAACGCGCGCGCGGTGAGGATCTTGTTCTCGACCACGGCGCCGGTGGTGTCCAAGCGCTGCACGTGCACCGTCCAGCGGCCGTCGGGTGCGCGCTCGACATCGGTGACCTCGTGCAGCGTTTCCACCCGCACCAGTCCGGTGGCTTCGGCGGCGGCGATGTAGGTGACGTCGACGGAGTGCTTGCCGCCGTTGTTCACGCCCATCGCGCCGTCGCCGTTGGTGTAGGACGCCTTCATCTCACCGCGCAGCTCGGCGAGCGCGAAATCCCAATCGATCGGCATCGGAATCTTCGACAGTGGCATCCCGGCCCGGCGCACCCGGTCGGCGAAGACGCGCGCCGCCCGATAGTTCTCGGTCTCGATCAACTCGTCGGGCGCTTCGGCCAGGCCGAGCATCCGCGCCACCCGCGGATAGTGCACCCGGTTCATGGTCGCCCAGTCGAGCTCCTGCGGAAAATGCGTGTCGAACACCGCTTCCGAGGGTTGCAGCGACATGCCCTGGTAGACCAGCGACCCGCCACCGACGCCCGCCGCGCACAGAGCCGTCATGTTCACCCCCGGCACCGCCTCCACCAGACCGGTGTAAGGCTCGAATACCAGCGGCCTGCCGAAGAGGTTCGGACTCGACCGGCACCACAGCAACCGCTTGTCGGGTGCGGAGGCGCGGGGGAAGGTTTCGGCATTCGGGCCGGTGGGCCAGCGCAACCCGCGCTCGAGCACCGTCACCGGCACGCCCGCTTCCGCCAGGCGCAGCGCGCTGACTCCGCCGCCGAAACCGGAGCCGACCACCACGACGCGGTGCTCTTCGTAGGTCAGTGGGACGGTGTGGACCCGGGCGGCGACCGGGGCAGGCGAACCGATCGAGCGGACGCCGAGCAGTACGGCGCCGGCAGCGGCGGCACCGGTCAGCATCGACCGGCGCGAAACAGCAGTCATCACAGGACCTTCACGAGGATCGTTGGACTCACGCCCAGGGACACCGATGTCCCTGGGCGCCAGGAGAATTCAGTCGATGGTGCAGCCGGAGACGGGCTTGTCGGCGAGGCGATCGAGGAGGTAGGTGATCGCGTTGTCGGGGCCGAAGCCGTCGATGAGTTCCGGCCCGAAGTGATTCGGGATCGTGGCGCCGGGGAAGATCGGCGGCAGGTCGTTGGTGCGGAAGGTGACGGTGGCGCCTTTGGCGCACCAGTCCTCGGCGAGTTGGCGAGCCTGGTTGTAGGGGACTGTGTCGTCGTTGAGGCCGCTGGTGATCAGGACCGGCGTGCTGGGCTTCATGGTGCCGACGCGCAGTTCGCTCAGGGCGGGACCCGCTTCCGGGATCGCGTGCAGGTGTTCGGTGAGCGATCGGCCGTCGATCGTCATCGAGTTGGTCCGCAGGAATGGCTGATGGGTGATGACGTCGCCGATGCACGAGGTGCTGAGCGTGTCCAGCATGGCGCGTCCGGCGGGGCTGGTCACGCGGTCGACCGCCCTGTGCAGATCGGGGTAGCGGGCGAGCATGCCGTTGATGGCGAAGCCGATCGCGCCGCCGATCAGCGCGCCGTCGATGCGCTCGAGAATCTTCGCCAGATCCGCGACGGGACCACCGGCCCAGGTGCCCTTGAGATTCAGTTCCGGCGCGTAGCTCGGCTGCATCTCCGCCGCCGCGGCCGCCGCGCCACCGCCTTGGGAGTAGCCCCAGAAGACCACGGGGGTCTCGGGTCCGACGCCCGCCAAATGGTTGGCCGCTCTGGCGCCGTCGAGCAGGGCGTGCGCGCCCTCGATGCGATTGGCGAACGTATGGATACCGGGCGTCCCGAGGCCGATGTAGTCGGTCACCAGGACCCGGGCGCCCAGCGAGCTCCACACCGCCGACGACGGCAGTTCCTGATTCGCCGACAGTCCCGGCGAGGGGTCGGTGAACAGCGCCATTCCGGTCGAGAACGCCACCGACATCGCGCAGCGGTCGGCTTGGCCCGAGGTGCCGGGACCGATGACCACGGTCGGTCGCGGTCCCGGGCCCTGCCACGGGCCGGTGGCGTCGATGAACGTTCCGGTCACCGCGACGGGCGACCCGTCCTGGAACCGCGTGGTGTACATGACGTGCTGGGCCTGGCCCGGCCAGCCCTCGAGGGTCGGCGCGGTCGCGAACAGTGGCATCGGCTGGGTTTTGATGATCGCGCCCGGCTCCGACGGAATCTGCGCGGGCGGGGTGTAGAAGGCGCCGACCTCGTCGGCCGCCGCTCTGGTGACGTCCACCCCGACCCCGGCCACCGCCGTAGCGCAGGCAACGGCCACCGCCGCCGCCATCCGGGCGGCCCGCGACAGCGACCGCCTTCCGTGCACTCGCTGCATCGATAACTCTCCGTGAAGTTCACCCCCGACGCCGTCGCCGGAGTGTCCTGCGTCGCACAGCGCCGGATGCATGACACCCGTCACAGCCGCGACGGACGGTACAGTAACATGGTTACTGAGAGGTGTGAATCTTCTCGGTATCAGATTTGGTTGCTCCCAGATCTGCTCAGGCGCGGCCGGTTCGACCGCACGTCGCGCAGAATCGCGTCAACCGCAGCAGAACGGGTCGTCGCACGGATCGCCGACTTCGCTGCCGTAGGCGACAAAGCTCCGAATCGGCGCCACGGCCTTCTCCGCCGTCGCGGAGTCCAGCAGGGGAGTGGATTCACCAAGGCCTGGTCGCCACGCCGATGGCGCGTCGTCGATGTCGAAACGCCGCGCGCCGTCGACGAAAAGCGTCCAGAGCGGGTGATCGGGAAACCCGTTGAGCCGCAGGACCCACCACGAGCCGTCGACGACCGCGGCAACGGGGAATTTCGCGATCCCGGTCCGTCGCCACTGCGGTCGGGCATTCAGCTCTGAGTGCGTCATCCCTTCAGTTTCCAAGCCCGAGCCACGTCAGCCCAGCGGCGCCGAAGGCCGGACGTGAAACGCCGCCGCCATCCCATGCGCTCGGGTGCGGCGGCGGCGTGGATCCGGCCGATTCAGAGGCGATTCGGCTGCCACGTCGTGACGGCCCAGATCACCACGACGTCGAGCGCGATCACCAATACCGACCACCACGGGTAGTAGGGGAGCCACAGGAAGTTGCCGAGGAGGGACAATCCCGCGACGATCACCGCGACGACCCTGGCCCAGGCCGCGCCCGCCATCAATCCGAGCGAGGCGAGCACCAAGAGGATGCCGAGGATCAGATGCACCCAGCCCCAGCCGGTGGTGTTGAACTGATAGATGTACTCGGGGCCGGTCACGTAGATCTCGTCTTTGGCGATCGCGGAGATGCCTTGCAGGATCGACACGATGCCGGTGATCATCAGCAGGAATGCCGCGCCGATCGACGTCCCGGCCGCGACGGCCTGGCTGACGGGAACATCGTTGGTTTCGGTTGGCCTGGTCATGGGTCACACCTCCGCTGGTCTGTGAAGTCGGGATTCGCTCGGCTCCCATGACCGCCGGAGCGGTCTGGGTGCGTCGACTGGTTCCGGTCGAGCGATCCGGGTTCCCCGAATCTCCCGCCGGACCGCGCCGTACCGGGTATGGCGATCCAGGGTGTGTGCGAAGTGTATGAGCGGGACGGTATTTCGAATATCTCCGAACGTTCTCCAAAAGCGCGGATACACATACGCGTGCGAGCTGGCAAGCGGCCCGCGAATCCGATACTTGCTCCGCGATTTCGGAGGACGACTGACTTGGCCGGGCGACTCCTCGTGGATTTTCGGCGACTACGGCTCGAGTTTTCTCGGACATCCCACCGGCCTTCGCGGTGGGGGCGTATCAACGATCAGGATCACACACGCCATTGTGTGTGATCCAAACCACAATATCATCGCACGGTCGGCTTCCTAGGGGGAGTTCGAGACACCTGCGCGATCATGCCCGCAGGTAGATCGGCACGCTCACCGACGGAAGTCGCGACGCGATCGAGCAGACCCGCGTCAATTGATCTGTCGTAACGCACCCGGCGAGCCCTTTTCGCGTGTTCCAAATGTGGGTATCGAAAACTACTTCCACCGGACCGTGTCGGTCCGATTTCCGCACACCCCGCCCGTTGTGTGCCGCGCTGGCGCACACTGAAGGGGAGCGCTTCCGGACGGGTCGTGTGCGACGTTCGGGCGGGCAGCCCGCTAACTGTGTCACGCCCAATTCACCATGATCGAAGGAGCGCTCGTGAACGCGTACCCGCCCATTGCCGAGCACGGCATCATCGGCGATCTCCAGACCGCGGCTCTGGTGTCCTCCGCGGGGACCATCGATTGGTGGTGCACGCCCAGGTTCGATTCGCCGAGCGTCTTCGCCTCACTGCTGGACAGCGAGCGCGGCGGCTTCTGCCGGGTGGCCGCGGAACACACCGCCGAGAAGGCCGCGGTTCGCCAGTTGTATCTGCCGGATACGGCCATTCTCGTCACCCGGTTCATGGCACCGGACGGGGTGGGCGAAGTCGGCGATTTCATGGAACCGATCCGCGAGCCCGTCCCCACCGACCGACACCGGCTGGTTCGCGTGGTCCGCGTGGTGCGCGGAACCCTGACGTTCACACTGACCTGCCGCCCACGGTTCGACTACGGCAGGGCCGAGCACACACTGGAACAGCGGGGCGAACAGGCGGCGGTCTTCCATGGGCCGGACACGGACCTGCATCTACAGGTGACCGATCCCGTGACACTGCACTCCGAGGACGGCGATGTCACGGCACGATTCACGCTGTCTCAGGGCGAGAGCGCGGTGATCGTCTTGACGAGCACGGCGAGCGAGGGCCCAGCCCCCGCCACTCCGGAGCGCGACGACACCATCGCCGATCTCGATCGGTGTCGCCGCTTCTGGCAGTCCTGGCTGCGCTCGTCCACGTATCGCGGCCGGTGGCGGGACATGGTCAACCGCTCGGCGATCACCTTGAAACTGCTCACCTACCTGCCGACCGGCGCGCCGATCGCCGCGGCCACCATGGGCTTGCCGGAACAGGTCGGCGGGGAACGCAATTGGGACTACCGGTACACCTGGATCCGGGACGCCTCGCTGTCGGTGCGGGCGCTGATCGATCTGGGCTTCACCGAAGAGGCCTTCGCCTTCCGGCGCTGGCTGCGCGACCGTCTCGACGCCGGCCATACCGCCTCCGGTGAGCCGCTTCAGATCATGTACCGGATCGACGGCGACCCGCGACTGGAGGAAGAGATACTCGACCATTGGGAGGGCTACCGCGGCTCCGCGCCGGTGCGGGTCGGCAACGCGGCGGCCGACCAGATTCAGCTCGACATCTACGGCGAGGCTGCCGACGCCATGGCGCAGTCCTCGGACATCGGCGGCATCTGGGGCTGGCGGACGTTCGCGAATCTCCTCGACTGGCTGACCGAGCACTGGGACCGTGCCGACGAGGGCATCTGGGAAACCCGCGGCGGCCAACAGGAATTCACCTACAGCCGGCTGATGACCTGGGTCGCGTTCGATCGAGGTATCCGCTTGGCCAGGGACTACTCCCGGCCCGCGGATGTGGCGAACTGGACGCGGGCGCGGGACGCGGTCTTCGCCCAGATCGTCGATCGGGGCTGGAGCTCGAAACGGCAGGCGTTCGTGCAGCACTACGCCACGGACGTGCTCGACGCGTCGCTGCTGCTGATGCCGCGGATGGGTTTCCTGTCGCCTCGGGATCCGGCATGGCTGAGCACCCTCGACGCCATGGACGACGAACTGGTCAGCGACAGCCTGGTCTATCGCTACGACCCGGAGGCGTCTCCGGACGGACTGCGCGGCGTCGAGGGCACCTTCAACCTGTGCAGCTTCCTGTATGTCGAGGCGCTCGCCCGCTCGGGCCGGTTGACCCATGCCCGCTACGCGTTCGACAAGATGCTCACCTACGCCAACCACGTCGGGCTCTTCGCCGAGGAGATCGGTCCCTCCGGCGAGCAACTCGGCAACTTCCCGCAGGCGTTCACTCACCTCGCCCTCGTCGCGGCAGCCATGGCCCTCGACGAACAACTCGACCGCGCCGAAGCCGGGTCGGCCACAACCGACGGATAGGCGAGCAGCGCGATGGCGGATACCGGTTCGCTCAGCCCACCCCGCGGTGTGCTGGTTCCGCTGGCACTCGCGCAGTTCATCTGCAGCTTCGCCGGTTCCAACATGAACGTGATGATCAACGACATCAGCGCCGATCTGAACACCACGGTGCACGGTGTGCAGATGGTCATCACGATCTTTCTGCTGGTGATGGCCGCCCTGATGATTCCCGGCGGGAAGATCACCGACCGGTACGGCCGCAAACGCTGTTTCATGGCGGGACTGATCATCTACGGCGTCGGCGCGGTGCTGAGCGCGCTCGCACCTGGGCTCGGCGTGCTGATCCTCGGCAATTCGATCCTGGAAGGCGTCGGCACCGCGATGCTCATCCCGCCCGTCTACATCCTGACCACCCTGTTCTTCACCGAAACGACCTCTCGCGCAAGGGCCTTCGGCGCGATCATGGCGATGGGCGGGATCGGCGCCGCGGCCGGACCGCTCCTCGGCGGACTCATCACCTCGGGGATCGGCTGGCGCGCGGCGTTCGCGTTCCAAGCGCTGGTGGTCGCGTCGATCGTGCTGCTCGGCCGCCGCATCGTCGATCCGGTGCGCCCGGACCCGACCGTGCCGTTCGACGTCACGGGCGCCGTGCTGTCGGCGGTCGGGCTGGTGCTGCTCGTCATGGGAATCCTCGCCGCCGACAACGACCTCCGGCTCATGCTCGTACTGATCGCGGCGAGCGCGGTGGTGCTGGTGTTGTTCTTCCTCTCGATCCGCGCGAAGGAGAAGGCGGGCCGCGTGCCGTTGATTTCGACGAACCTTTTCCGCAACCGCACCTCCAACCTCGGTCTCGTCACACAGAACATCCAGTGGCTGGTGCTGATGGGAACCTCGTTCGTGGTCGCCGCCTATCTGCAAGTAGTCCGGGGCTACAACGCCATTCAGACCGGCGTGATCTTCACCGCGGCCACAGTAGGGCTGCTGGTGACGTCGCTCGGCGCGGCGCGGCTGGCGCGGAGACGCACCGAGCGCACCCTGATCATCGCCGGGTTCCTGGTGACCGTCGTCGGCATCGGCGCGCTACTCGCACTCGCGGGCCGCTTCGAAAACCCCTGGGCGTTGGCGCCCGGGTTGCTGTTGATCGGAATCGGTCTCGGCGTGATGTTGACACCGTCGGTCGACATCGTCCAGTCCAGCTTCGGCGAGGACCAGCAGGGCGAGATATCCGGATTGTCGCGCTGCGTCTCGAATCTGGGTTCCTCGCTCGGCACCGCCATCGCGGGCACCATCCTGGTCGCGGGTCTGTCGAGTCACGCCTACGCCGCCGCGATGACCACCCTCGCGATCATCGCCATCGCCGGATTCCTCGCCGCCACAGCGCTGCCGCGACACGACTCGGCACGTCCCGCCGGAGCGTCCCGTGCGGGCTGACGACAACGTGTCATCGAGTCCGCACGCGCTGCTGCACCGGCCGTTGTTCTCGCGCTCCAGGCCGCTGGATCGCGAGAACGCGGCGAGCCGCATCAGCGCCTACATCTACGGCAATGTCCTGGTTCTCGCGGCGCTGGTGCCGATCACCACGGGCGAGAAGGACGTCGGAATCCTTGTGGTTCTCGGGACGGCGTTGTCCACCTTCGTCGCGCACGCCTTCGCCGAAGCGGTCGGACACAGCGTGCGCCATCGGAGCCCATCGACGCGGGCCGAGACACTCCACGAATTGCGCAATTCCGTCCCGATTCTGAGTTCGGCCGTACTGCCGTGCGTGGTTCTCGCGACCGGCTGGCTCGGATGGGTCGAGCCGAGGACCGCGCAGATCGTCGCGGAATTGGCCGTGCTGGTCCGCATCGGGGGCATCGTGTTCGTCATCGGCCGACTCAACGGCGAGCGCCCGAATAGGGCATCCGTGCTGGCCGCGGTCTTGATTACGGTGGTCGCCACGACCGTCGTGATCGTCAAGATCCTGCTCACCCACTGAGGATTCGCGCCTTCTCCGCTTCGAACTCCGCTTCGGTGAGCACGCCCTGCGCTTTGAGCTGGGCGAGTTCTTTCAGTGCCGTGATCCGGTCCATGTCGCTGCCGCCGCTCGGTGGCGGTGCGGGTGCGGCCGTTGGTGGCGCGTATTGCTGCGCGTAGGGGTCGGGCTGCGCCTGCTCCTGCGCCGCCCACCGCTCGCCCTGACGGCGGGAGACCCGATTGGACACAGCGGTCGCGGTCCCGGAGATCACGGCTGTGCGGGCTACGCCGCGAAGCAATCCTGGCATGACAACCTCCCTATCGACTTTCCGGCTCGAGAAGTTCGAGCGACGACAGCAGGCTTTGCATCGGAATGCGCCCCGAAGCGACGAGCTGGGCGCCCTTGCGGCGCAAGGCCGATGCGAAGGGCGCTGCCCACCTGTTCTCGTAGACCAGGATCGCGGCCGAGCACCCCGGTTCGAGCACCCCGGCCGCTTCGCTGCGGTCGGCCTCGTCGAGCAGGCCCGATCCCGCCTCGGCGAACAGGGTGATGTCCAGGTCCCCTTCGAGGCCCATGTCGGCGATATCGATTCCGGCGAGGGAACCGTCGGCGTCCTTACGGACGAACGCCAGATCCAGCACTCGAATGATGCCGCGCTCGACGAGGTCACGTAGGAGGGGAAGCGCCGAACCGTCCGGAGGCCGATCGGCGGGGAATTCGATCACGAGATAATCGACCGGGCCTAACGCGTCGATATCGGTTTCGGTCACGGTAATCCTCTTTCCGTCACGAGAAAGAGCCGTATCAGCCTGGCTCGCTTACAGATCGCTCTCGATGTGGCAGCAGTTTCGGCTGGTTGTGCCGGGTGAAGATCGTTCTCGAACGCACGGTGTGCGCGGTGCTACTCTCAGGCATAGCGTACGCCGCTGATCAGCCCAGGTCACTGCATCGCGGAGGCAGACCGGACCGTCCAGGGCGCGCCCCCATTTTCACGTGGGGGTGAACAGCGCATGCTTTCTGTATACGAGTTCTTCGAAGAATTGCGGCGGCTGCCGTCCACGACGCTGCCGCGTTTGCCCGAACCCATTCCAGGAGTTGGGGATATCGATGGATGCCAACGCGCCCGACGAACGGCTGAGCACCGAGGAACGCGCCGAACTCGACCGGCTGCGCGCGGAGGTGACCGCGTTGCGGGCGGAGGTTCGCGGCGGCGCACGTCCGCGACGGCACGCATGGCGGTGGACCGCCGTAGCGGTCTTGGTCGTGTTGGTCGCCGTGCTGGCGATCACGACGGTGCTGGCCCGGTACGTGCGAAGCCAGGTCCTCGACACGGATCGGTACGTGACCACGATGGCGCCGCTGGCCTCCGACCCGGTCCTGCAGAACGAGGTCGCGAACACCATCACCGCCGAGATCTTCGCCCGCGTCGACATCGAAGGCATGACCGCGGACGCGCTGGCCGCCCTGACCGAGGCGGTTCCGGCGGTCGGGGACCGGCCGCGCGTCGATCGCGCGGTCGAAGGGCTCGCGCCGGTGATCACTCAGCAGGCGCGGGACTTCGTCCACGAGACGGTGCTGTCGTACGTGCGCAGCGACGAGTTCGAGGATTTGTGGCTACAAGCCAACCGCGCGGCGCATACCAGGTTGGTGGCGGTGCTGACCGGTCACGTCGGCCCCGAGTCGGTCACCGTCGACGAGAACGGCACGGTGAGCATCTCGCTGGGAACGGCGATCGAGAACGTGAAGGCTCGGCTGCTCGATCGCGGCTTCGCGTTCGCCGAGAAGATCCCGGCGGTCGACAAACAGTTCGTGTTGTTCCGTTCCCCGGAGCTGGTCCGGGCGCAGCGTGCGGTCGACAATCTCGACAAAGCCTCGGCGGTGCTGCCGTGGGTGACGATCGCGGCCGCCCTGGCCACGATCGCCGCCGCGCCCGCGGGCAGCCGCAGACGCGCCTTGGCCTTCGTCGGCCTCGCGCTGGCCGTGGGCATGCTGATCCTTGCCCTCGCGCTGATCGTCGCCCGGGCACTGTATCTGGAGCGGATGCCGGCCGACGTGCTGTCACCGGACGCGGCCACCGCGATCATCGGCACCGCGCTCGTGCCGCTGCGGACCGCGCTGCGCGGCGTCGCCGTGCTGGGCCTGGCGATCGCGCTCGGCGCTTACCTCGCCGGAGATTCGGCCTCGGCCACCGCGATGCGCCGCCGGTTCGGGCGCGGCATGGACGCGGTGCGGCACGTGCGCGGATCGCGGCCGCCGAACGCGGTGGAGCGCTGGGCTTTCGGAGCTCGCACGGCGCTGCGCTGGACGATCGTCGGCATCGCCGCTCTCTTGCTGGTGTTCTGGCACTATCCCACCGGACTCGTGGTCGTGTGGGTCGTCCTCGGCGCGCTGCTGGCCCTGCTCGCAGTGGAACTGTTGATTCGTCCGGCTGTCGCCCGGCAGCATGCGGAGGCCACGGCGCGTGCCGACGCGTCGGCTCCTCCTGGGTGATGGTCAGTGGATCGCGGGGGAGCCGGTCGGCTGCGGCTATCGCCGATCATCGGTGACCGGTCCGCGAAGATAGCGACCGAGCGGGGTCTCGTCGAGTGCGAGCGCCTTGGTGATCGTCGCGGCGCCGACGACCACCGCGGACAGCACGAACAGCCAGCTGATCGACGTGAACACCGGCCCGAGGAGCCCGAACCTCGTGTACGCGGTATCCGTGATCCGTGGCAGCACGAGCCTTCCCGCGGCTCGGACAACCGTCAGACCGGAAGCTGTGAGCGCCCCGGTCATCCACAGGACTCGGCCGGACAGCTTCCCCATCGTGAGCAGGTATGGGCTGATGGTCCAGACGATCATCCAGATCACCAGCTCGCCGGCGATCGCGAGAGGCACACCGACGTAGCGCAACCCCGTCAGTTCCCGGATCGCGCCGATGAGTACTGCCGAGAAGGCGACGAGCAGGAGGACGACGAGCCATCGCCACGCGTGGCGCACACCGATCGACGGGACGTTCCAGATCTTCGCGTAGATCCGCGCGAGCGCTTTGGCGAACGAGGTGCCGCTGATGACGACCATGAGCAATCCGACGACACCGAATGCCGCGAAGGTGGGATCGGTGACCGTGAAGGTGCCCACCCCCGACACGAGCATGTTCGTGTCGAAGCCGAGCTGATCGTTGATCGCCTGGGCCGCGAGATCCCAATAGGGGAGGAAGGACCCGGCGATCAGCACGGGCAATACCGAAGTGAAGATCTGGGCCGCGAGGGTCATCGATCGGTCGACGATCTCGATTTCGACCAACCCGTCGACAATGCGTCGGACGGTGCGGGACCAGCCACTCGCCGATTCCGTGCGCGCGGCGAGGGCCTTCGCCAGCGTGCCGAACAAATTCGTCGACCGCATACCTCGACTCAACCGCACCGCCGGTGGGTTGTCATCACTTCGCGGCGGTTCGGTCTGAGCGATGCCGGCTTCGAAGCGGTGTCACTTCATGAGTGCGACGTTGCGCCAGAGATTGGCGAGGCTTTCGGTTCCGCCGAACAGGGTGGTGAAGTTGGTGGAGTCGATCATGACGATGTCGCCGGCGCGGCGGTCGGTGGGCGGCAACCAGATCAGGGTGTTGAATTCGGTGTTGCCTTCGGCGGTGAAGGGGTGGGGTCGGCCGAGATCGATGGGCTGGCGGGCGAGCAGCCGCACGGAGTCGCTCGCGGGCGCGGTGAGATGGTAATGCGGGAGGTGGGGATGGAAGTTGAACGTGGTGACGTCGTCGAGCAGATTCAGAGCGTCGAGATCGCGGAAAGCATTCAGCGGCGCAATGGATTTCGTGCCTTCGACGACGGCGGGACGGAGTCCATACATGTTGCGCACCGGAACGTCGAGTGCGTCCATCAGTGAGCGGGTGTAGGCGCTGAACCTTTGTTGCCGCGGCACCAGCGGGTCGCCGTGGTGCTCGTGTTCGATCTGGCGTTGCCCGAGGTCGTCGGTGCCGCCGACGTCGTGGTGCGGCGCCAGGATCAGACAGGTGCCTTCCCGGCGCAACCACTCCTCGATGGCCGCGATCTCGTCGGGCTTGGCCGCGGCCTGACCGAGTACGTGGTCGAGACCGAAGACCATGAGGGTGTCGGTGTCGGCGAGGACGCGTTCATCGATGGGTAGTTCGAACCCGGCCTGATCGATGCGCTGGAAGACCGCGACGGGGTGGCCGGTGGCTTCTTCCGCGAGCTCCTGGAAGGTGAGCGTGGAGCGGTGGAACAGCTCCAACGTGCCCGCGATGCCTTGCAGGAAGTGGGCGGCGTCGTACTCGGGTGTCTCGTAGGCGGGCCAAGCCGCCTGGCGCACTTCGGTCATGGTGGAGAAGCGATTGTCCAGCGCGGCGGGGTCGCGCTGGGCCTCCCACGGGTAGCTCCAGGTCCAATAGATGCTCAGTCGGCGTCTGCCGGGGGTGTAGGGGCGTGGCAGCTGGGATTGGTTGTAGGTGCGCGCCGGGGTCATGGTGCTACCTCGCTGTCGGTTCGGGTGCAGAGGTAACGCAGGCCGCGAAGTCCTGGCATGAAGAAGTACGCGCCACCTCTGAGAGTCGTGAACGCCGGTAATCCCTTGATGGTCCGGCGAATCGGGCGTTTGGGGATCTTGTACTCCAGGGTGCCGTCTTGATTGCCGATGATCGGGTCGCGCTCGTTGCCGAGTTCACGGAAGGTCTTGTCGTTGACCCACACGTTCTGGACGAACTCGAACTGGCGCACCAGGCTCGCGCAGAGCACGAAGGCCGCGATACCGCGCTCGGCGCCGTCCTCGGGCGCGCCTTCCGGTAGGTGCGGTCCGTAGGTGGCGCCGCGGCGGATCAGGCGCCTGCGTCGCACGTTCACCGCGGTGTCGCGGGGATTCATCCTGCGGATGTGCGAACCCAGTGGCGCCGCATAGCCATAGGGGTCCATTCGTTTGTAGTCGAAGTCGTTGTTGCGCCGCATATCGGCGCCGAGGTCGGGATCGTCCTTCTCGGGGGCAAGCACCAACGGGGCGCCGCTGCGCCAGCGGCCCATCAGTTTCGCGGCCAGCAATTCCTGTTCCTCGGGGGTCTCGGTGTGGTCGGCCAGGAAGTCGCGGAACCGCCCGACGTGTTCTTCGAGGCGCCGGTAGGCCACGTAGCTCCCGTTGCGCGACAACACCTCCGGTTGCGGCAGTTCCACCGGCGGGCCCTCCTCGTCGGGATATCCCAGGATGAACTCCCCGGCTTTGATCGGGGCGTCCGAGCCGGGCGTCGGCTGTTCGCCAGAGCCCTCGATCACCGGCTGCGACAACCGGTCGCGGTAGCCGAAATGGTCGTGCGCGTACTCCAGCGGCGGGACCGCCCCCACGTCCAGCGAAGACAGCACCGTCACTCCGGCGCAGCCGGCGACCAGTCGATCGTGCGCCTGCACACAGCGAGCGCGTTCGGCGTCGTCGCGGGCGAAGAGGATCGCGATCGCGTGCAGGTCGTCGCCCGCCAATCCGCCGACCCAGTGGTCGGGGTGCTCGAGCCCGGTGTCACCGAGGATGCTCGCCCGTGCCGCCATGCCTTGCCGGAACTCCTCGGGAAACGTAGCCAGCGACCGCTCGGGCACACCGAGTGCGCGCAGCCCGGTCCAGGTGAACGCGAGTGTCACCCATCCGTGCTCGGTGCTCATGGACCGCCGTGCCTCGGCCGCCGAGGACACACGGTCGACCATTGCGGACAACCACGCCCGGCCACCGTCGCCACTGGCGAACGTCAGGAACTCGTAGCGTCCGGCCAGCGCCGGGACACGGGTGAGCGCAAGGTGCTGGATATCGTCGAGTTCGAGCATCAACGACCTCGTGGTTCTACTGCATTTGGTCGAGCATGCCGGAGAACGCCGCCTTGACGCGCAGTGCTTTCTTGATCTCGTCCGCGGTCACATACGGGTACTCGCCGTACTCCAGGAAGCTCGGGAATTGATGCTCACGGAAGAACTTCACGACCGCTTCGGTATCGGTCCTCCAGTCCTCCGGGAACCCTTCGAGGTTGACGAACACGGTCGTGATACCCGTCGAGAGGAACAGGGCGATCGCGTCCTCGACGTACTTGTCGAATTCGGTGTCGAAGATCCCCTGGTATTGGAAACACAAGCCGTCGCCGATGTCGAACAGCACCCACCGCAGGTAGTGCAGCCGCAGCGGCGCCAGAACGGTGGGGTCTTCCTGGACCGCGGCCTCGAGCTGCTTGCCGTACTCCCGGATCGCCGTCTCGCGCCCCGGTTTGACCTTCGCGATGATCGAGAAGCCGTAATTGGCCGGTGTGCGGGGGAATATCGGCCCGTACCGGCCCTGCTCGAGCTCGAAATAGCCTTCCTTCGGGATGGCCATCGCCGCCGGCGCGGACCAATCCCCGTCACCTTTGATCATGTCCGCCTCCGTCTCCAGCGGTGTGGGCGGGAAGAAGCGGACCGCTCTCCAGCGGCACGGTCGCGAAGAAGTGGTCCGCACAACGGCCGATCGGACCGCCCCGCGGCGGTATTCATTCGGCGATTTTAGCAGTCACGATCAGCCATGATCATCCTCTTCGCCGGTGACCGCTCCGCACGCTCGTATCTCGGCGGGAGCCGCTTCACACGTACCATTTCCTCGGCAATTTCGTCGAACCCTGGCGCCGACGTCACTGTGCGCCTATTTTCGAACCACACCCGAGCTGTCGCCGAAGCCAGGACAACTCGCAAAGAAAACACAAGTTTGTTTTCGACCGAGAGGCCGACCGCCAGTCCCATTCACTCCGCAGTCCGGATTCGATGGTCGGCAACGATACGGAAGAGATCCGCCCGAGGAGGTTCACAGCATGGATTCGTTCTGGGATTACGTGTGGTACACGATCCTCGTGTTCGCCTTCGTGGCGTACCTGATCGTGCTGTTCCAGATTCTCGTGGATCTGTTCCGCGACCACACCGTCTCCGGCATCGCCAAGGCCGTGTGGGTGATCGCCCTGATCTTCCTGCCGTACCTGTCGGCGCTCGTGTACCTGATCGTCCGCGGGCGGGGCATGGCGCTGCGCGCTCAACAAGCGCAGGCCGAGGCGAAGCAAGCCACCGATCAGTACATCCGGCAGGTCGCGGGTAAGTCGCCCGCCGAGAACATCGCCGACGCCAAGGCCCTGCGCGACTCCGGTGTGATCACCGACGTGGAATTCGAACAATTGAAGGCCCAGGCCTTGGGCGGTACCGCTTCGGCACCCAATACACCGACCGGCCTGTGACCCGCGGCGGTGGGATGCCGAACTGACTTGTCTTGCTGCGTCTTCCGACCCTGGTTGCAATTTCACGGAATACTGAAATATGTTGTGCGCAGGTGCTGAAACCGCATCGGCAGGCAATCGCGCGAGCTCATGGATGGGCAAGAGGGGGACGGCGGGACATGGCGGCACGAGGAGGAAGGGGTCCCCGTGGGGAACGTGGCGCGCAGGCGGACCGCATCCTGACGGCGGCCCGCAAGTCCTTCGCCGAGCGCGGTTACACCGGGACCTCGTTGCGGTCGGTGGCTCAGGCCGCCGAGGTGGATCCCACCCTGGTGAACTACTACTTCTCCAACAAAGCGGGATTGTTGAAGGCGGCGCTGGAGCCGCCGGCCGCCTTCGGTGAGCGCATTGCCGAGGCCGCCCAGGTGCCACTGGAGGAGCGCGGGCGGGCGTTCGTGGAGGCGGCGCTGCGCTTGTGGGACGACCCGGCCACCGCGGAGGTCCTGCGCTCGATCATCCTCGCGGCGAGTCACGAGCCCCTCGCCATGGAGCGGCTCCGCTCCGTCTTCTCCGCGCTCGTCCTGCAGATCGTGTCGGCGAGCCTCGACCGCGACGAGGCCGCGGTGCGCGCGAATCTGGTCTCCACGCAGATCGTGGGCCTTGCGATGACACGTTACGTCTGGGCGATCGCCCCTATCGCCGACATCCCCTCGGAGCAGGTCATCCGCCTGATCGCGCCGACTGTGCAGCACTATCTCACCGGCGCCCTCGGCGGGGACATCCCCGGGAATGCCTGACGGCACGCGGACGACGCATCCGTCCCGGCCCGGTCCCGGATCCCCTTGAGCACTCACGGCCCCGACCCGTACGACAGTGAGGCGCGGCGGCGTCATGCCCATGTCGCCGCGCTGACGCGCAGGCCGCGGCGAACTCCCGGCGACCGCCTGGTAGGCGAGCGAGCCCCCTGGTATCGCCAAGACTCTCCAATATTTTCACGGCATATGGAAATTGCCCTTGCTCGCGTGGAGGCGGCGCGCGTACGGTGAGGGCAGTTAATTTCCGTATATGTGGAAATGAGAGTGCAATGGCCCGATTCAAGGCCGCTGGAGTAGAGCCAGGTCAGCGTCTGCTCAACGGACCGCAGACCACTGGTCGTCAGTACCGCAATCTGTCCCCGGCCGGCCACAGGACGACACGCGAAGACAACGTGCCCATCCCGGTTCGCGATGGCATCCACCTGCTGGCCGACATTCACCGGCCCGACGCCGAGGGCAGGTTTCCCGCCCTGGTCGCGGCGGCTCCCTACCCCCGCCAGCTCCAGGACCTGGGTGCACCCGCCGCCATCATCGAGGCCGGTGCCAGCGATTTCTGGGTGCCGCGCGGCTACGCCCATGTCATCGCCAACCTCCGGGGCACGGTCGGCTCGGGCGGCGTCTACACCTTCTTCGACGAGCAGGAGCGCAAGGACCTGTTCGACCTGGTCGAGTGGGTCGCCGCGCAGCCATGGTGCGACGGGAAAGTAGGCATGATCGGCATCAGCTACTACGCCATGAGCCAGTTGGAGGCAGCCACCCAGCGCCCGCCACACCTCGAGGCGCTGTTCCCCTTCAACGTCACTGTCCAGGCCCGGGAGGCCGCCTACCACAACGGCCTGCTGAGCGAGGCCTTCATTACCCCGTGGATCCATGCGCTGGGTGTCCTCTCCGCCCACGGCGACCGCCTCTACCGCAAGGGCCTGTCCCGTCTCCTGCGCCGGTTCCTCGCCATCCCCGCCATCCACCGGCGGTTCAGCCAGAGCGACGCCGTCGAGGTGCACCGCAGACTGGAGCAGGTCAGCCGCTTCCGCCACGACGCCCACCCGTGGAACGCGCTGCTCGAGGCAGTGGCCACCGCTCACCCCACCCGCGATGCGTGGTGGGATGAGCGTGACCTGACCGGACGGCTCGCCGACGTCGACATCCCCGTCTACCTCGGTGGCGAGTGGTCCAACGTCCCCCTTCATCTGACCGGGCTCTTCGAAGCCTGGGATGCCCTCGCCCACAACCCGCACGTGCGCATGGCCATGCTCGGGGACTACGGTCTGCCATGGCCGTGGGAGAGCATGCACATCGAGGCCCTCGCCTGGTTCGACCACTGGCTCAAAGGACGAGACACCGGCATTCTCGAAGGCCCCGCCATTCGCTATTGGCTGCCCGGCGCCGAACAGTGGCGCACCGCCGGCTCCTGGCCGCCGCCGGCCACCCACGCCCCCTTGGCGCTCAACGCCGACGGCTCCCTTACACCCGGCGAGCGTTCCGGCGAGCGCAGCTACGCCACCGACGGCGCGAACGCGCTTCCCGCACAGCTGAATTGGACCAGCGACCCGCTTCCCGGCGACATCGACATGGTCGGCCACCCCGAACTACGGCTCACCGCCACCAGCAGCGCGACCGACACGGCATGGATCCTGCTCCTGCAAGACGTGGGCCCGGACGGCGGGGCCACCGACATCACTCAGGGCTGGCTGCGCGCCTCCATGCGCCATGTCGACGAGGACGCTAGCGAAACGGGCAGGCCCGTCCTCCCGGCGCGTGCGCAGGTCCCTATCCCTTCTGGCGAGCCGGTCGACTACCGAATCCCGCTGGTCGCCAATGCCCGCCGATTCCAGCGCGGGCACCGCATCCGGCTGATCCTCACCAGCGACGACACTCGCGACGACTTCCAGCCCATGCTGCTCTTCAGTCACGCCCCCGTCGACATCGCAGGCGTCAACACGGTGCACTCCAGCTCACGCCTGCTCCTGCCGATCCTGAACGGCGAATGAACCCTGAAACAGATTCCAACGGCCAACGGCCGGATATCACTGCGACCGAGGTAATGCGAATGCAATGCCATGTCACGGTTCAATTCCCGGGTTGGCCGCCGATGCACTACCACGCCGACTTCGTAGCAGCGCACACTTTTGCCAAGGCACTGTACGAATTGCGGGTGGCAACGATACAAATCGATCAGGATATGCGGGAAGCGATGCGGCCCATGCCTTATCAGCGACTCTGGCGGTGAAGAGGCTCGGTTGTACCGAGCGTTGGTGTACCAGTACCCAGAAACTCGAAATTGCTCGCTGCCACCCGTGTGGGTCAGCACTGGTGTCCGAAGGGGGACTTGAACCCCCACGCCCGATAAAGGGCACTAGCACCTCAAGCTAGCGCGTCTGCCATTCCGCCACCCGGACCGGTGTGTTCTGTTGTGTCCGTGGCGACTTGGCGTCGCCAGCGGATCATGATCATAAACGGGTGGCCGGGGGGATCACCAAATCGCCAGGTCAGGCGGGGACATGCACTCGGCCGGCACCGATGCGTTCGATGCGGTCGCGACCCCATGCGCCGAGCGGTTCGAGGGCGCGATTGAGGGCGGAACCGAGTTCGGTGAGCTCGTATTCCACGCGCGGCGGAATCTCCGGGAAGACCTCGCGAGTGACGATGCCGTCCTCCTCGAGCTCGCGCAGCTGCTGGATGAGCATCTTCTCGGAGACGCCGGGCAGGCCGCGGCGCAGTTCGCCGAAACGGCGCACCCCGTTCTCCTCGAGCTCCCAGAGAATGAGCGCCTTCCACTTGCCGCCGATCACGTCCATGGCCGCGTCGATGCCGCAGAAATATGGTCCTGATCTCTTCGCGCCCATTGCCGCACCTCGCTAGCTGCTCACATACGTGTGGGTAAGTACCCGACCGAATAGTAGGTACTTGTCGACCCAACGTCACTCGCGCACTGTTGATTCCAGCGCGCTGACCACAACGTTTGCAACCCAAGGAGTTGACCCGCGATGGCGGAGAACCAGCAGAACCCGGTCACGGTCCTCGGACTCGGCGCGATGGGCCAAGCCCTCGCGGCGGCCTTCCTGAAGACCGGACGACCCACCACCGTCTGGAACCGGACCCCGGGCAAGGACGCCGACCTGGTCGCGGCCGGAGCGGTCGGCGCGGCCACCGTGGAAGAAGCGGTGAACGCGGGCGAGGTGATCGTGGTCGTCCTGCTCGACCACGCCTCGGTGCACGCCGCGCTCGACCCGGTCGCCGAGCGGCTGTCGGGCAAGCAGGTGATCAACCTGACCAGCACCGCACCCGAGGAATCCCGTGAACTCGGCAGATGGGCCGAACGGCACGGCATCGACTACCTCGACGGCGGCATCATGGCGGTGCCTCCGATGATCGGCCAGCCCGGCGCGTCCATCCTGTACAGCGGGTCGCCCAAGGTCTTCGACGGCAACCGCGAGTTGCTCGAATCCGCGGCCGCCGCAGACTATTTCGGAGAGGACGCGGGCCTCGCCGCGACCTGGGACTTCGCCCTGCTCTCGAACATGTACGCCATGTTCGCCGGCTTCCTGCACGGCGCGGCGCTCGTGCGCTCCACGGGCGCCTCGGCCAGCGCGTTCGCCGAACGAGCGACCGCCTGGGTGACGGCGATGGCCCAGCTCATCCCGGAGTACGGCCGGATCATCGACGGCGGCGACTACACCACCGACGTCCAGCACCTGAACTTCCACAAGGCCGCGATGGACGCCATCGTGCGCGCCAGCCGCGACGCCGGCGTCGCGCTCGACGTGATCGGCCCGATCAAGACCCTCATCGACCGCCAGGTCGCCGACGGCCACGGTGCCCTCGCCTTCGAGCGCACCTTCGAAGAGCTGCGCTGACCCGCCTCCCATCCGCCCCCGAACCACCCGTTGACCAGCGATTCCTACCGCGATTTGGCCCCAGCCGCCACATCCGATAACCTTGCTGAGCACCACCGGTCCGGGTGGCGGAATGGCAGACGCGCTAGCTTGAGGTGCTAGTGCCCTTTATCGGGCGTGGGGGTTCAAGTCCCCCTCCGGACACAGTGCAGATAGGCCCCGGCAACACCAGTTGCCGGGGCCTTTTGTATGGGGAGGCGGAGAACCTGGCAGAGGTCCGCTTGTCGGCTCGGGCGCCTGCGGTGAGGACGGCTGATATATCGCCGAGGGAGCCGATGAGTTTGCGGATCTCGGTCTCGGTCAGAGCGGGCAGGTTTTGTAGCTCTGTTTGTGCTGCCGCTTTGTCGGCTTGGGCGGTGTTCATCGCGGTGACGAGGACTTGGGGGGTCTACTCCTGCTTCGATGGCGGCGAGATGGCGTTCGAGTTTGGCGTCGGCATCGGCGATACGGCGGCGCAGTAGTGCGCGGTGTGTGTCGTGGTCGTTGTCGTCTTGAGCCGTGAGCAGGCTGGCGATGGTGTGGTCGCGATGGGTCCGATGGAACAGGGTGGCCAGCCAGCGGTCGATCGGTGCGACGAGGTGGTCCTCGCGCAATTTGACCGTGACGGGATGCTCGGCGAGAACGGGGCTGGCGGGGGCCAGGGTCTTGGCTCGGCAGCGGTAGTAGACGATTCCGCTGACCACTTCGGCCTGCATCTTGCGGCCGCAGGCGTCGCAGCGAAGCAGGCGCCCGCGAGCTTGACCGGATCGCGTTTGGTCTGCAACGCCCCCGTCGCCGCAGTGCTCGAATAGGCAGACCCCTTGCTGCGGCGTCCCTTTCACGCAGTCACGACAATATCGACGACGCGGCCCTGGCCGCTGGCCGCTACCTGTGCGCGTCGGGCGGCGACCTGGCCACCGCCACCGTCTGGGCGGCGGGCCATCTTGGCCTACACCCACTCGGGCGTCTATGTCGATCAGGTCCGCGCCGCCGCCAGCCGGCTCCTGCCGTCAGTCGCGAAGCGACGCGGGCACCTGGAATCGGTCGCCGTACTTCGCGGCGAGTTCATCGGCACGCCGCACGAACGCGGCCTTGCCGCCGTTGGCGTAGCCGACGATGAACTGGTGCACACCACCGGTCCACGCCGGATAGCCGATCCCGAAGAGCGAGCCGATATTGGCGTCGGCCGACGTGGTGAGCACGCCCTCGTCGAAGCATTTCTGGGTTTCGATGGCCTCGACGAACAGCATGCGGTCGATGAGATCACGGATCGGCGCGGTCTCGCCCGGGGTCGTGTTGCTGCCGCTGCAATGGACGTCCAAGGCCACCCCGAGCGCTGCCGTCGTCACCTCGGAAGGCGGTGGCATCTATAAAGTGAGCGCCTTCCTCAACGTCACCACCACCAGCGCACAAACCCCGCAAGGCGGACAGTCCACCGTCACGTACGCGCTGACCATCGACAAGAACGCGGGCTGGAAGATCACCGACGTCGGCGGCATGGACAACGCGCTGCCGGTGAAATGAGACTGCTATCGCACCGGAACTCTCAGCGCGGATGGGAATACGCTTGGCAGCGCATCACTCGACCTGACGTTTTCGCTTCGATGCTGTGTGGCGTGGCTTGCCGTCACTGTCCTGCTTGCTTCGAAGCGTTGCGGAGGCGGTTGAGGGTGGTCTCGTCGGGCCAATGCCGGGCCTCGAAGCGTGTTGGGCTGAGCCCAGGAAGCGGGATCAATCCCATGAGCTCCACCACAACGTCGAACGGCACTGTGCATATGAGTTCGATGTCTTCGACAGTGTCGCCTCGAACGAAATGGACGTAATCGGTCTGGGGGAGTAGGTATTCCACGCCTTCGCCCCAGACCGTGGTGGTGATCGGTCCCTCGGGTGAGGTCTCGAATTTCACCGCGGCGACGTAGGCGGGGTCCACGTCACTCCACGGCAGGATGTCGAGATCGGAATCGAATTTGTCTGTCAGGATTCGGGTTTGGATGGCGTACTCGGTGACCGCCAGTCCGCATCGGGCGCGCAACGCCAGCGGCCGCGCGGGGTGAGCGCCGATCTGATCGAACGGCACGACCCGCCCTGCTTCGTCAATGGTGTAACCCTGCGGAGAGATGGGCCGGACAGCATCGATGTACTGCTGCTCGACCATCTCGAAGACTTGCTCCAACAGTGCCGGATCATCGGGCACCACGAGCAGGGTGTCGTTGTCTGGGATGAAGGCAACCGGCCGATGTCCGCCCGTTGAGTAACCAGCCAACCAGCCTGGCACCAGCAGGCACGACCCGAAATATGAATCGCCTGTGTCGCGGAACTGGATGATTTCTCGATCGCGGAGCCGACCCTCCTGCGTCAGTCGGTTGAGGTTTGCTCGCGCTGTGTCGAATACGAGCGCGGGCTCGACGTCCCACTCGCGAGCCATATCCGAGCTCACGAAAGCCCGGTTGAACGGCATATCCACCACGACTGCCTCGTCCACGAATGGGAAGGCCGGCCGAGCGAGCATCTGCGCATTCGGTATCGACTCGCCCATTCCGCGGGTGACTGGGCGAAGCACCGGCCGCAGCAGTGGAGACGCAGCTGCCCAGTGTCGAGGCACCGAATGTGTGCTGATCATGGAGGCGACGAACTGGGCGATCCTGGCCTCGCGCTCCTGGTCCGATACCCTGCAACACTCCTGATAGACGTTGCCCAAGTAGGAGACCCATCCGTCGGATCGACGAAACGAGAACTTGTCGGCCAGGTACTCGACATCGGTCACGCCATGGGCGACCAGCTTCCAGAACACAGCCTGCGCGAACTGTTCCCGCTCCATCGGTACACCCCACCTCTCGAATCACCTCGACGCCTATTACTTTGCCGCCACCCACTGACAAGCGCACCGTTTCCGAATGGTGAAGCCAAAGGCCGGTAGTGCCCGACACTCCCGTGCGGACCGATCCGCACCGCGCGTGCACGGCATGAGCGGTGCAGAGCATCGCGGAATCGGAGATTGAAGGACATGTGGTCCGCCGGCGATCACGTGGCTTGTTTGTGTTCAGCCGCCGCGCCGTTTGTCGTCCGGTTTCGGCTATAGCGCCGACCGGTCGCCCGAGCCGCATGCTTCGAGCCGACGCGGCCCACCGGGGTTGACCCTCGTGGCGGAATCTCGGAATGTCTGGCGGTGACGTGGCGGACCCGTCACGATTTTGAGATTCCGCTCCTTCCGCTGGCCCGTTGGAGGGTGGGTGATTGTTGCCAGTTGGGTTCCAGTGCAGGGGGATTCGGGTTGGCGAGTGTTGCTGGACTTGCCTTCTTGGCGAACTCAGCGAGCCCCGTGGGGTCGTGTCAGGCGTCGGCTCGCATGTGCCGCTGGGTCCATTCTTCGAAGCTGGTGAGCGGGATGCCGAGGTCCCTGGCGTACTGCGGGCGGCCCGGTTGGCCAGCCACGTTCAGCCATTCGAGCGCGGCGGCGAAGGAGGGCATTCCCGCGGCTAGGGCCTGCTCCTCGGTCATGTCTGGTGCGGCAAGACGCATGTTCAGCGCGCGGGAGAGGGTCTCGGCGATTTCTGTCATCGAGAGGTAGTCGCTCGCCAACTCCAGCTCGACCCTGTCGAATCGCTCTGGCTCGGTGATGGCCGCGGCGGCCGCGCGGCCTATGTCGTCGACCGCGACCAGAGACAGCCGGGTCTCGGGGTTGATGACGCTCACCAGGCCGCCCGCGATACCGCGCGGGAACATGTAGGCCGTGGACGGCAGGAAGTTCTCCATGAACGTGCCCGGCTTGAGCAGAGTCCAGTGCGGGAAACCGGCCGCGCGGACCCGGTCCTGGATCGCACTCTTCGCGCTCAGGGTGGGTTCCATCGCCGCCCAGCGCCCGTCGGCCCAGCCGGGAGTTTCGGTGTGCTGACCGGCGCCGGCCACGGACGTGTGCACGAATTGTGGCACTCCGGCGGCCTTCGCACCCTCGATGAGGTTGATGCCCTGCGTAACCTCCCCTTCGAAATCGAAGCCTTCAGCGGTGACGGCGGGCATCTGCACGGAGAACACGGCGCGGGCGCCCTCCGCCGCCCGGATCACCGAATCGCGGTCGTGCAGATCGCCGATGACCAGTTCGGCGCCGAGCGCCTCGACGGCCTTGGCCCGGTCGGTGGCCGGGTCGCGCACCAAGGCGCGGACCCGAACGCCTGCCGCGAGCAGGGCGCGGGCCGTAGCGCCACCCTGTTTGCCGGTGGCGCCGGTGACCAGAACAGGTGCGGAAGCTGTGGACATGGTGCTCCTCTGGTGCTCATCCATTAAACGGCGGGGCCCGCCGTTTTCGCTTCGCTACGATATGGCGGGGCCCGCCGTTTTGGCAAGACAGGAGGCTACGCGATGCCCGAACGACAGCGTGCGGACGCGCGCCGCAACTACGCGCGAGTTCTCGCCGTCGCCGAGGCGGAAGTCGCTGCCCACGGCGCCGGTGCCTCCTTGGAGCAGATCGCCCGTATCGCGGGGGTTGGCTCGGCGACCGTGCGCCGGCACTTTCCCACCCGCCAGGCGTTGCTGGAGGCGGTCTCCCGGAAACGGATAGCGGCTCTGTGCGCCCGTGCCCACGACCTGGCCGGGAGAGACGATAGCCGCGACGCGCTGCTGGAATGGCTGGCCGATGTCCTCGCCTACTGCGTCAACGCCCGCGGCCTGGCGGTCGCGCTGGCCTACGACGCTGCCGCCTCCGATCAAGTGCACGACAACGCTTGTTCGGCGGCGCTGGAAGAGGCGGGAAACCCATTGCTGTGCCGTGCGATTCAGGACGGCGCGGTGGCGAAGGATGTCGCTGTCGCCGACCTGATCGCGCTGATCGTCGGAATCGTCCTGGCCACCGAGCACCACCCCGAGCCCGCCGCCCGGGCGGAGCGACTGTTCCGACTGGCCGTGACCGGGCTGAGCCCGCACGGCTGAACCAGGCGCACGACCGGACTGAAAGAAATGCCACCGATGGCCGACTTCGGATCCGCGACGGAATCCGACCGGCTGTTCGACACCGTGCTCCCCGGAACCCGGGACCGGGATCGAGGATCCGCGACCGCCGACTAGAGGGTTCACGGACTCTTCGGAAAACACGGACCGTTTACCGACACCGTCGGTGCCGCTACTGAGCCGGATCGGTGTCGCTTCTTCGGTCCAGATTGTCGCCGAGCCGGGTGAGCAGCTGTTTCAAGGTGGCGATTTCCTCGGCGGTGAATCCCGCGACGGCCCGGTTGTCGAGGGCGGTGAGGAGTTGGCGTGCCGCCGTCGGTGGTCCCACGACTGGCAACGTGGTGGTCCCATAACGGAGGCAGACGACAGAGGAATTCAGCTAGAACGACGGTCGGGGATAGGCACTGACGTCCTGCCCCTGAGGACAATCGGCTCAACCGGCCTCTTCCACGCATACCGGCGGGGCAAGTGCGAAGCTGCGTCGATGCTGCGGGTCACGGCCGGTGTTCGAGGGTGCTCAGGAAGCTTTCGGCGGCACCATCGACCCGGTCCCGGTCGCCGGTGGCGAGAAGGTCGAGTAGCAGTCCGCGAATCGTCGCGATCACCAATGTTGCTGTGCGGGTTGCTGTCTCGGGGTCGGTGTCGGGTACTTGGGCCTCGCGCAGGGAGGTCATCCAATCGGTGACGACGTGGTCGAGGAAGTCCGCGAACTGCTGGGGTGCTTGCAGGGCGCGTCCGTAGACGGCGAAGAACAACCGGAACTCCGCCTGCCGCCGCGGGTCGGAGGTTCGGACCCAGACCGCGCGCGCTGCCGTCGCCAGGTCGGGATGCGCACCCGCCGCATCGCGAGTGGCGGCGAACATGCGCTGCCGCAACCGCTCTAGGACGATCTGGAGCATTTTCTCCTTGGTGCCGAAGTGGTGCACCAGCGTGGTCGGCGAGACCCCGACACCGGCGGCGACCGGCCGCCACGACAGCTCGCTGAGCCCGTGCTCGACCGTGTAATCGACCACCGCGTCGAGCAACTCGTCCCTGCGCTGATGGTCGACCGGACGCCCCGCCATCGCTTGCCTCCTCATGCACTGCGATTGACATTCTTAGAACGACTGTACTATCTATATTTATAGAACGACTGTACGAGAAATAGAGCGGTCAGGAGTCCCCATGTCACGAGTCGTCGTCTTCGATGAGACCGGCGCCCCCGAAGTCCTGCGTATCGTCGACGAACCGGTCGGCGACCCAGGCGCAGGCGAGGTGCGAATCGAGATCGAAGCCGTCGGTATCAATCGGCTCGACCAGATGATGCGCGCGGGTATGCCTCCGAGACCGATCCGTTTGCCACACGCCCGCCTCGGCATCGAAGCGACCGGCACGATCGACGCGCTCGGCTCCGGAGTCGAAGGATGGGCCATCGGTGATGCGGTCATCGTCACGGCCGTGCCCGACATGGACTCCAACGGCACCTACGCCGAACGCATCGTCCTTCCTGTCGACCGGATCGTCGCCCGGCCCGACGGGCTGGACGTCACCAGTGCGGCAGCGTTGTGGGTGGCGTACTCGACCGCCTACGGCGCGCTCGTCGAAAAGGCTGCGATGCGACCCGGCGACCATGTCTTGATCACCGCCGCCTCCAGCGCTGTCGGGCTGGCCGCCATTCAGATCGCCAATCAGATCGGTGCCATCCCCCTCGCCGTCACCCGGAGTGCCGCGAAGAAGGACGCCTTGCTGGCAGCCGGCGCCGCTGCGGTCATCGTCACCGACCACGACGATGTCGTCGAGGCCACGCACCGATACACCAACGGCGCCGGTGCCGACATCGTCCTGGATTCCGTCATGGGTCCCGGCCTGGCCGAGCTGGCCAACGCGGCCAAACCATTCAGTGGCACCCTGGTCACCGTCGGCTGGCTGGATCCCCGGCCCGCACCGTATCCCGCCAGCCCGATCACGATGATTCGGTACATGAGCTTCGAACACACCCTCGACCCGACGGTCGTGCACCGCATCGCCGCGTTCCTGACCGCCGGAATCCGCACCGGCGCAGTGCATCCCATCATCGATACCGTGTTCACCCTCGATGACATCGTCGCCGCCCACCACTACCTGGAACAGGGACACCACACCGGCAAAATCGTCGCCACCATCTGACACCGACCCGGCCGGGTGCGCTCCGAGGCGGTCGTCAGCCTGAAGGTTGGACCACAACCATTTCTTCGGTGACCATTACCTCCACCGAATTCATGTCGATGAACTTGCTCTCGTCCGGGTTCACCAGCGCCTTGTAATTAGCGGATGCGAAGAAGGCGTTGTGGTCCGCCCAGCTTTCGAACCAGATTTCAGTGAGGCCGTCGTAGGCGGGACTCGGATACCCATCGGCGGGTATCGGGTGGGAGACGGTGTACTTCTTCACATACTGTCGCGCTTCCGGAATGGAGGCGAACAGCGGGGCGTGCCGGTTTCGGTGATGTTCAACGAACTCCTCGAAGGTCATTCCATCGATACGGTTGATCATGAAAACGAATTTGATCACTTACTTCTCCTTTCGTGCTCGCGAACGCGAGAGGTCCACAAACCGGACACTCTGGCGGCGGACCGCGAGCGATAGGGTTAACCTAAACGCTCACATCGATGTCAGGGGCAAGTGCTGTGACCTGATGCATACGAGGAGTCGAGGATGCGGATCGGTGAACTGTCTGCCCGGACAGGAGCAAGCCGTCGATCGCTGCGCTACTACGAGCAGCAGGGCTTGCTGGTCAGCACAAGGTCCCCCAGCGGCCAGCGGTCCTACGACGATGAGCACGTCCAGCGGGTGGCGCTGGTTCAGGCATTCCTGGCGGCCGGAATGTCGAGCAGAGCCATCGCTCAGATGGTCCCCTGCATGACGGAGCCCAATATGGATAGGGCCCGGCAAGCCTTGACCGCTATGAATCAGGAGCGAGATCGCCTTTCGGCCACAATAGACAGCCTTGCCGCCGCTAGAGCGGCACTTGATCACCTGATCGACGTGAATCGGAACTTCCTGGCGACCGTGGCGGACGACTAGCAGCGTCGAGCCGCCGGGCTCGGCGAGAACCTGGACGGAGATCGAACGTCGAGCGGGCGGGGAGGCGATCCGGTCTGTTGGTCGAGCGCCTCGACGACTCCATTGCCGGCGAACGGAACAACTTGCGGGGCAGGCAGATGGAGGATCACTTCGCCGTTGCACGGCCAGATCGGCATGGTTTCCAGATCGCCGCGAGTAGAGGACAGTTCCTGTCCTCTACCGGTGACAGTGTGGAATTCGTCGCCCACCGGCGGCGAAACCACTCGAAGGGACACCAATCACCATGACGCTCAACACTGTTGCCCACCTGAACTTCCGCGGTCAGGCCCGCGCGGCCCTCGAGTTCTACCAGTCGGTGTTCGGGGGCCAGCTCACTCTCGCCACCTATGGAGACTTCGGGATGCCGACCGAACTACCCGACGCCACCAAAGTGGTGTTCGGCCAGGTCGTCGCCGACAACGGGTTCCGGGTCATGGCGTATGACGTGCCTGGCCAGGACACCCCTGCGACCCCAGCCGCGCCCACCACCCGCCGCGAAAACGGCACCACCATCACCGAGGAACGGTTCTTCCTTTCGGTGCGCGGCGAAACTCTCGAGGAGGTCGGCGCACTGTGGGAACGCCTCGCCGAAGGCGCGACGATCATCGAGGCATTCGGCCCAGCTCAGTGGGCGCCCGCTTTCGGGATGCTCAGTGATCGCTTCGGTGTCACCTGGATCCTCGACGTCGCGGCCGAATACGTCCCGGCCTAACGCTCTCTTCGGGGTGCGACCAGACCCGGTCGCACCCCGAAGGTCCAGTCGCGAACAACCACACAGGAGATATCGCATGCGCACTCGCCACATCGCACGGAAGACGTGACAGCCTCGGAGCCCACTATCCGGTTGGCCCCGGAATCGTCAGCGCCGCATGGGAGACCAGCTCGTCAGTGCGAGAGGTGTCCTTGAGGTCGACGCCGGATCTGCCCAGCCTCCGTGCGCCGGAGATCAAGCTGGCTACCACCCTCGCCGCTTGCTGGTAGCCGAGGCCTTCGGGCGGATGGATATTGGAGATGCAGTTGCGGTCGGCGTCGGTTCGCCCCGGTTTCGGCAGGTGGGTGAGGTAGATGCCGAGGCTGTCGGCCACCGAGAGTCCGGGGCGTTCGCCGATGAGGACGATCAGGGTCTGGACGCCCAGTGCGGCGGCGATATGATCGCCCAGCGCTACCCGGGCTTGGGTGGCGATTACCGGTGGCGCAATGGAATACGTGTCGGCGAGTTCCGTCGCCAGGGCGGCCAGTAGGGGTGCGCCGTGGTCCATGAGCGCGCGTGGGGAGAGTCCGTCGCCGAGTACGAAGCCGAGATCGGCCCCGGTCCGGGGGACGGCGGTCAGGTCGGCGGGGAGCCGGCCGAGGTCGGGGCGACGCAGGTATTCGGGTCGGCTGGTGGCCCGGCTGCGGACGGTCACGGGGCTGCCGAGGCCGACCGCTTCGACGCGAGTCGCCAAGGCCGACACGTCGAGTGGCAGGTGTACCGCGTCGCGGGCCGCGGCGTGCGCCGCGCGGAATTCGAGCACACTCGTGGTGGGCAGTGCGTCGCCTACGCGGCCGAGGCCGATCCTGGATTGGGTACTCGAGCGCAGGCTGTTCCAGAAGTCCTGTGGCGCTCGAGCTCTCCGGTCGATGCTCATAGAGCTCCCGTCAATTCGCGCAGCGGGGAGGAGGTGATCTCCACCGGCAGTATTCGGCCCGCCGCGTCGGCCATGCCCAGTCCTTGCAGCCATGTCTCGAATTCCGGTGCGGCGCGCAGGCCGAGGACGCGACGGGCGTAGAGGGCGTCGTGGAAGCTGAGGCTCTGGTAGCCGAGCATGACGTCGTCGGCGCCGGGGACCGCGATGACGAATGCGGCTCCGGCCGCTCCGAGGAGGGTGAGCAGGGTATCCATATCGTCTTGGTCGGCTTCGGCGTGGTTGGTGTAGCAGACGTCCACGCCCATGGGCAGGCCGAGTAGTTTGCCGCAGAAGTGGTCTTCGAGGCCCGCGCGGATGATCTGTTTGCCGTCGTAGAGGTATTCGGGGCCGATGAAGCCGACGACGGTGTTGACCAGTAGCGGGTCCAGGTCGCGGGCTACCGCGTAGGCCCGGGCTTCCAGGGTTTGCTGATCGACCGGTTTGCCGCCGGTGCCCAGGTGCGCGCCCGCCGAGAGCGCGGAACCTTGACCGGTTTCCAGGTACATCACATTGTTGCCGACGGTGCCCCGCTCGAGTGATCGGCCCGCTTCGTTGCCCTCGCGTAGCAGTGAGATATTCACGCCGAACCCGGCATTGGCCCCCTCGGTGCCCGCGATGGACTGGAACACCAGGTCCACCGGAACGCCCGCCTCGATCAGTCCGATGGTGGTGGTGACGTGGGAGAGCACACAGGACTGGGTGGGGATGTCGAAGCGCAGCCGGATCTCGTCGAGTAGGTGCAGCAGATCCGCAGTGGCCTGCGGTGAGTCGGTGGCCGGGTTGATGCCGATCACCGCGTCGCCGCAGCCGAGCAGCAGCCCGTCGAGGGTTGCCGCGGCGATACCGCGGGGGTCGTCGGTGGGGTGGTTGGGTTGCAGCCGGGTGCCCAAGCGACCGGGCAGCCCGATCGTCGTGCGGAAGCCCGCGGTCACCACGGCGGCACGTGCGACCGCGATGAGATCCTGATTGCGCATGATCTTGCTGACCGCCGCCACCATTTCCGGTGTCAGTCCGGGCGATACGGCACGCAGCCGTGCGGCGGCATCGTCGCGCGCCGCTGTTTCCATCAGCCAGTCCCGCAGTCCACCGACGGTGAGATGCGAGATGGCTTGGAAGGCAAGGCGATCGTGCGAATCGATGATCAGGCGGGTGACCTCGTCATCCTCATAGGGCACCAGCAGTTCCCGGAGGAACCAATCGAGCGGTACCTCGGCGAGCGCCCACTGCGCGGCCGCCCGCTCGGCGTCGGAGGCCGCCGCGCATCCGGCCAGTTCGTCGCCACCGCGCCGCGGCGTCGCCTTGGCCATCAGTTCGACGAGGCCGTCGAACGTGTAGTTGGTGCCGCCGATCTGCTGGTGGTAGACGGTCATTCGAGTTCCTCTTCCGCCTTGGCCAGGGCGGCGAATTCCTCGTCGGGCGAGTTGGCGACCAGGTGATGGCGGCTGTAGAGGCCGAAGTACGCCATGAACCCGGCGAAGGCGACCAGGGTCCAGGTCGCGGCCGTGCGGTCGACGAGGAAGGTGGCGATCACCGCGGCGCAGGCGATGACCAGGGCGAAGGCCGTGGTGAGGATTCCGCCCGGAGTGCGATAGGGCCTCGGCATCTGCGGCTCGCGGACGCGTAGCACGATGTGGCTGATCATCATGAGCACGTAGCTGAGGGCTGCGCCGAAGACCGCCATATTCAGTAGCATCGCGCCCTTGCCGGTCAGCGAAAGTGTGAATCCGATGACGCCCGGCACGATCAGCGCGAGCATCGGCGCCTTGCGAGCGTTGGTGACCGACAGGCTCGTCGGCAGGTATCCGGCCCGAGACAGGGCGAATGTCTGCCGCGAGTAGGCGTAGACGATCGAGAAGAAGCTCGCGACCAGTCCGGCCAGGCCGATGTAGTTGACGAGTTCGGCGGCGCTCGAATCACCGAGCGCTTCGACCAGCGGGTTGCCGGAGGTCGAAATCGCCTGGGCGCCGAGCGCACCGGTGGCCAGGAACAGCACCGCCGAGCCGGTGACGATCAGCACCAGCATGCTGATGATGATCCCCTTGGGCACGTTCTTCTCCGGCTCCCGCGCTTCTTCGGCGGCCAGCGGTACGCCTTCCACCGCAAGGAAGAACCAGATCGCGAACGGCACCGCGGCCCAGATTCCCAAGTACCCGAACGGCAGGAACGACGAACTGCCCACGGCCGCAGGGTCGGCCGGGATATCGGTCAGTTTTCCGGCGTCGAACGAATCCCACGCCGAGACAGCGAAGACGACCAGTCCGACCAACGCGATGACGGTGATGACGAACATCGCCTTGAGCGCTTCGCCGGCCCCGGTGAGATGAATGCCGATGAACAGCGCGTAGACGGCGAGGTAGACCCACCAGCCGTCCGTGATGCCGAACAGATGCAGCGATTCGACATACGCGCCGATGAACGTCGCGATGGCGGCGGGGGCGATGGCGTACTCGATGAGAACGGCCGCGCCGGTCGCGAATCCGCCCCAGGGGCCGAGTGCGCGCCGGGCGAAGGTATAACCACCGCCCGCCGCGGGCAGCGCCGAGGACATCTCGGCCATGCCGAGCACCATCGCGAGATACATTCCCGCGATCACTACGGTGGCGATGAGCAATCCGCCGAAACCACCCTGCGCCAAGCCGTTGTTCCACCCGGCGTAGTCACCGGAGATCACATAGCTGACGCCGAGACCGGCGAGGAGTAGCCACCCCGCGGACCCCGACTTCAGGGTTCGCTTCGCGAGGTACGCGTCGTCCTCGTTGTGGAAGTCCTCGTGTGCGGACTTGTCGGTGGGGATCGCCATCGCGACCTCCTTCTAGCTGAATGAATCACATAGAGTTCTGAGATGTCCCGCGACCGGGGACAGGGCAGGCATCGGCCGCCTCGGCGACGACCTGCGGTTCGGTGGAAACAGCGGGACGCTCGCCGCGCGCCCAGCCTTCGCCGGTTACGACCTCGGCCGTGGCCAGAGCCGTTAGTTCGGCATGGTCGAAAACCCTTCCGCGACTGAGGAACCGCCACCCCTCGGGCGATTCCAGACTGAAGCCGGAGCCGCGTCCGGGCACGACATCGAGTACCAGCTGGGTGTGCTGCCACGCGGCGAACTGCGGACCCGAGATCCACACCGGCGCGACATCCGCCGGCTCGGGAGCGGATTCGGGTTGTTTGCCGACCCGCAACCGCAGGTCGAGCAGGCCGAGCAGCACATCGTGATCACCGATCACGAATTCGTCCGCGGGGTAACACATCGGGGCCGAACCGTCACAGCAGCCGCCGGACTGGTGCAGCATCAGCGGCCCGTGCAGACCACGGAGGCGACGGAGCAGATCCATCGCCGCCGCGGTAGCACGCACTCGCCGGGGGAGCGCCGAGGTGGCATCGACCATCAGAAGAAGCCTTGCGCCTTCGACGCGTAGCCGACCAGCAGGTTCTTCGTCTGCTGGTAGTGGTCGAGCATCATGTGGTGGTTCTCGCGGCCGATCCCGGACTGCTTGTAGCCGCCGAACGCCGCGTGCGCGGGGTACTGGTGGTAGGTGTTGGTCCACACCCGGCCGGCCTGAATGTCACGACCGGCCCGGTAGGCCACCGCGCCGTCGCGCGACCACACGCCCGCGCCGAGTCCGTAGAGAGTGTCGTTGGCGATCTTGATGGCGTCGTCGTAGTCCGCGAACGAGGTCACCGAGACGACGGGTCCGAAGATCTCCTCCTGGAAGATCCGCATGGCGTTGTTCCCCGCGAAGACCGTCGGCTCGACGTAGTAGCCGCCGGACAGGTCGCCGCCGAGGTCGGCACGCTCACCACCCGTGAGTAGCGTGGCGCCCTCACCCTTGCCGATCTCGATGTAGGACAGGATCTTTTCGAGCTGATCGTTGCTGGCCTGCGCGCCGATCATGGTCTCGGTATCGAGCGGATCGCCCTGCCGCACGGCCTTGGTGCGCACCACGGCCGCGGCAAGGAAGTCGTCGTAGATATCGGCCTGGATGAGCGCGCGCGACGGGCAGGTGCAGACCTCGCCCTGATTGAGCGCGAACATGGTGAAGCCTTCGAGCGCCTTGTCCCGGTAGTCGTCATTCGCGGCGAGTACATCGGAGAAGAAGATGTTGGGGCTCTTGCCGCCGAGTTCCAGCGTGACCGGAATCAGGTTCTGGGAGGCGTACTGCATGATCAGGCGGCCGGTGGTGGTCTCGCCGGTGAACGCGATCTTCCTGATCCGCGGGCTCGACGCGAGCGGCTTGCCCGCCTCGACGCCGAAGCCGTTGACGATATTGACCACACCGGGCGGCAGCAGATCGCCGATGATGCCGATCAGGAACAGGATCGACGCGGGGGTCTGCTCGGCGGGCTTGAGAACGACGGCATTGCCGGCGGCAAGGGCGGGCGCGAGCTTCCAGGTGGCCATCAGAATCGGGAAGTTCCACGGAATGATCTGGCCGACCACGCCGAGCGGCTCATGGAAGTGGTAGGCGACGGTATCGGCATCGATCTCCGACAGCGAACCCTCCTGGGCGCGGATGGCGCCGGCGAAGTACCGGAAGTGGTCGATCGCGAGCGGGATGTCGGCGGCGAGTGTCTCGCGGATCGGCTTGCCGTTGTCCCAGGTCTCCGCGAGGGCGATCGCGTCGAGGTGCTCCTCCATGCGGTCAGCGATCTTGTTGAGGATGACGGCTCGCTCGGCGACCGACGTCTTGCCCCAGGCCGGCGCGGCGGCGTGGGCGGCGTCGAGGGCGAGTTCGATGTCCTCCGCGGTGCCGCGCGCGACCTCGCAGAACGGCTGACCCGTGATCGGTGTCGGATTTTCGAAGTACTGGCCCTTGACGGGCGCCACCCATTCGCCGCCGATCCAGTTGTCGTACCGGGCCTGGAACGACATCGCTGCATCGGGTGTTCCGGGGCGGGCGAAGACGGTCATCGAATGCTCCTCGTTCTCCTGGCATTTCTGCATCGGGTGTGATCCGGAACACTAGGAGCATTCATGTTGCACGACAGTTGCAAGTAACTGGTCAGATGCCCAGTTTCCGATCGAGAAGCCTCAGCTGCGTTTCGACCTGGGCATACATCGAAGACTGCCGGTCGAGGGAGGCGAGGTACGCGGTCCATGCCGCGAGGTCTTCGCGGCCGTCGACCGAACGGGTCCAGCGGGCTAGCAGCCGACGGTCGCCCGCCCTCAGCAGTGCGGCGCGCAGGCGCCCGCGCAACTCGGCGCGGAGTTCGTCGATGCCGGGTGCGAGCGAACGCGGCAGGATCGGCCCCGGATAAGCGCGCAACGCTGCCGCCGTATCGCCGCGGGCGAGCGCGCGGCGGACCTCGTCCACATCGGTGTCGAGGTCCATCAGCAGTCGGTACGGGCGCGAACCCAGGCCGTTGGCGCCCAACATCTTTCGAACCCTGGACAGCTCGGCCCGGATCGTCACCGGATCCAGCTCGGATTCGTCGAGCAGCATGGCGAGATGGTCGGCGCTCAGTCCCTCCGGGTGCTCGGCCAGCAGCAGCAGGATCTCGGCATGTCGCTGCGACAGCCGGATTCGCTCGCCGTCGCGGGTCAGGGTCGGTCGGTTCGAGCCGAGTACCTGTAGACGCGGGGTCGTGAGGTCGAGTGGTTCGGGCGAGTTGAGCAGGTGTAGTCGCAGCTCGGACTCCGCGGCCAGCACCGTCGCCCGGATCAGTGCCAACGCCTCCATCGCGGCGACTCGCGGACCGCCCGTGATGTCGATGGCGCCGATGATCCGGCCGCTGAGTGGATCGTGTACGGGAGCGGCGGAGCAGCTCCACTCGTGCACCACCCGGCTGAAGTGCTCGGCTCCGAAGATCTGCACGTGGTGATCGAGGGCGAGTGCGGTGCCCGGCGCGTTTGTGCCGACACGGTCCTCGCTCCAGTCCGCGCCCTCGACGAAGTTCATCGCCAGGGCCCGGTCCTTGGCCTTCGAATCGCCTTCGATCCAGAGCAATCGTCCCTGGGCATCGCTGATCGCGACGAGCAGTCCGGCCTCGGCGGCGTCCTCGACGAGCAATTTCCGCACCACCGGACGGATCAGCGCCGTCGGATGTCCGGCCCGGTACCGCTGCAGTTCCACACCGTCGAGATCCACCGCATCGCCGAAGCCGTCCGGGTCGACGCCGTTACTTCGGCTGCGCCGCCAGGAATCGAGGACCACCGGGCGCAGCGTCGGCAGGCGGTCGACACCTTCGACAAAGGAGTGGTGCGCGGACGATATTCTCCGCGCCAACTGTGTGACATCGTCATCCGGTCGAACGGCGACCCAAGGGTTGGCGTGCGCTGCTGTGCTCAATCGGGTTCCTTCGCGTTTGCTCGGCAACCACTGTAACGCCGGTCACATGTCGTCTCGTGCAAGGGTGACAGAGAACGGCCGCGGGCGGTGCCGTCCGAAGCTGTCGTGTCTGTCCCGCCGCCGACACCGGCCATACGACGCCGCGGCCGGCGCGTTCCGCCTGTCCGCTAGCGCGGGGTGGGGCTCGCTCACGCACAATCGGTCGTTATCGGATGTGGTGAGTTCGTTCCAGGCACCGCGGGCATTCGACACCGCGCTTCCAGAACCCTCGCGATGTGCGAACCGCCGGATCCCACGTCCGGGTGGGAGCCTCTTGCCTACTCAGGGGAATTCGGGATCGAAGTATTCGGGAGAGTGACCCGGACAGTGTGGTTGCAGCAGGCCGGGGGACGCGGGGCCCGAGCCGGACACCGTGACACCGAAGACACCGGCCTGGATGAAGTTCCAGCCGAAGTGCAGGCCGATCGGCAGCCACAGTGAGCGGGTCGCGACGTAGGCGGCGGCGGTCAGGGTTCCGCCGGTCACGGCGATCGAGAGCGTCCCCAGCAGCGTGGCGTCGACATTGACCAGGTGTGCCGCGCAGCGGTCGCGAGGAACCCGCCGACCGAGCCCCAGGACAGGCCCTGCCAGCCACCGAACGCCGATTCGAATGCGGTCAGGGCACGCCAGCAGTGCGGGCGCGGTCGACGAGATCACCGATGAGCAGGTCGAGTTGGTCGATCACCGCGCGCATCGCGGTGATCGGTCGGACGCGTACCAGCCCGGGCCGCAGGAGGGGACGACTACGACCCGAGCTGCTCGCGGACGAATGCCGCCGCCTGGTCCCGGTAGTCGTTGACGAAGTATGCGAAATGCCCAGGACTCAAGGCATTTCCGAACCCAGCGGCCGGATCGCCGCCCTGGCAGACGCGGTCGGCGGCATGGCAGTAGGAGCGCACGCGGTCGGTGAATTCTCCGAGGGCGCCGACGGGCAGCGCGGCGACGCCCGACAGGGCGGGATCGTAGTTGCCGCGGTTGAAGGGGTCGGCGCCGTTGAACAGCGGACTGCCGAACAGGGCGATTGCGTCGATCTGCGCGGCGGCCTGGTCGCTCAACGCGGTTCGCGTGCGAAGGGTGTTGCCGATGACGCGGGCGCCCTGTGAGTAGCCGAGGAGGACGAGCTGCTGATTCGGGCATTCGGCTGCGGTCTCGTTCACCAGTGCCGTCAGGTTCTCGACGCCGCGCACGGAGCTGTCCGGGGCCATCGAGGCGGGATACTCGAGTTCGGTCACTGTGGTGCTGCGGCCGGATTCCCGGGCGATCCGCCCGGCCAGCGGGGTCAGCAGCAGACTGCCGATCTGCGGTTCGAGCGTGCCGCGCACGGTGACGACGCGGACCTCCGCGCAGCCAGTGGGACTGGGGGAGGGCGCAGCGGAGGCGATCGGGAGGACCGGCAGCGCCAGCGCCGCGGCGACGGTCGTGGTAGCGCACAGCAGGATTCGAGATCGTTCACGCATGCGCCCAAATGTATTGTGCCCAGCCACCACAGCGCCAGCGTGGCGATGGACTTCGCGATGCCCTGCGTGGTGCACGCCGTGGTGAGCATGGTCGCAGACGGGCCTTGCGACCGCGCCGTATACCCCTCAGGGGTTATACGGGGTGGATACTAGGCTTCATGCGTGACCGGAAGCGGTGAAGGAATGTGGTCGCGGCGGGGTTTTCTGGCCGCTGGGCTAGGGGCGGTGGCGGCGGGTTGCTCGCGGGGGCCGCGGCCCACGGTGGCGGTGGGCGCGGATTCGGAGGCGGTACGCGCGGCCGAGGCGCGGCGGCGCACCGGTTCGGCACCGATCCGGCAGTTCGCGTTGCGGGCCGAGCCGACGATCGTGGACCTGGGTGGAGTGCAGGTGCCGACCTGGACCTACGGCGGCCGACTCCCGGGTCAGGAGATCCGCCTGCGGCGTGGAGAGGTAGCCGCCGTCCGGGTCGAGAACGCCTTACCGCAAGCCACGACGACGGTGCACTGGCACGGGCTGGCGTTGCGCGCGGACATGGACGGTGTACCGGGCCTCACCCAGGCCCCGATCACGCCGGGAGCCGGATTCGACTACGAGTTCACCGTGGCCGATGCGGGCACCTACTGGCTGCACCCGCACGTCGGCGTGCAGTTGGACCGCGGGTTGTATGCGCCGCTGATCGTGGAGGACCCCGACGACGGCGCACGCTACGACCTGGAAGCCGTTGTCGTGCTGGACGACTGGCTCGACGGTATCGACCGCCGCGACCCCGACACGGAGCTGGCGCGGCTGCGGGCCGCCGGGATGCACGATATGAGCGCCCACCCCTCCGAGTCCGGCGGACACGGCGGGCACTCCGGGCCGCAGCAGGCGCCGCTGGGCGATCACGGTGGCGACGTCACGTACCCGCTGTATTTGATCAACGGGCGTACCCCGACCGATCCGGTGACCTTCACCGCCCGCCCTGGGCAGCGGATGCGGCTGCGGGTCGTCAACGCCGCCGCCGACACCGCTTTCCGCCTCGCCATCGGCCGCCATCAGCTGCAGGTCACCCACTCCGACGGTTTCCCGGTGTTTCCGGTGACGACCGAGTCGCTGCTGATCGGGATGGGGGAACGCTACGACGTGCTCGTCGATCTGCAAGAGGGCGTGTTCCCGCTCGTTGCATCGGCCGAGGGCAAGTCCGGGCGGGCGATGGCGCTGATCCGCACCGGCTCTGGCCAGCCACCGGACCCGCAGGTACGAGTCCGGGAACTGGCGACGGCGCCGCTGACGGTGACCGGTCTGCGGGCCGAGGCGGCGGTACGTCTGCCGGCACGCGCCCCCGATCAAGTGCTCGACGTAAGGCTGGTCGCCGACGCCTCGAAGTATGTGTGGACGATCAACGACCACGCGCCCCTCGACGGCGCCGTCCACGAGGACGGGCATGCGATGTTCGAGGTATTCGAGGGGCAGCGAGTGCGGTTGCGATTCGTCAACGCCACCACCATGTTTCATCCGATGCACCTGCACGGGCACACCTTCGCCGTGGCAGACGGCAGCGGCGGCGGCCCCCGCAAGGACACGGTCGTCGTCGCTGCCGGTGACACCGTCGAGGTCGACTTCGACGCGATCAACCCTGGGCAGTGGATGCTGCATTGCCACAACGCGTATCACGGTGAGGCGGGGATGATGAGCGTGTTGTCCTACCGGCACTGATCCAGCGGCCCCGGGGCGGTGTGGGCGGCTGATCGGCCGACGTTTCGGCGACGCCACGGTGCCGCCCTCTAGCTGGACGGTTGCTCAGTATTGTTCTGGTGCATCATGTTCGGGGGTAGCCGAAGAATTTTGTCCGGACGCTCGTGTCGGCAGTCTGTGACGAAATTTCTGTGGCATGGTGGTCGCCTGTGAAGACGATCTTGATCAGGGACTACGTCGCGCCTGGCCCGAGATGACGGGGTCGCACAGCGGCTGTGCGAGGTCAGCGCGAGGCCGATAGGACAGACCGGGTAGCCGCAGCGGCGTCACGTTTCCACGACCGACTCTGTCGCCCAGCGCGACACGTGATCTTTGTTGCCGAACTGAAGCGGAAAGCAGGGATGATGCTCCGTACGCGTTTCGAGTCGATCGGTGCCTACACACCGACAACTGTTCGCTCCACCGAGGATCTGACCGCCGAGCTGACCGTGCCGAAGTCGCTGGACCTCGAGCGGATCACGGGAATCCGGAATCGACGTGTCTATGACAGTCATCCGGACCGGTATGAGTCGTCCTTCGATTTGGCACTGCGTGCGATCGATGATTGTCTGCAGCACTCCGGCTACGCCGTCGACGAACTCGACGTCATCATCTCGGCCTCCATCACACGCACTCGCGGCGCGGGAATCTTTTGTTATGCGCCGTCTTTCGCGGTGATGTTGGGTCGTTCGATCGGCGCGGACGCGGCGCGGTGTTTCGATGTGTCGAACGCGTGTGCCGGAATGTTCACGGGGGTGATGGTGCTGGATCGGATGATCAGGGCCGGGGTTGTGCGTAATGGCTTGGTGGTCAGCGGTGAGCAGATCACCCCGATCGCGGAGACCGCGGCACGGGAGATCAGCCAGCCGTACGACCCGCAGTTCGCGTCGCTGACCGTCGGGGACGCCGCAGCCGCGGTCGTCTTGGACGGTCGCGGCGACGACGATGACGAGCTCCACTACGTCGAACTCATGACCGCCGCCGACGGCGCCGAGCATTGCCTGGGGATGCCCAGTGATCGAACCGGTGGAATGGCGATGTACACCGACAACCGGGCCATGCAGAACGAAGCCCGCTACCAGCAGGCCATCAACCGGCTGGCTGATTTCCTCGCCGATACCGGGCGCAGCTGGGAGAGCGAGAAATTCGACTACTGGATCCATCACCAGTTCAGCGGACCCGCGATCGGCTACATCTCGGACTTGACCGAGCGCCATTTCGGCACGCCGATGCCGCAAGCGCTCAACGTGCTGCACGACTACGGCAATACCGCCTCGACTTCGCATTTCCTGGTACTGCACGAGCATCTCGCGCAACAAAAGATCCCCAAAGGATCGAAGATCCTCATGTGCCCGGCGGCCTCGGGAATCGTCTCCGGATACCTCGCCGCGACCATCTCCCGCTTGGAGGCATGAGCATGGCAACGATGATCATCTCGGCCGCGACCGACTCCGACCCCGGCACCGGCAGCTACTTCGAACTGGCTGCACGCGCGGCGCGCACCTGCGTGCAGCGTGCGGATGTCGGCCTCGACGAGATCGGAATGCTGATCAACACGGGGGTGTTCCGGGACAGCAACCTCTGCGAGCCCGCGGTAGCGGCGCTCATTCAGAAACGGATCGGGCTGGGCCTCGCTTACGAAGCCGGGCAGACGCCGACATTCTCCTTCGATCTGATGCAAGGCGCCACCGGTCTGCTGCACGCCATCGTGACCGCCGACGCATTCCTGGCCACCGGCGGGGTGGAGTACGCGTTGCTCGTAGCGGGCGATGTCCACCCCTCCACCGAGCGCCACGTCAGCGATTTCCCGTACACCAGCGGTGGCGCCGCGCTACTGCTCGGAAGCTCGCCTGCCGCAGGCGGTTTCGGTCGCCTCCACACTTGTGAGGCCCCCGGCACGGTCGACCCGACGGCCTGGGTGGATCTGGGTGACGCCGGCACCGAAGGCCGTCGCGTCATCAGCATCCGTGCCGGTGCGCAGGACCCGGTCGATTTGGCCGTGGCGGTCGTGCGCTCCTGCGTCGACGAGGAGGGACTCGACGGAGGCGATTTCGCCGAGGGGCAGGCCCTGCTGCTGGCTCCAGCCCACGTGTCCGGATTCCGCACCCGCTTGGCGAACACACTCGCCATCCCGGCACGGTCGGTGATCGGTTTCGCTCCATCGATCGGCGTTCCCTATACCGCGGCCCCGGTGTACGCCTACCTGAACGCACTGGATGTGGGTCTGCTCGATACGGCGCGCACCGTGATCTTCCTGGCCGCGGACGGGGCCTCGGCAGCCTGCCTGGCCTACCACCCGCGGTCGGCATCGCGCACGCCCGGAATGCCCGCGACCTCTGGACGAACGCACAGCCGGGCCGCCACCGGAGTTCGTTGATACCAGAACGGTTCGGCTGGGTAAGAGTGGTGTCAGGCGTGTAGGGGTCGCGTCTTGTCCGGGCCGATGATGCCGTGCAGCACAAGGCCGAGAAGACGGTCGGTGGCCGCCGCGGTGATGTCGGACTGGTCACTGGTCCACGCGATGGCGCTGGCGATCTTGACGATGTCGTCGGTGGTGGCTTCGGGGTGCGCACGTCCGGCCCGTTGGGCACGGACCAGGACGGTCTCGGCCGCGGCCAGGGCTGCGGCGCAATGCGGCGCCAATGGGCTGTCGGGGACCTCGAGGGCACGCATGATCTCCTCGGACAGCCCGCGAACGCGACGAATGTGCGACACCAGCGCGGCAACCCATAACGACAGTGCGGCAGCGGGATCGGGCTCGGTGTCGAGGGTGCTCGCGAGTGTGGTGACCTCCTCGAGGCTCGTGCCGACCACGGCGGCGATGAGGTCTTCTCGCTGCGGGAAATGCCGATAGAGGGTGGCGGGGCCGACACCGGCGCGGCGGGCGATCTCGTTGAACGACACGTCGACGCCTTCGCCGGCGAACATCGTCCGGGCGGCCTCGAGCAGTCGTGCGCGGCTGCGGCGGGCATCGGCTCGCACACCGCCCGGTGGCGGTGATTCGGCTCGCTCCATGGGGCTCCTCGGCTAAGTGGAATGCCACTCCGTATATTTGGAGTGGCATTCCGAATTGTAGTGGACGGGAGTCGAACATGGTGTTGCCGACAAGCTTGCCGCGCACCGGCATCTGGGTGAACGGGCTCGATCTGCAAGCGCCGGCCGTAGCGACGGGGCTGGTGGCGGAGCTGGAGGAACTGGGTTTGGGCGCGATCTGGCTCAGCGAAGGACTCGCGCACGACCCGTTCGTCACTGCCGCCGGACTGCTCGCCGCGACCCACAGACTGCTGGTCGGCACGGGGATCGCGGTGACATACGGCCGCCATCCACACTGGATGCGAGCCTCGGCCCGGGCCGTCCTGGATTCCTATCCGGATCGGTTCGTATTCGGGACCGGCACATCCAATCCCCGAGTCGTCGAAGGAGTGCTCGGACTCGAATATCGCAGACCGCTGGCCACCTTGCGCGACTACCTCGACGATCTCGACACACCGGACACCCTGCGTGCCCAGCTCGGACTGCCCGACTCCGGTCGGTTACCTCGCATCCTGGCGGCGCTCGGTCCGCGCGCCCTGCAGCTGGCTCGGGACAGGGCCGACGGCGCTATCACCTATCTTGTGACGCCCGAACACACCGCGCAGGCCCGCGCCACCCTCGGACCGGACCGGACGCTCGTGGTCGAACAGGCCGTCGTGGTCGGGGCCGACGACGCGGACGCCCGGACACGCGCTCACGCACATGTGGGCGCCTACCTGCCCAACCCCGGTTACCGCGCGAGCTGGCAGCGACTCGGCTTCACCGACGCCGATCTCACCGCACCCGGCAGCGACCGGCTCGTCAACGCGTTGGTCGCGATCGGGGAAGACCAAGTGCGACAACGGATCGCCGCCCATATCGCCGCCGGCGCGGATCACGTCTGCCTTCAGGCGCTATCAGCCGAGCCGTTCACCATCCCGGCACAGCAATGGAAACTGCTGGCCACTATCGATGACAGCCTTCGCTGACCGATGCGTGTCCAGGGCCGTTCAAGGATCACCTGCGGCGGCAGGATTTCCTGATCTGCTCACCAACGCGTGATCCTCTTTCAGAAACCTCGGAACAACCGGAAGGCCAACGCGGCACCAAGACGCACCGAAATCCATGTCCGAGTAGATTTTTCCGAACGACCGGCTGCCGACGTGGTCTGCAAATGGTGGTGTGGCTTTCCTGGGCGCCGGGTGTTCGGGTCTATCTTTCGGATTCGGCGGCGTGTGTGACTGCGCGAGTCGCGGAGCCGCTCGATCGGCCCACGTTCCGATCCGGTGGTTGAACTGGCGGGTTCTTCTTTCGGAATTGGCCTGGTGGGTGGCCGAATTCGTTTTTGAACGCGTGGGCGAACGCGAACTCGGATGCATAGCCGGCGTCTCGGGCGATGACCGTCAGCGGAGTGTCGGTATCGCGCAGTTGCCGGGCCGCGAGGGTCATGCGCCACCAGGTGAGGTAGGCGATGGGTGGCCGGCCGATCAGTTCGGTGAATCGGCGGGCGAGGCCAGCTCGGGAAATCCCGGCGTGCGCGGCGAGTTCGGCCACGGTCCAGCCGTGCCCGGGCGAGCCGTGGATCGCCGAGAGCGCCGCGGCGATGGCCGGGTCGTGTAGCGCGGCCGACCACCCGGTGTCGGTTTGGCGGTCGAGCCAGCGGCGCAGGATGTGTAGCAGTAGCGCGTCGAGCAGCGAGCGGAGCATGGCATCGTGTCCGGGCCGGTCGGCGGCGAGTTCGCTGTCGAGGAGATCGATGATCGCCCCGACCGGGGTATGGCGAGTTTCCGGGGCGGGCAGGTGGATGACCTCGGGCAGATCGGCGAGCATCGGGTGTGACCGGCTTCGATCGAGAAGGTAGGCACCACACAGCAGCACGGCCTCCGGTCGCGGTTCGGATGCGGTGTCCGGTCGGGACGGTCGCGGGTTCACCCGGCGCAGCGAGGTGGCAGCTGGACGTAGTGGCGTGGCTGGATCGTCGGCCAGCCCGTGGGCGCATCCTCCCGGAAGCAGGACGATGTCGCCCGGCCGCAGCGCGATCGGATCGGCGGCCGGGGGCAGGAACCAGCAGGTGCCTGCCAGAACCACATGGAATCCTGCGGCATCGAAGGCCGGAAACTGCCAGCCGAACGGCGCATGGTGGCTGACCCGGCCCGAATGAGGCTCGCCGATCCGCATCGCGGTCACCACGTCAGAAAGAGGATCCACACCATCGAAAATATCAAATCACGACCTGATCGAGACGAATTCGTATAGATCTTGGATTCTGACGCATTGAGCGTCGCAGATCGTTGGCTTTAAGTTCGAATAGCTGCTGATCATGCAGCGAATCGTTCAGCCACAGGAGTTGACATGCTCATCACCGTCTACGGCGCCAACGGCTATCAGGGCAAGCTCACCCTTGCCGAGTCGTCCCGCCATGACGTAGAGGTCCGGCTCGTCGGTCGAGATCGAACGCGGCTGGAATCCGCAGCCGCCGAGGTCGGAATTCCCGACGCCGACCTCCGGGTAGCCGGTCTCGACGACCGCGCCGCTCTCGTTGCCGCTTTGGCGGGTAGCGATGTCGTCATCAACTGTGCGGGACCGTTCACCACCTCCGGCGCAGTGATGGTCGATGCCGCGATCGCAGCCGGCGCCCACTATGTCGACACCGCGGGCGAGCAACTGTATGTGAAGGGCGTTTTCGATTCCTTCGACGGCGACGCCGAGCGTGCGGGTGTCACGGTCGTGCCGGCAGTCAACGACGGCTGCTTGCCGGGCGACCTGCTCGCGCACCTGATCGCCGAGCGGACCGGGCCGCTGGCGGAGATCACTGTCAGCCACTTCATCACAGGTGCTGCCGGTCTCTCACGCGGATCGCTGCGCTCGGCGTTGGCGACGATGGACACGATGCGGTCCGGCGGGCTGATCTATGACGACGGCGCCTGGCGCAGCGGGATTCCGGCCCGGCGCGATCGAATCACCTTGCCCGGCGGGGAGTCCGTCGCGATGGCTGCGCTGCCGACGTGCGAGGTAGTCACCATCCCCCGGCACGTGCAGGTCGATCATGTCGAAAGCCTGCTGGAGGCGACCTTGAAGGCCAGCCTCGAAACACCCATCACGCCGGAATTGATCGCAGGGCTTCCCCCAGGCCCGAACGAGCACGACCGCGCCGCACAGCAATTCACCTATCTGCTCGACGCCGTGGACCACCGAGGTCAGCAGACACGGGGGGTCATCCGAGGCCGAGACACCTACGGAACCACCGCCGTCGCCGCGGTCGAAGCAGCCCGGCGATTGGCGGCAGGCGACACTGCCGCCGGAGTACGAACCCCCGCGCAAGCGTTCGATCCCGCTGACTTCCTCGAAACCCTCTCCGGCCACGACCTCAGCTGGACCATCGAGGCGATCCCGACAGTGAAGTGACACAGATGTCACGTCTGTCAGCCGAACTCGAAGTCGGATTCCGTTCGGATGCACCACTACCCGTCGGTGGTGGACCGACACGAGTCTGTCCACCACCGACGGTTCTGGCACGTACCTACGCGCTGAGCGTTCAAGGTCCGCGGCTTGGTCATCCGTGACTTCGCCGACCACACCGGCATCACGCGACAGCGGCCAGCACGCGAGGCGTCTATCCGGTGTGGACGTGAACGCGGGGCTCGGCGTCGACCTGGTTGGTGAGGGTGGCCCATTCGTCGAGTTCGGCGAGGCGGGCGGTGAGCGCGGTGCGCATGCTGGCGGCGCCGGCGATGCCCAGGGCGAGCCGGCGGGGCGGGGTGTCACCGGCCACGGCCGTGCGGATGGCGGCGGCCACGCGCTCGGCGCTGGAGAACGCCGATTCCGGCAGCGCTTGGATCGCCTGCAGTAGGGCGCGCACGGTCTGGTCGTAGTCGGCGTGGGTCGCTGTAGCCGTGTCGAGATTGGACAGGAAAGGTGTTGCGGTGAGGCCGGGCTGAACGAGGGTCACGTGGATTCCGAGTGGCGCCACTTCGGCTGCGAGCGCGTCGGAGAGCCCTTCGACGGCGTACTTGGTGGCTGCGAGCAGCCCGACGCCGGGATCTGCGGTCTGACCGTAGTAGGACGAGCCCTGCAGGATGTGCCCGGACCGCTGACCCCGCAGCACCGGCAGTGTCGAGCGCAGCACGTTGAGTACGCCGAAGACGTTGGTATCGAAGATCGCCCGTGCCTGCGCGTCGGCTGCTTCCTCGACCGCCCCGAAGAGTCCATAGCCGGCGAGGTTGGCGACGATGTCGATGCGACCGAAGCGGGCCACGCTCTGCTCGACCGCCTTCGCGACGGCTGTCTCGTCGCGCACGTCCGCCTCGATCGTGAGCAGCCGGTCGGATTCTCCCAAGTCACTGAGGGTTTCGGTGTGTCGAGCCACCGCGACCACGGTTTCTCCGGCCGTCAGCGCCTGAACTGCTAACTCTCGTCCGATACCCGAGGAGGCGCCGGTGATGAACCAGATCGGTGGGGTGTTTCCTGCATTCGTCATGTTGCGAGCGTATCCATTTAGCTCGCAACATTTCAAGTCGTTTCAGCGCGAGCGTTGTGATCGACTGGGTTAGCCGCTTGTCGTGTTGGTATCGTGGAGGAGTGGAGGCGACGCGTGAGGCAGGGAAGTGGAGCGAGGATGCCGCTGCTTTGGTGTTGCAGTTCGTCAACACCAGGGCCGACGGCGCGGGAGGTGTCGAGGTCTTCGGCACCGCTTCGGGATTCGCGGACTGGGCGATCGAGCATGGTCTGCTCGACGCCGCCACCGTGGTGACCGACTCCGACGCGGTGGCTGCGCGTGAGCTTCGCGACGCACTGGTCACGGTGCTGCTGACACACTCGGGTGATCCAGATATCGGTGACGCGCAGGTCGCCGAGGCGGAGCGGTATCTGCGGCAGGCGGGTGTGCGCTATCCGCTCACAACGGTCGTCACCGCGGAAACGGCGCAGCTCCTCGCCGGATCGACCGGTGTCCCCGGCGCTTTGGGCGCCGTTCTCGCCGCGGTGACCGAGACGGCGCAGCGCGGGGACTGGATGCGGATCAAGGCATGCTGCAATCCGCCGTGCCACTTCGGCTTCATCGATCGCACCCGCAACCGGGCGGCGCGCTACTGCAGCCCCGGATGCGGATCGCAGGTGTCGATGCGCGCTCTTCGGCAGCGCCGCAAGCAAGCCAGCTCCTGATACCGAGCCCGCCTCGACGCGCAGCAACTCGACCGAGCCGCCCAGGAAAGCCCGGAAACGGCTCGCGGCAAGCGTTCTCGCCGACGACGAGGCGTCGCGTGAAGCCAGAGGGCACGCCCGTCGCCGACCGGCCCGAGCGCGCAATGTGGACGAACCCGCCGTCCCGGATGATTCGCTTACGCCGGCTGCCGGGTCGGCATGATCGTGACCTGCTGCAGGTTCACGCGCGCGGGCTGGGACGCCAAGAAGTTGACGGCCTCGGCGATATCTTCCGGATCGAGCCAGGTCATCTCCTGTTTCGAACTCTCGAGCCATTCCTGCGCGCCGGCGTCGGTGACGTGGCTCTGCAGCTCCGTGCCGACGATGCCCGGCTCGATCGCGGAGACACGGACATCCTTGGCGCCGAGTTCGGCGCGCAGGGTCCGCGACAGGTGCGTCACGTAGGCCTTGGTACCCGAGTACACCGCGAAATTCGGGAACAGGTTCTGCGCGGCGATCGAGGATGTGTTGACCAGATCGGCCACGCCCTTTTCCGCGGCCGCGGCGATCAACTGGGGTAGGAACGCGCCGATGGCATTCATCAGGCCGGTCACGTTCAGATCGATCTGGCGCTGCCACTGCTCGACCGGCAGCTCGTCGACGGGTGCGGGCAGCATGACACCCGCATTGTTGAACAGCAGATCGGCGGTACCGAGTTCGGCGGCCACCCGCTCGGCCGCGGCGTGCAGGGCCTGCGCATCGGTGACGTCGACGGTCAGGGCCAGCGCCGTCCCGCCCGCCTGCGCGATCTCCTCGGCCAGGAGTTCGAGCCGATCGGCCCGGCGTGCGAGCACGGCCACCGTCGCCCCGGACGCGGCCAGCCGCTTGGCGGTCGCGGCGCCGATGCCGCTCGAGGCGCCCGTCACCACGGCGACGCGGCCGGCGAGCGGGGAGGTGTTGTGAGTAGTCATGGGTGTGATCTCTCCTGTGTGTCGTCCGCGGCGGGTGCGCCGCGCATTCGATACAACAGCGGGAGCAGGGCCCGCGGCCGCCCAAATCGCGCCCTGCTCGACCTAGGTCCGGCGAACCTGGGTCCAGCAGACCGACCTTGGTCGCGGTGTGTGGCCGCCGTGCCCGTCAGACTGGATGCATGGAGCACAATGCCGAGCTGAAGGAGTTCCTACGGACCCGCCGCGCGCGCCTGAACGTCGACGACATGCAGATCGGCGGAACGGGCGGGGTACGCCGGGTGCCGGGGCTGCGCCGCGAAGAAGTCGCCCAGCTCGCCGGGGTCAGCGTCGACTACTACAGCCGGCTCGAGCAAGGACGCAATATCAACGTCTCCGACGAGGTCCTCGACGCCGTGGCCCGCGCCCTGCGCCTGGACGAGGTCGAGCGCTCCTATCTGTTCCAGATCGCCCGGGCGAATCCGCGGCGCGCCCGGCGCCGGACTCCGGCGCGAGTGCAGCGGGTCCGTCCCGGGATCCGCCGCATCCTCGAGACGGTCGACGACGTGATGCCCGCCTTCGTCTTCGGCCGTCGCATGGACATCCTCGCCGCCAATCGTCTCGCCCGGGCTCTGATCACCGACTTCGAGGCGCTCCCGCCCCGGGACCGAAACATGTTGCGCTACACCTTCCTCGACGAGTCCGCCCGCGAGCTGTACCTCGATTGGGAAGAGGTCGCCCGAGACAACGTCGCGGTCCTGCGCCTGGACGCCGGCCGTCACCCCGACGACCCGCTGCTGGCCGAACTCGTCGGCGAACTCGCTGTCAAGAGCCCGCAATTCCGGCGCTGGTGGGCCGACCACAACGTCCGCGAACGCAGTCACGGCACCAAGCGTTACCACCACCCCCTCGTCGGTGATCTCACCATCGACTACGAAAGCGTCTCGCTACCAGGCGATCCCGACCAGACGCTGTGCATCTACACCGCCGAGGCAGGCTCGGCCTCGGAGACCGCACTGCGGCTGCTCGCCGCGTGGACCGGGTCGCAGACTCCGCCCGCGCACCCGGCGACTGGCGGTTCCGATGCGGAACACCCCGGTGCGCGGCATGCTGAACGGTTGGAGACCGAGGAACGCTGACATGTTCAGGGCTTGGATAGTCCGGAAGACCGGGGGCGGTCCCGGGTCCAAAGCCCTCATCTCACGCGCCCAGCAGCGAGGCCGCCCGCTTCGACGGCGAGGTCAGTGCGAATGAACCTGCGCGTGAGCCTCTTCGAGAGAATGTCCCGCCAGAAGCGCCGTGACCCCGCTCGCGAAGTTGGGGCACTCGACAATGTCCTGGTGCGGGCAGTCCAGACCGTGAGCGATGGCGGTGCGTGCCGCCAGTGCCTGGGCGATCCGTTGATCCAGCTCGGCGAGCTTGCGTTGGTACAGCTCCCGCCACCCGGCCTCGGCCGGGGAACGAGACGCCATGAACGCCTTGATCTCCCGCAACGTGAAACCGATGTTCTGAAGCGCCACGACCACACCGACCAGCCCGACCGCCGCCGGCGGATAACGCCGTTGGCCCGCGACGCGGGCGGGGGCCGGCAGCAGGCCCTGCTCCTCCCAGTAACGCAACGCGGAGGCGGCGACACCGGTGCGGCTCGCCAGCTCGCCGATCGTCAGCTGGTCACTCATTTGACTTCGAGCGTACTTGAAGCCGTTGACTGGCGATCATGCAGACAACAGCCAGAACTCTCCAGCAACGCGCGATCAGATACTTGGTGCGTCAGGCCGGTCACCCTCGGGGCGTCGTCGGGTGGATGAACGGCTGGATGTTCGCGCTACGCCCCTCCAACCGGCAGCGCAACATCTGGGCAGTGTCGTTGCTGGACGTGCAGCCCACCGACCGGGTACTCGAGATCGGCTTCGGTCCCGGCGTCGCCATCGCCGAGTTCGCCGGCCGCGCCACCCAGGGCCACGTCTTCGGCATCGACCACTCCCGAGCCATGGTCCGGCATGCCGCCCGCCGCAACGCCGTCGCCGTCCGTGCTGGACGCGTGCATCTCACGCACGCCTCGGTGGACCAGTTGCCGAGATTCGGCGATCCGCTCGATGCCATACTCGCCGTCAACTCCGTGGGATTCTGGCGCGACCCGGTGGAGCGGCTTCGTGAACTGCGCCGCCTGCTTCGCCCCGCTGGACGCATCGCGCTCGTCAGCCAGCCCCGCTGCCCGGGCGCCACCCGGGACACCACGGTCCAAGCAGCCGAAGAACTCCGGGACATGCTCACCGACGCCGGCTTCACCGACCTGCGGGTCGAAACCCTCGACCTCGACCCGCCCGTTGCCTGTGTGCTCGCCATCAACCCGACCTCATAACTGCCGACAGCACGGCCAGCAGCCCGAATAGTGCCGTGTGGAGGCTATGTCCGCTTGGGCGCTGGGCACCGCGGGCGGCGAGGGGCTGCGGGTGCCTCCCGCTTCTGTGGCGGTCGGATGATCGAGGCGGGAGGGGGCGCCATCCTCTGAAGGCTCGGCATCGGCGGATCGGTTGGGCCGAGATCGTCGTAGCTGTAACGGCTTTCGGTCCTGACCGATGAGATCGTCAACGGCGTCTTCTCCGGATGTTACAGTGATTTCACTAACGCCATGACTGTGTAACAGTGGTTGCAGAGCACCCGACAGACCGGTCATGACTCTCAATCGCACACAGCTGCAACAGTTTTCGGCGCGCGCCGGTGTCATCGCAGCGGTGACCGCCGCCGGGATGGTCGGGCTCGCAGGGCCGTCCACCGCCATTCCGCACGAGCCGGGTGCTCCGTTCACGCCGACACTGACGCGCCTGATTCCGACCAGCTGCTCGGCGATCATCGATGCGGTCACCGTGCCGCAGGAAACGCCCGGCACGTTCGGTGTGCGGGTGAAGGTCACCCAGACCGGAGAAGGCTGCTCGGACTGGAAGGTCGCTGTTCGCTTCAAGAACCTGGATACCGGGTACGCGGACGGGCAGAAGCACCGCGTCGTCAACGGTGTCGTCCAGCACACGGTGGACGGAGTGATCGTCGGTTTCGGCACGGCGCCGGGCGCCGGCCGGGTGGAGGCTCGGATCGTCGCGCTGGACTCGAACGACCGGGAGATGGAGCAGATCTCGGGCACGGCGGCGTTCACGCTGAGCTGAGCGAGTGTGCCGTGTCCGGTGATCGCCGGACACGGCACACTCGACGGCCGGTCACCGACCCCTGGAGTCGCGGATCAGGGCTTCGACCGATCGGTCGGGAGTGGGTCGGATGGGCGCCGTTGCGAGGGCAGCGCTTTCGTGACTTCCCCCCGTCGGGCAGCCCGCAGCCACCGCTGTCCGGAGTCGATGGCACGCCGGACCTTGCGCACAGGGGGTACCTGCGTGAGCAGGTGTAGCTGATATCGCCACGGCATTTGAAGCCCGTGCCGAGCCGCCATCGCATAGGCGAATTGCACGGCGCTGCGGTCGAGATACCGGTCGGCGTGTTCGAACCAGACCATGCTGCCACGGGCGGCGGCCTGTATCGGACGCAGCGCGGCGCGCCGCTGCGCATCGTAGTTCTCCAGCGCGTCGGCGACCTCGGCATGCTCGTACAGATTCTGCGCGAGCACGACGGCGTCGACGATTGCCAACCGGGTGCCCGAACCGATGGTGAAATGCGTTGTGTGCGCGGCGTCGCCGAGCAGTACCACGTTGTCGTGATACCAGCTTTTGTTTGTTACCTCGGGAAAGCGGCTCCACCTTGCGAACTCGCCTCGTGTCTTGCTGATCAACGAGTGACCGTCGAGATGGCGCGCGAATATTTTTTCCAGAACACGCAAGTTCTCGGAGTTGTCCAGGGAATCGAAACCCAGCCCCTGCCAGGTCTGCGGTTGGCACTCGACGATGCAGGTGCTGATCTTCCCGGCGACCGATGGATAGGCGTGGAACCAGATCCAGCCGGCCGAGGTGTGTTCGAAGGCGAAGGTGAATCGGGTGAAGACCTTGTCCGTACCGAGCCAGATATATCGATTCTCGCCGAGTGTGACGGACGTGCCGAAACGATCGTCACCCAGCTGCCGTACCCGGCTGTTCGCGCCGTCGGAGGCGACGATCAGATCGGCGTCGTCGAAGCCGGACAGATCGTGGACCTCTCGCCCGTGCTGGACATCGACGCCGAGGTCGCTCGCCCGCCGGGAAAGTACGTCGAGCAATGCGGCGCGCCCCATGCTGAACCCGTAGCCCCCGAAATGCGCCGTCTGGTCGTCGCCCACATGGATTGCCTGTTCCCGCCACACGACCGACCCGGCACGCACCGCCTGGGCGCTGTCGGGATCGTTCCGATACAGAAGGTCGAGCAGGTCGTCCCAGTACACGACGCCCCAGCCATAGGTGGACCCGGGAGGATCGCGGTCGATCACCGTGATGTCATGGGCCGGGTCGCGTCGCTTCATCGAAATAGCGAAGTACAACCCCGCCGGCCCGCCACCGATACACACAATCTTCATGTCGTCACCAGCTCCAGCCGGTCGGTCGAATCTGGCTTCATACGATCGGTACTCGATGCGACCGAGCCCGGACACGCACCGCGTGTCCGGGCTCGGTCACCGGCGCTAGAAGCTGCCCCAACCGCCCCAGCCACCCCAGCCAGGCGGGTTCCACCAATTCCACCAGCCGCCGGGATTCCATCCCCAGCCGCCGCCCCATCCCCAACCGCCACCGTGACCCCATCCCCAACCGCCACCGCCCCAGCCCCAGCCGCCGCCCCAACCGTGGCCACCACCCCAACCGGGGCTGTTGACGAGTTGGGTTGCGGAATCGGGTGTCGCTGCCTGCGCGGTAGGCGCTTGCGCTGCGGCTGTGGCTGTGGCGACCGGAATCGCAGCAACTGCTGCTATACCGGCAGCAGCCGCCAACCGTGCGAACTTCGTGTGTGATTTCTTTCTTTCGATCATGATAGGACTCCAAAAATGCTGTCCCGACCTGCTGGAATTCTACGCGGTTTCGCCGGACTGTGAAGTCGCCGCCATAATCAATTTAAAATTTCCACAATTTGCCCGCCCGTTGCCCAATCCGAGGGCGCCCGAGTGCTCCGCAGCGAAGTGAGCCGGTGGCGGCGGAGAGGTCGCAATCAGAGACGGATCAGCCCGCGCGACGGGCGCGGACCATCAGCAGCCCGCCGACAACGATGCTGATCAATCCGACGGCCAGTGCCACCAGAGCTCCGCCCAGTCCGTTTCCGGTGCCGAGACCACCGTCGGCGGTGGCGACGACCAGCCCGCCGATAACCACGGTGGTCAGGCCCGCCGCCAAAGCCACGAGGGCCGCGTTCCTACTGCTGCCGATTCGGGTGGATCGGGCCAGCGCCGACCCGCCGACGCTCACGCCGATCAGCCCCACAACCGTGGCCACGATCGCCCCGAGTCGCCCGGAGCTCATGGTGGACACGCTCGCTGCGCTCGACTGGATGGAGGCGTGCGCGACGGCCGGTGAGCTGAGCGCGAAGGCTCCCAGCAGGACGGCGGTGGCGCCGAGGATATGACGGACGGACATGAGGTGCTCCTTGTCGTGCGACGGGATGTCGTCCGATGATGTCGGCCGGAGGACCGCGCAACATCGTGCGGACGTAGGCACTTCGCGCTGCACCGGTCGCGGTAGCGACTGCCGCTGGAATCTCGTGAAGTACTGCGGGTGCGGTAGTCGGTTGACCGTCCGTCAGCAGGATTTGCTCGCGTGAGAATCCAGTTAGGGTGCACGCATGAACAGGGGACGGATCGTGGATTGGGCGATCGCGGTCGGGTTGGCGGCGATCTTGTTGGTCACCGGTCTGTCGAAACAGCACGCCCCGACGAATCTCGATCCGCTGGGCTACGCGTCGCTGATAGCCGGGGGATTGGCGCTCGCCGCGCGACGCCGGGCCCCGGTCGCCGTGCTAATTCTCACCGGGTTGTCCGCATTGGCGTACCAAGCCGTCGGATTCGACGTGCCCGCCGTCGCGTTCCTGTTCGCGGTATACGCCGCGGTACGGGCTGGACACCGCATGGTCACGGTGGCTGCGTCGGTGGCTCTGTTGGCCGCTCTGCCGCTCGCGGCCCTGGCTTCCCTGCACGAAACGAGTGCGGCCTTCGCGCAGGCCCGAGACGCACTCGAGATCGCGTGGCTGATCGCGGCCGGTGCCGCCGGGGAAGCGCTGCGGCAGGCCGAACGGCGCGCCGACGAAGCCGAGCGCACGCGAGAGGAGACCGCGCGGCGCCGCGCCGACGAGGAGCGACTACACATCGCGCGGGAGTTGCACGATTCACTGACGCACCAGATCTCGGTGATCAAGGTTCAGTCCGAGGCCGCCGTCCACGTAGCCCGCAAACGAGGCGAAGAGGTGCCCGAGGCCCTGCTGGCGATCCGAGATGCCGGCCGGGAGGCGGCACGGGAGCTGCGCGCGACCCTCGAGGCGCTGCGCGACGACGGGGTCACACCGCCGCACGGACTCGATCACGTCCCCGACCTGGTGGAGCGAGCTCGGACGGCCGGGTTGGACGCGACCCTGACAATCGAAGGGCAACGCCAGGAATTGCCAGTCGCCGTGGATCGGACCGTCTACCGGATAGTTCAGGAGTCGCTCACCAACATCACCCGTCACGCCGCCGCCGCGACCGCGTCGGTCCGGATCGACTATCGCCCCGACACTCTGGTCGTCCGAGTCGACGACGACGGCAAGGCCACCCCCGGCCGCGCGCCCGCGGACGGCGTCGGGCTGCTCGGGATGCGCGAACGAGTCACCGCCCTCGGCGGTCACCTGCGGGCCGCGCCACGCAGCCGAGGTGGCTTCTCCGTGCAGGCCGAACTTCCTGTGGACCGAACATGATCCGAGTCCTGCTCGTCGACGACCAGCCGCTCATTCGCAGCGGATTCCGTGCGCTGCTCGACCTCGAGGACGACATCGAAGTCGTAGCCGAAGCCAGCGACGGGAGCGAGGGCCTGGCCCTGGCCCGGCAACATCTGCCCGATATCGCGCTCATCGATATACAGATGCCGGTCGTCGACGGCATCGAGATGACCCGGCGCGTATCGGCCGACCCGGCCTTGGCCGGGGTGCACGTAGTCATCCTGACCAATTACGGCTTGGACGAATACGTCTTTCACGCGCTGCGCGCCGGTGCGGCCGGATTCCTCGTCAAAGACATTCAGCCGGAAGATTTCCTGCACTCCATCCGTGTGGCCGCGCGCGGCGACGCCCTGCTCGCTCCGTCGATCACCCGCCGGTTGATCAACCGGTTCGTCACCCAGCCGCTGGCCACCGGCACCGGTCTCGCCACAGGACTCGAGGAACTGACCAACCGCGAACGCGAGGCCGTGGCGCTGGTCGCGCAAGGCCTGTCCAACGACCAGGTCGCGGACCACATGGTCATCAGCCCGCTGACCGCCAAGACCCACATCAACCGAGCCATGACGAAGCTCCAGGTCCGCGACCGCGCCCAACTCGTGGTCGTCGCTTACGAGTCCGGCCTGGTGACGCCACACAACTCCGGACAGCCGCGGTCCCGCTGACTCCAGCAACGATTCCGCGCGACGGATTCACCTCGGCGCATGGCCGCGGGACCGGGAAGGCTTGTCCTGATCGGAGGCATTTACGGCCGGTGGAGAGGGGCGCAGGCGGCGTTGGCGGCCGAAACTGAATGCCGCACAGCAACACCTCGCAGTCGAAAGGACTCGCCTTGCCCCCACCGACCATCGTTCTCGTCCACGGCGCCTTCGCCGATGCCTCCAGTTGGAGTCCGGTCATCGAGCTTCTGCTCGAACGCGGACATCGGGTACTCGCGCCGCCGGTCTACAACCGCAGTCTCGCCGCCGACGCCGCCTCGGTCCGGTCGGTGGTCGAACAGATCGACGGACCGGTCCTGCTGGCGGGACACTCCTACGGCGGCGCCGTCATCACCGTCGCGGGGGCCGCCGACAATGTGGCCGGACTCGTCTTCGTCTCCGGCTACGCACTCGAGGAAGGGGAGAGCCTGGCCCAGCTACAGGGCCGATTCCCCGGCTCGAGCCTTGCCGACCATCTGGTCTACTCGCCCTACCCGACCTCCGACGGCGCCACCGGCACCGACGTGTCCGTCGAAATCGACGCGTTTCCTTCGGTATTCGCCGCCGGCCTCGACTCGACGAGAGCACGCGTGCTCGCGGTGTCGCAGCGGCCGCTGTCGGCCGACGCCTTCGGCGAGACAGCGTCGCTGGCGGCCTGGCGAACCACGCCGGGTTGGGGCATCGTCTCGGCCGCCGACCACACCATCAACCCCGATGTGCAGCGTTTCGGCTATCGCAGGGCCGGTCTGCGCTCCGTCACCGAACTCGACGCACCCCACCTCGTGATGCAGACCCACCCCGAGGAAGTCGCGTCGGTGATCACCGGCGCCCTCGCCGAAATCGGCTGACCGAAACCTGCGCGTCCGCGCCGCGCTCGGCCTGAACCGTCCGCGCCTATCCACAAGGAGACCTTCCCGTGAGCAACGAAAACAGCAGTCCCACCGTCGTCCTCGTCCACGGCGCCTTCGCCGACTCGTCGAGCTGGAACGGCGTCGCCGAAAGACTGCGCGCCGCAGGCACATCGGTGATCGCGGCCGCCAACCCGCTGCGTGGCCTCGACAGCGACGCGGCATACATCGCCTCGGTCCTGGACTCGATCGAAGGCGACTGTGTCCTGGTCGGCCATTCGTACGGCGGCAGCGTCATCACCGTGGCCGCTGCGGGCAAAGCGAACGTCTCCGCCCTGGTCTACATCGCGGCCTTCATCCCCGATCTCGGCGAGAGCGCCCTGGAACTCACCGACAAGTTCCCCGGCTCCACCCTCGGCCCGACCACCCGCCCGGCCACCTACCCCTTGCCCGACGGCTCGACCAGCACCGAGCTCTACATCCGCCAGGATGCGTTCCACACCCAGTTCGCCGCCGACACACCCGCCGCCACCGGCGAACTGATGGGCATCACCCAGCGCCCCGTCGCGCTCGCCGCCCTGCAGGAAGGCGCCTCGGCCACCGCCTGGCGCGACCTGCCGACCTACGCCTTGCTCACATCCGAGGACAAGAACATCCCGATCGAGGCGCAGCGGTACATGGCGGAGCGGGCGAACGCGACAACGGTCGAGGTCACCGCCTCGCATGCCGTCGCGGTCTCGCGTCCGGCAGACGTGGCCGAACTCGTCGTGCGGGCCACGACTCCGCGCTGAAGGCGGTCCGCCACCAGGTAGTTTTCCGGCCCGGCGCACGGGTAAGGCTGGGGCATGTCCGAACGTTTCGATGATCAATCGGTGCCTGCCGACCACGGTCGAGACGATGTCTCACCCGCCGATGCGCCGGCCACGCGCAGGGTGCCCGCACCCCACCTTGCCATCACGATCCTCGTCGTCATCGCCGTGGTGCTCGTCCTGATCTGGTTGGTGTAGAGGTGCATCGCAAGTTCGCCCGACCGGACTCGGGGGCTCGGGCGAACTCGCGGCATCGCGCCCTGTGCTGTCGGCGACCTGGGCGAGTCCCCACAGCACCAGCGCGACGAGCGAATAGGCCGCGCCCGTCCAGCAGGAGGCCGACCATCCCCAGGTGCTGTACGCCCACGTGGTCGTGATCGCGCCGAGGGCGGACCCGAGGGAATAGCAGGCCATGTAGGCGCCGATGACGCTGCTGGCGCGGTCCGGGTGGGCTGTGGTCAGCAGATGTTGGCTGCTGACGTGTACCGCCTGGACGGCGAAGTCGAGCACGATGATGCCGATGACAAGCGGCACCAGTGTTGTTTCGATCCGGGCGGTGAGCAGCCAGGAAGCGGTGAGCAACGCCAGTGCGGAGCCGGTGATCGCTTGTGCGCGACCGGAATCGGCCCATCGTCCCGCGCGCGCGGCGCCGAGCGCTCCGGCCAGGCCCGCCACTCCGAAGAGGCCGATCTGCGTGGTGCCGAAGTTCCAGGGCTCGGCGCCGAGGGGGAGGGCCAGCCCGCTCCAGAGCGTTCCGAAGGACGCGAATAGGAAGAAGGCGATCAGGCCTCGGCTCGTCAACAGACGATCCGTGCGCGCGAGCCGCCCCATCGACGCCAGCACGTGCCCGTACCGTGCGCCGGTAACCTCGCGGTCCGGGTCGAGCGTCGCGTGGACGGTGCGGGCCAGAGCCACACAGAGCACGGCGAGCAGCGCGTACACGGCACGCCAGCCAACCGTGTCGCCCAGCACCCCCGCGAGGACCCGGACGCCGAGGATGCCGATCACCACACCCGAGGTCACCGCGCCGATATTCCGGCCACGTTCGCTCGGCGCGGAGACCGCGGCGACATAGGCGACAGTCACCTGAACCACGACCGCGAACAAACCCGCGACCGCGAGCCCCGCCACCGCGACGGCGGCGTTCGGGGCGGCGGCCGCGACCGCAGCCCCTGCGGCGGTGAGTACTAGATGCACGGTGATGAGCCGCCGGCGATTCACCACGTCGCCGAGCGGAACCAGCAAGACCAAACCGGCGCAGTAGCCGATCTGCCCGGCTGCGACCAGCCAGCCCAGCGACTCACGCGCCAAGCCCAAACCGGCGCCCGCCGCCTCGAGCACCGGCTGGATCGCATAGATCGTCGACACCGCCACCGCGCACACCAGCGCCAGAACGAATCGCTGCGACCTCGTCACTCCTGTCGCCACCACGCCTCCCAATCAGTAGCAAAATGCAACCATTTGACGGTAGGGCACAATGGTTTCACATTGCAACTGATTGGGAGGGCTCATGACGGCGCTCGGCTCCGGCCGCGAGTGGACCGATCCGACCTGTCCGGTCGCCCGAACCGTCGACCTCGTGGGCGATCGGTGGAGCCTGCTGATCGTGCGTGACGCCATGGACGGCGCGGCGACCTTCACCGAATTCCAGCAGCGACTCGGGATCGCAAGGAACATCCTCACCGACCGCCTGCGCAGGCTCGTCGACCACGGAATCCTCACCATGAGCACCACCCCCGGCGGCAAGCGGCACAGCTACGTACTCACCGAAGCCGGGCAGGATCTCTTCACCGTCGTCGTGGCCTTGCGCCAATGGGGAGAACGGCACGCCTTCGCCACCGACGAACCGCACTCGACACTCGTCGACCGTCACGACAGCCCTATCGCCCCGCTGCACCCCGAAGACCGCGAGGGCGAGCGTGTCACCGCGGCGACCACCCGAGTCCGCAAGGTCGGTGAACACGCCTCGGCGACAGATGCGTGATCGCCGCGCTCGAGGCGACCGCGTGGCCGCCGACTACGGGATCGGCACGATCACGCCGGGGGTCGACGGTCCGCCGTGCAACTCCAAATGGCTCGGCACTTCCCGCTTCTTGTCGTCTTTCTTCTTGTCGTCCTCTTTCTTGTCGTCCTTTTTGGCGTCACCAGGGACGTCGAAGGCCAACCGGATCGTGCTGGTGCTTCCGGGGCCGAGGGGGATCGTGTTGCCGCCGGAGGGGTTGTCCGCGGCCTTGGGCGCGACCGACCGGCCTTCCGTGGTGATCAGGCGTTGCTCATCGATGCGGAAATCTTGTTGCTGGCCGGACACATTGGTGACCGTCAACGTCACGATGGTGTCCGCACCGTCCGGGCTCCCCGGACCGGTGCTGGGCAGGGCGTCCACCACGGTGAACGCGAAGTTGCCGTCGCGCGCGCCGTCGGCCGCATCGTAGGGCGGTCCCTCGGCTGTCTGCGGTGGAGCGGTCGCGGAAGTGGCGGCTTCGTTCGTCGTCGTGCTCGGACTCGGGCCGGAGCCGATGCCGCCGACCAGCAACCACAAAGCCAGCGCGGCAAGAGCGACCACTCCGGCGCCGAAAGATATCCACCCGCCGATAGACGGGTTCCCGCGCGGACCGGGAGGGCCGACGGGCGGGACCGCCGGGGACTCCCGCGCTCGCATCGACGGGGTCGCTGCCGCGGTCGCCGACGGGCCCGGGGCGGTGATGACGCGAGTCGCGGGGCGGGGTCCGGCGGCCCCGTGCGGAACCGGCGGCGGCTGAGCCGGTGCCCGCACGCCGAGGGCAGCGCGCGCCGCGGCGGCGAATTGCCCGGCGCTGGCGTACCGGTCGTCCGGGTCCTTGGCCATGCCGCGAGCGATGACGGCATCGAGCGCGGCGGGAACATCGGCGGCGATTTGTGAGGCGTGTGGCGGTGCGGACGTCAAGTGCGCGTGCATCTGACGTGCGGGATCACCGTCACCGTAAGGCACCTGCCCGGTGAGGGTTTCGTAGAGCACGCACGCCAGCGAATAGATATCGGAGCGGGCGTCGAGCGTTCCGGTGAACCGCTCCGGCGCCATGTATTGCAACGTGCCGACAACCTGGCCGCTGGCGGTGATCGCGGTGCCGTCGGCGGCGCGGGCGATACCGAAGTCGATCAGGTACACGAAACCGCTGGTGTGCTCGAGGATGTTGGCCGGTTTCACATCCCGATGGACGAGCCCGGCCGCGTGCGCGGTATCCAACGCCTCGGCGGCTTGCGCGACGACATCCACAGCGCGCGCCGGTGCGAGCGCGCCCGACCGCAGGCGGGTAGCCAGGTCGACGCCCTCGATGTAGGCCATCTCCAAGAACAGGTGGCCATCGACCTCGCCGAAGGCGTGGATGGGCACGATATGCGGGTTGCGCAGCCGCGAACCCAACCGTGCCTCTCGCTCGAAACGACGCCGATAGGCCGAATCCGCGGAATACGTCGTGGACAAGACCTTCAGCGCCACGGCGCTGCCGCTACGGTCGCGCGCCAGCCACACCTCGCCCATGCCGCCGCGCCCCAGCAAGCGTTCGAGGCGGTAGTTTCCAAACGAGCCGTCGCCGCGCTGCCCGGGCATATCCCGACCGTACCGCCCGGAACACGCCGACGCACGGCGCTCGAAATCACCCCATGGGAAGTGGGATCACCTGCGAACGGCCGGCGACCCACGGTGCTCGCGAACGCCTTGCCTGACCAGCCATGCGCCGCCGATCTCGGCGACGGCGGCCGAGGCGAACAGCAGTATCGAGCGCAGCACGGTCATGGGCAGAGCCTGAAATGCCGGAATTCAGGCGACCGTGGTCGTGGTGCAGCCGCAGCCCGAGCTCGCGCACGAATTCGTGCCGTCACCGATAGGGCAGCCGGTGCGGCCGGCGCGCAGCCGCGACCAGAGCAACCCGGCGACACCGATACCGATGAGTGCGAAGCCGAGCGGTTGCAGCCAGGACAGGCCGACCAGCAATGTGCCGCTGCCGAGGACGCCGGCCACGATGAGCAGCGGGGCGACGCAGCAGCCCAGGCACAGCAGGGCGCCCGCCCCGATCGGCGCCCACCAGCGTGTCTCAGCAGCCACAGCTGCCCCCTGCGCTCGTCGCGCGGTCGTCGACTTTCGTGTCGAAAGGCACCGGGCAGCAAGGTGATTCGCTACAGGCGAGCAGGTCGTCGCATCCAGCGGCCAGTGCCGCGCGCAGGGTGTCGCGCACGGCGGTGAGTTCGGCGAGCTCGGCGTCGACCTCGGCCAGCTTCGCCGCCGCCCGGGACTGTAGCCCGGCATCGGCGCGGCCGAATTGGGTGGCGGCGAGCAGGTCGGCGACCTCGTCGAGCGTGAACCCGAGCCGCTGGGCCGCCTTGATCACAGCACCGTGACGGACTGCTCCGGATAGAGGCGGTGCCCGCCGAGGGTGCGCTCCGGTTCGGCGAGCAGACCGCGGCGTTCGTAGTAGTGCAGCGTCTGGGTGTTCACCCCTGCCGCCGCGGCGAGTTCGCTGGTGCGCAGCGTGGTCACCGGGCGCCGCCGATCGCGCTGTCGGCACGGGCGGCGAAGGCGTCGAGCACGTCGACGTAGGTGCCGGGAACCCCGATGCCCATCACGAGACCGGCTTCGGTGGTGTCGAAGTCGAAGGTGAGGAACGAGCAGCAACTCGACTCCCGCGCGGCCAGATCACGGGCGGTCGGTTCCGCGGCCGGATCCAGCAAGAGTTCGAGCCGGGCCGGGCCAGTCCGGCGGGCGGTGTGCGCGAATTCGGCGAAGAAGCGGTCGAACTCGGCGATCCGCATCGGCTGCTCCGCGGTGGGCAGGGTGCAGGCGTCCGGTACCCCGCCCTCGTCTTCAGAGGAGATCGTCATGTTTCGACGGTAAGCCTGTACCCCGGTACAGGATGCAACCCCGAATCACGATCCAATATTTTCTGAATACAGATTTCGATGTACTGTTGCCTCATGGAGACTCTGCCGGTGCTGCACACCGACGCTCTCGCCCGGTTCGGGCATGCGCTGTCGGATCCGACCCGCACCCAGATCCTGCTGAACCTGCGCCGGCAGCCGGGATATCCGTCGGAGCTGGCCGAGCGGATCGGCGTTACGCGCCAGATCCTGTCCAACCATCTCGCGTGCCTGCGCGGGTGCGGACTGGTGGTCGCGATCCCGGAGGGTCGCCGCAGCCGCTACGAACTGGCCGATGCCCGCATCGGGGCCGCTCTCGACGACCTGCTCGGCCTGGTGCTGGCGGTCGACCCCGCCTGCTGCCCGGATTCCGACACCGCGGGATGCTGCTGATGGCCTCCCTCGGGATGCCCTCTCCGGTCTCGGCCGGGCCGAGCCCGGACCGTAAGGCGGTGCTGGCGCGGCGGATCCGGTGGTTCGTCGCCGCGACCATCTCCTACAACGTCGTCGAGGCGGTCATCGCGCTCACCGAGGGCGCTCGAGTGTCCTCGACCGCGCTGATCGGGTTCGGCCTCGACTCGGTGATCGAGGTGTCCTCGGCCGCGGCGGTGGCCTGGCAGTTCGCCGGCCGCGACCCGGAGCGACGAGAGAAGATCGCGCTGCGAATCATCGCGTTCTCCTTCTTCGCCCTCGCCGCCTACGTCACCGTCGAGTCGGTCCGCGGCCTGCTCGGTATCGGCGACGCGCGGCACTCGCCGATCGGGATCACCCTGGCCGCGGTCAGCCTGGTCGTCATGCCGGTGCTGTCGTGGGCGCAGCGCCGCGCCGGGCGCGAACTCGGATCCGCTTCCGCGGTAGCCGATTCCAAGCAGACCCTGCTGTGCACCTACCTCTCTGCGGTCCTGCTGTTCGGGCTGCTGCTCAACAGTCTCTTCGGCTGGTCCTGGGCCGACCCGATCGCCGCACTCGTCATCGCCGCGATCGCGGTGAAGGAAGGCCGCGACGCGTGGAAGGGCGACACCTGCTGCCCCACACCGACCGCACTGCTCGGTACCACCGGGACGGACGAGCACGGCTGCGACTGCTGCGACGGCTCCAGCGACAAGGACCGCTGACGCCCGGCCTCCCCGAGCGTCTGCAGACCTGCCGAGCACTGGCGCGGCCGCACTGCGACTACGGTTCGCGTGCTCCGGAGGTCGCGGTCAGGACCTGGAGCTACCCGGATTCCGGTGCGCCAGAGGCTTTTCGGAGGAGCGCGGCCGCCGCACCGGCGATGTGATCGGGTGCTCGATCGGCCGGGAGGATGGCGCCTTGTTCGCTGGGTTGCAGTGGTTCGAGCGCGTCCAGTTGGGAATCGAGCAGGGACAGCGGCATGTAGTGACCGTGGCGACCGGTCATCCGCTCGATCAATTGTTCGCGGCTGGCGGTCAGGAGCAGGAAGAACACCGACGGCGCGGAGGCGTGCAGTATGTCGCGGTAGCGACGTTTGAGTGCCGAGCAGGCGACCACGGCGCCCGTGCCGGCGGCGTAGTGGTCGTGCAGCCAGCGGCCGACCGCGGTGAGCCAGGGGCCGCGATCGCTGTCGTCCAACGGGGTGCCCGAGGCCATCTTCGCGACGTTCGCCGGCGGGTGGAAATCGTCCGCGTCGGCGAACGGGATGCCGAATTCGTCGGCCAGTAGGCGAGCGATCGTCGTTTTCCCGGTGCCGGAAACACCCATGACGACGATGCAGGGCGGCGGGGGACGACCGGGGGTATCCGATGTGTTCATCGACCGTTGCCGACACCGCTCGGCACGACCGAGCCCGCGGGATAGTGGTCGAGTGGCACGAGGTCCCGCGACCAGGCGGAAATGATCGGGGTGACGACCCGCCATGCCTGTTCGGCTTCGTCGCCGCGGATGGACAGGGCCGCGTTTCCGGTCAGGACGTCCAGCAGGAGCCGTCCGTAGGCGGGAAGTTCCGGTGGTTGAATCGGTGCGGTCATGGTGAGCGGAACCAAGGTGCCCGCGGTGGGTCCCACCACCGTGAGAGCGAGGGTGAGGCTTTCGGGGTCGAGCGCGAAACGCAGGATGTTCGGCGATGTCGACCCATCGTGGCCGAAGGGCACGTGGGGTACGGGACGAAAGTGGACCGCGACTTCCTTGCGGTCCGCGCCGAGGGCTTTGCCGGTGCGCAGCACGAAGGTCGTTCCCGACCATCGCCAATTGTCCAGTGCCAGTTCGATTTCAGCGTAGGTCTCGGTGCCACGTTGCGGGTCGACGCCGGGCTCGTCGGTGTAGGAGGGGACACTGCGATCGCCGATCGTGCCCGCGCTGTAGCGTGCCCGGCGCGTGCGGTGCGGTATGTCGTCGTCGGTGAGGGGGCGTATCGACCGCAGCACGTCGACCTTGCGGTCGCGCAGATCACGTTCGGACAGCGTGATCGGAGGTTCCATGGCCACCAGGCACAGCAATTGCAGGAGATGGTTCTGCACCATGTCCTCGAGCGCCCCGACGTTGTCGTAGTACCCGGCCCTGCCCTCGACGGTGAGCGTCTCGTCCCAGGTGATCTCGACTTTGGCGATATGCGCGCTGTTCCAAAGGGATTCGAGCACGCGGTTGGCCAGCCTGCTGCCGAGCAGGTTCTGCACGGTCGTCATGGCGAGGAAGTGGTCCACCCGGAAGACGGCCTGTTCCGGTACCAGGTCCGACAGCAGTTGGTTGAGGGTCTCGGCACTGGCGAGGTCCACGCCGAAAGGCTTCTCGAGCACGATCCGGCTGCCGTCGGGCAGGTGCGCTTCGTGCAGCGTTCGGATCGCCGTGGGGAACAGTGCGGGAGCCAACGCCAGGTAGACGGCCACCGGACCGGCACCGGCGATCGCTTCGGCCACCTCGAGCGGATTCTGAATGTCGGCTCGCCGATATCGTGCGGCGGCTGTGATCGCTCGTCTGCTGTCGCCTGCCGTACTCGCGGCATGCTGGTCGAGTTGGTCGGCGGCCCACGCCCGGAATTGCTTGTCGTCCCAGTCTTTCAGATCGACGCAGACGAGCTGGAAACCCGTATCGAGCTTTCCGGACTCGTGCAGTGCGGCCAGCCCCGGCAGGAGGTACCGTCCGGTCAGGTCGCCTGTGCCGCCGAAGATGACAAGCCGTTGGATCATTCTCGGTCCGCCTTCGCGCGTGCGAGGTTCACGCCACTGGCGATGACGCCGATGTGGCTGAACGCCTGAGGGAAGTTGCCCATGAACGCACCGGTGGAGGGGTCGATCTGTTCGGAGAACAACCCCAGCGTGCTGGCGCGATCGCACAGTGAGTCGTAGAGCTGCTCGGCTTCCTCGATGCGGCCTTGCATGGTCAGGTTGTCGACCAGCCAGAAGCTGCACAGGACGAAGGCGCCCTCGTCGCCCGGCAGGCCGTCGGGCGATTCGTCGTGCAGGTATCGGTACAGCAAACCGTTTCCCGCGCCGAGGCGATCGGCCACCGCGGCGGCTGTCGCCACCATGCGTGGATGATCGGCGGGGACGACATGCCGGAGTGGCAGCGCAAGCAGGCTGGCATCCACGGCGCCGCCGCCGTCGAGATGTGCGCTGAGCGTCCGCGCGCGATCGTCCCACGCGCGTTTCAGGATGGATTCGCGGATGTGCGTGGCGGTGGCGCGCCACGTGCCGACCGGCCCTGGCAGACGGAAGCGTTCGCCGATCGAGGCGGCGCGATCCAGCGCGACCTCGCACAGTGCGGCGCTGTAGGTGAACGCACGGCCTTGGCTCCGCACTTCCCAGATGCCTTGATCCGGTTCCTCCCATGATCGACCGGCCGCATCCGCCAGGCGAGCCAGGCTCGGCCACAGGTCTGGCTGAATCTCCCCGCCGGAGCGCAGCCACTGGTCGGCGCAATCCAGAATCTCGCCGTAGACGTCGTGCTGACGTTGGTCGGCAGCCCCGTTACCCCAGCGGACGGGAGCCGAGCGCCGGTAGCCTTCCAGATCGGCGGCCTCGGTCTCGTCGGGCACGGGCGCGCCGTCGATGTCGTACATGATGCGAAGTCCGTCGCTGCGTTCGAACGCGTCGAGAACCCATCCGAGGAACGCGTCGGCCTCACCCTGAAAGCCGATGCGGCGCAAGGCATATACGGCGTAGGCGGCGTCGCGGATCCAGACATAACGGTAGTCCCAGTTGCGGACGCCGCCGATCGGCGCCGGGAGTGAGGAGGTGGGCGCGGCGACGAGGGAGCCGTTGACCCAGTGGTCGCACAGTTTGAGGGTGATCGCGGCACGCCGGACCAGGGGTTTCCGCGGGCCGTCGTAGCTGCAATCCGTCAACCACGATCGCCAGGCGGTCGCGGTGTCGTGCAGCATCGACGAGGCGTCGAACTGGTGGTGGCGATGGAATCGTCCCCAGGACAACACCAGTTCGAGCCGTTCTCCCTGTTCCAGCTCGTAGGTGCTGCGCAGGCCGGTCAGCGGCCGGTTGCCGCGCAGATGCAGCCGCAGGCCCGGTTGCGATTTCGCGCGGATCTCGAGACCGCTGAACACTGGCCTCACCTCGCCGCCGCCGCGCGGCGAGACATCCACGTTCAAACGGACGTGTCCGTCGACGACGACCGCGGAGCGAACGAGTTCGGCGCGGTTGGCCGGAGCGTCGTCGCGCAGGTCGGCGCCGGAGCGCAGAACCATCGCATCGGTCAGCCGGACGACTCCGGTTTCGCAGCGCAACTCGGTTTCCAGCACGCCGGTGTCGGGTTGATAGCGCTGGCGGCCTTCGAGCAAGTTCTCCGGGGCGACGGTGAACGACCCGCCACGTGCGTGATCGAGCAGTCCGCAGAACAGCGGTTCGGCGTCGAACCGGGGAATACACAGCCAGGGGATCGTGCCGTCCACACCGGCGAGGGCGGCGGTCGCGCCGTCTCCGATCAGCCCGTAGTCCTCGAGCGGGAGGTATCCGTCTCGGCGGCGGATCGGCCTGAACGGTGGATCGGGATCGTGCATCTCAGCTCTTCCCGGAGAAGGCAAGCGAAGTGGCGGCGTTGTCAGCCGAAACGGATCAGCACTTTCACGACATCGTCGAGCTTCTTGTCCGAAACCTCGAACGCCTGCTCCATGTCGTCGAAAGCGAATTCGTGCGTCGTCATCGGCGTCGGGTCGACCTGGCGCGACTCCAGGATGCGCAGCAGACGCTCCATGCGGAGCCGCCCGCCAGGACACAGTCCGGTCGCGATCGTCTTGTCCGCCATGCCGACTCCCCATTCGACGCGGGGTATTCGGACGAATTCGCCGTCGCCGAAATATCCGACGTTGGAGATCGTTCCGCCCGGCTTCGTGATCTTCACCGCGGTCTGGAACGTGGCATCGGCGCCGAGCGCTTCGATCGCGGTATCGACGCCCTCACCGCCGGTCAGTTCGAGTACCCGCTCGACAACATCCTCGCTCGTGAAATCGATGATCTCGCCGGCGCCGTACCGGCGTGCCAACGCTTGCCGCGCCGGTACCGATTCCACACCGATGATCAGACCGGCGCCCCGCAATCTCGCTCCCGCCGTCGACATCAAGCCCACCGGTCCCTGCGCCAAGACCGCCACGGTGCCGCCGATCGGGATGTTGCCCTTCTCCGCGCCCATGAATCCGGTCGACAGCATGTCGGAGCAATACACCGCCCAATCGTCCGGAATCGCGTCCGGGATGACGGCGAGATTCGCGTCGGCATCGTTGACGTGAAAGTACTCGGCGAAGACGCCATCTTTGGAGTTCGCGAATTTGAAACCGCCCAGCGGGCCACCCGATTGCGAAGGAAACCCGTTCTGCGAGGCCGTATCGCCCCAATCCGGGGTGATGGCACCGGCCAGGACACGATCGTTCGGCCGGATGCGCCGTACCTCGCTGCCGACCGCGTGCACGACTCCCACGGCCTCGTGACCCAAGGTCAGGTTCTCCCGCGGGCCGATACCACCCTGGACGGTATGCGAGTCGGATGTGCAGATGAGGGCCGTGGTAGTCCGCACTACGGCGTCGAATGGGCCGGGCTCCGGGACGGGTTTCTCGGTGAACCCCACCGACCCGATCTCCTTCATGACGAACGCCTTCATCGTCCTGCCTCTCCCTAACGCTTACGATCGTAGAAACGGGCATGTCGACGGCGAATCTTCGCAAATTTAGCAGCTTCACCCCGGGCCACCAACGATTGTTACCACCACGCGATCTCCGCTACAGCAGCCTCCTGCGGCCGTGGCAACGCCGCGGCGCGGGAAATCTTCGGAATGCGCCACGTGATGCCCGCTCGCCCGGCACAATTTCGGTGAATCGCACCGCATCCGGTCGAAACGGCTCGGCTTCGAATCCCACATGTCGCGAGCGCGCCGAGCTCAGGCCGGTACACGCCGTCGATGAAGTCGTGTTCAGCGAATCCGAAGTGTTCGGCCAACGCTTGCCCGCCCTGATGATGATCGGTGTTCACCTGGGCTTCCGCACAGAAGACCTACGACTCGACCAGAAGGAGATGTCATGATCGCCAACCGGGGTCGAATTGCCCGCTCCGTTCTCGTCGCCGGGACAGTGGCCGCGGCCGTCGTGCTCACCGGCTGCGGTGACAACGGCGACGACACCGCGCAGGAAACCACCACCATGATGACCACACTGCCCGTCACTACGACACAGCCCACTACCACTCCCGCGGCCTCGCCGACGACGGGCGCCGAAATCGGCGCCGAAGCCAGTCAGCAGTTGTGCGACATGATCCAGCCCGAACTCGACAACTGGCGCGACCAAGGTTCGACGGTTGCCAAGACCAGTTTCAACGGCACCGTGCAGAACTGGGCGGCCCGCAACGAGCTGACCGACGACGTCGTTCAGGACAAGACCATCGTCGACACCGTCACCACGCAGACCTGCCCCGATGTGCGTCAGCAAGCACTGGAGGTGCTCGAGGTCCCCGACCTCGCCTCCGCCCTGGTGGGATTCGGCGGATAGAACGCTCGGCGTAGTAGCCGCCGTGAACCCGCCTCGCGGCATTCGTGCGTAGCGCGGTGGACAAGGGGTAGGCGGTGTAAAGCACCTACCCCGACGATTGGAGGCGTCATGAGGGACGTCGATGACACTGTTCCCGCCGGTCGCGGCCGCCCGCTCCGAATTCCGCGCAGCCGGGGAGCCATCGGCGGGCTCGCGGTGCTACTGCTGGGCGCCTGGGGTGCGCTGATCCCGTTCCTCGGGCCGTACTTCGACTTCGCGTTCACTCCGGACGAGCCGTGGGTGTGGACCGCGGCGCGTGGGTGGCTCCAAGTGCTGCCCGGCGTCGCCGCGGTCGTCGGCGGACTGCTCATGTTGGTCAGCCGCAACCGCCTGGTGGCGAGCTTCGGCGCGTGGCTGGGAGTGGCGGCGGGCTTCTGGTTCGTCATCGGACCGGTACTGGCGGACCCGCTGGGAATCGGGCATGTCGGCGACCCTGTCGCCACGTCCGACTGGAAAAGCGCTGTGCTGCAACTGACCTACTTCTACGGTCTCGGCGCGCTGATCCTCTTCTTCGCCGCGACCTCGCTCGGCCGATTGTCGGTGCGTAGCGCACGCGATATCGCCTTCGCGCGACGCGAGGTCGATGCGAGAGCAGTCGCCGACGCGGACAGACAGAGCCGTGTAGCCGACGCGCCAGGACCTGACGGACCCGCCTCGTGGGCCAATCCCGCGAAGGGGCCGCGGCCGAGTGATCCCGGGCTGCCCCGCGGCTGAAACCGGACACAGGAGATAGTGCCGCTCCGGAGTCGTCGTGGCGCCGCCCGTGGCGATCTACGGTGGAGATATGACGGCTCTGGAGTATCAGCATGTGCTGGTCGCGCGGGATGGCGAAACGGTGCGCATCACCATGAACCGGCCGGATCGGCGCAATGCGCTGTCGGGGGAGCACTTGGCCGAACTCCTCGCCTCGTTCCGGGCCGCGGGCGAGACCGATGCCACCGGGATAGTGCTCGGCGCGCACGGTCCGGTGTTCTCCGCGGGACACGACTTCGCCGATGTCGCCGCTCGCGACCTGCTCGGCGTGCGGGAACTCCTCAGCCTGTGCACCGAGCTGATGTCGACCGTTCAATCGGTGCCGCAGGTGGTGATCGCCCGGGTACACGGCCTGGCGACGGCCGCGGGCTGCCAGCTGGTGGCCTCCTGCGATCTGGCCGTCGCCGCCGAATCGGCCGGTTTCGCGCTCCCCGGCGGTAAGGGTGGCTGGTTCTGCCACACCCCCGCGGTTCCGGTGGCCCGCGCCGTCGGCCGCAAACGGCTGATGGAGCTGGCCCTCACCGGCGACCCGATCGATGCCCGCACCGCCGAACAGTGGGGCCTGATCAACCGTGCGGTGCCGGATGCCGAGCTGGACTCCGCCGTGGACGAGTTGCTCGCCCGCGCCACCCGGGGCAGCCGGGCCAACAAAGCACTCGGCAAACGCACCCTCTACGCCCAACTCGACCGCCCCGAAGCGGACGCCTACACCCTCGCCCTCGAAGTCATGGCCGCCGCCGCGCAACTACCCGGCGCCCGCGAAGGGATGGCCGCCTTCCTGGAGAAGCGCCCACCCGTCTGGCGCGACTAGCAACCCCGGCACAGGCCGATGGCATGCGAGATTCGAACCTCCTGGTCAAGGTGAAAGCCGAGTCCCGCAACGCATCCCACGGCTTCAGCGTTGCGACGGCGCAACGGGCTGCGATGCGAGCGCGGCCTGCATGGCGACGCCGTCGACGTAGGAGTGCTTCTCCTTGACGGCACCGCCCTCGACCAGGACGAAGTCCGCGAGGTCGACGCACACGCGATTGCCGGTCGCCGACGTCCCGGTCAGCTGCCATTGCACCACCCAGAAATCGTCTCCGACGCGCAACGAGATCAGGTGGAAGGTCAGGTCGGGAACCAGGGCGAAAGTGCCCGCCGCCGCCGCACGGATGGCGGCGCGGCCTCGGGCGGGTTCCTGGCCGGAGTGCAGGTGGAACACCGAGTCGGCGGTGTGGAGTTCGATGATCCGGTCCGGGTCGCGGTCCGCCCAGCACGCGTGGTAGCGCTCGAACAGTTCTCGCGTGGCAATGGTCATGAGGGTGGACTCCGATCGTTGTAGCAGTAGTTTCGTCGATCCGGCCTGAGAGGCGTTCTGCGAGAGCCACTCTGGAGGCTGTGACCGATCAGGGACTTCAGTGTCGCGGGGAGCCGTCCGTCGTGGCGACGGGCGAACGCCGCCACTTCGAACGCGTTCGTTGTGCGCGCGCACAACGAACGCTAGGTTGACGACAGTGACCCAGGACACGCACGCCGACCGCCCGCGCCTCCTCGACGAGCTGCGCGCGGATCTGGCCGCGATCTCCGAAATGGTCACCGCCAGAATCGAAAACGACGACCGCGACTACGGCGACGCCGCGCTCGATCATCACGAATTGGCCGTCCTGGTGGCCGACAGCCTCGAGGCATTGCTGGATTCCCTTGGCGGAGCGTCCTATTCACTCGAACCCGCACGCGGAGCCGGACGCCTCAAGGCCGAGCGAGGCATCCCGCTGGACAGTTTGCTGCACGCCTTCCGTGTCGCGGGCATGGCGTTCTGGGAGGTCATCGTCGAACGCGCCGACGATGACGACCGTCCCGCGCTACCTCGGCTGTCGACGTTGATGTGGGCGACCGTCGACGAGTATTCCGTCGCGGCGGCCGAGGCCTACCGGCGCGTGGTCGTCGCCGGGACCGAACAACCCGATCAACGGTTGCTGCGGGCGCTGCTCGATCCCGGCTTCCCGGCGACGCAGCGTGCGGGGTTGGGCAGAAGAATGCGCCTGCCGGCCCGAGCCACGTTCGTCGTTCTGGTCGGCGACGTGCACCTCGTCGCGAACGGACTAACCACCGTCCGCACCCGTCTCGCCGAGGACCGAGTCACCCTCGCCGCCGCGGTCTCGCCGGTCACCCTCGGCCGCGCGCTCCGAACCGTGCGGACGCGAGCCGGGGCGAGCAAGCCGTTCACCGACCTAGTGGCCACGCCTACCGCACTGGACCAGGCGCGCCTCGCCTTCCGCTGCCTGAGCGAGGCGGACATCGGAATCCACACCTATGCCTCGTCCCCGGCGCGTGCGTTGATCGCGGCGAACCCCGGACTCGCCGCGGATGTCCTCTCGGACGCGCTCGCCGCGTTCGATCGACTCCATCCCGACGACGCCGACGCGCTGGTGCGGACCGCCCTGGCCTGGTACGAACTCGGTGGCTCCACGTCGGCGGTCGGGGAGCGGCTGCACCTGCACCGCAACACGGTCCTGCATCGTCTCAAGCGAATCGAGCGACTCACCGGCGCGGCCTTCGCGGTACCCGCCGACGCGGCGCTGCTGTATCTGGCGCTGCAAACACTGCTGCTGCGGGCGCCCGGCGACAAATCGTGACATTCGGCCGCGATTGCCCTTGAATCGGAAACATTCGGCGTCGATTTCGCATCCTGGTTTCATATCGAGATCGAATTGCGCAGTCACACCGCGATTTCCATCTTCCATTGTGGTCGGTGCCGTGCAACATATTCGAATCGCATACCGATGATCGACTATTGCGGGCACCGTGTGGCACGGTCGTATACTCCGGTTATGGCGGATGAACCGTCCTCCACGGAATTTCCCGAGGCGCCGGTTCTGGTGGTGCAGACGAGGGAACGTGTCTATCGGCTACGCGCCGGTGGCGCATATAACGTCGGTCGCGATCCCGCCTCCGACATCGTGGTGACCGATCCCCGGGTATCCGCCGTGCACGCCGTTCTGGAACGGGGATCGAACGGGTGGGAAATCGAGGACGCGGGCAGCCGCAACGGCACTTACTTCGACGGTAAACGCGTCGAGCGCATGGTGATCGACCGAGACGAGACGTTCCAGCTCGGCCACGCCCGGGACGGCGAGCAGTTGACCTGTTCGGTCGAAGCGCCACCCGGCCACGAGACCGATGGCGATCCCGGCAGCGGCGACACGATGATCGTCCCCGATCCCGGCTACGACCTCGACGATGAAGCGACGGTCACGAAGTTCCGCACGGGCGATCGGCCGGTCGCGCGATCGTTGGCTCCGGCCGCCGACCCCAGCGCGGTAGTCCGGATCACCTCGAGCCCGCTTCGGATCGGCCGCGCCGCCGACAACGACATCGTCGTGTCCGACCTCATGGTCTCCCGCCATCACGCCGAACTGCGGATGCTCGGCGACGGCAAGTACCGGATCGTCGACCTCGGCAGCCACAACGGCACCTACGTCAACGGTTCCCGGGTCGATGCCGCCGACCTCTCCGAATCCGATCTGATCGGCATGGGGCACACCACGGCTCGGCTGGTCGGCGACGAACTGCGGGAGTTCGTCGACACCGGCGACGTGTCGGTCTCGGTGCAGAACCTCATCGTGCGGACGGGCGAGGGCAAGGTGCTGCTCGACGAGGTGAGCTTCCCCATCCCGCACCGCTCGCTCGTCGGCGTCATCGGGCCCAGCGGAGCGGGCAAGTCGACGCTGCTCGGCGCGGTCACCGGGTTGCGACCGGCGACGGAGGGAACGGTTCGCTACGACGGACGCGATCTGTACACCAACTACGACGAGCTCCGGCATCGGATCGGCCTGGTACCGCAGGAGGACATCCTGCACAACCAGCTCCAGACTCGGCGCGCGCTGCTCTACGCGGCCGAACTGCGCTTCCCCGGCGACACCCGTCGCGAGGAGCGGGAGCAGCGGGTCGACGAGGTCCTCGGGGAGCTCGGCTTGGCGAAGCACGCCGACACCCGCATCGATCGGCTCTCGGGCGGACAGCGCAAACGCGTGAACGTGGCGCTGGAGTTGCTGACCAAGCCGTCGCTGCTGTTCCTCGACGAACCGACCTCCGGCCTGGATCCCGGCCTGGACAAGACGGTGATGGAAATGCTGTCCGAGCTGGCGCACGATGGACGGACCGTCATCGTGGTGACGCACAGCGTGGCGAATCTCGATGCCTGCGACCGCCTGCTGGTCCTGGTGCCCGGCGGTCGGCTGGCCTACTACGGTCCGCCCGCGGAAGGGTTGCGGCACTTCGGGCAGCGCACCTGGGCCGAAGTGTTCCAGGCGTTCGAACGCGAGGCCGACCGCGACTGGGCGGGCGAGTTCCGTGATTCGCCGTACTTCCAGCAGTACGTGGCGGTCGGACTGACCGACGAGGTCGGCCCCACGGAGGTGCGCCCGCCGGAGCCGCCGCCCGCGCCCCAGTCCAAGCTCAGCCAGCTCAGTACGCTGTGCCGTCGCTACCTGGCCGTCATCGCCTCGGACCGAAGCTATCTCGCGCTGCTCGGCGTGATGCCCATTCTGCTCGGCGGCTTGATCGCCGCGGTGCCGCCGGGCGAAGGTTTCGCCGGGACGCCGGGAACCAACGTCGACGCACCGACCAAACTCATGATCCTGATGTTCGCCGCATGCTTCGTCGGCACCGGCAACTCGATCCGGGAGATCGTCAAGGAGCAGACGATCTACGGCAGAGAACGCGCGGCAGGCTTGTCCGCGGGCGTCTATCTGATGTCGAAGATGCTGGTACTGGGGGTGATCACCACCATTCAAGCGGTGATGTTGGTGCTGATCGGCACCATCGGCGTGGATATGCCGCCCAGCGGGCTGTTCACTTCGGTCGAGGTGGAGCTGATGCTGGCGATGGCGCTGCTCGGCATCACGTCGCTGGCATTGGGCCTACTGGTGTCGGTCTCGGTCAACACCTCCGAGAAGACACTGCCGCTGCTGATCGTGCTCTCGATGGCGCAACTGGTGCTCACCGGCGGCCTGGTGCGGCTGCCCGGCACCATCTTCCTGGAGCAGTTGTCCTATATTTCGCCCTCGCGGTGGGGTTTCGCCGCGGGAGCGGCCACCCTCGACCTCGACACCCTCTCGCCGCACGACGGCGCGGCCGACCCGCTGTGGAAACACAGCATCGGAACGTGGTTGGTCGACATGGGAGTCGTCGCGGCCCTGGGGATCGTCTTCCTCGCGCTGGCTTGGTACCGCCTGTACCAGCTGCGCCCACGGCGCCGCGGCGCCCGTCCCGCGCGGATCTGACGAGCGAGCCGCGTCCGGGGATGTTGGCGTTTCTCGAAGATTCCGCAATGCCTGCGCGGCGGTTCCCACACGATCGTTGTCGTGCTCGGCCTGCCGCGTAGCCGGGATTATCGAGTGAGTGACGTGGTGAGCAGTGTCGCGACATCGGGCAGGAGTCTGTCCGTCTGCCGCGGCGAGCCGGTGGCCAGCTCGGTGAGCGCCAGGTTCTGGGCTGCCCCGAGTAGCAGGACGGCTGCGGCGTCGGCGTCCAGATCGCCGCGGAGTCTGCCGAGCTCCTGTTCGGCACGCAGGTAGTCGGCAATACGGTCCACTGCCAGCTGTGGTCCAGTGCCTTGTTTCCCGGAGACTTGCTGATATTCGGCGCGGAGGGCGGGGTCGCTGAGTAGGACGGCCATCAAAGGCAGTGCGCTGCCTTGGAACTCGATCAGCGCGGACAGCAGGTCGCGCAGGTTCTTGTCCAGGTCGCCGCTGCCGACCGCGGCGACGCTGTCGGCGATGGCGATCCTGGGAAGTTCTTCGCACAGTGCAGTGGTGAGCAGGGCGGACTTGCTGCCGAACTGCTTGAAAATGTTGCCCTCCGAGCATCCTGCCTCCCGGGCGATCTGCGCGGTGGTGATCTGGCCTCCGTGCTCACGGGTGAGCTTGATGGTCGCGGCGACCAGTCGGTCCCGTGCGCTGGGTGGCATTTCTTCTCCCTTGTCAGTGAGTGCGTACGCACCTACCATTCTAGGGTGAGTGCGCACGCACTCACCAGCTATGGATGAGGAGAATCATGACCAGTGCCCGAGCCCACGAACCACATGGATCATCGGCGCCGCCCGCCCCCGCTCGGCCCACTCCAACCGTCCCGCCGGTCCTCGGATTCTCGGCGTTGCTCGGCGGCTTCTTCGCCGCGGCGTGGTTCGGCTATACCGCGGTCCGCGCCGAGGACGGCCGCAATCCGGTCACCGACTGGCTCGACCCGATGCTCGCCGCGGCGACTGTCACGCTGCTGGTCGTGCTGCACGCGGTGGTCATCCTGTTGTGGGCGCAGCTACCCGCCGTCCGGGCCACGGGCATCGCGGTCGCTGGTCTCGTCGCGGGGCAATGGATGTACATCACCGGTGAAGTACTGTCGAACACGATCACCATCGGAGAGCCGCCGCAGGATGTCGGTTCTCTGCTCGAAATCGCCGGCGGCGTCGCCACTCTCGCCGCCGCGCTCTGCCTGGGCATCGTCTGGGCCCGTCGGTCGATGAGCAGCCGCGCCATCCCGGCTGTCGGCGCGATCGCCGCTGTCGCTGTACTCGGAATGGCATGGTGGCTGACGCACCCCATCGACCAGAGCCTGCCCGGGGCACCCGAATGCGTACCGGGCAACCCCATCTACAACATCACACACGGCCGCAGCTGCTGACGACAGTTCCACCGGTATCTCATGGGTCGGCCTGGCCGCCGCCCGTGCTCGCGGACGCACCGGCGGCCGGCGAGGATGTCGATGACGCTGCCCGGCGAGCTTCGAGCGCGTCCAGTATCAGCTCCAGCCCGAAGTCGAACTCGGTGGTGTGGTCGTAGCCGGGTCGCAGGGCGTGGTCGACGATCATTTCCGTGAGGTACGGCAACTCCTGAGCCGGCAGCTGCTCGAGGAGGTCGCCCGCGACTTCCTCGACATCGGCCGGAGTCGTCATCGGCAGGTTCACCTCTTGGAGGACGTACCCGCTGACATAGCTGTCGATGAGCGAGATGGCGTGCGCGGACATGGCCAGCGAGAACCCCGCTTCCCGGAGGACGCCGAGGACGGCGTTGTGGTGGCGCAAGGTCGCCGGTCCCGGATTGCGCCGGGAATCCATGAGCCCGAGAGCCCAGCTGTGCCGCGACAGAACCGCACGCGCGGAGCGAGCGCGCGCCCGGATCGCATCGCGCCACTCGTCGCATTCGACCGCGGGTAGCTCGATCGCCGCGAACACCGCGTCGACCACGCCGTCGAGGAGGGCGTCCTTGTTCGGCACGTGGTTGTAGAGCGACATCGCCTCCACGCCCAGTTCCTGCGCTACCCGCCGCATCGAAATAGCCTCCGCCCCACCGCGATCGGCAACCGTGATCGCGGCGTCCAGCACGCGATCTCTGCTGAGGGGTCGGCGTGGGGGCATCACTTCTCCAGGGTGCGAAGGTGTTGACAAGCTTACAAGTGTAAGTCAGCCTTACAGGTGTAAGTTTCCGGGGTTGTCAGCAGCCGCGTTCCCGGCATACGACCAACCCGCGATGCCCTTTCGGGGCGAGAGAAGGAGATCACCAATGCCTATGCCGAGGTGGTGGGGGCACGTCAACAAGCGGGTGTTCAATCCCCGCGCGATCGCGGGAGGGAAGTGGCCCGTACTGATTCACGTCGGCCGAGTCTCCGGCGCGACCTACCGCACGCCGCTCGACGCGCATCCCGTCGACGGTGGCTACCTGTTCGTTCCGGTGTACGGATCGGGCTCGGACTGGGTGCGCAACATCCTGGCGGCGGGCACCGCGCGGCTCCGGGTCGACGGCACCGAGGTCGACCTCGCCGCCCCGCGTTTGATCGGAACGGAGGAGGCGTTCCAAGCCATGCCTGTCGACGTGGCGCGTCCGCCGAAGCTGCTGCGCATCAACGAGTTCCTTCGCATGGACTTGGTCACGGCCTGACCCGGACGACCTACGATGCCAGCGCTTGCACGAATTCCCGCATACCCGCCAGCGTGTGCGCGGGCATCATGATGTCGCAGAACGGCAGCGCCGCCGCCATCGCGCCGGTGGTGGGCTGGAATCGGGGATCGCCCGCGCGGGGGTTGAGCCAGATGACGCGCCAAGCGCGGCGCCGGATGCGAGCCATCGCACGGGCGACGACATCGGGGCTGTCGCTGTCCCAGCCGTCCGAGGCGATGACGACGACGGCGCCGCGCACCGCGTCACCGAACGGCGTCGCGAGCAGCGCGCCGAGGCATCGGCCGATGTGCGTGCCGCCGTAGCGGTCGGCCACCTTGTCGTTGGCCCGCGCCACCGCGACATCGGGGGAGCGGTGCGCCAGCACCGAGGTCAGCCTGGTCAGCGAGGTGGAGAAGGCGAAGACCTCGGGTCGATCGGGGGAGCGGCGCTGCATCGCGGCCCGCATCAGATGCAGGTAGATCGTCGCGTACGGCTGCATCGAGCGGCTGACGTCGCAGATCAAGACGATTCGGCGGCGTCGGCGGCGGGGACGAGTGCGGACCAGCACCGCCGACTCCCAGCCGGTGCGGCGGGAGTTGTTCATCGTCGCCCGGAAGTCGATCCGCTTGCCGTGTGGATGGCTTTCGTAGCGCCTGCTGCTGCGCTGGGGCCAGAGCGCCGACGCCTGTTCCAGCCAGGTCCCGATGGTGCGCAGATCGCCCGGATCGAAGCGGGCGAACGGTTCCTGTGCCCGCGCCGCGAACCGGCTCGGCAGCACCTCCGGCAGCGTCGCGCTCTGGTCGGTCGAGCGGTCGGAGCCGGCTACCGATCCCAGTGTCGCCCAAGGTACTTCACCACCTTGCCGAGGCTGTCCGCGACCGCCCGTGCCCGGCGCCGTCGCGCGTCCGGGCGGCGCTCCGTGCGTTCGGCTCGGCGGGTCCGTGCCCAGCACCGCGTCGGCGAACAGCGTCGCGAAGACCGCGTCGAAGGGCGCCAGATCCTGCATCCGATCGACGAGCGTGAGGCGCGTAGCCCAGTAGAGCTCGGTGCGCGTTCGCGGCGCCATGCGACGCAGGGCCTGCACGTACAGCGCGGGCCCGCTCGGCGCCACCGCGACCCCGCCACGCCGCAGTCGCGCGACGACCGCGACAGCGAACGCGGCCAGATCGACGCCGCGCAGCAGAACCGCTCGCGTCATCGCTGCCCGCGAATTCGCCTGAGTGCCAGAACGATTCCGAGCAGTGCCGCAAGCGCCAACGCGATCGCGGGCGCATACTTCCGGATCATCGCCGACCCGACGAGATCGGCCAAATCGAGCGGCGCCTGCTCGGGTTGCGCGACCGGTTGTGGCCGCGCAGCTCGGCTGTCCGCCTCGGCCACCGGCTCGGCTGAAGCCGAATCCCCCTCCGCGAGTTTCGCTTCCAGCGATGCGACGAATTGACCGATCATCTTCTCGGACACCTGCTGCAGCATCCCGCTGCCGAATTGCGCGAGCTTGCCGACGATCTTGAGGTCGGTGTCCACGGTGACACGGGTCTTGTCGCCGTCTTCGCGCAATCGTGTGGTGATGACCGCCGCGGCATTGCCGGATCCGCGCGAATCCCGGCCGCGGCCGTTGATGACGGCTCGATGGTCGAGTTCGTCGCGCTCGACGAAATTCGCCTTCCCGCTGAATTCGCTGATCACCGGACCGACTTTGACTTTCAGCTTGCCGAGGAAATCGTCTCCCTCCCAGCCCACCATCTGTGCGCCAGGCATGAGCGGCACCACCTGTTCGAGGTCGGTCAGCACCTCCCATGCCCGCTCGACGGGTGCGTTGACGGTGAACTCGTTGGCGATCTTCATCGGAGTTTCCTCTCATCCGGGAGCCAAGTCCTGGGTGTATTCGGCGAACGCCCCGAACACGGTGTCGCGGTCGTCGGGTGTCTTCGCCAGTGCGCTGAGCGCGGCGATCGCCTCCGGCGCGGTGAGATCGGCGACGTCGAGCGTCGCCAACGCGGCGATCCAGTCGATGGTCTCGGCGACGCCGGGCGGCTTGTCGAGATCGAGGGTCCGGGCGTGGGCGACGAATCGGGTGGCGTGCTCGATCAGCGCGTCGGTCGCCCCCGGCACGGTGCGTCGCACGATCGCCACCGCGCGGGCCGGTTCGGGGTAGTCGATCCAGTGATAGAGGCAGCGCCGCCGCAGCGCGTCGTGCAGGTCGCGACTGCGGTTCGAGGTCAGCACCCCCAGCGGCGGCTGTTCGGCGACGAAGGTCCCGAGCTCGGGAACGGTGACCGCCGCCTCACCGAGGAATTCCAGCAGCAACGCCTCGAATTCGTCGTCGGCACGGTCGATTTCGTCGACGAGCAGCACCGGCGGCGTCGGACCGCGATACCGCACACAGCGCAGGATCGGCCGGTCGACCAGGAATGCCTCGGTGAACAGGTCGGCTTCGGTGAGGTCGGCGCCGCGCGCCTCGGCGAGCCGGATGCTGAGCAGCTGGCGCTGGTAGTTCCAGTCGTACAGCGCTTCGCTCACGGTGAGGCCCTCGTAGCACTGCAGGCGGATCAGTGGCGCGCCGAGCACGGTGGCGAGGGTCTTCGCCGCCGTCGTCTTGCCCACGCCCGGTTCGCCTTCCAGCAGCAGCGGCCGCCCCAACGTGGTGGCCAGATAGAAGGCGGCGGCGGTCCCGGTGTCGAGCAGGTAGTCGTCGGCGTCGAAACGTCGCACCACGTCCTCGACATCGTCGAACGGCGACATCATGGCGGCGACGCGGCGCGCAGGCGCTCGTAGTCGTCCCAGGTGTCCACGTCCAAGGGCACCGGGGCGCCGATGTCGAGCCAGGACACCGGCACGCGGCCCGACTCGATGATCTTCCACACGGCCTTGTCGCCGTGCAATCGGGCCAGCTCGCCGAACATGCCGCGGCTCAACCAGAATGGATGACCGAGGCCGTCGCGGTAGCGGCAGACGGTGATGGCGCCGGTCGTTCCCTCGGCGATCAGCCGGTCGACGGTCGCCGCCGACAGACCCGGTTGATCACCGAGCACGAGCACGATTCCTTCGGCCCGGGGGTCCACCGAGCGCAGGGCCGAACGCAACGACGACGCGCAGCCCGAATCGAAGTCTTCGGCCATGACCACCTCCAGCCCGGCGAGATCGACCTGCTGCCGGATCGCCGCCGCGGATCCGCCCAGGGTGACGATCATCTGATCGAAAGCGCAGGATCGCACCACGTCGAGGGTGGCGCCCAGAACCGTCGTATTCCGGTACGGCAGCAGCTGTTTCGCGGTACCGAGTCGCCGTGAGGTACCCGCGGCGAGGACGACTCCGGTGACGAACCCGCTCGTCATGAGTCCGTCTTCGTCGCTGCGAAGGATTTGCGGCAGCCGGTGCTACAGAACCAATAGTCGACGCCGTCGACACTGAGATGTGGCGTGTCCGACCCGACCACGACGGTCATGCCGCACACCGGATCGAGTGCCTCGGATACGACGCCCACCGGGCTCGACGGGACAGTCAAGCCATCCTTGCGGATCGCCTGGATCAGTTCCGCGACGATCGAAACGGCTATCTCCTGGGAGGTCTTGGCACCGATCGGCAAACCCACCGGGGTATGGACGCGTGCGCGTTCGGCGTCGGTCAATCCGAGCTCGTCGAGGATCGACGCCCCGCGAATCCTGCTGGCCACCAAGCCGATATAGCCCACGCCCGCGTCGAGGGCGACGCGGATCAGTTCGGCTTCCGGCCCACCGTGGCTGGCGATGACCATCGCCGTCGTGTCCGTGGGCGAATCCAGCGGGTCGGCTTCGGCGACACTGCGTCGCACCCCGAATCCCACCAATTCGCACACGTCGGCCAGCGCGTCCGCGATGGGTGTCGCGCCGCAGATGCGCACCAGCGGCGCGGGGATCTGTGGCTCGAGGAAGATCTCCAGCGCTCCGCCGGACAGACACGGATTCACCACCACCGCGGCGCCGGGCGCCTCCGGAAATTGCAGATCGCCGTCCGGCAGCACGCGCAGCAGCACACTCTCGTTCGACTGCAGGGCGCCCAGCGCGGCCTTGCGGACCGAGTTCTGGGCGCATTGGCCGCCGACGAATCCCTCGATCGTCCCGTCCTGCAAGAGGATCGCCTCGTCCCCGGCGTGCGCCGAGGTCGGTTGCTGCGCGCGCACGACGGTCGCGTGTACGAACGGAGTCCGGGTGCGGACCAGCTGCTGCGCTCGTTCGCTGATCTTCATCGGTGATCTCATCGCTCGAATCCACTCAGATGGGCGGTCTCGGCCTGCCCTGCATCGCTTCCCACACCCGCGACGGCGTCAGCGGCATGTCGGCGTGCCGAACCCCGAACGGCGCCAACGCGTCCACCACCGCGTTGACCACCGCCGCGGGTGATCCGACCGTGGCCGATTCGCCGATGCCCTTCGCACCGATCGGATGCAGCGGCGAAGGGGTGACCGTGTAGCCGGTCTCGAGATGCGGGACCTCGAGCGCCGTCGGGATGAGGTAGTCCATCAGGGACCCACCGAGGCAGTTGCCGTCCTCGTCGAAGGCGATGATCTCCATCAGCGCCATGCCGATGCCGTCGACGATACCGCCGTGGATCTGGCCCTCGATGATCATCGGATTGATCCGGGTTCCGCAGTCGTCGACGGCGAGGAAGCGGCGGACCTTCACCACGGCCGTCCCCGGGTCGATGTCGACGACGCAGAAGTACGCACCGTAGGGGTAGGTGAGATTCTCCGGGTTGTAGCAGATCTGCGCGTCGAGTCCGCCCTCGATACCTTCGGGCAGATCACCGGCGCCGTGCGCGCGCATCGCGATCTGCTGGATCGTGACGGCCGCGGACGGATCGCCCTTGACGTGGAACGAGCCTTTCTCCCAGTCCAGGTCGGCGATGGAGACCTCGAGCATGCCGGAGGCGATGATCCGCGCCTTGTCGCGCACCTTCCGCGCCACCAGCGCGGCGGCCGCGCCCGAGACCGGTGTCGACCGGCTGCCGTAGGTGCCGAGGCCGAACGGCGTCTGATCGGTGTCGCCGTGCACCACGTCGATGTCGTCCGGCGGTATGCCGAGCTCCTCGGCGACGATCTGGGCGAACGTGGTCTCGTGTCCCTGGCCTTGGGTCTGAACCGACAGTCGCAGAACGGCTTTGCCGGTCGGGTGGACGCGCAGCTCGCATCCGTCGGCCATCCCGAGCCCGAGGATGTCCATGTCCTTGCGCGGACCCGCGCCCACGGCCTCGGTGAAGAAGGACATTCCGATGCCCATCAGCTCGCCGCGTGCTCGCCTGTCCCGCTGCTCTTCTCGCAACGCGTCGTAGCCGATCATGTCCATCGCGAGGCGCATGGTCTTCTCGTAGTCGCCGGAGTCGTAGACCCAGCCGGTCTTGCTTTTGTACGGGAACTGTTCGGGGCGAAGGAGATTGCGTAGCCGCAGCTCGGCCGGATCCATCTTCAGTTCGTGCGCGAGGCAGTCGACCAGCCGCTCGACGAAGTAGACGGCCTCGGTGATCCGGAACGAGCACGCGTAGGCGACGCCGCCGGGCGCCTTGTTCGTGTAGACCGCGGTCATCTTGCAGTAGGCGGCCTCGATGTCGTAGCTGCCGGTGAAGACGCCGAAGAAGCCGGCCGGATACTTCAACGGCGCGGCGGCTCCGTTGAAGGCGCCATGATCGGCGAGCACGGTCGATCGGATGGCGAGGATCTTGCCTTCGGCGGTGGCGGCGATCTCGCCCACCATGATGTAGTCGCGGGCGAACCCGGTGCTGGTGAGGTTCTCGCTGCGATCCTCCATCCACTTCACCGGTTTGCCCAGCAGCAGCGATCCGACGATGGCGCACACGTATCCCGGATAGATGGGCACCTTGTTGCCGAACCCGCCGCCGATATCGGGTGCGATGACCCGGATCTTGTGCTCGGGCAGTCCGGCCACCAACGCGTAGAGCGTGCGGTGGGCGTGCGGCGCCTGACTCGTCGACCACAGCGTGAGCTTTCCCGTCACGGGATCGAGATCCGCGACCGCGCCGCAGGTCTCCATCGGTGCGGGATGCACGCGCGGATAGATGATCTCCTGCTTCACGACGACGTCGGCGCGCGCGAACACCGCCTCGGTGGCGGCGGCGTCGCCGGTCTCCCAGTCGAAGCAGTGGTTGTCCCGCTTGCCCTCGAGATCGTCGCGGATCACCGGCGTGTCGGGCGCCAGTGCGGTCCTGGCATCGATCACCGGATCGAGCATCTCGTACTCGACATTGATCAGCTCCAGCGCGTCGCGCGCCGAGTAGCGATCCTCGGCGACCACGAAGGCCACTTCCTGGCCCTGGAATCGGACTTTGTCGGTCGCCAGCACCGCTTGCACGTCGTTGGACAGCGTCGGCATCCAGGCCAGGCCCTTCGACGCGAGATCCGCGCCCGTGACGACCGCCTTGACCTTCGGGTGCGCCTGTGCCGCCGAGACATCGACGCTGACGATGCGCGCGTGCGCGAACGGGGACCGCAGGATCGCCATGTGCAGCATGCCGGGCAGCGCCACGTCGTCGACGAAATTGCCGCGTCCGCGAATGAACCGCGGGTCCTCCTTGCGCAGCATCCTGCCGTGACCGCACGGCTTGCGGTCGTTGTCGACCCGGTCTTCGGGGCGGGGCTCGACGGCGGTCATGACGCGCTCCCCGCCGGCGTTGCCGTGGCGGCGGGTTCGGGTTCCGCGGCTTCGCCTCGTTGCTTCGACGCGGCCCACTGGATCGACCGCACGATCGTGGTGTATCCGGTGCAGCGGCAGATCTGGCCCGAGATCGCCTCCCGGATGGTCTGCTCGTCGGGATTCGGGTTGCGGTCGAGCAGTGCTCGGGCGGTGATCATCATGCCGGGCGTGCAGAATCCGCACTGGAGTCCGTGGCACTGCATGAAACCCTCTTGTACGGGATCGAGTTGGCCGTCCACTTCGAGTCCCTCGACGGTGCGCACCGCGCGACCACCCGCCATGACGGCCAGCATCGTGCACGACTTCACCGGTTCGCCGTCGACCTCCACCACGCAGGCGCCGCAGTTGCTGGTGTCACAGCCCCAGTGGGTTCCGGTGAGCCGCAATTGATCTCGCAGGAAATGCACGAGCAGGGTGCGCGGCTCGACTTCCGCGGTGACCGGCTCGCCGTTGACGGTCATGGTTACCTGCATGGCTAATTCCCTTTCAGGGCGGATTGGTTCGAGACGCGCTCGACCGACGTGCGCAGCGCGCGAATCGTCAGTTCGGACGCGAGATGGCGCTTGTAGTCCGCGCTGCCGCGCGCATCGGAGACCGGTGAGCACGCCGCGCTCGCCCGGCGGCCCGCCTCCGCGAAAACCTCTTCGGTGGGCGGCTTTCCGATGAGCTCGTCCGCCGCGGCGGCCAGCGCCGATGGATCCGGATCGACCGCCGTCAGGCCGATCCGTGCGGCCGCTATCGCGCCGTCGTTCAACGTCACCGTCGCGCCGGCCGCAGCGATCGCCCAGTCGCCGACACGGCGCTCCACCTTCTCGTAGGCGCTCGAGGTCCGGTGCCGCACGGGAATCCGGATCTCGATCAGGAGTTCGTTGTGCGACATGGCGGTTTCGTACGGCCCGGCCAAGAAGTCGTCCATCGCGATCTCCCGTTCGCCGGACGGTCCGCGCACCAGACAGGTGGCGCCGAGGACCGTGCAGACCGTGGTGAGATCTTCGGCTGGATCGGCCTGGCACAGCGACCCGCCGATCGTGCCGCGGTTGCGCACGACCGGATCGGCGATCACGCGCTCGGCGTCGCGGAAGATCGGGCACACCGCAGCGAGGCGGTCTGATTCCAGCAAATTCCGATGCCGGACCATCGCACCGATTCGCACCAGGGTTGGATCGGTGACGATATAGCCCAGCTCGGCGGCCAGGTCGTTGATGTCGACCAGATATTCCGGATTGGCCAGACGCAGCTTCATCATCGGCAGCAGGCTGTGCCCGCCCGCGATGATGCGCGCCTCTTCCCCCAGCCGGTCCAGTAGTCCGATGGCGTGATCCACGCCCGTCGCGCGCTCGTATTCGAATGGCCCGGGAACCTGCATGTGATCGACCTCACATCGATGGGAGAAGCTCAGCCTCTGCCCCGCTCATGCAGCCGTCAAGACCGATTTCAGTAATCGCTTAATCCGCTGTCCGCGCCGGGTGCGTGGTGGATCCGGCCGCCGGTTTCCGTCAGCGCGCGGCCGTGTCCGCCCCACCGTCGCGCGATGATCTCGGCCGCGATCGAGACCGCCGTCTCTTCGGGCGTCCGGCCGCCGAGGTCCAGTCCGATGGGGCTGGCGAGCCGGGCGAGTTGTTCGTCGGTGAGGCCGGCCTGGCGCAGGCGCGTCATCCGCTCGTCGTGCGTGCGGCGCGACCCCATGGCGCCGACATAACCGATCCTGGGCTCGCGCAGCGCCACCTCGAGCAGCGGGACGTCGAACTTGGGATCGTGGGTCAGCACGCAGACGACGGTCCGCGAGTCGATCGCGCCCGCCGCGATCTGGGCGGCCAGATAGCGGTGTGGCCAGTCGACGACGACCTCGTCGGCGGTCGGGAACCGGGCCGAGGTGGCGAAGATCGGCCGCGCGTCGCACACCGTCACCCGATATCCGAGGAACGACCCCTGCTTGGCGACCGCGGCGGCGAAATCGATCGCTCCGAACACCAGCATCCGCGGTTGCGGCGCGTAACTCGCGACGAAAACCGCCATACCTTCGCCGCGACGCTGCCCGTCCGGACCGTAGGTCAGCACCTCGTTGCGACCCGCCGCGAGCAGCCCGCGTCCGTCATCGATCACCGCGTCGTCGGCGCGCGCCGAACCCAGCGTGCCGTGTGCGGTGTCCGGCCGGATCAGCAGCCGTCGCCCTACCCGGGCGGCGTCGGGGTGTTCGATGATCGTCGCGATCGCGACCGGCCGGCGGTCGGCGATGTCCGTGGCGATCTCACCCAGTTCGGGGAACGTCTCCCGCGAGATCGCCTCGACGAAGATATCGATGATGCCGCCGCAGGTGAGGCCGACAGCGAACGCGTCGTCGTCGGAGAAGCCGTATTGCTGCAAGACCGGGCGACCGGTCCGGACGACCTCGGTGGCGAGGTCGTAGACCGCGCCTTCGACGCAACCACCGGAGACCGAACCGCCGACCGTCCCGTCCGGGGCGACGACCATGGCCGCGCCCGGCGGTCGCGGGGCCGAACGGAAGGTCCGCACGACCGTCGCGACCCCAGCCGTGGCCCCGGCGTTCCAGGTTGTCATCAGATCCGTGAGCACGTCCTGCACGATGTGTCCTCCGGGCACAATGCGGCGGTAGGCGCCGCGTCCATCTCCAAACTAGACTCGGAGCGTGACGCCCGCCCAGCTCAGGGCCTATTCGACCGTGGTGCGGCTCGGCTCCGTCCACGCGGCGGCCAGAGAGCTGGGGATGTCCGACGCCGGTGTCTCGATGCATATCGCGCAGCTGCGCAAGGAGCTCGACGACCCGCTGTTCACCCGCGCGGCGGCGGGACTGATCTTCACACCCGGCGGGCTGCGCTTGGCCAGCCGGGCGATCGAGATCCTCGGACTACAGCGCCAGACCGCCATCGAGGTGAGCGAAGCGGCGCACGGCCGACGGCTGCTCCACATCGCGGCGTCGAGCGCGTTCGCCGAACATGCCGCGCCGGGCCTCATCGATCTGTTCGCGGCGCGGGCGAAGGATCTGTCGGTCGAGCTGAGCGTGCATCCGACCAGCCAGTTCCGCAGGCTCATCGAGACCCGCGCGGTGGACATCGCGCTCGGGCCAGCACCGGAGGGCACCGACACGACCGTCACCGCCCGGCCGTTCCTGAAGTATCGGATCATTTCCGTCGCGCGCCCCGACAGCCCGCTGGCGGGCGCCGCGCCGCATCCGGCGCTGCTGCGCGAACAGCAGTGGATGCTCGGACCGAGCGCGGGCAGTGTCGACGGGCATATCGCGACGATGTTGCGCGAGTTGGCGATTCCCGAATCACAGCAGCGGATCTTCCAGAGCGACGCCGCCGCTCTCGAAGAGGTCCGCCGTGTCGGGGGCGTCACCCTGACGATCGGATTCGCCGTGTCCTCCGATCTCGCGGCCGGTCGTTTGACCCACATCAACGGCCCCGGCCTCCAGGTATCCGACGAGTGGTGCGCGACCACACTGCCACCCGATGCCCGCCAGCCCGCGGTGTCGGAACTACTCCGGTTCATCACCACTCCGCGCTGCACCCAGGCGATGATCCGCGGGTCCGGGGTCGGCGTCACCCGATTCCGTCCGAAAGTTCATGTGACACTGTGGAGTTGAACGCGGGCAAAGCCGAGCGCACCGGCCCGGCCGCCGCGTCCGGCCTGCGCGTCAACTGGGCGATCAGCCCGCGGACACCGTCTGGCCGGTCATGGCGAGGAGCATTTTCGCGGCCTCCGTCGCGCCATCGGTGCGGATAGTGGCGGCCACGGCGGTCGCTCGCTCTCGGGTCTCCGGGGCCAAGGCGAGTTCGAGTGCGGCCGACAGGGAGTCGACGGTCGGCGCGGGACCGTCGTGGGCCGCGCCGATGCCCAGCCCCGCCACCCGGTCTGCCCAGTACGGCTGGTCCGCGATCTGGGGGACCACCAGCTGTGGCGCACCGGCCCTGGCGGCTGTGGTCGTGGTGCCCGCGCCGCCGTGGTGCACGACCGCGGCCACGCGGCCGAACAGCGCCTGCTGGTTGACCTCCCCGACGGCGAAGCAGTCGTCGGCGTCGTCGATCGGGGCCAGCTCGGCCCAGCCGCGCGCGAGGACGACGCGGCGGCCCTGCGCGCGGACCGCTTCGATGGCCACCTGGGCGATGTCCTTCGGGACGTACGAGGCGATGCTGCCGAAGCCGACGTACACCGGCGGTTCCCCGGCATCCAAGAAAGCCTCCAGCCCTTTCGGGAGCGGGCGGTCGTCCGGGAGAATCCACGCCCCGGTCTGCACGAGGTCGAGGTCCGTCATGCCCTGCGACGGGCACAGCGTCGGGTCCGCCGCCAGCCACGGCCGGTCGGTGAAGACGTAGTCGCGGACGTTGTCCACCGGCGGCAGGCCGATCTCCGTGCGATGGGTGTTGAGCGCCTCGCGGTACAGCGCGTTCACCCGCTGGGCGTCCTGCTCCCACAGCACCCGGTTGTCGGTCTCGTTCTGCGGGGACTGCTTGCCCGGCCGCGCCCCGGGCGGGAAGTGCCGCGACGGCAATCCGTAGAGCTGGAAGCACGCGAACACGTAGCCGATGCCCTGCTTCTCGGCCACGTCTCGGGCGCCTGCGGGCATCAGGCCGGTCGCCAGCAGCGCGTCACATCCCTCGGCCGCCTCGGCGAGCGTGGCGAACCGCGCCGCGACCAGCTCGCGAGCGAACCGGAACGCGTCCTCCGCGGTCGGCGGCTTCGCACCGGCGACCACCGAGCGCACGGTCGGGCCGAGCGGCACGAACGGAACGCCGGCACGCGCCAGCAGTGCCGCGAACTCCTCGTCCGGCGGCGCGCACACCCGCGCCTGCGCACCGAGTTCCCGCAATGCCACCGCGAGACCCACCACGGGTTCGACATCGCCGCGCGATCCCACCGTCGTCAACAACACACGCACGTCCGCATCTCCCATTTCCGCAGGTCCTGGCTTCCGGCCGACAATGATGGGCCATGACCCGGGTCTTGCCGCAAGCCCCGGGGTGCGCTATATCTTGAAAAGGGGAGGGGAGCAGGCCCCGCTCACATTCGCGTTCTTCTCATCCGACACGGACGAACAGCTCGCTTCCGAAGCGACCCGCCTGCATGCGGCAGCCACTGGAATACCAGTGCTCCGTAACGCTTTCAAGCCGCTCCACCATTCTCGTCCCGTCCCGTCCCGCCCCGGCACGGCACGGCACGGCACGGCACGGCACGGCACGGCACGGAGGCAGCCTTCCGGCACGCCGAGCTAGTCCGACAAACTACGCGGATGGCTGTTGCGGGTCACCCGGGGGACAGATCCGCTCGAACATGGCGTGGTCGTGGCAGCACACGCCACGACCACGCACGCACCTCCCAAGGCCGACATCGACCGAGCCTGCCGCACGAGCTGTGTGGGCAATCCCGCTTACGCAGCCAAATCCGGTAGCGAACCAAGAGGCTGACGACGTGCGCCAGACGCGGAGCCGCGTCACTAGCCTCCCGTGTGACTCACCGGGTCACCCTGCCCGGCATGATCGACGGACACATCGGCCCGGTCGACCGGCGCGGCGGTATCGACTTGTGCCACAACAGAAGTCGTCTCGTAGTTCTCTACATCGAACTTCCGCAGCTGCCCTCGGAACCGGAAGCTGAAGTCGGGCCACAGCGTCGGATTGTTCCCGTGCCGGTCGAGGAACCAGCTGGTGCAGCCGCCGGTGAGCCACACGCTGCGGGCCATCTTCTGCTGCACGACGCGGTTGTACTCGTCCTGCACGTCCTCGCGGACCTCGAACGTCCGCAGACCCTGCTTGTCCATCGTCGCGAGAGCATCGAGCACATAAGCGATTTGGGATTCGATGACGTAGATCAGCGAGGTGTAGTTCAGGCCGGAGTTGGCGCCGAGCATGGTGAACAGGTTCGGGAAGCCCGCGACGGTCGTGCCTTTGTAGGCCTGTAGCCCATCGGTTTCGAACTCCTCGGACAGGGTCAGGCCGGCCCGGCCGGTGAACATGCTGTAGGTCGGTGAATCGGCGACGTGGAAGCCGGTGCACAACACGATGGCGTCGACCTCGCGTTCGGTGCCGTCCTCCGAGACGATCGAGCGTCCGCGGATCTCCTCGATGCCGTCGGTGACGAGTTCGACATTGTCCCGAGTGAGGGCCGGGTAGAACTTGTTCGAGATGAGCAGGCGCTTGCAGCCCGCGCGGAATTTCGGGGTGAGCCGCTTGCGCAATGCCGGATCGCGGACCTCCAACCACAGCTTCACACGCGCGATCAGCTCCAGGAACACGGCCGTGGCCGGGTACTTGGCCTGGCTGATCACGAACAGCTCACGGTTGGCGTAGATCAGCCCGCGGATCAACCGCTGAAGTCCCGGAACGTGCTTGAAGGCGAACCGCTCCGGGGCCAGATACCTGCGAGTGAGATGCGGGAACACCCATCCCGCGCTGCGCTGGTACACGTCGAGCCGCGCGACCTCCGGCGCGATGGACGGCACGATCTGCACGGCCGAGGCGCCCGTGCCGATGACCGCGACCCGCTTACCGGACAGCTCGGCGTCGTGATCCCACTGCGCCGAATGGAAGATCTCGCCCTCGAACGAGTGAATTCCCTTGATGTCGGGCAGGTTCGGCTCGGCGAGCACTCCGGCGGCCGAGACGACGATATCGGCGGTGAACTTCCCGCGCGTGGTCTCGACCTCCCACCGGGCGTCCGCGTCGTTCCACCGGGCGCCCGTCATCGCGCAGCCGAAGACGTGCTTGTCGCGCACACCGTACCGGTCGGCGATGCCCTGGATGTAGCGGTGGATCTCCGGCTGCGGCGAGAACGACCGCGACCACTCGGGATTCAGCGCGAACGAATACGAGTACAGCTGCGACGGAACATCGCAGCCCGCACCCGGATACGTGTTGACCCGCCAGGTGCCGCCCACGTCGTCGCCGCGCTCGACGACCAGGAAGTCGGTGTACCCCTCCTGCGTCAGCCGGACGGCCGTGCCGAGTCCGGAAAGCCCGCTACCGACGATGAGGACACGGGTGTGCCGAGGCACGTCGACGGCGTCCCCCTTGGTGATGCTCTGGCTCATACCGGACCTCATCGGGATTCGTAGATGCGCTTGTGACCGGAGATCGCGGCGAGCCGGAACGGGCGACCGGTCTCCTCGGGGATGGCGTGATACATGCCGTCCGAGGGCGATTCGGCTTCGTGCAGGACGCGGTAGCGGTCGTAGTCGAGCGCGATGCGGGTGGCGATGGCGTCCCGGTTGGCGTCGGTGCGCAGATGCGTGCGGTAGCCGGGTTGCACTGTGCCGCTGAAGAATTCGGCGACGCTGCCAGATCCGTAGCTGATGAAGGCGAGCGGCTTGCCGGTCAGGTCGCCGGTGTGGTCGAGCAGCGAGGCCAGACCGAGGTAGAGCGAGGCGGTGTAGCTGTTGCCGACCGTGCGGTTGTAGATGGTCGTGTTGCGGATGGCGGCGTCGATCTCCGCCGCGTCGGCGGTGTGCCCCTGGCTCTCCAGCAGGTGACGGTGCGCCTTGAAGGCCATCTTGGTGAACGGCTGGTGGTAGCAGAACGCGGCGAACTCGGTGAGCTCGCGCCCGCCGTTGCGGCGGTAGTCGGTCCAGGCTTCCTGGGTGGCCTTCTGGTAGGCGTTGACGGAGGTCTTGCCGTCGACCATGGCGGCGGTGCGGTAGTTCGGGCGCCAGAAGTCCATGATGTCGGCGCTGTAGATACCGGACTGCGAATCCAGTTGCAGGATGGCGGGATTCGCGCTGACGAGCATCGCGACCGCGGCGGCGCCCTGGGTCGGTTCACCGGGGGTGCCGAGCTCGTACTTGGCGATGTCGGTGGCGATGACCAGCACCCGCTGCGACGGGTCGCGCGCGATGAGCCCGGCGGCGAATTGCAGTCCGGCCGTGCCGCCGTAGCAGGCCTGCTTGAGCTCGACGACGCGAGCGGTGTTCGGCAGGCCGATCAGCGGGTGCAGATACAGGCCCGCCGCCTTGGACTGGTCGACACCGCTTTCCGTGGCCAGCAGCACCGTGCGGATGTTGTCGACGCCGTGGCGGTCGAGGATGGGCTTGGCGGCGGCCGCGGCGATGGTGACGATGTCCTCGTCGGCTGCGGCGACGCTCATGTTCTCCTGGCCGATGCCGAGGTAGAACTTGTCGGGATCGACGCCGAGGCGCTCGGCTAGCACCGCGTGGTCGAGCGCGTAGTGGGTGGTCGCGAAGGAAAGGTCGTGGATTCCGACCGGGGTGATGGTCATGGCTGTGCTCCGATGTTGGCGGTGGGGATGCTTGCGGTGGGCCGTTCGAATTGGGTGTGGGCGCGCATCAATTCGCCGCTGTTGGTCTGCGCCGCCATCAGCGACAGTTCGCCGCACAACACGGCGGCGGCGGCGATGACGGCGAGCCGGCGGGCGTTGTCGCCGGGATCGCGATCCGCGCGGCAGCCCAGGCGGGTCAGGTTCTCGTCGACGAAGCTCTGGTGCTTGCCGTTGCCCACCGTCCCGACGATGAGATTCGGCAACGTGCACGAGAAGTAGAGGTCGCCCCCGCGGTCCTCAGCGTGGGTGATGCCCTGGGAACCTTCCACGATATTCGCGGCGTCCTGCCCGGTGGCCAGGTAGAACGCGAGCAGCATGTTGGCGTAATGGGCGTTGGCGGAACGGATTCCGCCGGCCAGCAGGGTGCCGATGAGGTTCTTGCGGATGTTCAGCTCCACCACCTGGCGGGCGGTGGTGTGCAGTCGCTTCTCGACCACCTCGCGGGGGACGAGCAGTTCGGTGACGACGTTCTTGCCGCGGCCGAGGATCCCGTTGACCGCGGTCGCCTTCTTGTCCGTGCAGTAGTTCCCGGAGATCGAGACGTACCGCAGGCCGGGCATCGTGGCCAAGATGTGGTTCATCAGGTGGTCGCAGGCGAGGGTGGCCATGTTGTGGCCGGAGGCGTCGCCGGTGGTGAATTCGAAGCGCAGGAACAGCAGATTGCCGGTGATCTGGTGGTGCAGGTCGATGAGGCGGGCGAACCGGCTGCTGCCCGCGGCCACCTCCTGGAGTTCGGGGAATCGGTCGCGGAGCTGTCCGACGGTGGTGTGCGCGGTGTAGGCGTCGTCGGCCTCGAGCAGGATCGAGCGGGTCATGCGGTCGTCGACGACGGTGGCGACCACGCCCTTCTCGGTCAGCGTGGAGATCCGGGCGCCGCGACCGACCGAGGGCCACAGCGGCGATTCGTAAGTGGCCAGAGGGACGTCCACACTGTCGTCGACGGTGTTGCCCGTAATGCGCACGGGGCCGACCCACCGTAGCGGCACCGCCGCGAAAGTCTCGTCGTTCACGCGTGGCTCCTTCTTTCCGATTCGTTCCACCAGGGGCTCCGGTGGGCATAGGAGGCCGCGTCGATACCGCGCAGCCGGCAAAATGTGTCCACCTCGCCGGTGATCAGCAGATCGCTACCGGCCAGGTCGGCGGGCGTCGGTGCGCCGAGCACGGTGAGGATCTGCCGCAGCTGATCGAGCCAGGTGCGGATCATCTCGATCAACGCCTCGGTGCCCTGACTGACGAGCGTCTCGAGGAAACGACCAGCGACCCCGGTCGCGTTGGCGCCCAACGCCAATGCGCGGGCGATGTCGAGGGGCGAGCGGATACCGCCGGAGGCGAAGAGGTCGATGCCGGTGACGCCCGCGCAGTCCACCAGGCAGTTGGCCGTCGATTGGCCCCAGTCCACCAGGAAGGAGAAGTCCGCCGTGGTGCGCCGATCGTTCTCGATGCGCGCGAAATTGGTGCCGCCGCGCCCGCCGACATCGGCGACGGCCACGCCCGCGTCACGCAGCCAGGTGACGGTGGGCCTGCTGAGACCGAAACCGACTTCTTTGACGATCACCGGCACGGAGGTGTGCTCGGTGATGCGCTCGATCTGCTGCGGCCAGGACCCGAAAGACCGGTCGCCCTCGGGCATCACGATCTCCTGGACCGCGTTGAGGTGGATTTGCAGTGCGTCGGCTTCCAGGAGATCGATCGCCCGCCGCACCTCGTCCAGCGTCGCGGTCGCGTTGACGTTCGCCATGACGAAGCCGTGCGGATTCTCCTCGCGCAGCACACGGAAGGTGTCCGCGACGGAGGGGTCGCGGAAGAAGGCGCTCATCGATCCCGACGCGATGGGGATGCCGGTCTCGCGGGCGGCGATGGCCAGCTGCCGGTTGATGTCTCCGGTGTGCTGGCTGCCCCCGGTCATGCCGTTGATGAAAAGTGGTGTTTCCCAGCGCTTCCCGGCCACGTCGACGGCCAACGACACGTCGTCGCCGTCGATGCCCGCGAGAGCGTGGTGGATGAAGGTGACCGAGTCGAAGTCGTTGGGCCCGCCGTCGCGCTGCTGGCTCACGGCGTGGCGAACGTGATCGTCTTTACGGCTCGCGATCATCGGCGGTCCCCTTCGAATGGATGTGTCCGCAACGACAGCGGCCGGATGCCCGCGCTGACCCAGCGGTCGGTGAGCTCGGTGATCGCCGCGGTGCGAACGCGGTCGATGAGCGCGATGCCGCAATCGCCGCCGCCCGCGCCGGAGGGTTTCGCCGCGGCGCCGACCGCCGCGCCCGCCGCGCACAGCGCACGCAGCGACGGCGTCATGATGCCCAACCGGGCTCTCACATCGAGGTCGATGAGAAGCGCTCGGGCACAATCGATTTCAGTACGAATAGCTGGGGCGTCGTCGGCCTCCAGCGCGGCGACGAGTCGTTGGACGCACCGGTCGCTTTCGGCCACGAAGTCGGCAGGCGTGCCGACCTCGCGGAGCCCGGCCACCAATTGCGGTGTGGACGCGGGTTTTTCGGTCCAGCCGACCTGCATCGCGAGTCCCGTCGGCGTGGGCAGCGGGCGCACCGACAGACCCGGCCACGGCGCACGCAGCGCGGCGTCCACCCCGCTCTCGGCCACCACCTCGGCTACGCGCTGCCGGTCGGGGGAGCTGTAGGCGATCCAGCCGCCCCAGGTGCTCGCCGCCACGTCGCCGCCGGAGGCGCGCGGGTTGATCGAGACGGTGGCCAGCATCGCCAATCGGTAGCGGTCCATCAGGCTGGGATCGAGCTGATAGAACCGGCTCAGCGCCGCGACGGTGGCCACCGTGACGGCCGCGCTGGAACCGAGACCGAGCTTTCTGCCGTCCTCGTCGGCGAGGTCGGTGCTGATGCTCAGCCGGTAGGGGCGCGCCACGATACCGCGTTCGACGAGCAGCCGATCGATGATCGCGGCCGCCGCGAAGACGTAGGAGAAGTTCGGCGGCACGACGCCATCGGAGGGAACCAGTCCGTCGCCGATGCGCCCGCAGGTCAGGGTCACGCCGCCGTCGAGTTCCGAATGCAGCGACGTGAGCTCGTCATCGGCCTCGACGACCGTGGCGGTGGCATAGCGGTCGACCGCGGTGAGAACGGCATGATGTCCCGGCTCGACGACGGCGTATTCGCCCGCGATGAAAAGCTTTCCCGGAGCGCGACAGGTGATCATCGCTCGTCGTCTCGGACTAGCGCCGCACCGGGGCCGAGATGCGCCACCTGGATGTCGGCGGCGTCGCGCAGGGCGGTGGTCACTCGCTGCTCGTCCGCGCGGGCGCACAGCACCTTGACGTTCGGTCCGGCGTCCATGGTGGCGTACGCGGCGATGCCGTCCGCGCGCAGCGCGAGCACCCGATCCAGGATCGCGACCGACCGCGGCGACAGGTATCGGACCGACGGTCTGGCCAGCAGCATGGTGGCATGCATGCCGAGGGCGTTGCGCTCGGCGATCTCCCCGACGGCGGGCAGATCACGGCGCGCGATCGCCTTGCGCATCTCCTCGAGGTCGACCCGGGACGCGTCGGCCCACGGCCGGTAGAAGGGCGAGGTGTCGCAGGTCCGCCGCATCGCCTCGCGGCTCGATACCGCCTTGGCCCCGTCGTCGACGACGGCGACGATCAGCGCCGGATCCAGCGCGTCGCCGTCGATCGGTTCGGCGTAGGAACTCGCGTCTCCGGCCTCGCCGTCGCCTTCCCCCGCGTGCCACACCGCGAACCCGCCGAAGATGGAACGGCAGGCCGAGCCGGAGCCTCGCCGAGCCAGCCGCGACAGCGCGCGGGCATCCGCGTCGAGTCCGTAGGCGGCGGCCGCGGCGACGGCCAGCGCGGCGAAGCCGCTCGCCGAGGAGGCCAGGCCCGCGCCGGTCGGTCCGGCGTTGGTGGAGACGACCACGGCGTATTCGTCGCGGCCCGCCCGCGCGCGCACCAGATCCAGGAACCGCGCGACTCTGGCGTGCGCGTCGCCGACCGCCGGGCGGTCGTTGAGCACGACCGTGTCGCCCGGCTCCGAGCTCAATCGCACCGCGGTCGTGGTCGGGTAGATGTCGAGGGTCATCGAGAGGCTTCCCGTGACGGGAAGGAAGTACGTCTCGTCGCGCTTGCCCCAGTACTTCACCAAGGCGATGTTCGGGTGCGCGACGGCGACCGCCGCGTCACCGATCACGTTGTCGCCGAACCGATCCGCGAGCGGGTCGGCCAGCTCTGCTCCAGCTGTGAATGTCATTGGCGTGTCTCGAACTCCGGTAGCGAGGGGAATCGTGAATCGGTCATGGTTGTGCGCCTCGGGTCGGAACGATCCAGGTCCGCACGGCGCCCGCCCGGTGCAGTGCGGCGCGCACGCTCGCGGCGCCGTCGCCGGTCTCGGTGAGGGCGAGGACGCACCCACCGAGGCCGCCGCCGGTGAGTTTGGCGCCGTAGGCGCCCGCGTCGGATGCCGCGGTGACGAGGGTGTCGATCTCGGGTGTGCTGACGCCGAGTTCGGCCAGCAGGCTTTGGAATTCGAGCAGTGTCTTGCCGAGCGACTCGGCGTGACCGGCCGACAGATCGGCCGCGGCCGACTCGATCAGATTCGCCGCGCGTTCCAGCAGCCGGTCGGCCGCTGGTCGGTCGGCGTCCAGCTTGCGGCGGACGGCGGCCACCGCGTGCTGCGTGGCGCCCGCTGTTCCGGTGTCGGCGATTACCAGTGCGGCGTCCACGCCGACGGTCAGCTCGCGCGCCGCACCGGCCTGGAACCGGATCGGCCCGGTCGCGACCGCGGCGCTGGCGTCCACGCCGCTGGCGCGGCCGTGCGCGAACTGTTCACCGCACTGCACCAACTCGTAGAGCGCGTCGGAGCCGACGATCCGGCCGTAGAGGTCGGCGACCGCCCGCACCGCGGCCGCCGCGCACGCGGCGCTGGACCCCAGGCCGCGCGCGGGGGGGATCTCGCAGTCGAGCACGACCTCGACCGCCTCACCCACCGAACCCCACCGCCGCAACGCCTCCTCGACCGCGACGTGCGCACCGGACGACGCGGTGGCCCCATTGCCCGCGACGAACCGAAACTGCTGTCCTGCAAGGAAATCGCCTTCGTGCGCGTACTGCGATCGAGCCTGGCGGGCGACCGCGCGCACCGAGAGCGTCGGCAAGGGGAACGCGAGGGCGGGCGTGCCGTGCACCACCGTGTGCTCGCCGAGCAGGATCGCCTTGCCGTGGGCACGACCGGCGCCGTGCCCGTCGGCCGTTCCCGCCGTGGTTCCGCTGCCCTCGCGAACGCTGTTCACGTCGTTTCCTCTCCCAACTTCGAGCAGGGGCCACCGGGGCGTTCCCGTACTGGGGACGAACCGGTGGCGGACAATGCGCAGCCGATGACCAGGTCGATGTGCGGCGACACTGGCCACGGCTTCTGCGGTGGTGCGAAAGCCGTTCAGGCCGAACGACACTCGGCCGTCACAGCGGCTGATCCGAACGGCCGAAAAGAGCTTGGCGCAGACGTGCCCGCGCCGAGGGGCCGAGCGGTGACGGGAAGAAGGCGGGCACCTGCTCGGCGTAGGCGCGGTAGGCCGCACCGAAGCGAGCGACGAGGTCGCGCTCTTCCAGGAACGTGCCGAGCAGGATGTAGCCGGTCAACCCGACCGCCCACAGCAGGTGCCCGGCCGTCATGTCGCCGGCGCACCAGAACGACAGCAGCAGGCCGGTCATCAACGGATGACGCACCAAACGGTAGGGCCCGTGCACCTGCAGGCGGTCCATGGTCGCGTCCGGCACCTGGATCACGTAGTGGCGGTATGCCTGACTGATGCCGAGCAGGTGAAAGTGGTTGAGCAGCAACGTCGCCGCGTAGACCAGCACGAAGCCGAGCCAGAACCCGGCGTCGAGCGCGGTCCCGACGACGCCGTCCGCCGACCAGATCCGCTGGGGCAGCGGCTGCCACACCAGGCACATCACCCACACGACCACGCAGACCATGACGATGTAGACGGTGCGCTCCAAGGCTTCTGGCACCCAGCGGGTGATGAATGCCTTGAACGCGGGGCGTGACATACCCGAGTGCTGCAAGCCGAACAGCGCGAGCAGCAGCACGTCGATGGCGATGGCGGGACCGGTCGCCAGGTGGGGTCCCTCGTCGACGGTCTTCGGCAGCCACCAGCCCCCGGCGAACAACAGCAGCAGCGGGACGGTCACTCCGGCGACGCCGTAGACGCCGAAGGCCAGCAGGAACGGGACTAGCCGGCGGCGGTCCGCCAGCGCGCCCCGAACCTGTTGCTGCGTGGTGGTCAGATCCATGCGAACCAGGGCAGGAACCGCGGGCGGACCGTCCCCGTCTCCATCCGCTTGTCCAGCTTGGCCTTCCACCGCTCGCCGTAGCGCGCGTCGAGGAAGCCACCGGGCCGGACCAAGCGCCACGACGACTGGATCGTCATCCAGTAGGGCACGATGACGGCCGCGTCGACCTGGCGCATGAAGTCGAGCTTGTCGGGGATCTGCGACCAGTGCACACCCGGGTACCGGTGGTGCACGCTGTGGTAGCCCTGGTTGAAGATGAAGAAGTTCAGCCAGTTACCCGCGGTGTTCAGCGATTTGCTCGGGTCGTCCTCGAACACCCGCGCCGGCGCGTGGGTCAGCCAGGCGAAGTAACCGGAGTTCACCTGGGTGATGAGGAACGGCAGGCCCCAGAACAGCGCGAACCGTTCGAAGCCCGCGACGTACCAGATGCCGATCGGCAGGGCCAAGGCCAGCGTCAGGTCGAGAACGAACGTGTGGCGACGCTTGCGCCGGCCTTCGGAGGGGTTGGCGGCGAAGATCATTCGCATGGTGTGGTTCTTGACGATGGTGCCGTACCTGATCCAGTACCAGACGGCGCCGAGCCCGCGCTCCATGCCCTCGGTGGAGGTGACGTCGCCCGGTCCGTCGTTGAACCGGTGATGGTTGAGCACGTGCACCTCGCGCATCTCCGCCGAGGTCAGCGTGGCGGGCAGGCAGCACATGATGTCCACGAACCGGTTCATCCGCCGCGAGACGAACAGCGCCCGGTGCGTGTGCATGTGCATCACGCCGATGGTGAGGGAGAAATTCAGCAGGGTCAGCAGGAGGATCAGCGGCGCCGCCAGGTACCAGTTCGTGGCGATCGGCACGAACAGGCCGAAGGCGAGCAGCACGACCCACGCCAGGATGTGCAGCAGCGGGCCGACATTCGCCGGGTGCTCGAGCTTCAGCACCCGGCGGCTGAACGGTGGTCGGTCGGACGATGCCGGGGGCGTTCCGTCGCCGGGACGGGTTGGCACGGTGGTCATAGGTGATCTCCTCGGGTGTTGGTGTCGGGCGTTCCTATGCCGGGGTCGGATGACGAACTGATCACGGGCGGTCTCCTCCATGGGTTGTGCTGTCGAGGGCAGCCAGCTGGAAACTCGTTGCGAGGGCGCGCATCTCGTCGGCCCCGCGGGGTGGCAGCCGGTCCAGGGCGCCGAAGGCCAGGTGATCGGCGATCATCATGGTGCGGATGTCGGCGTCGGAGAGTTTGCCCGTCAGCGGTTCGTCCGGCAGTGCCCGCACGAGGGCGAAGGTCGTGTCGATGATCAGCGGAACCATCGCGGGCGACAGCGTGCTCGGGTCGATCACGCCGAGCAGCCGCGCCGCGGCGTCGGAACCGGTGCCGAGTTCCGGCGAGGTGTCGAGCACCCGGTGGATCGCCGCGTCGGCGCATCCCTGGACTCGCTCGACCATCTTGGCCCAGCGCTTGGGCGACAGGATCGCCAGCGCGGTCGCACCGATCGGTCGCCGGTAGGGGACCGGTGCCCCGACCGTGGTGCACAGGAAGCCGGTCGTCGTGATGGTCATGTACGCCATCGCCGCCCGTGCGCCCGGGTGGGGGGTGCGCGGGCCGAGCCGCGCCAACAGGGCGAACCCGCCCAGAGCCGGCGCCAGCAGTCGCAGCATCACCGCTCGGGTCAGTTCGGCGCGGTCGGCGACGCCGTAGAGTGCGAATTCGCCGTCGCGCAGGTCATTGGCCGCTTGGGCGATGACGCCGACGCACGCGGTGAGCTCGCGCAAATCGGCTTCGGCACAGGCCTCTTCGGCGACCAGCGTGCACGCGTAATGCGTCACGCGGCCGAGCACCCCCTCGCTGTACGCGACCCGCGGTAGCGGGGAATCGAGGTTGCGGGCCATCACATCGCCGATATCGAGCAGCAGGCTGCCCACGCGTTCCTGTCCCGCGACCGGCAACGCCGACACCAGCGCGCGCACGTCCGGGATGCGTTCGGCCAGCACCAGGTCGACGGCCTCGCTGTCGCGAACCGCGACCCGCTCCGGCGGTGGCGGCGGGGTGCCGGTGCCGCCGGTGAGGTACTCGGCGGCGGTCCGCACGGCGTCGCCCGCCAGCGGACGGTCGATCAGGTCCTCGTAGGCGTCGAGCACGCGGCAGGCGAGCAGCGCCGCGGTGGCCTCGGCCCGTAGGTCCTTACCGAGGAAACCGATGGCGATGCCCATGTTGCGTGCCGCCGGGATCAGCGCCAGCCTGGCCAGTTCCTCCGGCGAGCCCGCCGCTCGCAGCGCGGCGATGTCGGGTGCGCGGCGCAGGTTGCGCAGCCCGTTGGCGAGGATGCCGAGTCTTCCTCCGGTCATCGCGACACCACCTGTAGCGCCAGGTTGCGCAGGTCGTCCCGCGCGGGGGTCGGCGGGAACGTCTCCAGCGCCTCGCACGCCGTCTCGGCGGCGCGAACGGCGGCGTCGTGCGCGGCTTTGGTCGCCCCGCTGCGCACCAGGTCGGCCTGCAACTCGGCGCTGGAAGTCGTTGGCGAGAGCCACATTTCGCGAGCGTCCGGGCGTATCGCCAGCCATTCGATCACCGGCCAGGTCGGCACCCTGCGGTCCAGGTCGCCGCAGGCCTCCTTGCCGAGGGCGGGATCGCCCTCGACGTCGCGCACGTCGTCCATGATCTGGAAGGCCAGGGAGAACTGCTCCGCGTACCGCATCAAGTCGCGCAGCCGCTCGTGGTCGACTCCGCCCGCCGTGCCGCCGTACGAGCAGGCCAGCCGGAACAGGGTGCCGGTCTTCGCGCCCGCGACGACCTCGTAGTGCCTGCGCAGCGCGGCATCGTCGACGTCGGGGGTCATGGTCTCCACGAGCTGCCCCGCGGAAAGATCCGAGATGCTGTCCAGGTAGGTGACGCCCGGAGCCTCACCGAGCTGCCCGCAGACCACGGGGTTGTCCTCGAGCACCCGCGCCAAGACCTGTAATGCGGTGCCCGCCATGTGGAATCCGACCCGGGCGGCGGTTCGGATACCGAACAAGGCGGGCACCGAGGGGGAATCGCGCCGCAGCAGGGAGCTGTCGCAGATGTCGTCGTGGATCAGCGACGCTTCGTGGAGCATCTCCATCGCGCAGGCCAGGTCGACGGCGTCGGGAACGGAAGCCGATACGGCCGACGGCAGCAGGCGGTGGCAGTCCAGCACCAGCCTGGCGCGGACCCGTTTGCCTGGGGCGGTGAGGACGTGGCGGTAGATGTCGTCGAAATCACTTCCGGTGACCAGGATTTCGCGCATCCGCTCGGTCACGATCGCCGCTTGGTCGACCGGCGCGACGGGCTGGGCGTCGAGCTGCTCGACGGAGTCGGTGAGGGTATGTCCGTTCGACGCCGGGGCGCCGATGCGCACGCGGCCGTCCACGACCGTGTGCGCGGTGCTCGACCGTCCGGACATGGCCGCCACCAGGCGCCCATCCTCCTGATGTTCTGACGGTGACGTGGGATTGTCCATTGGCGGTGAGCTCCTTCGGTGTCATAGCGAGCGGAGTCGGGCATGCGGCGGCGACCACGGGCCTGGAAAGGGCGTTCGGTTTGCCGATGAATCGGCTGTTCGGCAGCAGGCGTCGATGCCGCCACCGCGACTTCGGTGAGCTAGTCGTCGCTGGTCTCGGTGGGGGCGGAACGCAGGTAGTCGGCGATTTCGTGGTCGCCCGCGGGAGTCGGCGTCGGTATGCGCCGAGCGAGGGGTCCGCGACTGGGTCCGGGGGAGGTGATCCGCGAGGCGGACGGCAGTGCGGCCGTCGCCTGTTCGGGAATCCACGGCTTTCCGGCTACGGAACCATCGCGTAGTCGGGTCGACTTCGCTGTCGACTGCCATGAAATGAGTTGTGCGCCACTATGTTTGGCGCGTAAGTCGGCCGCGGTGACCGGCAGTGTCCGGCGCCGCGACGCAGCGGGGACATGCCCGCTGCCGAGATCGTCGAGTCGGCAGCTCTCGACGACACCTCTCGGACGCGGGCATATGACTTGCGTCCGAAGGGTTTTCACGTTCTTGTGCAGAGATCCGGCGTCATCCACAACCAGCACACCGTCCGGATCGCCGGTGTGCTCGTCCGCGTAGGCGCGCGGATCGTCACGCACGCGGTAGTAGTCGTTCCACATGTTCTTGCCCGACGCCCGCCGCAACCCGTCCATCACCCAGCGCAACCACAAGCGCAACAAGTTCCTCAACCACGAACATAGCGAAAGAGGCTACCGCACAACACATCTAGTCGCGCGTCGAAACCGACCGGAATTCTTTGAGCAAACTTCTGTGAGGAATCACAGTGCAGGACAATGCAACTCAGACACGGTGTCCGAGCGGTCCAACCCACCGGCCGAGCTGGAGGGCAGTGGTGGAACATTCCGCAGCAGGAGGGCGTCGCAGACCTGAACAGACGGACATATTCCGGAAATTGGTTCCACACAAGACAATTCGATCGCTACTGGTTTGCCCTTACGCGCTCGTAGTGCATTCGGCAACGCGTCTGCTGCCAGTCTCTCGAGGTGTGGGAAGTGAGCCATGTCGGCGTGCGCGCGACGTTCGCGAACGCTATCGTTCGTTGACAGGCTCGTGATCCGAGCCGTCGAGCAGCGCAGCCGACCGGCTTGCCAATAGATTCAAACCAGTTGGAAATAAACGGATCTCAGCATCCCCTCGACATCGCCGTCTCCGGGGCGGCGTCTGGACAGGTATCGCATGCGAACCGGCCTACGGCTGGTCCGCTACATCAGGGTGCCCGCTCGACGGGTGTCGTGCACTCTCGGCTTAACGGGATACAGTCGGCTGCAACGATTTTCGGCCGATTACCAGCTTGGTCACGTCGCCGACGAATTGGACGGCATCCACCGCGCTGATCCTCATCACGCCGCCGCGCTCATCACCGTGCTGCCGTCGGAGGTCTATCGATCGCTGTCCACCACGGTGATCGCACTGCTGGTCAGGGCTGGCGCCGGGGACCGGAGCTGCTGGTCTCGCTGCTCGTTCCGTACGGATCACCGGTGCTGCCGCACGGGGCATTGCCCGACCGGGGTGCCGGACTGATCGCGTTTTCAACTGTCGCGGGTTGCCGATCTTCCAACGGCGGGCGCACCGAACCGGAGGCCACCTGAGTGTGATCGAACCACGATGAGGGTGCGTCGTCCCGCCCCCTGGGTGTCCTTTCGGCAGGTTCCGGCGTCTATGAGGCTGGACAGCGTCACAACGACAGCGGGACCGCCCCGCCAGAGGACACGAAGGAGCAACCTGTATGACGACCAACCAGCGCTCGACCCGCACCCACCGCATCGCACGCGCCCTGGCGATCGCCGCGGCACCCGCCCTGCTGGGTGCCGGCCTGGTGACGGCCGGCGTCGCCCATGCCGAACAGGACCCCAACCTGCCGACCTGTTCCTGGCCCAACCTGGTGTGTGGCGGCCAGCGAGATCTGACCCCAGGCGGCCAGACCAACCTCACCCCGGGCGGCCAGACCAACCTCACCCCGGGCGGCCAGACCAACCTCACGCCCGGCTCATCGACCACCGGCAACAGCGGCGGCTACTACCTCTACTACTGATCACGGGGCCGACCAGGCCGAATTCCCGGTGGCCGCGGCCTCGGCGACGAGGGTCGGGGTCGTGACGGGAACGACAACTGCTGCGGTGGCGCCGCCGAACGTCGGCAACCCTGCCAACCGCAGCAGGTCGGCTCAAAGGCTCGCGCCGAGCCAGGAGGCGAAGCCGACGAGGCTCTCGGTCTGGCGGCGCTGAGCGGCGGCGATGCCGAACAAAGTCTCGCGGACCGACGGGTGCAGGCGCGTCTGTTGAGGTGCCGCGGCACGGGCCTTGTTGAGCGCGGCAAGGGCTTGGTCGGGTTTCCCCGTCATCAGCCAGGCGCGGGCGTTGTCGTGCCAGTGGTGCCCCGCCCGTGGCGCGGCCATATCGGGCGGGAGGGCCAAGGCAGCACCGTCACGCGCCGCTTTGCCGGGGTCGCCGGCCTCGAGCTCGACCGCGCAAGCGTGCACCTCGACGTTTCCCGGGCCGAAATCCGTTGTGTACAGCGAGCTTTCCCCGGCCATCGGGCTCGCGATCCGCCGTGCCGCACCGATATGGGTTCGTGCGTCGTCGAGGCGTCGCGCACGGGCGGCGACGATCGCGCCGCGCAGGTGGCAGTACCCGCGAAGGACTTTTTCCGCCTCGCTGTCACCGGGCACCAGAGCCAGGCCACGATCGACCAGTGACATCGCCACGTCGGTCGCTCCATGTGCGATGAGGAGCCGCGACCGTTTGATCAGACTGCGGACGGCATAGGCGGGATCGTCGGCGTGCGCCGCGGCCCAATCCAGCCGATCCAGCACCAGCGCCGTCAACGACGAGTAGCCCAGTCGGCCGCACGCCCCCTCGGCGGCGATATACGCCGCGCACAGCATCTCGTACGCCTTCGCGCGGTCCCGGTCGTTCCGCGCGGCGTGGACCGCGCCGTACAACTGCCGGATCAGATCGGGGAGCAACACCAGGGCACGACGTGTGCGGTCGCTCCGCAGAGCCACCTGCACCGCCGTGAGGCCGGCAGTCAGCTCCTCGAAAGGGAGCGGCTCGACCGCTCGCACGTACGCGCCTTCCGCCAGCACCGTGCGCAGTTCGGCAAGCCCTTCGATCGGCCCCTCTTCGGCGAGAGTATCGACATAGGGATTGCCCTGAAGCCGCTCCGGTTCGACGCCGAGCGCGCCGGACACCGCCGCGATGAACCCAGGGGACGCCACCTCACGCCCTTGTTCGACCGCCTTGACCATGCTCAGGCTGTACTTGGCCCGACCCGCCAACTGCTGCTGGCTCAGTCCAGCGATCTTGCGTTCCGCGGCAATCCGCTCCCCAGCGTGCTGGCCCATGCCCCGAGGGTAGATCGATCCCCGCCACACCGCCCCTCACTACCCGAAACCTGTCCCTTCACTGGCCTTTCGAACACAACCGGACCAGCAAGCTGATATCCGGCTCCGCCGCCGGGTCGATGCGGTGCCCCTTATCGGTCCCCGGCGGCGGACGCTCCGCGTATGTCGAGCGAACAGGGAGGGTGTTCCAGCGATGGGGTTGTTCGATGCAGTGACCGGGAGGCTGTTGTGAGCAACACTCCGCCGCATACCGATCCGTTCGCGCGGGTCGGCGCCGATACACCCCGTTCCCGGGTCGCCTATTACCGCACGGTGTGCAACCTTCCCGCGGTGATCGAACCCGGCACCGGGCGAATCAGTTTTACCGCGGGCATGGTGTGGGCGATCGAGATGCCCTCCGAACTCGGGCAGTCGGTCAAGATCCATCTCGACACCACCAAGCAAGGCGGCGGGCCGATCGTCACCCACCCCCGCTCCCACACGTGGACATTCCTCGTACGCTCCGACATCCCGGCAACCATGGTCGCGGCCGAAGCGGCGTTGTATCGCAGCCGCCGAATCACGGTGCTGGGCAACGGCGATCAAGTCGCGCTGCCGTCACCGGCCGATCAGGGCTCGGAGTATCGCGGGTGGATCACCGCCGCGCATTCGGTGTTCCGCCCCTCCGGCCGGGCGGTGCTCTACGGAGTGCACGCGTGTCTTACCCCGCCCCATGAGCATTCGCGATGAGCACCGTCTCACCGCGACCGGAGGAGCCGGACGTGCACCTGTCGGTGTTCCTGCACGGCGTCCGCATGGACTTCGTCGCGTGCCTGACCGCCGCGCTGGTGTTCGTCGCCGACCACCGAGACCGCCACTACCTCGACGCGGTAACCGTCGACACCGCCGCGAACGGATTCCCCCGGCTCCCCAACGAACGGCTCTATCTCGAACCCTGACCCAAAGCGGTTGTGGGCATCGGAAACGAACGGCGGCGGACCGAGAAGCGATGGCGAGCCGCGGCACTGGCTTGGATGAAGACAGCGCCGCAGCCCGCTGTCGCGAGAGTCCAGTCACAAGCCGTCGCCGCCTGATTCGGCTCCGTCATCCGTTCGCTGGCCAGCGCGGCCGAGCAGGTGTCCCTTGGCCGAACAATCGGCACCGGCGATCTGCTCAATCGCGGCGAGCGCGCATGCGGGCTAGCTCGTCGGCCGTGTAGTCGGCGATCCACACCCTTTGCAGCATGTGCCAATCTGCCGGGTGCGCGGCAATGCCGGCGGCGAATCGATCGGCAAGCACTTGAGTGGTGTGCCGCACTCCGCCCGTCGTGTCGATCGGCGCACCGACGTGGAATCCCCAGCCTCCGGGAGTGAACCAGCAGTGCACCGGCAGCAGCGGTGCACCGGTGTCGATCGCCAGCCGGGCCGGACCGGCGGGCATGCGGGCAGGTTCACCGAAGAACGCGACCGGCACGCCCCTGCCGGACAGATCGCGCTCACCGAGCAGCCCGACTATGCGCCCCTGCCGGAGCCGCGCGGCGAGGTGCTCGAACGGTGGCGTCGCGGAGCCGGTGAGCGGGACGATCTCGAAACCCAAACGCTCACGGAACCGGACGAAGCGCCGGAACAAAGATTCCGGCGCGAGCCGCTCGGCCACGACCGTCGGTGAACCTACCCGCTGCACGATCCAGACCCCCGCCAAGTCCCAGTTCCCGCTGTGCGGCAAGGCCAGCACCGCGCCGCGTCCGCGCTCGACCGCCTCGTGGATGTGTTCGAGCCCGCTGGCCGAGGATTCGATGGTCTCGGCCAGCCGTACGGGATTCATCGACGGCAGCCGGAACGCTTCGCACCAGTAGCGAGCGTAGGAGCGCAAGCTCGCGTGCACCAGGTCGTCCGGCACTTCTTCCGGCGCGGTGGCCAATACCCGAGCCAGGTTGCGCCGCAACTGGTCTGGTCCACCGTTACGGGCGGAGCGGTCGGCCGCGATGTCGAACAGACGGCTCGCCCACCGCTGCGGCATGGCACGCACCAGCCGCCAGCCCGCCGCGTACCCGAGATCCCAGGCTAGTTCCTTCGGTTTCACTGATCACTGCCGGCCGGGACCGCGGCGTCGTCCGTCGCCGCGGGACCCGACACGGCGCTGCTGAACACCGGAGGACACACTTGGCCGTCACCGGCCGGTACGGAGGTGGCGGTGGGTTCATCGAGGTGACTGAACAGATTCGGCGGCCGAGATTTACGATTCATCCCTGAAGTGTCCTCTCGGAAACGAAAACAGCGGTGACCGGTACCGTCGACACCGCCGAAACTCCTTTCGCGACGGGCACTCGGACGCGGCAGCTACTGCTCATCCAATAAGCCCGGTCGAGCTTTCACCTTGCCACACTGTAGCGATAAGCCGGCTATCAGCGCTGAACCCCGCCGGTTTTTCCTGGACCAACGAATGTTCGGACGACTCGGTCGTCCACATCGTGTGCCGTGTAGAACCTCGCTGGCCAACTTCTCGCATGCGGGGGGCTGAACTGGCCGACGCCGATTTGCGCGGCGCGGATCCCACCGGCGCGGACCTGACCCGAGTCGACGCGACGGGAACCGACTTCTCCGGGGCCGAGATCCCGGGCATCGCAACGGCGAAAGACGTGACGTGGTCGGAAACGCCGCGTTGGGGGAGTACTCCGAGGAGGTCCGCTCCCGCTCGCGCTCCCTCGGCGGCGGCCGATACCGACTGAGTCCATAGGACGCGCGTAGTCCGGGACGAATTCCGCGTTGCCGAAGCCGATCTCCGCGGTTGAGGGCGCATGCCCACACAACCGTGCTAGATTCCGTCTGGACGTTAGTCCAATTCATACACGGCGTCGGGTAATTCGAGCGGAGAAGCAGTGCTTGGGGCCACGCGTACATTGCTGACGTCGGCCGCGGTGGCGATCCTGCCATTCGCGGCAACGGCGGGATCGCCCGCCGGACCGGCGACAGCCGATCCGGCGTACTCCGAGTATGTGGCGCTGGGGGACTCGTGGGCGGCCGATGCCACGGGCAGCCAGATCAGCACGCAGTTCGCGCCGGTGAATTGCCTGCAGAGCGCCCACAACTATCCGAAACAGGTGGCCGCCGCACTGTCGGTTCCGGTCTTCCGCGACGCCACCTGCGGCGGCGCCGAGACCCGGCACATGACGAGCCCGCAGGCCACGGCGCTGGGCAGCAACCCACCCCAGTTCGACAGCCTCACTCCCACCACGGATCTGGTGACGCTCGGCATCGGCGGCAACGACGCCGCCCTCGCCAAGTCCGTATTCACCTGTCTGACGCTCGATCCCGCCGCCACACCGTGCCGGGACACGATGATCACCGGGGACACCGACCTCATGACCGAGGCCATCGGCGTCGCCGCAACCCGGGTGACCGCGACCATCGCGGGCATCCGTCAACGCGCCCCGCATGCCCGCATCCTGCTGCTGGACTATTTCGATGCCGTCGGCACCACCGGCGGCTGCTTCCCGGAAATCCCGATATCCGACGCCGACGCGATCTGGCTGGGCGACAAGCTCGTCGAGCTCAACCGCATGCTGGCCCGCGTCGCCGCGGCCACCGGTGTGGAGTTCGTCGACACCCACACCGGCAGCACCGGCCACGACGCCTGCCAGCCACCCGGAATGCGGTGGGTGGAGGGGCTCGTCCCGTTCTCCAGCACGCCGGCCGGACTCGCCGTGCCGTTCCATCCCAATCAGCTCGGGGCGGACTACCAGGCGCGGCGGGTGCTGGAGACGCTGGGCGCGTAGCGGTGCGGAGCGCGGCTCAGCGACCGGAGCGGGCCGCCGCGGCGACGTCGTCGGTCGTTTTGACGAATCTCGCGATCAGCTCGGTGATCACCTCGGGCTGCTCGAGCGTGCTGGTGTGGCCGCAGTTGGGGACGATCTCGAGCGTGGCGCCCGCGATGTGGTCGGCGATCTGCCGGGCTTTGTCCGGCGGGGTGTCGATGTCGTCGGCGCCGACGACGACCAGAGTGGGCACGTCGATGCGGTCCAGTTCCGGCAGGATCGCGGAGCGGTCGGCGACGCCGACGATCGCGCGGTGGATGCCGGCGCGCTCGGATCGGCTCAGCCGCCGAGCCCATTCGGCGATCACCGGCTCACCCGCCGAGCTCGCCCGGAACACCGGACCGAACAGGAGATTCGCGGCGCGCTCGCGCACCAGGCCCACCCCGGCGAGCCGGTAGACCAACGCGAGCAGCTTGAATTTGGCGGCCTGTACGGCGCCTTCGGCCTCGGCGCTGGTGTCGAGCAGGGTCAGCGAGCGCAGCAACTCACCCCGGCGCGCGGCGATGCGTTGCCCGACGAACCCGCCCATCGATAGGCCGACGTAGTGCACCGGCGCCAGATCCAGATGGTCGATCAGGGCCACCACGTCGTCCGCGAGAGTGTCCATGTCGTAGCCGGACGGTGTCGGCGCGCTGTAACCCTGACCGCGGAAGTCGATCGCGACGCAGCGGTAACGCGAACGCAGGGCCTCGATTTGCGGTTCGAACATCCAGCCGCCGAACAGCAGCCCGTGTCCGAACACGATGGTCGGCGCGTGCGGTCTCCTGGGCGGGAGGCCGGTGTCGATGTAGGCGAGTTCGGCGCCATTGATGTGACTGGTCGGCATAGTGACTCCTGCCTGGTCAGCGGTCGACTCATCGTCGCGGGGCTACAGGCTAGCGTCAGGTTGAGCAACGCTCAATAGTGGCTGGAGCATTGCTTCACAGTGGTACCTTCGCCAGATGACCGCGTCCGGGAGCGCCCGCATCCGACTGAGGAGCGAGGATCGTCGGCGACAGCTCATCGGCATCGGGCTGCGCCTGCTCGTCACCCGCCCGATCCACGAGCTCGCCATCGACGAGGTGGCCGCGGAGGCCGGTATTTCGCGCGGTCTGCTGTTCCACTACTTTCCGACCAAGCGCGACTACTACATCGCCGTCGTCCGCGCGGCGGGGGACCGGATGCTCGGTCAGACCGAAGTTCCCGAAAGCGGAACGTCGCAAACGCGCGAGCACGCTGTCACCGATGGCTTCGTGAGCTTCATCCGGCGCCGCCGCGCCAACTACGTGGCACTGGTACGCGCGGCCAGCGGCGGCGACGACCGAGTCATGGAGGTGTTCCAGGACATTCGCGCGACCTTGACCGACCGCATCCTGCACGCGATGGGTCGTTCCGAGGCCGACGCGATGACGCGCCTGGCCGTGCGCGGCTGGCTCGCCATGGCCGAGGAGATGGCCGTGGAAGCCGACGACGACGTCGCCACCTCGGACCTGGTCGACTACCTCGTCGACGCCCTCGGCCGCCTGTTCGACTCACCCGCCGACTGACACCGCCGAACCACGCGGCGAGCCGTACGGGCGCGCCTTATTGAGCATTGCTTAGAAATGTTCTACTGTCGCCGTGTCGGGGGGAATCGAAAAGGAGCCATCGTGGACTTCACACATTCAGCGGTCGCCCGTGACTACATCGACCGAGTCGGCACGTTCATCGACAATGAGATCACGCCGCGCGAGGCGGACTATTTCGCCACGCTGCACAATCTTTCGGACCGATGGGTCGTTTCCCCCGTCGTCGAGGAACTCAAGGCCGCCGCGCGCGAGCAGGGGCTGTGGAACCTCTTTCTGCCCGACGACAAGTACGGGGCGGGGCTGTCGGTGGTGGAGTACGCGCCGCTGGCGGAGTTGATGGGTCGCTCGCTGCTGGCTCCGGAGGTGTTCAACTGCAACGCCCCCGACACCGGCAACGCCGAGGTGCTGGTGCACTACGGCAGCGACGCCCAGCGTGCCGAGTGGTTGACGCCGCTGCTGGAGGGCCGGATTCGTTCGGCGTTCTGCATGACCGAGCCGGACGCGGCGTCCTCGGACGCGACGAACATGAGCGCGACCGCGATCGTGGACGGCGACAGCGTCGTGCTCAACGGCCGCAAGTGGTGGAGCACCGGCATCGGCCACCCGAACTGTCGATTCGTCATCTTCATGGGCTTGACCGATCCCGACGCGCACCGGCACACACGGCACTCGATGGTCTTGGTGCCACTGGACACCGAAGGCGTTCGGGTGGAACGAATGCTGCCGGTCATGGGCTACTACGACGAGCCCTACGGCCACGGCGAAGTGTCGTTCACCGACGTTCGCCTGCCGCTGGACGCGATCATCGCCGGTCCGGGCCGCGGCTTCGAGATCGCCCAGGGCCGCCTCGGACCGGGCCGGATCCACCACTGCATGCGCCTGATCGGCATGGCCGAGCGCGCGCTCGAGCTGGCCTGCGAACGGGCGAGCAGCCGCCACGGTTTCGGCAAACCGTTGATCAATCTCGGTGGCAACCGCGAACGTATCGCGCAGGCGCGCATCGCGATCAACCAAGCACGCCTGCAAGTCCTGCACACGGCGTGGCTGCTCGACACCGGGGGAGCCGCGGCGGCGATCAGCGAGCTGTCGCAGGTCAAGGCCTCGGTTCCGAGCATGGCCTACTCGGTGATCGACATGGCGATCCAGCTGCACGGCGCGGCGGGACTGTCCGACGACACTCCGCTGGCGGGATTCCTCTCGGCGGCACGGGCACTGCGGCTGGCCGACGGCCCCGACGAAGTGCACCTCGGCGTCGTCGCCCGTGTCGAACTCGCCCGGTATCGGGACCGCGCGTGACCCTGCCGCACGCATTCCAACATCAGGAGGATCGTCGATGACCACCCGGAAGCGCATTCTGATCACCGGCGCCAGCAGCGGCCTCGGCGAGGAGATGGCCCGCGACTTCGCCTCGAAAGGACGCGATCTCGCGCTGTGCGCGCGCCGCGTAGATCGGCTGCACCAGCTGCGCGACGAATTGCTCGCCGCGCACCCGGGCATCCGGGTGAGCGTGCGCGAACTCGACGTCAACGACCACGACGCGGTCTTCGAGGTGTTTCACGCCTTCCGCGACGAGCTCGACGGCCTGGACCGGGTGATCGTCAACGCCGGTCTCGGCAAAGGCCAGCCGATCGGCACCGGACGTTTCCACGCCAACCGGCAGACCGCCGAGACCAATTTCATTGCGGCACTCGCCCAATGCGAGGCCGCGGTGGAGATCTTCCGCCATCAGCGGTCCGGTCACCTCGTGGTCGTCTCCTCGATCAGCGCGATGCGCGGCCTGCCGCGCAACCTCACCACCTACGCCGCGAGCAAAGCCGGTGTCGCGGCGCTCGCCGAGGGAATCCGAGCCGAGCTGCTCGACACTCCGATCGCGGTCACCACCTTGTACCCGGCGTACATCGAATCGGAGATGACCGCCGCCGCGGGCCGCACGCCGCTGATGGTCTCGACCCGAAAAGGCGTCCAGGCCATGGTCAAAGCCATCGAGGCCGAACGCGTTCAAGCCAAGGTCCCCGCGTGGCCGGGCCTGCCGTTGGCGGCCGTGATGCGCCTACTGCCGCTGCGCGTCGTCGCGAAAGTCAGCTGATGGGCGACAAACTCGGCGCGGTCCGCGCCGAAGACAGCTTCGACCTCGCGCGCGCCGACGACTGGCTCGAACAGCGCGTCGACGGGCTGACCGGCCAGCCGGAACTCACCCAATTCTCAGGCGGCGCATCGAATCTCACCTATCTGCTGCGCTACCCGGAAGCCGGCCTGATCCTGCGTCGCGCGCCCGTCGGCCACAAGCGAGCTCCGCGCACGACATGGTTCGCGAGTATCGGATCCAGCGGCGACTGGGACCTGCGTCATCCACAACGACTGGCGGCTGGACAATCTCGTCCTCGACGACAGCGACCCGGACGACCTGCGTGTCGCCGGTGTGCTGGACTGGGAACTGGCCACCCTCGGTGATCCGCTGATGGAGCTGGGCAGCGCGCTGGCGTACTGGGTGCAAGGCGACGACGACCCGATCGCGCGTCTCTCCCGTCGCCAGCCCAGCCACCTGCCCGGTATGCTCACCCGCGCCGAGATCGTCGAAAGATACTGCGAACGTGCTGGTTCGAGCACCGACAACTGGACGTCCTACGAGACCTTCGGACTGTTCCGGCTCGCGGTCACCGCCCAGCAGATCTACTACCGCTACCACCACAAGCAGACCCGCAACCCTGCCTTCCGGACGCTGTGGCTCAGCGTGAATTACCTGCATTGGCGCTGTCGCAAGATCATTAGCCAGGCACGCCGGTAACACCACCGAACCACCGCGCAGTCGAAAAGACGGCGCGGTGGTTTTTCCTTACATCCTCGCTTGATCGAGCAAGCGGGCGCCGGTCTCGGAATTCCTCGGCTTCGCGATCGCGAACGCGATCGGTCCCCGAGCATCCGGGCGCGGTGGGCATGGCTCACCCCGGCAGTCCGCCAGCGCGGGAGAGGGTCCGATGCGGGCTCGACCGAACGCGCTACGGAGTCGCGGTGTTCTCGGCCCGCGCGGGGTCGTCGCCCGGCCGGGCGTCGTCGGATTCGTCGAGGTGGAATCGACGCCGCACGTCCGGTCGGGTGAGCAATTTCGCGGGGTAGCCCGGGCCGGGACGCGGGACGACGTCGTCGACATCGATCGGTTCGCGGCAGTGGCCGCATACCACCTCGGCCGTGCTGTCGTGCCCACACAGCTCGTGGTGGAAGACCAGCGGCGGTCCATCGCTGTCGGCGAGCCACCGATCGCCCCACCGGGTCATCGCGGCGACGATGGTGTAGAAATCGCGCCCGGATTCGGTCAGCACGTACTCGTATCGCGGCGGCTGCGTTTCGTACAGGACCTTGTCGAGCAATCCGGCCTCGACCAGTCGGCGCAGCCGCTCGGACAGCGTGTTTCTGGCGATGCCGAGCTCCTGCTGGAACTCGTCGAATCGACGGAACCCGTAGAACGCCTCGCGCATGACCATCGGGGTCCACCAGTCGCCGAGCAGGTCGATGGTGCGCGCGAACGAGCAGGGCCAGTGTGCGAACGAGGTACGCCTCATTCGACCATGCTAGCGGATCTATTTATGAGACTCAGCAGCTAGAACCGGCATTCTGGATTTGCGTAGTGGGTCTATCTACGCAACTATGGAGGTAGAGAGGCTAGCGGGAAGGTTCGGAAATGGAGTGGACCGGTCAGGTCTACGCGGACGTGCCGGTGGTGGCCGAGGAGGTCTACATCGAGGCGGGCGCGGACGCGGTGTGGGAGCTGATCAGCGATATTCACCTGATGCCGAAGCTCAGCGCCGAGGTGCGGGATGTGGCGTGGCTGGACGAGGCCACCGGACCCGGCGTCGGGCACCGGTTCGTCGGCCGCAATGCCCATCCGTCCCTGGGCGAATGGGAGACGGTCAGCACGGTGGTGGAATACGACGAACGCCGTCGATTCGCTTGGGCGATAGGCGATCCCGCTCATCCGTCGTCGGTGTGGCGGTTCGCGCTCGAGCCCACCGGTTCGGGGACGACACTGCGCCAGGAAGCGCAGATGGGACCGGCGCCGTCCGGGCTCAGTCTCGCGATCGAGGCGATGCCCGACAAGGAGCAGAAGATCGTTTTCGTGCGACTGCGCGAATTCGAGAGCGGTATCCGAACCAACCTCGCCGCCATCAAGCGGCTCGCCGAACAGGAGAAGTGATGCGCACCGCGACGACCGTGGAAGGCACCGGCGGTGATTGGCACACGATCAGCGAGTTCGTCGTCGAAGCCGAGAAGCTCGGCCTCGATATGTGCTGGGTGGCCGAGGCGTGGGGGAGCGACGCGCCCTCGCCACTGGGTTATCTGGCCGCGCGCACGGAGCGAATCCTGTTGGGGTCGGGCGTCATTCAGCTCGGCACCCGGTCACCGGTCACCATCGCCCAGACCGCGATGACGTTGGCGCAGCTATCCGGTGGCCGGTTCCTGCTCGGCTTGGGCGCCTCGGGTCCGCAGGTCATCGAAGGGCTGCACGGCGTACCGTTCGCCCACCCGCTGCGGCGCATGCGTGAGACGGTCGAGATCGTCCGCCAAGTGTTCACCGGCGGCAAGATCGCTTATCGGGGAAGCGAATTCCAGATTCCGCTGCCCGATGGGCAGGGCAAGCCGATGCGGGTCAGCCTGGAGCCGGTGTCGGTGCCGATCTACCTCGCGACACTGTCGCCGAAGATGCTGGAACTGACCGGCGAGATCGCCGACGGCTGGCTGGGTACCAGCTTCGTCCCGGAAGGCGCGGACGAGGCGTACTTCTCCCATCTGGACGAAGGCCTGAGCCGCTCCGGTCGCACCCGGGCCGATCTGGACATCTGCCAAGGCGCGGAAGTGAACATCGTCGCCGACGAGGCCGAGCTGCCGAAGGTGCTCGGCAGCCGGAAACTGGAGCTGGCTTTCTCGCTGAGCGCGATGGGCACCAGCACGACGAACTTCTACAACAGCGCCTACAGCAGGCAGGGCTGGTCGGATATCGCCGCCCGGGTGAACGAGCGCTGGCACGCCGGCGACCGCGCCGGTGCGGCGGCGCTGATCAGCGACGAGATGGTGCTGGCCACCACCCTCATCGGAACGTACGACATGGTGCGCGACCGGTTGCGGGTCTGGCAGGAAGCCGGAGTCGACACCGTCCGCCTCTATCCCGCGGGCGACACCCTCACCGCTCGCCTGGACAACCTCGGCCAGGCCCTCGACATCATCCACGCCTTGCCGTCTCGGTGAAACAGCCCGAGGAACTGTTCGAGCTGGGCACCTTCCACCGCGGTACCGGCATGGCACGGCCGGGCGGCGCCCGTTTCTCGATGCATCTGGGCTACCGCCGCGCCGACAACGAGTGGGGCCAGCGCTTTGGCGCTACCGACCGTGACCGGGGTCGGGTTCGGCTTCGATCACCGAGACCGGTGATGCCGTGGGGAGAACCCGCCGCGGGCGGAATCCGGCGCGGGTGAGAAGTTCGCCGTACTCGGCGGCCGTCCGCTCCCGGCCTCCCACCGACACCAACATCTCCATGTCGAGCAGCTTGCCGAAGTGCGGCGAATCGTCTTGCGGGAGTACGGCTTCGATGAGCAACAGGCGGCCGTCCTGGGCGATTCGGCGGCGTACGTTCCGCAGGATGTGCAGGGCTCTGGCGTCGTCCCAGGTCTCGACGACGTGCTTGAGTACATAGGCGTCGGCGCCCGCGGGGACGGCATCGAAGAAGGACCCCGATTCGATCGTGACGCGGTCGGCGACCCCGTGCTCGCGCAGCAGCGGCGGCGCGCCCGCGGTCACCGAGGGCAGGTCGAACAGAATCCCGGTGCTGCGCGGCGCCTGCTTCAAGATCGCGGCAAGCAAGCGACCGTGGCCACCGCCCACGTCGGCGATCGTGCGAAACGCGGAAAAGTCGTACACCGCGAGAATTGGGGGTATCGACATGTCCGAGACGGTCGTCATGGCGTCGTTGAAGATCTCGGCGAGTTCACGGTTCGTCTCCATGTAGTCGAAGACGCCCATTCCGCGCAGCCTGGTCACGCTTTCCTCGCCCGTCTCGACCGAGCGGGCGAGCATGCTCCAGTGCTCCCAGTGTTCGGGGCAGCCCACGAGCAAGGCGAACGCGCGCATCGAGATGGGTGCGTCGGTGCGCAAGGTGTCGCCCAGCGAGGTGAGTTCGTACCGACCGTCCTTGCGGTGACGGAACAGCGATCGGCTCGAGAGCAGGCGAAGCAGCCGACGCAGTGCGTCCGGGTTCGCGCCGACCCTTTCCGCCAGTTCCTCGGCGTCGAGTGGACCGGCGCTGAGCTCGTCGGCGATGCCGAGCTTCGCGGCGGTGTAGACGGCTTGCGTCAGCCAGCTGGCGGTGATCATTTCGAGCATGCTGACAGGCGCCGGGATCAGCTTGTGATCGATCGACTGAAGACGCGAACGCGCGCCTTCGACGAGCCGGACTATGCGGGCGGGGGGAACTTTGGCGAGCGTGGTCGTCATCGTGATCTCCTTGGCGGGATCGGCCGACCTTCGGCGAAATCGCCGAGTCGGCTTGGTCTTCGGTGGATCGGGTCGATCTCCACTCGGGCGCCGCCGGCCATCGGGGTGAATGCTGCCTATCGCGACGGAGACAGATCGGTCGACGTGCTCGTGAAGAGCAGGCCCATCGGGACTCGCAAATTCGCTTCAATCGAGTTGTACTTAAAAGCATGGACCCCGGCTCCCACGGCGTCAAGAGGCGCTACGACGCTTCCAAGAGACGCGAGAGCGCACGCTCGCGGCGCCGCGCCGTCGTCGTCGCCGCGCAGCAACTGTTCGAGCGCGACGGCTTTCGCGCGACGACGCTCGCCGCGGTGGCCGAACGGGCGGGTGTCTCGGTGAAGGGGCTCTACAACTCCTTCGGAAGCAAGGCCGATCTCGCGAAGGCCGTGTTCGACTTCGTCATCGCCGGAGACGATCAGCCGATCCCGGTCGCCAAACGGCCGGAACAGCTTGCGATGCGCGCCGAATCCGAGATTCATCGCAAGATCGAGATGTTCACCCGGGGGCTCGCCCACCGTCAACGTCGAGCCGCGCAGGTGATCATCCTGATTCGGGACGGCAGGCACGTCGACGACTCCCTGGCGCCCGTCTGGGATCAGCTCGGCGCCGAGGCACTGGCCGGAGCCACGATCGTCGGCCGCGACTGGCTGGCGACGGGCGAACTGCGCGCGGGCATCGAACTCGACGAGGTGCGCGACGTTCTCGCCAACTACTTCCGGATCGACAACTACGAATGGCTGGTGCTCCAGCAGGGGTGGACGTTCGAGCGATACACGCGATGGCTGGGCCGGACGATCGTCGACGCGCTGTGCCGGTGAGAACCAGGCGCCGCGTTTCTGTCGTACCGGCGGTGTAGTTTCCGGCGCGTGGCATTGAACTGGAAACTCGTCATCGACAGCAAGAACGCGCCCGCCCTCGCGGACTTCTGGGCCGCGGCCCTGGAGTACGAGGTGGAAGACCCCAGCCCGCTCATCGAGCAGCTGCTCGCCGCGGGCCACCTCGGCGAGGACGCGGTTGTCGAGCATGGGGGCCGCAAGATCTTCCGCGGCATGGCCGGGATCCGGCACCCGGAGGATCCGTTCGATCCGCTCAGCGGCGTCGGGCGCGGCAGGCGACTGCTCTTCCAGGACGTACCCGAGGACAAGTCCGGCAAGAACCGCCTGCACATCGACGTGCACGGCGAGCAGGGCGACCTCGAGGGACTGGTTGCCAGGCTGGAAGGGCTCGGCGCGACCCGTGTCCGCGAGTTCGACAACGGACCCGCCGGGCACTGGTGGGTCATGCGCGACCCCGAAGGCAACGAGTTCTGCGCCGCGTAGATCCGATCCCACCAAGGTGGTGATCTGTTCACCCCTTGGGGAAGCGACCTCAGCTCTCGGGGCACTCACGACGGCGGCGGATCCGGCGGACAGTTGGACACGTAATCCCCAGCGAACCGGAGCCTCCGATGTCGATCACCAGCACAGTCGCCACCTCGGCGGGTCGTCGTGCCACGGTCTCGACCCGAGACGGCGTCGAACTCGCCCTTCGCGAATACGGCCCGGCAGACGCGGAGCTCACCGTGGTGCTCCTGCACGGACACTGCCTGCGCACCGCGTCTTGGGCCTACGTCCGCGACGCGCTGATGCGCAAGTATCCGGGCGGCCGGCTCGTCTGCTACGACCACCGTGGCCACGGCGACTCCGCCGTCGCGTCCCGCCAGACTTACAACCTCGAGCAGCTCGGCCACGACCTGCGCGATGTGCTCGACGCCGTCGCCCCCTCCGGGCCGGTCGTGCTGGTCGGCCATTCGATGGGTGGCATGACCGCGCTGACCTACGCCAGCCTGTACCCGCACGAGATCGGCACTCGCGTCGTCGGCGTCGCGCTCATCGCGACCGCCGCCAACGGGCTCGCCGACGCGGGCTTCGGCCGCCTCCTGCGCAACCCGGTCATTTCCTTGTTCCAGGCCGCCGTCCGGCGCGCGCCGAGCATGATGCAGCACGCGAAGCGCATGGCCTGCAAGGTTTTCGCACCCCTCATCCGCACCGCCGAGTTCGGCGATCGCAAGGTCAGCCCTCGGGTGCTGACCCTCGCCAACGCGATGCACAATCAGACGTCGATCGTGACGATGGCGAGCTTCCTGAGCGCGTTCATGGTCTACGACCAGACCGACGCGCTCGCCGTCCTCTCCAAGATCCCGACGCTGGTGCTGTGCGGCTCGGCCGACCTGATGACGCCGCCCTCGCACTCCGTGGCGATGGCCGCCACCATCGAGTACTCGGACCTGGTCATGGTCGAGGGCGCGGGCCACTCGGTGATCCTCGAGCAGCCCCGCCACGTCGCCGACGCCCTCGCCCGCCTGCTGGAACGAGCGGGCGGCACCCCCGTGGCCGAGGATCCAGACCTCCTGCTCGCCGCATAGTTGGTGATGAGCTGTCGCGAACGCTCGGCTATTCGCGCATGAAGCTGGGGAGGCGGGAGCGGACACCCGTCACTGTTCGGGCAAAAGCGTCCCCAGGGGTCCGAGGTCGATGTTCAGGTCCTCGGGTGTGAGACCGAAGTGGTCGCGCAGTTCGTCCATGCGCTGCTCGAGCAGCATGAGGGTGGTGCCGATGCGTTCGATCTGCGCCTCGCTCAGGTCACCGTCGTCCACGCGGCGCAGCGCCTGGCGCTCCATCAACTGCCGCAGCAGCTCCACCAGGGTGAGCACGAGCGTGACGAGTCCGCGTTCGACGGATTCGGGATCGGCGTCGATACGCGGTGACAGGCCGTCGAATTCAGTCATCCGGGGTCGGTTCCAGTGCACTGCGCGCCACCGGCGCGAGCGGGTTGACGGAGATGGTGCTGACGGAGGAGATCAGGGCGCGCAGCGAGATCTGGACCATGTCGACGTCCGCGATGGAGAGCCTGATGTCGCCGGTGACGACGACGCCACCCGCGAGCACCCGATCCAGCAGATCGATGAGCGCGACGCGTCGCTCGCTGTCGGTGCGCGTCATCACACCTCCCGTTCGGCACCGGCGAACGAATACGGCGGCCACGGCCCGGTGAGCTCGAGCCGGATGCCGGGGAACTGCTTCCCGAGATCCTCGACCACCGCGGCGAATTCGTCGGCGCGGTCGTCGTCGACGAGGTAGGTGCCGTTCAGCACCATCCAGTCCCGGCGGCCGTTGAGCACCGGATCGGTCAGCGGCTGACGCCGACCCGCCGCGGCCTGGCGGACCAGGCGCTCGTGAATCTGGTCGGCGCGCTCGGCCGCGTCGCGTTCGACGGTTTCGCGCGCGGACAACTGCGCGCGCCGCCGTAGCAGATAAGCCGTTCCCGCGCCGCCTCTTTCGGTCCTGGCCAGATCGGCCTCGGCCACCGCGGCGGTGAGCGCGGCCCGGTCGCCGTAGGCTTTGACGCCCCACTCGGTCCGCCCCCGGATCAGGTCCAGCGCCGACTCGAAGGCCGCGCGGCGTTCGTCGAGCATGCCGCGCACTCGGTCGTCGTCGAGGAACACGACGGCCAAGCGCAGCGGCACGGCCGCGCCCCGTCGCGCCAGCGCGGAGACCACGGCGTCGTGAGCCCGAGCCGTCGCCTCCAGCCACGTCAGATCCTCCAGATTCCGGCGCAGCGGCTCGTCACCGAAGACCGCGAGCGGCACCGATCCCACGACTGCCGCGAGATCGCCGGATACCACCGCCCGCACCGCCTCCCCGGCCACGCCGGTCAGGTCGCCCAGGTCTTCCCCGAGGTCCGCGGCGCTGGTCACCGCGTACAGCCAGACTCCGTCGGCGTCAGTCACGGCCTCGCTCTTCCTCCCGTTCGCGTGCGCGCTCGATGGGCTTGCCGCCGATCTCCTTTCGCGATTCCAGTTCGGCGATCCGATCGCGCAGCTTCTGGTTCTCGAGTTCGAGATCGTGGTCCTGCCGCTCGAGGGCGCGTGCCTTGCTGTTGAGCCAGGGATCGGTCTCCCACCAGTCGATGCCCACCGCCTTCGCGGTTTCCAGCGACGCGACCACCAGTCGCAGCTTGATCGTGAGGAGTTCGATATCGAGCAGATTGACTTGAATGTCGCCCGCGATGACCAGGCCCTTGTCGAGGACCCGCTCGAGGATGTCGCCGAGGTTCGTCGACCGGTGGCCGCCGCCGTACGGCTCCGGCGCCGGTGATCCGCTGTTCACGACGGTCATGGCGTACCCCTCGCGCCGATATCGGTGCTACCACGGCTGTAACGCCGGGTTCTGCGGTACGCCACCAGATTCCCGTCCGAATCGAGCTCGACCTCGTAGAGCGCGAGCATGTCCGCCGACGAGGGGATGCGACGGTCCTCGAGCACCTCGACCTCCACCAGCCAGCCCTCCTCGATGGGCTCGGCCGAGGTCGCTCCCTCGGCCTGCTTCGAAGTCAGCTCGGCCAGCGCCGCGATCGCCACCGCGGCCGCCTGCCCGGCGGTCCGGCAAGGCGATCGGCCGCCGCCGTCCTCGGTCTCGTCATCCGCTCTCCGGGCGCACACTCGGATCACTCCTTCCGGTCAGGCATTGCCGCGCGGGCGCATCATCCGGTCGAGAACGGCCTGCTGGGCCTGCGCGTGCTCTTCCTCGGACAGTTGACCGGCCGCCCTGGCCTCGTCGATCGCCTCGAGCTCACGCCGGATGGTCGCCGGATCGTTCAGCTGCCGTTCGACTTCGTCCTGGATGACCTGACCGAGCCAGATCACGCCGCGGACCGGAGCGAGCGGCAACGTGACGATCGCCGAGATCAACCCCACCGGTCAGCCCTCCCCTTCCGGTGCGCGCTTCATCACGAAGTCGTAAGCCGCCATCGGGCCGAGCAGCGAAAAGGTCACGCGGTCCTCCCACTCGTCGGCGAGCCTTGCCAACGCGTCCTCCAAGTCGCCCTGCCTGGCCACCTCCACGAGGATCGCGACGTGCACCGCGTCCTGCTCATGGGTCGGGGGCCGCTCGTTGACCAGGGGTTCCAGCTCGTCGAGCGCATCGAGCACCCGGCGGGTGTCCTGGGCTCGTTTCGATTCGATGCCCTGGTTGATGATCTCGCCGAGCGCCATCCTGGCGTCGCGCGTGGCATCCGCGTCCTTGTCACGGATCGCGTCACGCAACCGAGCCGCCTCGGCGTTCTCGTCGAGCAGTTCCCGCAGGATCGTCTTCTCGACGTAGCGACCCTTGACCACGAACTGCGCCCGACCTTCCAATTCCTCGAGCGCCGAGCGGAATTCGTCCTCGTGGGCCTCGAGCAGCTCCTTCTCCACCGCTTCCGTGGTGGACATGACGGCTCCGAACCGCAGCGGCAGCACCGGTACCACGGCGGCCGAGCCGTCCAGCAGCTCCGCGTGCGCGGTCATGTCGGCAGGGGTGCCGAGCGGGCGGTCGGTCGAGATCTCGCTGACCAACGCGGCGATCTCCCCGTGTCGCACCACACTGACGCCGCGCTCGCCGACACCGGAGGCCTGCTCCTCGGGTTCCACATCCGCGGGCACGATCCCGTAGACGTACACCGCGGTACTCCCAGCGCTTTCCTTCTCTCGCGCTTCGGTCGCTTGTTCGGTGGACATCAATCCTCCCTGCGTTTCGTCGACCGGCTCTGCTTCTCGCGCCTCGCCTCGACGTCGTCCATGAAGTTCAGGACTTTCTCGCCGGCGGCCTCGAGCGCGCCCTGGGTCTTGTGCTTGGCACCGCCGCTGGCGACCTCGCCGACCAGGTCAGGCAGGCCCTTCGGTTCGGTGTCGGAGATCTCCAGTCGATTGACGGCCTCGGCGAATCGCAGATAAGTGTCGACGCTGGCCACCACGACTCTGGCGTCGATGGTCACCAGTTCGATACCGACCAGCGACACGCGCACGAACGCGTCGATGACCAGGCCTTTGTCCAAAATCGTGTCGATGACGTCGGCCAAGCCCGAAGAGTTCGGGCGGGCCGCGACGCCGCCGCCACCCGCGGGTTCGATAGTCATGCTTCTTGCCTCCTGCGCGCGGTCGAACGGCGTTCCGGGGTGCCGCGCCTGCTCCCTGATGTGGTGCGACGCACCGCCGGTGTGGTGCGCCGGCGCGCCGCGGGCCGACGGGCGGGCCGCTCGTCTTCCTCGGCTTCCTCGTCTTCCTCGGCCTCGTCGCGTTCTTCGTCTTCGTCCTCGTCGGGTTCTTCTTCCTCGGCCTCGTCTCGTTCGCCCTCGTCCTCGTCAGGTTCTTCGTCTTCGTCGGGTTCTTCGTCCTCGTCCGTCTCCTCTTCCTCGGCTTCGTCGCGCTCCTCGCCTTCGCCGGCCTCGTCGCGTTCCTCGTCCTCGCCTTCTTCCTCCTCCTCACGACGGGCTGTCTCGTCGTCCTTGACCACCTTCTTGTCACGGATTTCGCCGTGCCAGCCCACGATGTCGTCGGGGTGCAGCACGCTCTCGGTCATGACGTGACGCTGGAAATGCTTGAGCTCCAGACGAACCCGGCGGCCGGCCGCACGCCAGAGGTTGGCGGTCTTCTCGAAGAACCCGGCGGGGTGGTACTCGAGCACCACGATGATCCGCGTCAGATCGGGGGTGAGTTCGTGGAAGGTCACCGCGCCGTCGATATAGCCTTTGTGGCCCTTCGAGCGCCACACGATCCGCTCGAACGGCACCTGCTCGACGATGGTGGAACTCCAGGTCCGCTTGGACCAGAAGACCTTGCCGGACCATTCGAGCTTCTCGTCGGAGACCTGCTCGACTTGCTCGACCTTCTTCATGAACTTCGGGAAGTCCGCGAACTGGGTCCACTGGTCGTAGGCGAGGTCGATCGGGACACCGACATCGATGTGCTCGACGATATTGGTCAGCTTGAGCTTCTTGCCGCCGCTGCCCTTGCCTTTGCCTCCGGTCAGGGACTCCTTGACATCCTGGAACTTCTCCGTGGCGGAGCTCTTGAGCTTCTCCACACCCGCGCTCATCGCCGCGGACATCGGTGATTTGCCTTCGGCGAGCTTCTCGACCCCGGTCAACGCCGACAACAGGTTGCCGCCGCCGCCCTCGGCCACTTGGGTGAGGCGATCGGCTGTTCCCGATACCCGGTCGGCGACACGCATGAGAGCACGCTCGGCGATGGTTCCCGTGAGATTCCGCAGCGAGTCCTGCAGCTGCTGCTGCGGTGTGCCGGACTCGGCCGTCTTCTTGGCCCTGCTCGCGGCTCCGGTCGCGGTCTCGCCGAGCTTGCGGGTGACCTCTTCGAGTGCTTTCGCAGCCATTGCGGTCACCTCCTCGTGCGTCGCACGGGCGCGCTGTCCGCGGTGTCGGCGCGGGCTCGACGCTGTCGGGCGCCTGTCGGCTTACGCTCCCCTGAGCTGGACGCCTTGGACCTGGAGCTGGACGCCGCGGCCCGACGGCGCGTGGGCGTCCGCGCGCGGGTGGATGACGACCTCTTGCCCTTCTCGGGTTCGGTGTCCTCCTCGTCTTCCTCTTCGTCCTCTCGGTCTTCGTCGGATTCGTAGTCCTCTTCGGCGTAGTCGTCCGCGTCTTCGGGCCGCTCTTCCTCGCCGGTGTCTTCCTCCGCCTCGGCGCTCTCGCCGCGCCCCTGGAGGCGTGCGTTCAACGCGTCGATGCGGTTGCTCGCGGCGGTGACCGCCGCGGCCCGCGCGGCGTCCATCAGCTCGCCGCGAATCGTGTCGGTGATCTTGGTCAGTTCCTTCGACGACCCGAGCACCGACGCACCGCGTTGCAGGAGCTCCTGCGGGCCCCCCGCCTGCCTGCTCAATCCCGCGCCCGCCAGCATCATCGCCAGCCGCATTTTGCGTGTGCGGCCCAGCGCGTATCCGATTGCCACCCCCGCCGCCAATCTCGCTCCACCCTTCATGGTCACTCCTGGTTTGCCATCCACTCGATATCAGCGCGTGTGCGAAACGGAGCCCTCTTATAGCCTCACTCGTTCAGAGGTGGGCTGAGTCACATCACGCCCCTAGTCTTCGACGCTACGCCGAATGTGAGTCGCGTGTAACCGCGTTCTTCCTGCGAAAAGCCGGAACGGTCCGATATGTGAAACGCACGACCACGCACAAGAGCGAGAGGACTACGGTGCGGGCGCGAGATCGAACGATCGAATGCCTCGAATGAGCTGCGAGATAGCCAGACGACCCGTTCGACCACAGCGCGGCAGGCATGACATGTCAAAGGAGTTGCGAACGAGCGGAATTCACTGTCGCGAGGCGAGCTGATCCCTCAAGGCACGAGCAGGACGGCGGCGCCGATCAGCACGTCGACCACCGCGCAGAACTCCGCGAACGAGCGGGCCACGGCGCGGTTGGCGCGGTGATGCGCGAAGTCCCAGAGTCCGTGGCCGATCCAGCCCGCAGCGACCAGGTAGCGCGCCGCGGTCGGGTCGGTGTGCTGGGCGGCCAGCGCGATCGCCACGAACACGAGCGTGCCCGCGATCTGCGTCCAGAACACGCGATCGAGCCTGTCGAACGCCCATGCCCAGCCGACCGCGCCCGCCGCGACGGCGGCGAGAACGAACGAGAACGGCACCCGGTCCTGAGTGCCGACGAGCGCGAAAGACGCGCCGAGCGCGGCCAATACGAGCCATACCACGCGGGGACGGCCGACGGCGGCGGTCAGCAGGTAGATCATCGGCAGTAGCACGAGCATTTCCGCGAGGACCCGGACGGTTTGTTCCGCGCCGCTCGGCCAGACGAGGACCGTCACCACCACCGCGACCGCGCTCGGCCAGCGATGGGCAGCGGCGACCACCGACGACGGTCCGCTCTCCCGCTTCGATTCCGTCCGGACATCCATCGCGCCACCCTCCGTCGATCGCTTCGTTCACGCTCCCTCGATGCGCGCACGCGGACGACCACGCGGCGCAAGGATGTCCGTTTTCTTGGGATACCGGTCCGAACCGCCACGAGCGCCCGTCTCCGGCCTACAGTGACGGAATGCGTAGCGTGGCGGTCATCGGCTATGACGGCGCCGAGCTGCTGGACATCGCGTGTGTCACCTCCACGCTCGACGGCGCCAACCGGCTCGGCGCCGACCCCGCCTACTCGGTGCACCTGGTTACGCCCGGCGGCCGGGCGATCACCTGCGACTCCGGTTTGCGCCTCGCGGGGGAGCGCTCGCTGGAACGGTCGACCGGTCCGCTGGACACCCTCGTCGTCTCCGGCGGCCTCGGCCATCGACGGGCCGCGGCGAACCAGCGGCTGGTGGCGCACGTCCGGCGCCTCGCCGCGGTCAGCAGGCGGGTGTCCTCGGTCTGCACGGGCGCGAGTGTGCTGGCCGCGGCGGGGCTGCTCGACGGGAAGCGGGCCACCACGCACTGGATAGCGGCCGACCAGTTGGCCGCCGCGCACCCGGCTGTCACGGTCGATCCTGATCCGATCTACATCCGAGACGGCCACATCGCGACAGCGGCGGGCATGACGAGCGCGCTCGATCTGATGCTCGCGTTCATCGAGGAGGACCACGACGCCGAACTCGCCCGCCACGTCGCCCGCGGGCTGGTCACCTATCTCCAGCGGCCCGGCAATCAGGCGCAGATGAGCATGTTCACCGCCGAGCCCATGGCGGAGCACGCACTGGTCCGACGGGTCGCGACGCACATCGCCGCGAACTTGTCCGGTGATCTGTCCACGGCCGCGCTCGCCGCACGCGAAGGGACCAGCGCGCGACACCTCACGCGGTTGTTCGTCGAGCATGCCGGGGTGACGCCGGGCCGGTACGTGCGCCGAGCCCGGGTGGAGGCGGCGGCACACCTGCTGGCGAGCACCGACGCGCCGATCGCCGCGGTGGCGGCGCGCTGCGGTTTCGGCTCCGCCGAGACGCTGCGTCAGTCCTTCGTGCGGCGCTACGGCGTGCCGCCCGCGCACTATCGCGCGACCGCGGTCAGGAACAGGCGAGCCGAGCGGGTCAGCGGCTGATCAGGCAGTGAGTTCGATACCGGCGCAATTGATAACACCGTCCCACGACACGAAACAAGAAATCACGTTTCAATCACGGGGCTTCGGGGTATCACAACGATATGAATTCACGGAACGACCGAGCTCGCCGGATAATCGGCATCGAGCGCGGTACGGCCGTGCTGTGCGCCCTCATCGCCACGGCTCTGGCCTGCGGCGTTGTGATATTGACCGGTTCGCTGACCTGGGCACTCGCCGCGGGCGCTTCGATCTGCGCGGGCATGGCGGTGAGCTTGCCGACGATAACTCGACAGGCGCCGCCAGCGCAGACAATTCGCGATTTCTGATCGCAATCGACATATTCCCGTCATCGATTCGCAAAACATCGCACGATCGCGTTTCGCGCCGAACGACTGTCAGCCGTGCGATCCCGCCGAGCCGGGGATCGGCACACCGAACCATCGTTGCGCGGCGGCATGGAGCGCCGCCAATTCCGGGGCGGCCGGTTTTCGCGAGGAGGAAGCCCACACGACGTAACCGTCGGGTCTGATCATCACGGCGGTAACAGCGGATTCGCTTGTGCCGGTGATCATCTCGATGCGATCGCGAGCCGACGGTTCCGCGGCGAGCGATGTCGCGGCCGAAGCGTCGTCCGTCAGGTCGAGCAGCAACGGGCGTGCGGATCTGGTCAGCTCCGCGAGGCGGAATGTTCCGCGCGGAGTGCGCACATCCATATCCGGCGCGAACCGGCCGACCAGCGGGTGCGCGTCGGGGACGCCCATGTCGTACTCGACATCCGCGCCCGCGATCAGATCCGCGAGACGCTGCACGGTGTTTCGGTCGCGGAGGAGTTCGGTGAACAGCTCGCGCAATCCCTCGACGTCCTGGCCGGGCGCGATGAGCGCGGATTGCGCTCGCGCGTTCATCACCATGCGGCGGGCGGCGTGCTTGCGTTCTATCTCGTAGCCGGCGAGCAGTTCGGGCGGGGCGTGGCCGTCGATCTCGGCGGCGAGTCTCCAGCCGAGGCCGACCGCGTCCTGCAGGCCGACGTTGAGGCCGGGACCGCCGCCGGACGCGTAGACGTGGGCGGCATCGCCGATCAGGAACACCCGGCCGTGCGCGAATCGCTCGGCCACCCGGGTGTTTCCACCGGTCAGCCGGCGCAACACGTGCGGGCCTCGGCCTTGCGGCGCGTCCAATGGAACCTCGGCGCCGAGCACACGATGGATGCTCGCTCGCATTTCGTCGAGGCTCATCGGCGCGTGGGTTTCGGCCTGATCCCATTCGGTGGTGCTGACCAGCGGTGGATGGCCGGGCAGCGGCGCGTAGGAGAACCCGCCGTGCTCGGTGCGGTGCGGTTGGAAGGGCCGGATGGCGCCGTATCCCGGAACCTGGAGTGCGCCTGTCTCGGGGTCGAGGGATGCCGCGGGAAGGGTGACGTGCGCGGATCGCACCGTCGTCCGGTCGTAGGTGACGCCGGGAAACCCGATGCCCGACAGCTTGCGCGTGACGCTGTGCGCACCGTCGGCACCGACGAGATAGCGGGCCCGCAGCCGATAGTTTCCGTCCGGGCCCGCGACGTCGACGGCGACATCGTCGTCTTGCTCGATGCCGAGAACCTCGTGGCCCCAGCGAATCTCGGCCCCGAGCTCGGCGGCCCGCTCGGCCAGTACCGCGAGGATGCGATGCTGTGGCACGGGCAGCGCGTAGATCGGGCTGTCGTCGAGCAGCGTCAGGTCCAGATCCATGGCGGCGAACATGAAGTACGCGGAGTTCGGCTGCGGCGGAGCCGGATTGCCGCCGAGACGCTCGAAAAGGCCGCGGCGGTCCATCATGCGCACCACTTGGCCGAGCAACCCGTTCGCCTTCGGCTCGACGCTCGGCTCCGGCAGGCGTTCCAGCACGATCGGCCGGACCCCGGCAAGGCTCAACTCACACGCCAGCATGAGCCCGGTCGGGCCGCTGCCGACGATGACGACATCGGTGGTCATCGAGATCTCCTGAATCGAGGACTATCGGAAAGCGTTACGGGACAGGAAGTCCGGCGGCGAGGCACTCGAACACATCGCGCAGCACCCGCGCGAGCGAGACCGGTTCCTCGGCGCGCAAGCAATGCTCGACGGCCACGGCGCTGCCCGCGCCGATCACCGCGGCCACCAGCTGCGGGTACACGTCTCGCGACGCGTCGGTGCCGGTCCGCTCCGCGACCGCCGCCGCCAGTGCGCTCTGCGCGACCGCGTTGGCCTTGGCCACCTCGCCCTGCAACGCGGGCTCGGCCAACATCAGCCGCAACGCGTCGCGCCAGCGTCGTTCGGCCTCGGAATCAGCACCGGCGCGCTCGCCCGCCGCGAACTGGGCCAGCACCGCGTCGACGATCGAATCCCACAGGGGCTCGTCACTCGGTCGCGCCCGCAGCTCGTCGGCGATGCGCAGCGCGCGCTCGGCGTGACTCGCCGCGATCGCTTCCGCCTTGTTGGCGAAGTAGTTGCGAAAGGTCCGCACGGAGACATTCGCTTCCGCCGCAATGGCTTCCACCGTCACGTTGTCCCAGCCGCGCTCGATCGACAGCCGAATCGCGGCCCGGCTCAGTGCGAGACGCGTCTCCCGCTTCTTGCGCTCCCGAAGGCCCGTGGCTTCCTCCACTGTCACGCCATTCACCGTAGCAAAACATGCCGTTTGTGCAACTTTGCTCATTCGGCAACTTAGCGGCCGGGTAGACGACTCACCGAGGCGCGGCGACCGCGCGGCGTGGAGACAGCAGGCAGCCTCAGCTGATTGGATCGGTGCGTGACAGTCGAAGGTTTTCAATTGATCGGACAGCGGCCGATGGTCGAGGCGATGCCGGCGTGGGCGCCGCACTTTCCGCAGTTCGATCTCGTTTTCGGATATTCGGATCTCGGGCACACGTTCCTGGTGAACAGCCAGTCGGGGGAGTGCGCGGTGTTGCATCCCTACCGAGCCGCCGCGAAGGGATACGGCGCGTTCGCCGATCCGGCCGAGTTCGCGGATCGGGTGCTGCGCGAGCAAGGCTTCGCCGACTACGTGCTGCGCACCGAGCATGTGGCGCGGATTCGCGAGCTGCTCGGGCCGCTCGCGCCGGAGCAGGTCTACATCGCGACGCCCTACCCGTTCCTTGGCGGCAGCGAGGCGCCCGAGACCTACGACACCGGCGAGCTGTGGACGTTTCTGGAGCTCGTCGCGCAAGCTCAGCAACTTTAGTAGCGGGGGGCATTCCGACCGGTCCGTAGACATGTCATGATGGGAACATGTGTTCGAATTGGCGGGCGGCCGGGTTGGGTGGTCGACGGTGAGCGAGGATGGCTGGTCGGCGGTCCGGCGCCTGCCGCGACCGCGTCCGGTCCTGGTCGATCCCAAGCGGATCTGGCTGCTGCCGAACCGGCCGGGACCGCAGCGTCCGTCGCTGGGCGTCGCGTCGAACAGCCTGGACCCGAGGTTCCAAGAACCGTGGGTCCAGGCGACCCAGTACGGCTGGGTCCGGCTGCACCTGGGGCACTACGTCGCCTGGTATGCCGAGGTCGCGGTCGACTACCGCACCCGCAACAAGCTCACCGAGACCACCCTGCGGCACTGGGTGCCCTGGGATGCGGTCCGGTTGCCATCGCCCGAGAAGAAGCGGTGATGGTTACCGCGACGAGGCCGGGCTACGTCCCAGCATCCGCCGCCCGGTCCTGATCACGTGGACTCGTCGGCTAACGCGGCGCGCGGCGACCTCGCCGATACGCCGGTGCGGCCGCGCGACGATCACGACGCGCAACCGCGCCAGTCGAATGCCGACGGGAACCCATGGTCGGTCGCCCGGCCGAGCCGTGCTTTCAGCGCCCAGGCATGGGCAAGGGGCCGAGTTGGTCGGGGGTTTCCGGCGCTCCGATGGTGAGGTCGGGTATGTGGTGGACGATGTCGAGGATTTCGCCGAGTTCCTCGACGGTGTCGAGCAGTTGGCGTTCGGTGTGTTCGCTGGTCAGGAAGAAGCGCAGTCGTTCGGTGCCCGCGGGCACGACGGGGGACAGGATGGCGCCGGCGTTGTAGCCGCGCTGCAGCAGCGCCGCCGCGGCGTATCCGGCGCGGATCTCACCGGGCACGATGACCGGCACGATAGGCGTCGATTCGGAGTCGGCGAGGTCCATGCCTCGCGCGCGCAGCGCGTCGGTGAACAGGCGCGCGTTCGACCACAGGCGGGCCAGCCGGTCGGGTTCGTCGGCGAGGACGTCGAGCCCGGCCAGGACGGCGGCGACATTGGCCGGGGACGGTCCCGCGGTGTAGAGCGCCATGCCGGGCGCGGCGTACTTGATCGCCCGCACCAGGTCGGCGTCGCCCGCGATGAACCCGCCGATGCTGCCGAGCGCTTTCGACAGGCTGCCCGCCCAGATGTCGACCAGGTCGCCGGGCAGATCGAAGTGTTCCCCGCTGCCGAGTCCGGTGGCGCCGAGCACGCCGATGGCGTGCGCCTCGTCGACGAGCACCGCGCAATCGAATGCCCGTGCCACCGCGGCGATCTCGGCGATCCGGCCGAGGTCACCATCCATGCTGTAGTGGCCCTCGATGATCACCAGCGCCCGATCGAACTGGTGGCGACAGGACCGCAGCAGCGCGGCCAGCGACTCGGGATCATTGTGCCGGAACGTGACCCGTCGACAACCCGCCCACTGGGTACCCGCGACCAGGCTGGCGTGCGCGAGCGAATCGCACACCGCGACATCGCCTTCGCCGAGCAGGAATCCGATCACGGCCGCGTTGGTGAGGAACCCGCTCGAGGTCACCAGCGCCGCGCCCGCGCGGTAGATGTCGGCGAGGCGGCGTTCGAGCACGCCGTAGAGCGGGATCTCGCCGGTGACGATGCGGGTGGCCGAGGCGGAGGTGCCGTAGCGTTCGGCGGCCTCGTTGGCGGCGCGGATGACGCGCGGGTGCCCGGCCAGCTCCAGATAGTTGTAGGAGCTGTAGTTCACCAATGCGTTTCCGCCGGAACGGATCACCGCGCCGTTGTGTCCTTCCGGCGACAGGAACAGCGGATGCGGCAGGCCGGTGGCATCGATCAGCCGCTGGATCGCCGCCTGCTTCTCCAGCGCCGCCACCACGGCCGGATGGTCGGCGAACTGACGTCCCGGCCCGCGCCGCACGCTGGTGCGCGGAGTGGTCTGCGCGGCCTTGGGCCGGTCCGGCGGCGCGGCGGTGTCGCGCCCGCGCGCACCGGCCAGCAGCCGCCGCGCGATGTCGCGCTCGTCGGTCATGCCGGAACCGCCCGCGCCCCTGTGGTTCCCACGATGATCTGGGCGATCCTGGCGCCGGCCTGCGCCAGGCTGAACGAACGACCCAGCTGCATGCTGTTCATCTCCACACCGAGGGTCTTGCCGACGAGCGCGCCGAACTCGACCGCCATCAGCGAATCCAGGCCGAGTTCGGGCAGCGGCACCGACAGGTCGATGGAATCCGGCGCCACACCCATCACCTCGGCGAGCTGTTCGGCGAGTACGTAACCGACGACGGCCGCGCGCTGCGCCTCGTCCAGCGCGACGATCTCGCCGCGCAGCCGCGCCGCGGCCGAATTGTCCTCCGAGGCCGCGGCGGTCAGATCGGCGACGCGCGCGGTGTAGGCGAGCTGCGGCGCGGCCAGCACCACCTTGCTCCAGTCGACCGGGATGATCGCGGCCTGCCGGACGCCGAGACGCAATGCCTCGCCGAGGTATTCGGTGCCGTCGTCCATATCGATCGCATCGAAGCCCGCGATCCGCAGGTAGCGCTGCACGTTCTCGTCGGCGTCGACCATGCCGCCCCCGGACATCGCGCCCCAGCCGATGCACAGCACCCGCTCGCCGCGGCGCGCCAGCCGATCGGCGAACGATTGGAGCGCGAGATTGGCCGCGGTGTAGGAGTATTGGCCGATTCCGCCCATGATGGCGCTGCCGGAGGAGTACAGCACGATCAGGTCGGGGCGCACCTGCGCGGCGGTCAGCGCGGCGTGCAACGCCACCGCCCCGTCGAGTTTCGGACGGAAGACGGCGGTCAGGCTGGCCCGGTCCATCGTCGAGATGCGCTGGTCGTCGAGAACGCCCGCCGCGTGGAAGACACCGCGCAGTGGATGCGCTTCGGTGTGGACCCGCGCCACGACCGCACGCATGGCATCGGCGTCGGTGACGTCGGCGCGCTCGACGAGCACTTCCACCCCTTCGGCGCGCCAGGTGTCCAGGTGCGCGCGGGCGGCGTCGGTGCCCGCGCCGCCGCGGCCGATCAGCACCAGGCGCCGCGCACCGCGGCGGACCAGCCAGCGGCCGGTGGCCAGGCCGAAAGCGCCGAAGCCGCCGGTGATCAGATACCGGCCGTCCGCATCGATGGGCACGTCGGCGGATCGTGGTCGCACCGGCGGTGTTTCGCCGGTGAGGTCGAGGGCGATGCGCCCGAGGCGGGTCGAGCGCAGGGCCTCCTCGAACGCGGCGCCGACCGCGTCGACACCGAAACTGTGATACGGCAGCGGACGGTAGGTGCCGTCGGCGAGTCTCTCGTTCACCGCCTGCACCCTGGCCACCACCTCGGCGCGGCGCAGTTTCAGCATGCGGTCGAGGTCGAAGGAGAAGTACGCGACGTTCTTGTCGAAGTTGCGCAGGTCCAGCACGCCGCCGGTGTAGATGTCGGCCTTGCCGACCTCGACGATGCGCCCGAATTCGGCGACGGCCTTGAAGTTCTGGTGCACGATCTCGCCCGGCGCGGTGCTGATGACGATGTCGGCGCCGCGGCCGTCGGTGAGGGCGAGGACGTCGTCGACGAAGTTCAGCGACCGCGAGTTCAACACCTCGTCCGCGCCCTGTTCCAGCGCGTAGGCGCGCCGCTCGTCGGTGCTCGCGGTGCCGATCACCCGCGCGCCGTGGCGCTTGGCGACCTGGATCGCGCAGGCCCCGACGCCGCCCGCCGCCCCGTGCACCAGCACCGTTTCCCCGGCGCGCAGCCGCGCCAGGTCGAGCAGCGAGTACTCGGCGGTGACGAAGGAGACCGTCGAGGTGCACAGTTCCGGGCGGATGCTCTCGGCCGCGGGCCCCACCACCTCGGTACTGGCGACGTGGAAGCGTTCGATCATGCCCGCCGAGGCCAGCCCGACGCGGTCGCCGACGCGCAACCGGGTCACGTCGGGGCCGACTCGCACGACGGTGCCCGCGCCCTCCATGCCCGGCGCGACACCGAAGTGGGTGTCGCCCAACTCGTCCGCGCCGAGGACGCCGAGAATCTTGAGCGGGTCCTTGAAGCCGAGTCCGATGGCGGCCATCCGCACCTCGACCTCGCCGGGGCCGGGCATACGGCGCGCGGCGCGGCGCCAGCCGAGCTGGGACAGCACGCGCGAACGCGGGATGTCGAGCACGAAATTGGCTTCCGGATCGGTCAACGGCTCCGGCTCGTCGAGGGCGGCGAGCCGGTCGGGCAGCGCGCGCGTCACGACGGTGCACCACCGTAATCCATTGCGCAGGAATACTTCATCGGTTCCGTCGGCGCTGAACGCGCCCGGCACGGACAGTTCGGCGAGCAACTCGGCTTCGGAGGTCTCCGGCTCGATGTCGACCAGCCGCCAACGCAGCGGCGGCTGCTCGTTGAGCAACACCCGGCGCGCGCCGGCGAGCGCGGCGTGGGCCGGGTCGGGCACGGCCGGGTCCTCGGGGTGCGCGAAGGCGCGTTCGGTCACGAGGGTCACGTGCAGGGAGCCGTCTCCGGTCAACGGCAGCGGCTCGGGATGCATGGCGTCGGCGACTTCTTCGACGACCAGCGCCAGCCTGCTCAGCAACCACAGGTCGGCGACCGGGTCCGCGCCCGTTCCGGCCACCACGCAGACGTGCACACGGTCGACGCCCTCGGTGGCGTGTGCGGCACCGATCCGCTCGGCCAGCGTTTGCTCGAAATCCGCTGCTGCTTCGATGATTTCAGATCGATCGGTGGAGCGCGCGATCTGTTCGACGCGGGCGTGGGCGGCGCCGGACATCGGGACGACGAGGGTGTACGCGGTGGCGGCGCGCGGCAGCGCGGCGCGGTCGAGCGGGTCGCGCAGGGTCCAGCGTTCCTCGTAGTAGAGGTCTTCGAGCCTGCGCAGCAGCCCGCCGCCGAACGGCACCGCCTGGAACTTCGCGCCGGCGATCTGCAGCACCAGGTTGTGCTCGGAGTCCAGCACCGCGATTTCGGCGCGCAGCGGTTCGGTCAGCCGGGCGACGACCACCGCGCGCGACGGCAGCGGCGCGAACATCCGCACGGCGGCCGCGCCGACGGGGATGACCGCCCCCGCAAGTTCGGGCCCGCCCGCGTCGCCGAGGGAGACCACCTGCCAGGCCGCGTCCAGCACGCACGGGTGCGCCAGATGCCCGGCGCCCGCGGCGATACTCGCGTCCAGCGTCGCGACGACGGTGTCGCCGTCCACCCACGCCTCCCTGACCAACCGGAAGGCCGGGCCGTGGGCGACGCCGGTCGCGGTCAGGTCGTCGTAGAGGGTCTCGGGCGCGACGGGCGTCATGGCGGTGGTGTCGGGGACCGCCACCTTGCCCGGTTCGAACGCGCCCTCGACCAGGCGGCCGGTGGCGTGCACGGTCCACGTCGTACCGACCGCGGTCCGGGAGCGGATGGTGAAGCGGCGGGTCGACTCCTCGACGCGCAACTGCATCACCGGAACGTCGCCGCTTTCGACGAGCAGCGGCGCGATGAACCGCACCTGCTCCACCGCGGCGATGCCGTGCTTGATCGTCGCGCCGTACTCGACGGCGGCCGCACTCAACGCCGCGTCCAAATACGCCGCCCCTGGCAGGATTCGGGAGCCGTCGACGACGTGGTCGTCGATCCAGGGCAGCACCTCGGCGGCGATCTGGATGGTCCAGTGCCGCTCTTCGTCCAAGCCGGGGTCGCCGAGCATGGTGTACAAGCCGGGGGTGCCGTACCGCTGCTGCGACGATTCCGGCAGGTCGGAGCGCAGCCGCTTGCGCTGCCACGGGTAGCGGGGGAGCGGCAGGTGCGCGACCGGTGTGGCGCCGACCAACGCGGGGATGTCGAGGGCGCCCGCGGCGTAGAGCCCCGCGATCGTCTCGCGCATGCTGACCGCGTCGGCCTGCTTGCGCCGCAGCGTCGCGACGGTGGCGCCCCTCTCGCCCGCGTGCAGCAGCAACTCGCGCAGGTTGGCGGCCAGCACGGGATGCGGCCCCACTTCGAGGAACACGCGTTCGCCCGCGGTGATCAGGCCGCGGATCGCCGCGGCGAAGCGCACCGGCCGGCGGACGTTCGCACACCAGTAGTCGGCGTCCCAGTCCGCGTCGGTCACCCGGTCGCCGGTCACGGTGGAGTAGATCGGGATCGACGGGGGCCGCGGGGTGAGGGTGGCGAGGGCGGCGCGCAGCGAGCCGAGGATCGGATCCATCAGCGCGCTGTGGTACGGCACCTCGACCTGGAGCCGCTTGGCGAAAATACCGTGCGCGGTGAGGGATTCGGCGAGCTCGTCGAGCCGGTCGACCGCGCCGGAGAGAGTGACGGCGGTGGGGCTGTTGATCGCGGCGATGTCGACGCCCGCGCCGAGCAGGTCGGCCGCCTCCTCGGCGGGCAGGCCGACCGCGAGCATGCCGCCGGTGCCCGCGGTCGTGGCCTGGAGACGAGCGCGGTGATAGGCCACCGCGACCGCGTCGGTCAGCGAGAGCATGCCGGTGACGTAGGCGGCCGACACCTCGCCGACACTGTGCCCCACCACCGCCGACGGCCGGATGCCCCGCGCCGCAAGGGTTTCGAAGAGCGCGACCTGGACGAGGAAGTTGGCGGGTTGAGCGATCTCGGTAGCGGTCACCCGGGACTCGCCTTCGGGGCGGGTCAGTTCCGCGCGGAGGGACCAACCGGCCAGCGCGGCGAACGCCGTGTCGACGCGCTGGGCCGCCGCGGCGAAGACCGGGTCGGCGGTGAGCAGGTCGCGCGCCATGCCCCACCACTGCGGTCCCATGCCGGTGAACACGAATACCGGCCCGGCGGAGGGGTTTCCGACGGTGCGCACCGGCGCGCGACCCTCGCCCGCGGCGAAGCCGCGTAGGTCCGCGATCAGCTCGGTGGAGTCGACGAACGGCACGCCGACGCGGAACGTGTGGTGGTGTCGCCTGGTCCAGGCCGCAGCGGCCAGGTGATCGAGATCGGCGCCCGCGGTGAGCAGGTCGGCGTAGCCGGCCGCGAGCTCGCGCACGGCCTGTTCGTTGCGCGCCGAGATGGGCAGCACGCCGCGGTGGCGGTGGGCGGATGCTGCGGACAGGTCGCCCGGCGCGGATGCCACGTCGGCCGCCGCGGCTGCTACGTCACCCGCTGCGGCTGCCGCATCGAACGCCGCCGGAGCATGGCCGACCAAGGCGAGCGCCCGGTCGACCGACGTGGGCACCGGGTCGACCGGCACCGGCGCTGCGCTGGAAGCCGCCGGTGCTGCGCCGGGACCGTGTGCGGGCCGGTACTCGCGCAGGATGGCGTGCGCATTGGTACCGCCGTAGCCGAATCCGTTGACCGCCACCGTCATCCACTCCTCCGGCTCGACCGGCCGCGCCTCGGTCTGAATCGTCAACCGCAGTTCGTCGAGCGCGAGGTCCGGATTGAGTTCGTCGTCGAGCCAGCCCTGCGGCGGCAGCGTGCGCCGGGAGATGGCCAGCGCCGCCTTGATCACGCTCGCGACGCCCGCGGCGGCTTCGGTGTGTCCGAGTGTCGCCTTCACCGACCCCACACCCAACGGCGCGGTGCGTCCCGCGACGGCTCCGTAAGCCCGCCCGATCGCGCGCAGTTCCAGCGGGTCGCCGACCGGCGTTCCGGTGCCGTGCGCCTCGACGTAGGTCACCTCGTGCGGTGCGATGCCCGCCCGCGCGCACACCGTTTTCGCCAGCGCCTCCTGGGCTTCGGCGTTGGGAACGGTGATGGCGGTGGTGCGGCCGTCCTGGTTGGAGCCGGTCGCCGCGAGCACCGCGTAGACGCGGTCGCCGTCGGCTTCGGCATCGGCCAGGGGCTTGAGCACGACCATGCCCGCGCCCTCACCGCGCCCGTACCCGTCGGCGGTGGCTCCGAAGGACTTGCTTCGTCCGTCCTCGGCGAGGAAACCGCCCTTGCACATGGAGATGAAGGTGCCCGGTTGCAGCATCAGGTTCACCCCGCCCGCCAGTGCGGTGCGGCAGTCGCCGTCGCGCAGGGCCTGGCAGGCCAGGTGCAGCGCGACCAGCGACGAGGAGCACGCGGTGTCGACTGTGACGCTGGGCCCACCGAGGTCGAGCGCGTAGGAGATTCGATTGGACAGCATCGTGTAGGACGCGCCCGCCGAGGAGTGCATGTCGATGTGCGGGACCGCCTCGCCGGTGAAGCCCACAGCGAGCTGGTCGAGGGTGAACGCGCCGAGGTAGACGCCGACCGGCGCCTCGCCGGTGCGGCCCGCGATGCCCGCGTCGTCGAGCGCTTCCCACGCGACCTCGAGCACCAGCCGCTGCTGCGGGTCCATCGCGGTGGCCTCGCGCGGGGAGATGCCGAAGAAGTCGGGGTCGAACGCCCACGGATCGGTGGTCAGGAACGCGGCGCGTTTGGTGTACATCCGGCCGGGCGCGCGGCGGTCGGGGTCGTAGTAGCGGCGGTAGTCCCAGCGGTCGGCCGGGATCTCGGTGACCGCGTCGCGCTTGTTCACCACGAAATCCCAGAACGTGTCCGGCGAGTCGATGCCACCGGCGTAGCGGCAGCCGATGCCGACGATCGCGATGTCGCTCACGAAAGGTGCTCCTTCACTCGGCAAGGCTGCTCGGCAGCCACATCATCACGTTGACGAGGGGACCGGTGCGTCCGATCCGCACCCGGCCCACGCGCAGCGCCCCCAGCGCCTGGTAGTAGGCGACGTTGCCGTCCTTGCAGACCCCGAACATCGGCGCGCCCACCCGTTCGACCTCCGCGAGCGCGTAGGCGAGGACCGCCCGGCCGACCCCGCCGCGCTGGTGCGCGGGATCGACGCCGAGGGTCACGCCGAAGAAGTGCGGCAGGCCCTTGGCCAGGTTGGTGATCGTGGCGTCCATCGCCAAGGCGCGTGGGCCGCCGGAACCCATGGCCCACACGAACTCCGGGATCGAGGCGAGGTAGCGCAGCGGCCCGAAGCGGTAGTCCGGGGTCTGCCACAGTCCGCCTCCGACGATGCGTCCGGCACTGGTCGCGACCAAGGCCCCGCCGGTGGGCAGGTATTGGTGGCGAATCATCGCCCTGGTCAGCCGAGGCTGGTTGCGGCGGCGCTGCGCGGGGTCGGGAAACATGTACTCGCCGAACGGATCGTCGGCGTCAAAGGCTCGATCCAGCACCGAGATCAGCTCGGGCACATCCTGTTTCGTAGCGGTTCGCACCACTACGTCGTCGAACGTCTGAGGCACCAGGAACTTTCGTGACGTGTTATGTGAAAACCCCTGCCCGAGCAGGAATTTCTATTTACAAACAGCAACGTACACCAATCATCCGCGGCGCGCAGCGGAAAGCTACCCGCCGGTAATCGAGGAAAAAAGTTCCCGCAAGCCGGTACTTTCGACGGGCCGCGAGGACCCGTCGCGCGCCGGACGCGTCGTCTACTCTTCGAGCGAGCCCGCACGGGCCGAACGCCCTCCGGCGCAGACGCATTCACACACGACGAGGACTGCCGCATGACGACATCGGCAACCGGGAAACCCGCCGACGACCGGGGCGACACCACCCTGCACCCGCCGCGCTGGCAGCCCGCGCCCATGCGCTGGCATCGCACCGAGGTCGGTTGGGCGCAGTCCTGGCGCTACGCCGCCGCGCTGATCCCACGCTGGCGCGACCGGACGCTGGTGCACTACCTGACCGTCGAGTTGCCCGGCGCCGACGACGTGCTCGTCGCGCGCATGCCGATGCTGCGCTACGTCGTGGTGCGCAACCCCGAACTGGCCCGGCGCATCCTGGTATCGAATCAGGAAAACTATTGCAAGAGCGCGGAATACGACATGATGGCGGTGACTTTCGGTCAGGGCCTCGTCACCGACATGGACGACCGGCGCTACCAGCGCAACCGCCGCCTCGTGCAGCCCATCTTCGCGCGCGGCAACATCGAACAGTTCGCCGGGCCGATCACCGAGGCGGCCGCCGACGCCGCGGACCGCATCCTGCGGGCCTGCGCCGCGGACGGCTCGGTCGACATCGGCACCGAGATGAACCGGCTGACCCTGGACATCGTCGCGCGCACCATGTTCGGCACCGAGCTGTCCGGGCCTATCTCCCAGATCCGGCTGACGAACCTGCTGAAGTTCTTCGGCGTCGGCTTCGCCACCAACATCAGCAGGCCGTTGCGCGCGCTGTCGACGTTCGTCGTCCGCTGCACGACACCCGAGGAGCGACGCGCCGGTTCCCGCATCCCCATTCGCGCCATGCGCTATCTGACCTGGTCGACCGCCCCGCACATCATGCTCGAGCTGCGCCGCATCGAGCGGGCGGTGGACGCCCTCGTCGCCGATCACCGCAGCGGCCGCATCGCGCGCAAGGACAACCTGCTCGGATTGCTGATGGAAGCGCGCGACCCGGAGACCGGCCACGCCTACAGCGACACCGAGATCCACGACGAATTGATGACTTTCATCGGCGCCGGAATGGAGACCTCGGCGACCGCACTGACCTGGACATGGAAACTGCTCGCCGAACATCCCGAGGCACGCGACAGAATGCGCGAGGAGCTGCGCGCCGTTCTCGGCGAACGCACTCCCGACGCCGCCGATGTGGACAAGCTGGTGTGGACGAAAGCCCTTCTCGCCGAGTCGATGCGACTGTATCCGCCGATCATCGGGCTGACCCGGGTGGCGAAGGGACCGGACGTGCTGGCCGGTTACCGGATCGAGCCGGGGACGACGGTCGTGATCAGCCTGCACGGTGTGCACCACAACGCGTCGGTCTGGGCGGATCCCGAGCGCTTCGACCCCGCGCGGCACCTGCCGGAGAACCTGACCACCGAACGCAGGCACGGATCGCTGGCCTTCAGCGCGGGCAAGCGCATCTGCATCGCGCAGAACTTCGCGATGATGGAAATGGTGCTGTCGCTGGCGGTTCTGGCGCAGCGGATGGATCTGGACCTGGCGACCCAGGAACCGATTCGGCGGGCGCTGTCGTTCACCGGCGGGCCGGACGGACCGGTTCCGATGACAGCGACACCGCGCGCCTGAGCTCAGACGCGCAGACCGGTGAAGGGCGCGAACGGGATATTGCGCAGCACCAGCCAGCCGAGAACCACGGCGAGCGTGATGTGCGGGGCGGTGCGGTACTGATACCAGCGCACCGAGTCACGGCCGCGGACACGATCGCGCGTCCAGAAGACGAACGTGCCGACCAGGGCGAGCAACGCGAGCAGGCCGAGAGCGTTGTAGTGCAGCGCCGCGGGCAGATCGCCGTGCAGCAGCGAATACAGCATGCGGGAACTGCCGCAGCCGGGACAGTTGATGCCGAACAGCGCCTTGGACGGGCAGACCGGGATGACGCCGCCCGGTGTGGTGGGATCGGCCCACAGCACGGCGGCGCAGACCAGTGCGCCCGCACCGGCGACCGCGACGGGCGCGGCCAGCCGGTGCGAGACCGAGACGGGCGTGCTCACACCCCGGAGGCTCCGATGAGCGCGATGTTGGCGACGAGGGCGATCACGAACACGATCACGCCGCACACCGCCGAGATCATCGTCCACTTCTTGGCGTCCTCCGCGGCACGGTAGGCCTCGGCGGCCTGCCCCTGCGCCCACAGGCTGTTGACGTTGGCCGCCTTCATGATCGCGACGATGCCGAACGGAAGACAGCAGAACACCGTCGCCAGGATCGCCCACACCATGTTGTTCTCCGGCGGCGTTCCCGGGTTGTAGCCGGGGCCGTAACCGGGAGCGGCCGGGTAGCCCGGGGCGGGCGGGTAGCCACCCGCGGCCGGATAACCCGGCGCCGCGGGGTAACCGGGCGCGGCAGGGTAACCCGGCGCCGCCGGATACCCCGGCGCGGCGGGGTATCCGGGCTGCTGCGCGTAGGGGTCGCTCGCCGGTTGCGGCTGCTGCTGCGCGTACGGGTCGGACTGCTTGTACGGGTCGAAGCCGGGTTGGGGCGGGGGGTACGTCATCAATTCCTCACTTGTCGTCGACGCTCGGCGAGCGCGGGTCTGTATTTCGGCGGAACTCCGAGCGCGCCCCCCGAACGACCTCGACAGTCTGTCGACCAGGTCTCCGGCAGTGTAGTGGGTCGGATCCGTCCGTTCCTGTCGGCCGCCCGCCACGGTTCCGCCCGCCGCGACAGGGGGTTTCGGCCCGGCGGGCACGGGTTTGCCGCACGCTGATCGCTAACACACGGCGCCGGGATCGCGCACGCCACGCCGCGTCGCGCACGGACTCGCGGCGCGGTGGCGGAGCGCCGCACCGGCGACGAGTGGTAGGAAAGGGGACGTGTCCGTTAACGGCGAAGGCTCCGGTCCGAACAGCAGATCTCGCGCGGTGGACGAGGTCGTCGAGTTGGTCAGTCGACTGATCAGGTTCGACACCTCGAACACGGGCGATCTGGCCACCACGAAGGGTGAGCGCGAATGCGCCCAGTGGGTGGCCGATCAACTGCACCAGGTCGGATACACCACCGAATACGTGGAATCCGGTGCGCCGTGCCGCGGCAACGTCTTCGCGCGACTGAAAGGTGCCGATTCCAGTCGCGGCGCGCTGCTGATGCACGGGCATCTGGACGTGGTGCCCGCCGAGGCGTCGGACTGGAGCGTGCACCCGTTCTCCGGCGCGGTGCGCGACGGCTACGTCTGGGGCCGCGGCGCCATCGACATGAAGGACATGGTCGGGATGATGCTGGCGGTGGCGCGCCAGTTCAAGGTCGAAGGCACGGTGCCGCCGCGTGACATCGTCTTCGCGTTCCTTGCCGACGAGGAGAACGGCGGCAAGTGGGGCTCGCAGTGGTTGGTGGACAACCGTCCCGACCTGTTCGACGGTGTCACCGAGGCGGTGGGGGAGGTCGGCGGTTTCTCGCTGACGGTGCCGCGCCGCGACGGCGGTGAGCGCAGGCTCTACCTGGTGGAGACCGCCGAGAAGGGGCTGGGCTGGATGCGCTTGCGCGCCAAGGCCCGCGCCGGGCACGGCTCGTTCCTGCACGAGGACAACGCGGTCACCATCCTGGCCGAGGCGGTGGCCCGGCTCGGCAAACACACCTTCCCGCTGGTGCTTTCGGATTCGGTGGCCGAGTTCCTCGCCGCGGTGTCGGAGGAGACCGGCATTCCCTTCGACCCGGAGAGCCCGGACATCGAGGGGCAGCTCGCCAAGCTCGGCACCATCTCCCGCATCATCGGCGCCACCCTGCGCGACACCGCCAATCCCACCATGCTGCAGGCCGGTTACAAGGCCAACGTCATTCCGCAGACCGCGGAGGCGGTGGTGGACTGCCGGGTGGTGCCGGGCCGCCAAGCCGCCTTCGAACGCGAGGTGGACGAGCTGATCGGCCCCGATGTCGAACGCGAGTGGATCACCAAGCTCGACTCCTACGAGACCACCTTCGACGGACACCTGGTCGACGCCATGAACGACGCGATCCTGGCGCACGACCCGCAGGGCCGCACGGTGCCCTACATGCTTTCCGGGGGCACGGACGCGAAAGCCTTCGCCCGCTTGGGAATTCGCTGTTTCGGTTTCGCACCGCTGCGGCTGCCGCCGGAACTGGACTTCAGCGCCCTGTTCCACGGCGTGGACGAACGTGTTCCGGTGGACGCTCTCGAATTCGGCACCCGCGTACTGGAACACTTCCTGTTGCACAGCTGATCCGCACACCACGGCTCCGAAAAGAGGAACCATGACCTACAACCCGTACGACGCACTACCGCAGGTCCCCGAGTTCACCCTCACCTCCGAAGACGTCACCGACCGAAGCCCGCTCGGCAACGACCAGGTCAGCGGCGTGTTCGGCGCCGGGGGCAAGGACATCTCCCCGCAGCTATCCTGGTCCGGATTCCCCGCCGAGACCAAGAGTTTCGCCGTCACCGTCTACGATCCCGACGCGCCGACGGCCTCGGGCTTCTGGCATTGGGCCGTCGCCGACATCCCGGCGTCGACCACCTCGCTGCCCAGCGGGGCCGGCAGTGCGGGCGGTTCGCTGCCCTCGGGCGCGGTGACCTTGCGCAACGACGGCGGCTTCGCCGGATTCGTCGGCGCCGCACCGCCGCCCGGCCACGGCCCACACCGCTACTTCATCGTGGTTCACGCGGTGGACGTGGAGAGCCTGGGCATCGACGCCGACGCGACGCCCGCCTACCTCGGGTTCAACCTGTTCTCGCACACCCTGGCCCGCGCCACCCTGATCGGCACCTACGAGCAGTAAAAGCGCGCGAAAACGGCCGTGGCCCCGAGCTTTCCGCTCGGGGCCACAGTTCTTCCGGCACGACTCAGGAGACGTTGACCACCGTCTCGGGCAGCGGGTTGACGTACAGCGTGGCGATCTCCTCGGCGTACTTCGCCGCGATCGGGTTGCGCTTGAGCTTCATGGTCGGGGTCAGCTCGTCGCCGCCCGGCTCCCACGCCTTGCCGACGATCGTGAAGCGCTTGATCTGCTCGACGCGCGAAAGCTTGCGGTTACCGGCCTCGACGGCCGCGAGCACCTCGTCGACGATCTCCTTGCGGGTGGCCAGCGCGGCCAGATCCTCGGCGGGCGCGCCGATTTCCTTGGCGCGGATGGCGGCCGTGTCGGGGTCGAGCACGATCAGCGCGGAGATGTAGGGCTTGGCCTCTCCGATCGCCACCACTTGACCCACCAGCGAGGACGCCGCCTTCACCGCGTTCTCGATGTTGGTGGGGGAGATGTTCTTGCCCGCCTCGTTGATGATGAGTTCTTTCTTGCGGTCCACGATCCGCACGTAGCCGTCGGCGTCGATGGTCGCCACGTCGCCGGTGGACAGCCAGCCGTCGGAGTCGAGCGCCTCCTTGGTCTTGTCGGGCTGCTTGCGGTAGCCCGGCGTGACGATCGGGCCGCGCACCAGCAGCTCGCCGTCCTCGCCGAGGCGCAGCTCGAGCCCGTCCACCGCGCGGCCGACCGAACCAGGGCGCGGCTTGTCCAATTCGGTGTAGGTCGCGACGCCGGTGGTCTCCGACATGCCCCACACCTCGGTGACGGTGAAGCCGAGGCCGAGGAAGTACTCGAGGGTCTCCGGCGGGATGGCGGCCGCGCCGGAGGCGGCGACCTTCAGGTTGTCCAAGCCGAGGGCGTGGCGCAGCTTCGACAGCACGAGCGCGTCGGCGAGCTTGTACTGCAACCCGAGCACCGGGCCGCGTCCCTTGCCCGCGAGGTCGGCGCGCGCGGCGGCGACACCGGTGCCGATGGCCCAGTTCGCCAAGGACCGCTTGACCGGGCTCGGTTCGGTGGCCAGCTTGCCGTCGATGCCCGCCTTGATCTTCTGCCACACCCGGGGGACGCCGAAGAAGACGGTCGGGCGGGCGTCGGGCAGCGCGGCGGCGATCTCGCGCGGATCCGGAACGCAGGTGATGAGGATGCCGGTGAGCAGGCTGATGGCGTGCCCGGAAATGCGGTCCGCGACGTGCGCGGCGGGCAGGTAGGAGATCGCCCGGTCGTCGAAGCCGACCGGCAGCGCGCCGTTCACCAGCGCGATGATCTGGGCGAGCACGTTGCGGTGGGTGATCTCCACACCCTTGGACGGACCGGTGGTGCCCGAGGTGTAGATCAGGGTGGCCAGATCGCCGGGCTCCACGGCCTGCCAGGCTGCGGCGAAATCGAAGTCGGCGGCCGGGTTGGCCTCGACCTCCTCCAGCGTGGTCGCGCCGGTGGCCGGGCCGTCAACGACGATGATGTGCGCGAGCTCGACGCCCGCGCTGTTGATCACGTCGAGGAACGCGCGTTCGGTGACCACCACCTTGTTCTCGGCGTTGGTGAACAGGTGGGTGATCTGTTCGGGGGAGCTGGTGTTGTAGATCGAGAACGGTGTCGCGCCCAAGTGCAGCGCGGCCGTGTCGACGAGGTTGAATTCGGGCCGGTTGGTGAGCATGATCCCGACGGTGTCGCCGCGGGTCACGCCCAGCGCCGCGAGTCCGGCCGCGATCGATTCGACCCGTCGGCCGTATTCCCGCCAGCTGATCTCCGTCGTCCCGCCGACGGTGCGCAACGCGACCGCCTCTGGCCGCAGCTTGATGGTCTCCTGGAACGCCTCGGGAACGGTGTAGACCGTCTTGCCTGATTCGTGCGCGAAACCGATTTCTGTAGTGCTCATTTTCCCTGTTCCCGATGATCCTGTCGGTGAACCGACCCGATGCGCTCGGCGCCAACCGCTGACGCAATGCGCCAGACTCTATGTCATCTTCTCGCCAGATGCGGCGTCAACGAGTGGCGCGGCTCACTCATGGTAGCCAGACCCGGGCAAAAGTGACGGGCTTTACAGCGCGAGCAGCCGACGCCACCAGCAGCCGGGCGTGAACCACCGGAAGCGCCCCACCGAACGGCCGAGCCCCGACCACGACACACTCTCGTCCGGGATCGTGTGACCGCGCCTGCGTCGCTTGGCTTCCAGATACCGGCGGGCACGCTCGCTGCGCGGCCGCGTCACCAACGGCACCACCGTGACCGCGATACCGAGATCGGTCAGCGCGCGCACCTTGTCCGGGTTGTTCGTCAGCAGCCGCACCGATCGCAGACCCAGGTGCAGCAGCGCGCGGGCCGCGTTCTCGTAGGAGCGGGTGTCGGCGCACAGCCCCAACCGCTCGTAGCTGTCGAAGGTGTCCAGGCCGAACACCTCGCTGGTGCGCAATCCCCGTGCCTTGTCCACCAATCCGGCGCCGCGGCCCTCCTGTTCGAGATAGACCAGCACCCCACATCCGGCGTCCTGGATCATGTCCATCGACAGATCGAGCTCGGGCCCGCAATCGCAATCGTCGGAGCGCAGCGCGTCGCCGTACAGGCAGCGCGAATGGATGCGGACCAAGCAGGCATCGGCGATCGGACCGAAGATCATGGCGTGCCCGCCGTCCTCGGCGCCGGGTATCGCCATGACTCGAACGCGGAGTTCGCGCCCCTTGCGAGTCAGCCGATGCCCGGTCTCGCGAAGCTGGAATGCCGCTTGGTCCATGCCCCTCCGATGCACGCTGCAGCGGTACGGCGAACTGCGGAATCCCCAGTCGCACAATCCATCTATGGTAGCCGCAGGCCGGGCATCGCAGCAGGGGCTAGACCAGAACCGGCGGCGCGCTTTCGAGTGGCGGCTCGGCGGCATCCGGCCTGGGCAGTATGGTCTGCTCGGCCGACCACGGCGATTCGCCGTTGGGAATCCAGTGCCTGCGCCTGCGGCGTTTGGCGTCGAGGTAGTCGATGGCGCGTTGGCTCAACGCCTCGGTCACCAGCGGCACGACTTGCACCGTGAGACCGGCCTCGCGCAGCGCGTGCATCTTGGCCGGATTGTTGGTCAGCAGTTGGACGCTGCGCAGATTCAGCACGTCGAACAGCGCGCGGGCCGCCTGCTCGTAGGAGCGCGCGTCCGGCGGATAGCCCAGCTTCTCGTAGCTGGTGAAGGTGTCCTCGCCGGACTGTTCGCTCTCCAGGTACCCGCGCGCCTTGGCGAGCAGGCCGGCGCCGCGGCCTTCCTGTTCGAGATAGACCAGCACGCCGGACCCGGCGTCCTGGATCATGTCCAGAGACTTGTCCAGTTCCGGGCCGCAGTCGCAGTCGTCCGACCGCAGCGCCTCGCCGTAGAGGCAGCGCGAATGCACCCGGACCAGACAACCATCGGTGATGTCCCCGAAGACGAGAATGTGGCCGCCTCCGTCGCCGCGATCGGGTAACTCGATCACGCGAACGCGAGTGTCACGCCCCTTGCGCGTGAACCGATGACCGGCTTCGGCAAGATCCGACGCAACCGTCGTCAACCGCTCCTCCGACTCAACAGGTGCGGCCACGGCCGCACATCCGAGATGACCTCGAGAATGTACCCCGCGCGTAGCGTAACGCGCATGTTTCTACCAGGTCTTTTGCGTTAAAATTCGCTGTCGGGCCGCGCTGGTCGTGAACCCCTGATCACGACCTACTGCCCTGCCGAACCACGTCGTCGATACGCTCCTTGTCCGGCATCGCGCGCGGCACCGCACCCAACTGCTGAGTGGGGATCATCGCCGCCGTAGCCCAGACGAAATCCTTCGCGGCCAGCTCGCCGTCGGTTTCGATCAGACGGCACGCCAACGCGGCCGAGAACGCGGCGGCGGCGCCCGGCGAATTCTTCAAGGCCCCGTGGAACTGGCCGACATCGAGATTCAAGCGCTCGGAGAGCACCGAGCAGCGGAAGCCCTCGATCGCGCACACCGCCCGAACCCCGAGCCCGCGCAGGATCTGCGCGCTGTCGGCGGTGGAGGCGGTCGAGACGACCGGCAGCATCGCCTGCAGTTCCGACGGCGATCCGACCAGGTAGTCCACGACGTCGAGATACTGGTAAAGGTCTTGTGGCACAGCGGGGCTCGGCGAGGGGCAGACGATCACCTTCGGCCGGGGCCGCATGCCTTGCACCATCGCGAGCACCTGTTCGGCGATGCCCTTGGGGTGCTCGAGGGTCAGCAGCACCACCTCCGAACTCGCCAACGCCGCATGCACGGCCCCGGTGTGCAGGTCGGCCACTTCGAGTTTGACCCGGTTGTCCTTGCACCCGATCAGCCTGGTCTCGCCGCTGGAATCCATGATCACGGCCGTGACCGGGGAGCGCCCGCCCGCAATGGTTTTCACCAGATCGCAGCTGACGTTCTCCTTGGTCAGGAAATCCAGGATCTCCGCGCCGTCCTCGTCGTCTCCGACCGCAGAGACCAGCGCGACATCCAAACCGAGGCGTGCGGCCGCCACCGCGCGATTGAGGCCCTTGCCCCCGGGCGGGCGGGTGAAGCTGCCATTGGCCGCTCGGTCGGCGGTTGGAAACCCGTCGACGCGATACAGATGATCGATGACGGCGTCGCCGACCACCGTCACCGACTTGGGCCGACGCACCGAATCAGGCAGCGATACAAGGATTTTGCCGCTCGGCATCGCCTTGGGGATGGTGTAGCCCTGGTCGGCGGTGAGCAGCTCGGCCAAGGCGGTGAACGTGTCGCCCTCCGACGAGGTCCGCAGCCGCTTGACCGTCGGCGCTTCGGGGATGCGGTCGGCGCCGAGCGCCCGGTGCAGTCGCACCCAGTGCTCGACGAGATACTCGCGGCGCGGGCCGAGCTTGTCGGCGTAGAGACGGGCGAGATCGACGCCGTCAGGGGGGTTGTCACGAAAAAGGCCGAGCGCCAACGACGAATCGGCGATCAGGCGATCGGTCGGCGGCAACCGCCGCGCCGTCTCGCGCACGACCGGCAGCAGGGACTCGCTCGCGGGCCGCCCGGTGCGCTGCGCGTGCTGGCGCACGACCGGCAGCTCGAGCAGGCTGGTGACGTCGATCTCGGTGCTGCCCAAGCGTTCCGGGCGCAGACCGTAGTAGGTGCACAAGCGGGTGAGGATGTCGCGAACCGCGATCGTGCGGGGATCCTGCGGAGCCATCGGCGAGTCCGCCCTCCATCGCGTCGTTGCCAATTCGTTGTGCATTTGCGGAGATTGCCCCGATACGGGTGTTTAGCGGGCAATGAGACCGGCAATCCCCAAGATACTCCGGCAATTGACCGGACAAAAGGCAAATGCCACACTGATTTTGGGCGATCTGTTCGTCCCACCAGCGGACTCGGGAGGGCCTTGGTGATCGCCGACAAATGTCCCAAGTCGTGGCGGCCGAGCCGGCTGCCCGACCGCCTGCTCACCAGCGAACAGGCACTGGCGGGGATGGATCTCGCCGAGATCGTCAGCACCCAGACCTATTGGCACGACCCGATCGCCCATCCGCGGGCGGTGCGCGACGCCGGACAACTCGGAATTCCCCTGGAGCAGATTCTGCTCGGGCTGTAGTACCGGAGGCAGCCATGACCATTCAAACCACCGAGTGGACCATGATCAGCGACCTGACCCCCGAATCGGCCTACCGCGAGGGCGCCGACACCTGGCGGCTGAGCTGGTTGCCTGGTCGCACACTCTCGCGCGCTCAGGCGTTCGCGGGCATGGAACTCGACGAATTGCTCAGCGACCCGGACATGGTGCACGACCGCATCGCGCAGGCCCACGCCGCCGAACGCGCCGACCGGCTGGGCATCCTGCTCGACCACGCGATCGTCCTGCTGCACAAGCGGATCGTGGCCCGGCTGCGCGACCGGCCGGACGAGTCAGCGCCGGGCCCGGTGGGCGCGTGCGATCCGCCGAGCGGCCCGCGCGCACGGTGCGTGTCGCAGCGCACGAGCGGACCGCCCCGCGTGTACGGATGACCGCGCCCCGAGGACGCGGCAGGAGTCAGGTTCGCGCGACGTTCTCCGCGCCGACCGCCTCGGCGATCGAGGTGTAGCCGTGTTCGCGCAGGCGCGCGGCGAGGCCGCGGTGGATCTTGCGGGTCCAGAACGGGCCGCCGTAGATGAAGCCGGTGTACCCCTGCAGCAGGCTGGCGCCGGCCAGGATGCGCTCGAAGGCCTGGTCGGGGGTTTCGATGCCGCCGACGGAGATCAGCACGAGCCGGTCGCCGACCCGCCGGTACAGGCGGCGCAGCACTTCGAGTGAGCGTTCGGCGACGGGGGCGCCGGACAGACCGCCCGCGCCCATGGCCGCGACCTCGGCGGCGTCGGTGCGCAGCCCGTCGCGGCGGATGGTGGTGTTGGTGGCGACGATGCCCGCGAGGCCGAGTTCCAGCGCGAGGTCGGCGACGGCGTCGATGTCGTCGTCGGACAGGTCGGGGGCGATCTTCACCAGGACCGGAACACGCACGGTGTCCAGCACGGCCCGCAGCAGCGGGCGCAGCGATTCGACGGCCTGCAGGTCGCGCAGACCGGGGGTGTTGGGGGAGCTGACGTTGACCACGACGAAGTCGGCCAGCGGGCCGAGCAGGGCCGCGCTGGTCGCGTAGTCGTCGGCGGCGTCGGCGGGTTCGACGACCTTGGTCTTGCCGATGTTGGCGCCGATCGGGACGGTGGCGGCCTTGGCGCGCAGCTGCTCGGCGGCGCGGGCGGCGCCGTGATTGTTGAAGCCCATCCGGTTGATCAGCGCGCGGTCGGCGGGCAGCCGGAACAGCCGCGGCGCGGGATTGCCCGGCTGCTCCTGCGCGGTGACGGTGCCGATCTCGGCGAAACCCCAGCCGAACGGACCCCAGATGTCGGCGCCCTCGGCGTTCTTGTCGAAACCGGCGGCCAAGCCGAGCGGCGCGCGGAACTGGACGCCGAAAACGGTGTTGCGCAAGATCGGATCGTCGACGACGGCGAGCCGCTTCAGCAGCAGCCTGGTCGGCGCGAACCGGGCGGCGACGCGCATCGCCGCGAAGGCCAGGTGGTGGATGCGTTCCGGCGGAACGAAGAACATCAGGCGAAGCAGCAGTCCGTACATCCGGTTCACATCCCCGGCTCGGGCTGGGGTAGTAGCGAGGTCTTGCGACGACGCAGCAACACCTTGCGGCTGCCGTCGGTGTAGGCGCGCACGCGCGAGAGCTCCCATCCGCCGAATTCGGCCTGAATCGCCAGGCGCATCGAGGCGGTCACCCTGGTCACGTCTTTCGGTAAGCGCAGCGGGACGTATTCGTAGTCGTCGCTGCTGGTCTCCCAGTTCGCCGGTAACGCTGCGCGGGAGCTTTTCGGCGCCATCACTGCCCTCTCTTCAGCTGGTCCGCGCGGATCCGCTGGACACCGTCACCGGTGGCGGATCCGACGAACAGGTCACCGGTGCGCTCGTCCACGGTCACCGATTCGGGCTGCCGGACGGTCGGATAGCGTCCCACTTCCTTCGGTATACCCGTCGACAGATCGAATCCGACGACTTCGTTGCTCTGGGTGCACGTCACCCACACGGTGTCGGACCGTCGATCGTAGGTGAGCGCGTAAGGCGACGATCCTACCGGGAAACGCTGGCGCAGGACGAGTGGTCCGGTGGTGTAGACGAGCAGTTCCTCGCCTGCGGTGTCGGTGACGATCACCCTGCCGAAGTGGTCGGAGATCATGTTGGTCGCGCCGTCGCCCGCGCGCAGCGCGAGCCCGAGGTGGTCCTCGGCGGGGTCGATCTCGGTGACGGAGGTCTGGCGGCGGTCGAGCACCGCGATGCGATCGCCGGTGACGGCGACGACGTCGGCCGAGACCAGGCCGGAGACGGTGTCGCGGACGTCGCCGCCGGGACCGAGAATGCGCACGGCGCCGTCGGCGGTGCCGACGACCAGCGTGCCGTCTTCGCGCTGCCGGACCGAGCGCGGGTCGCCCTCGACGGGTGTCTCGGTGACCGCGCCGGTGGCGACGTCGACGCGGAAGATCCAGCCGGTCGCGGTGACCAGGATCTCGCCGGGTTCGCCCGCGGACAGGCTGGTTCCGTGCGCGGGCAGCGTGACGGTGCGTCGACCGGCGGTCGCCGGGTCGATGAGGAAGAGGACGGCGGTGTCGTCGCTGCTCTTGTCGAGCGCCGCGAGCTGGCCGGTGCCGGGGTCTGCGAGCATCGCCCGGATCGGGGCGTTCACGCCGATCACGTCACCCGCGGGAGCGGCTTGCGGCGCGGGAGCCACCGCCGCGGTGGCGGGTTCGCGGGTCGGGACGTCGGGTTCGCCCTTGTCGGAGGAGCATCCGGCCAGCAGCGCGAGCACCGCCACGCCCACCAGCGCTGAGGGGACCGAGCCGCGAGGGCGCACCACCGAACTCCTCCTACCGACGAATCAACGCGACGTCACCATCTGACCATGATGGCGCAACACCTCTGCCGACCGGGGTGGCGGCAGCACCGAATTACCCGTGATGGGGGTTACGGTGTAATCAAACAGTGTCAGACTCAGGGAGATCCGGTTGAAAGCCGACCACGCATCGGGATTTGCCATCGATGACATAACCGTTGGTCCGTTTGCTCACGGGTTCGGCACCACCGCCGACGGCAGGCCGTACGCGTTCCGCACGGTGCGCTCGATCTTGACGCTGGAGATCTATCGAGCCGATCTCGGCAACGACGTGCCAGGCCCGGAGGATGTTGTCGCGGTCGCCGAAGTGCGGGTCACCGACGTCGATCTGGACGACGAACGCAGCGTGGTCGCGCTGGTGCGCGACATGATTCCCGACGCCGCCCCGGTCGAGACGGCCGCCGCTCGGGACGTCACGACCGTGCGCGCTCTGCTGGGACGGATCAGTTCCGTCATCGATGGTATGTAGGTAGTGATGCACTCCATACGAATCTCCCGAATCGCGCTGACCTTGGCCGCCGGTGTCACCGTGGCCGCGGCCGCCGCGTGCGATTCGGGGCCGGACGAGGCCTCGGTCGAGGCGGCCCGCTCCAAGGCCATCGCCGAACTGTCCTCCTCCGCCGCCGCCACCTCCAGCGAGATCGCCAACCGGCCGATACCGACCGCCGCCGAACTCGACGCCCAGATCAAGCGGGCGCTCGATCCCGCGCTGCCCGACACCGAACGCACCGCGCTGATCGAGGACGGCGACGCGTTCCGCGAAGCGATCCCCGACATGTACCGGGCGTTGCAGGACAACCCGCGTGCCATCTACGGCGTCACCGATCCCGTCTTCGACAATCGCGACGGCACCCTGACCGCCACCATGCGCCTGGACAAGGACGGCACCGGCACCGCCGTGCGCACCACGGTGGTGCACTTCGTCTATCTCGACGGCCGCTGGAAGATCTCGCGCACCGACCTGTGCGGCATCCTGCGCTCGGCCGACTACCGCACCCCGGCGTGCGGGTAGCGGCTCGGCGCATCGATGCTGCATTCGGGTTTCCTGGGGTGGGGCCGGTTCGTCCACCGCAACCGCTATCTCGTGCTCGCGGGGTTCGTGCTGGCCGTGCTGCTGTCGGGCTGGTACGGCCGCGATCTGATCGACCGGCTCAGCCAGGAGGGCTGGTTCGACGAGAGCAGCGAATCGGTGGCCGCGTCCGAACTCGCCGACGCCACCTTCGGCCGTGACACCGACAGCGACCTGATCCTGGTCTACACCGTGCCCGAGGGCAGCACCGTCGACTCACCGGAGGTCCGCGCCGCGGTCACCGCCCAGCTGCGCGGCCTGCTCGAACGCTATCCGGACCGGATACTGAAGATCGACAGCTATTGGGACAGCCCGTTCACGGCCAGCGCCAGCGACCCGACGAAGAAACACGCCTTCGCCAGCGTCGGGCTGCGCGGCGAGGGCACCGACACCGTCGAGAACTATCTCGCGATCAAGGACTCGCTCGGCGCGGGCAGCGCGGGCGGCGGACCGGGCGGAACCACGGTGCAGCTGGCGGGGTTGCAGCCGATCGTCGAGGGCATCAACACCGGGATGCAGAACGACATCCACCGCGCGGAGCTGATAGCGCTGCCGATCGTGGCGATCATGCTGTATTTCGTGTTCGGCGGGGTGATCGGTGCGCTGCTGCCGGTGATCATCGGCGGGATGACGATCATGGGCACGCAGGGCATGTTGCGCGTGCTCACCGACCACATCGAGGTCAACGTCTTCGCCAACGCGGTGATGACGCTGGTCAGCCTCGGCCTCGCCATCGACTACGGCCTGTTCACCGTCACCCGCTTCCGCGAGGAACTGGCCGCCGGGCGCAGCGTCGAGGAGGCCACCGCACGCACCGTGGCCACGGCGGGACGCACGGTGCTGTTCTCGGCCGCGATCATCGTGATCAGCCTCGCCGCGCTGTTCATCTTCCCCAACGGCGTGCTGCGCTCGGTGCCCTACGGCGGCATCAGCTCGGTGCTGCTCGCGGCGCTGCTCTCGGTGACGGCGCTGCCCGCCGCGCTGAGCATCGTCGGCAGGCACATCGACTTCCTCGGCTGGAAACGGTTCTCCCGCACCAAGACCGAAGCCCAGATCGACGCCGGATTCTTCTCCCGGCTCGCGCTGTTCGCCATGCGACGGCCGTGGGCGGTGGCGGTGCCGATCGTGCTGGCGCTGCTTGCGCTGAGCATCCCGCTGCGCAATATCGAGTTCGGCGGGATCAGCGAACGCTATCTGGCCGAGGACAATCCGGCCCGCGTCGCACAGGAAGACTTCGACGAGCTGTTTCCCAGCTTCCGCACCGAACCGTTGAAACTCGTGGTGGTCGGGGCGAATTCGCAACAACTCGGCGATATCCGCCACGAAGCCAACCAGGTGCCCGGACTGACCGGGCGCTTCGAACCGGCGGCGCCGACCAAGGACGGCGTCAACGTCCTCAACGCCGGGCTCACCGACAAACGCGACGCCGACGCCGTGATCGCGGCGCTGCGCGCCATCCCCGAACCGCCGGGGGTGGAGGTGATGGTGGCCGGGGTGCCCGCGTTGGAACGCGACAGCATCAACGGATTACTCGAGGGTTTGCCCGCGCTGCTGGCGATCCTGATCTGCACCGCGCTACTGGTCATCTACGTGGCGTTTCGTTCGATCGTGCTCGCGCTCAAGGCCGTCGCGATGAGCGCATTGAGCCTTGTCTCCACGCTGGGCATCCTCACCTGGATCTTCGTGGAGGGACACGGGTCGGAGGTCTTCCGCTTCACGCCGGGACCGTTGATGTTCGCGGTGCTGGCGTTGATCGTGACGGTGGTGTTCGGTTTGTCCACCGACTACGAGGTCTTCCTGCTCTCCAGGGTCGCCGAAGCACGCGAGGCCGGAGCCGACCCACCGGAAGCCATCCGGTACGGCATCGCCCACACCGGCGGCGTGATCACCTCGGCCGCCGCCATTCTCATCGTGGTGACCGGCGCGTTCGGCTTCTCCGATCTGGTGCTGATGAAATACATCGCCTACGGCATGATCGCGGCGTTGATCATCGACGCGACGGTCATCCGGATGCTGCTCACGCCCGCGGTGCTGAAACTGATCTGGAGATGAAGGTATGCGGCGGGCGCTGATCGGAGCGAATCTGTTTCTGATGTTCCTGTTGGAACTGGGAGTCCTCGCGGGCGCGGCGTTCTGGGGTTTCACGCTGTCCGGCGGTCTGTTGACCAGGCTCGCCGCCGGTGTGATCGCACCCGCCCTGTTCGTGCTCATGTGGGCGTTGTTCGGCGCGGCGGCCAACGCCCGGTTCCCGCTCACCGGGTGGTGGCGGGTGGGACTCGAGGTGATCTGGTTCGGCGGGGGAGCGGTGGCCTGGGCCGTCGCGGTGACGCCGGTGCTCGGGATCGGGTTCTTCGTGCTGTGGGGTGTGAACGCGACGGTCCGGATCGTCGCCGAGGGTGGATTGCGGGTTCCGGTCGGGGAGTGATCCCGCGGACCGGTTCGGCTGAGCCGGCAAAGGGCTCGTGGACTTTCAAAGGTCGTCCGAGATGGCGGCCCTCAGTTCGTCGAGCGTCTCGTTGATGAGCGGCACCAGGTCTCGCCGTCCGGCCTCGGCGATCCAGCGGTTGAAAGCGACTCTGAATACCGCGATTCCCGCTTCGGAGGTCAGGGTCGCCGTCCGGGCCGCGATGCCGCGCCCCTGCAACGCCTCGGCGATACCCTGCGCGAGCGTGGACAGTTTGACCAGCTCGCGCTCCTGCAACTCTGGGTTCGCGTCGATGACGGCCTGGCGTGCGCCGGCCTCCTCGCGGCGTTCCCGCAAAAGATCCGCGGCGGCCTCGAGGCCCACGATGACCGCGCCGATGGCGCTCGACGTCGGCGGCGCACTGTCGACGGCACGCACCACCAACTCTTGCAACACGCTCGCGCCCGCGAACAGGACATCGCGTTTGTCCGCGTAGTGGCGGAAGAAGGTCCGTTTGGTGAGCCCTGCCCGGACGGCGATGTCCTCCACCGTGGTCTGGTCGAACCCGCGCTCGGCATAGAGCGCCAGCGCCGCCCGTTCCAGGCGACCACGCGCGTCCGGCTCCCAACGACCCACTATCGACCTCCTCGTAGTTCCTTGTCTCCCCATCTTTCCTGATGACACCCGATGTCATCGTGGCGTACTCTGATGTCATCAGGTGTCATCACTAGCTAGGAGCTTCTTATGCGGGTATTCGTCACGGGCGCGTCCGGTTGGGTCGGTTCGGCCGTCGTCCCCGAACTCATCGGTGCGGGCCATCAAGTCCTCGGCCTGGCCCGATCGGACGCCTCGGCCGCCGCCCTCACCGGAGCGGGGGCCGAGGTGATTCGCGGCGATCTGGACGATTTCGAGGTCTTGCACGCAGGCGTCGCCGGATCCGACGGGGTGATCCACCTGGCGTTCATCCATGACTTCAGCAGATTCGCCGAATCGATCCAGGCCGACGCGCGGGCCATCGAGGCGATGGGCGCGGCGCTGGAGGGTTCCGGCAAACCGCTGGTGATCACCGCCGGGACGCCGGCCGTCCCCGGCCAGGTCGCGACCGAGCACGACCAGTCTGCCCCCGACGCCCCAACGGCAGGCCGGGACGCCAATGCCCGGATGGCCCTCGCGATGGCTGCGCGCGGCGTCCGCCCGTCGGTGGTGCGGCTACCCCGCTCGGTCCACGGCGACGGCGATCACGGCTTCATCGCCCAACTCATCGGCATCGCCCGCGACAAGGGCGTCTCCGGCTACGTCGGCGACGGAACCAGCCGCTGGCCCGCTGTACACGTCCAAGACGCCGCCCACCTGTTCCGCCTCGCGCTCGAGCAGGCTCCGGCGGGATCGGTCCTGCACGCTGTCGGCGACGAGGGAGTTCCGACTCGCGACATCGCCGCCGCGATCGGTCGGCATCTGACCCTTCCGACCGGGCCTGCACCGGCCGAGAATTTCGGCTTCCTGGGCCACCTCCTGGCCATCGACCAGCCCGCCTCCGGCGCGCTGACCCACGAACTCCTCGGATGGAAGCCGACCCGGCCGGGACTCCTTCTAGACCTCGATCAAGGCCACTACTTCGCCTGAGCACAGTCGGGAACGCTTCGGTGATCGGGCACCGCACACCGGCGTTCGGGCCGCACGGAGCAGAAGTTGTCGCGGCGGATGGTCAGCGGCGGACGGGGAGGACCAGTTGGGCTCCCGTGACCGGGTGGTCGAGGACTTCCACCGGATGCTGGTAGACGCGGCTCAGCAGTTCGGTGGTGAGGACCTCGCGGGGCGGGCCGTCGGCGGCGATGCGGCCGGATTCCAGCACGGCGACGCGATCGGCGTAGGCGGCGGCGATGCCCAGATCGTGCAAGACCACGACGACCGCCGCGCCCGCCGCCGCCCGCTCGGCCGCCAAACGCAGAACCGCTTCCTGATGGCCGAGATCCAATGCGGCGGTGGGTTCGTCGAGCAACAAGGTGGCGGTGTCCTGCGCCAGCACGCGGGCCAGCGCGACGCGCGCGCGTTCGCCTCCGGACAGCGTCGGGAACGACCGCGCGGCCAGATGGCCGACATCGGCCGAGGTCATCGCGGCGGCGATGAATTCCTCGTCGCGCTCGCCGCGCGCGGTGCGCACCCACGGCGCGCGGCCCATGGCGACGACCTCGCGCGCGGTGAACGGGAATCCGACGGTGTGGCTCTGCGGCAAGACCGCCCGTCTGCGCGCCATGTCCAGCGGGGTCCAGTGGTCGAGAGCGTGACCGTCCAGTTCGACGCTGCCCTCGCTCGGCGCGAGCTCACCGGCCAATGCGGCAAGAAGCGTGGACTTACCGGCCCCGTTCGGTCCCACCAGCGCGACGACTTCGCCCGCGGCGACCTCGAAGTCGACGGCTTCGAGTACTCGGCGCGCGTGGCCGCTCGCGCCGCCTCGCCGGTCCACGCTCAACCCGCGCGCCCGCAAGGTCACCGCTCCGCGCTCGGGTCGGGCCGGCTCCTCGTAGGTCCGTCCGAGCATCGCGCCCAGGCCTTGCCGCATTCCACTCACGAGATCACCACCTGCGGCTCGGTCTGTGTCGGCTTCTCGTGCGTCCACGCAAGCATCGCGCTCATCCCCACCCTCCGGCGCGGGCACGGGTGCGTCGGAGCAGCCAGAAGAAGAACGGTCCGCCGATGAGGGAGGTGAGCATGCCGAGGGGCAGGTCGGCGTTGTCGACCAGGGATCGCGCGGCGACGTCGGCGGCGAGCAGCACCACCGCGCCGACGATGGCGCTGAGCGGAATCAGCACGCGATGACCGGGGCCGACGATCATCCGCACCAGGTGCGGCACGATCAGGCCGACGAACAGGATGATTCCGGTGAACGCGACGCCCGCGGTGGCGAGCACCGCCACGATGACGATCACGTTGCGCCGCAGCCGTTCCACGTCGACGCCGAGGTGGCGGGCCGCGGACTCACCGAGCGCGAGCAGATCCAAGCGCGGCGCCACCACGATCGCCGCGAACACACCGAGCGCGGCGAGCGGCGCGACGACCGCCACCGAATCCCAGTTCGCGCCGTTGAGACTGCCCAACTGCCAGAACACGATCTGATCGCGGGCCGCGGGTGAGGCGACGAACAGCAGGAACGCGATCAGACCACCGGCGAAGGCGTTGATGGCGACGCCGGTGAGCACCAGGGTCACCACTTCGGTGCGGCCGTTGGATCGCGCGAGCAGATACACCAGCAGCGTGGTGAACAGCCCGGCGACGAACGCCGCGGCGGCCACCGACCAGGCGGCGACGAACGCCCCACCGACCACGATCACGGTGCCCGCGCCGACCGCGGCGCCCGCCGAGACGCCGATGACGCCCGGCTCGGCCAGCGGATTGGCGAACACACCCTGCAACAACGCACCCGCTGTCGCCAGCGCGGCGCCCACCAGCATGGCCAGCACGACGCGCGGGAAGCGCACTTCCCACAGCGTGACGTCACCGGACGGATGGGCGGGCAACGGTCCCAAGTCCAGACCGATCCGGTGCAGGACACTGCCCGCGACTTCGGCGGGCGATGTCGGCACCTGTCCGATGGCGGCCGAGGCGAGCGCCAGCACCACCAGCGCGGCGATGGCGACGGCGAAGGCGATGGTGATGCGGGAAACCGAACGCGTGCTCGTGGGAATCGGTGCGCCGTGAGGGGCGGCGTTCCCGGGTGGCCCCGCCGGTGCGGCGGTGACAACCTCCGGCCGCTGTCCACCGCGCGCACCGTTCGCGGGCGCGGGTCCGACGCCGTTGGCCGAAGTTCCGGAAGACGTGCGAGCCGGGTCGCTCATGCGGGCTTGGCGCCGTAGACGGCCTCGTTGAGCGCGGCGACCACGCGCCCGGTGTTCGGGCCGAAGCTGAGCAGCACCGCGTCGGACATGTCGACCACGCGCTTGTTCTTCCCGGCCGGTGTCTGCGCGATACCGGGGACCTTCAGCAGGCCGTCCACGCCGCCGACGGAGCTGAGTCCGTCGGTCATGACGAGCAGGACGTCGGGCGCGGCGCCGATCATCGCTTCGCTGGTGATGGCGGTGAACGGTTCGGTGAGTCCGGCGACGGTGCCCGCGTCCTCGCCGCCGATCGCGGTGATCAGCGAGTCGGCGCCGGAACCAGGCCCGGCCATCATGGTGATGGCGGTGCTGCGCAGGTACAGGAACGCGATGCGCAACGGCTTGTCCTGAGCGGGAACCGCGGCCGACGCAGCCGCGATCTCGTCGCGGGTGCGCTTGGCCAGCTCCTGCCCGCGCTGGGGGACGCCGAGCGCGGCGGCGACGGCCTCGATCTGCGGCGCCACCCCGTCCATGGTCCGCTGCGGATCGAAGTAGACGACCGTCACCCCGGCCGCGCGCAGTTGCTCGCGCACCGCGGGCGCGGCGCTGGTGGTGTCGGTGAGGAACACCGTGGGACGCAGCGCCAGAATGGATTCCACGTTCAGCGAGCCGCTGCCGCCGGTCACGTTCGGCAGGTTCTGCACCGCGGGGAACGCCGCCGACGTGCTGCGTCCGATGAGGTTGGGCCCGAGGCCGAGCGCCCAGACGGTCTGGGCGAGGGTGCCGTAGCGGTCGGCGGCGATGATGCGCTCGGCCGAGGTGACCGTCACCTCCGTGCCGTCGAAGGAGCGCACCGTCACCGGCAGCACCGGCGTCGGGGCGGGACCGATCGGGACCGGATCCAGGTTGCCCACCGTGGCCGTGCTCGGCCCGCGCTGTCCGGAACCGGTCGCTTCGCTGTCACTGCCACATGCCGCGGTACCGGCGATCAGTATCAGGGCGAGGGCGGCGAGGAGGGAGCGAACCACCCCGGGACGAGCACGGTCGACGAGCCTCATGAAGGCAAGCCTAATAGGCACTGTCGGGCCGCCTCATTCCGTGCGCGCGCTGACGTCGTCCAGTGCGGCCGCGATCGCGCGCGGCAATTCGAGCGTCTCGGCGGCCATCACGCCGGTGAGCTGTCCGATGTCGCGGGCACCGACGATCATGCTCGCGATGCCGGGCCGGTCCCTGATCCAGGCCAGCGCGACCGCCAGCGGCGAGGTGCCGAGCCCGTCGGCGGCGGTGACCAGCGCGTCCACCACCCGCGTCGCGCGTTCGTCGAGGCGGTGGCGGATCTCGGCGGCGGTCGCCTCGTCCGCGCCGCGCGAGTCAGCGGGAACACCGTCGCGGTACTTGCCCGTCAGGATGCCGCCCGCCAGCGGCGCGGACGCGATCACACCGACGCCGTGATGCTGTGCGGCGGGGACGAATTCGCTTTCGGCATGGCGCGCCAGCAGCGAATAGGGCGTGTGCGCGACGGAGATCGGCGCGATGGCGGCCAGACTGGCCAGTTGCCACGGATTGAACCCGCGCACGCCCGCGTAGCGGACCTTGCCGGAGCGCACCGCGTGTTCGAGGGTGGCCGCGATCTCGTCGAGCGGGGTGCCCGGATCCCAGGCCGCGACATGCCAGATGTCGAGGTAATCGGTGCCCAGTTCGAGCAACGTGCGGTCGAGCTGGCGCAGCAGACCGCGCCGTGACGCGTCGATCTCGGTGCGCGGCGCCGGACCCGGCACGGTGGTCTGGACCGGTTCGGTGCGCGGCAGCACGCCCGCGCAGCCGCTCAGCACCAGTTCGTCGCGCGAAACCAGGTCGCCGAGCAGATCGGCCAGGATCCGCTGCGCCGCGCCGCCCGCGTACGCGGGGGAGGTGTCGACCAGGGTGCCGCCCGCCTCGGCGAAGGCCACCAGCTGCCCCGCCGCGTCGTCGGCGTCCGTCTGCATGCCCCACGTGTGGGTCGCCAGTCCTATCCGGGACACCCGTAGGCCGCTGCGTCCGACCGTCCGCTGTTCCATCACCGGATCCGCGCTTTCATCACGGCGCCAAGCGTAAATGCTGCGGGCCGCTCACGGTGCCCGCCGCGCGGCGCAGGGCAGCGGCCGGAATCACCGCTTCACCGGGCGACATGTACTGTCGCTGCGGTATTGCGGCGCCGCTTTTCCGGCAGACGGTGTCGTCGCTGGACCAATTGCCCAGCCGGAACGGCGGTTTCGGGCAACAAAAGAGGAGGTTGCGTGGGCGAGTCGATGACCTGGTTTCAGGCGCTGGTACTCGGACTGGTGCAGGGCCTGACGGAATTCCTGCCGGTTTCCTCCTCGGCGCACTTGCGCATCGTGTCCTCGGTGTTCTTCGGCGAGGACGCGGGCGCCTCGTTCACCGCGGTCACCCAGCTGGGCACCGAGGCCGCCGTGCTGGTGTATTTCGCCAAGGACATCTGGCGCATCGTCGTCGCATGGTTCACCACTCTGGCCGAGAAGGTCAGCGCCAGGTCGAGGGAGACGGTGCCGATCACCGACCGGGTCACCACGAAACTCCCCGTCATCACCGGCGATGACCTTCCTCCGGGTCTCGCCGAGGACCGGCAGCGCGAACTCGACTACCGCATCGGCTGGTATGTGATCATCGCCACCATCCCGATCGGCGTCATCGGCTACCTGCTCAAGGACGAGATCCGCACCGGCGCGCGCAACCTCTGGCTCGTGTCGTTCATGCTGATCGCGTTCGCGCTGGTGATCGCCGCCGCCGAGTACTACGGCGCCAAGCGGCGACCGATCGAACAGCTCACCACCCGCGACGGACTTGTGATGGGTTTCGCCCAGTGCTTGGCGCTGATCCCCGGTGTATCTCGCTCCGGCGCCACGTCTTCGGCGGGCCTGTTCCTCGGGCTGGAGCGCGAGGCCGCGGTGCGGTTCTCGTTCCTGCTCGCCATTCCCGCGGTGACCGCGTCCGGCCTCTTCAGCCTGCCCGACGCGTTCGAGCCCGCGGGTGAGGGACTCAACGCCTCGGGTCCGCAGTTGCTGGTCGCCACCCTCTTGTCGTTCGTCGTCGGTTACGCCTCGGTGGCGTGGCTGTTGAAGTTCGTGTCGAAGCACTCGCTGAACTGGTTCGTCGGCTACCGCATCGCGCTCGGCCTGGTGATCATGGGCCTGCTCGCGGGCGGGGTGGTGTCGGCGACATGATGCGCGGGTTTTCGGACGGACTTCGTCCGGCTGTGCCGATTAGGCGTACCTCCGCCTTCGCTCCGGCCGTGCGCGGGTTCATGGACGGACTCCGTCCGGCTGCGCCCATTAGGCTGGCCGCATGACGGTGATCCTGCTGCGGCACGGCGTGTCGACCTCGAACACCGCCCGCACTCTCGCCGGCCGCAGCGCCGGAGTCGATCTCACCGAACACGGCGCCGATCAGGCGCGCGCGGTCGCCGAACGACTGGGCGGGCTGCCGATTCAGCACATCGTGCACTCGCCGCTGCTGCGCTGCCAGCGCACGGTCGGCCCGCTCGCCGACAAGCTCGGGCTGGAACCGGAGTACGACGACCAGCTCATCGAGGTCGACTATGGCGAATGGACCGGCAGGCCGATCGCCGAGCTGCTCACCGAACCGCTGTGGAAGGTCGTGCAGCGGCATGCCTCCGGCGCGGTGTTCCCCGGCGGCGAAGGACTCGCCCAGGTGCAGCACCGCGCGGTCGCCGCGATCCGCGAGCACGATCGCGTCTTCGCCGAGCGGCACGGCCAGGACGTGCTGTGGGTGGCGTGCACGCACGGTGACGTGATCAAGTCCGTGCTCGCCGACGCGCTCGGCATCCACCTGGACGGCTTCCAGCGAATCGTGGTGGAACCGGCGTCGATCAGCGTCGTCCGCTACACCCCGCACGCCCCCTACGTGTGGCGGCTCAACGACACCGGTTCGGACCTCAGCACATTGGAGGCGATCAGACCGCGACCGCGCGACAGCGACGCGGAGCCGGATCGCCCCGATACGTCCGGACCCGTTCCCGGCGGCGAGCTAGGTGGTACTGCTAGTGCGGATAATGGGAATGCGTAGCCTCGAGATTCCTTGTAAACGAGTAGATGGTGTTTCGGGAGTCCGGGCGCCGCGGGTAGTCGATCAGGGTCACGCATCAGGAGGTGCAGATGGCACGAGCAATCCATGTATTTCGCACCCCCGATCGTTTCGTCGCCGGGACCGTCGGTGAGCCGGGCGATCGCGCCTTCTACCTGCAGGCGGTGCAGCAGCCGCGCGTTGTGAGCGTGCTGTTGGAGAAGCAGCAGGTGAAGGTGCTCGCCGACCGCATGGGTCTGCTGCTGGACGAGGTGGCGCGCCGCTTCGGCGCCCAGGTGCCGCCGCAGGCCGACGACGTGACCGACACCGATCCGCTCGTGACACCGATCGACGCCGAATTCCGGGTCGGCACCATGGGTCTGGGCTGGGACGCCGACGCCGGCGCCGTCGTTGTCGAGTTGCTCGCCATCACCGAGACCGAGGTGGACGAGTCCGTCGTGCTCGACGACACCGAGGAGGGTCCCGACGCGGTCCGGGTGTTCCTGACACCGATCCAGGCCCGCGAGTTCGCGTTGCGTTCGGCGCGCGTGATCGCGGCGGGCCGCCCGCCGTGCCCGCTGTGCGGGGAGCCGCTCTCCTCGCGCGGGCACATGTGTGTGCGAACCAACGGCTACAAGCGCGGGGACATCTTCGGCGCGGCCGAGCTAGAGGAGTGATGTGGCGCGGGTCGACGAAGGGTTCGCCAGCGGTGAGCTGAGTGTGATCGGGCGGATACGCACCGCGAGCAATGTGACGCTGGTCTGCGATGTGGTCGACTCGGAGGTCGATGGTAGACCACTGCGCGTGGTGTACAAGCCGGTGCGCGGGGAGCGGCCGCTGTGGGATTTCCCCGACGGCACCCTCGCCGGGCGCGAGGTGGCGTCGTATCTGATCTCCGACGCCCTCGGCTGGGGCGTCATCCCGGAAACGATTCTGCGCGAGGGTCCGTACGGTCCCGGCATGGTGCAGCGCTGGGTGGACGCGATCGACAACCACACCGAACGCGGCAATCGCCTGGACTTGGTCGACCTGTGCCCGCCGGGCGCGGTGCCCGACGGTTTCTGCGAGGTGCTGCGCGCGCTGGACGGTGAGGGCAACGAGGTCTCCCTCATTCACGCCGACGACCCGCGTCTGCGGCGCATGGCGGTGCTCGACGTCCTGCTCAACAACGCCGACCGTAAGGGCGGACACGCGCTGGAAGGCGTCGACGGTCAGGTGTACGGCGTCGACCACGGTATCTGCCTGCACAGTGAGCACAAGTTGCGCACGGTGCTGTGGGGTTGGGCCGGTCGGCCGATCGGCGACGACCTGGTCGCCGACATCGCGGCCTTCGCGGCCGCCCTTCCCGGCGAGCTCGCCGACGCGCTCGCCGCGCACATCACCGACGCGGAGATCGATGCGCTCGCGGGCCGGACCAAGGAGTTGCTGGATCAGCCGGTGATGCCGGTGCCGCGGACGTCGCGGCCGATTCCGTGGCCGGCGTTCTGAGCTCGGTTTCCAGCGCCGAGATGCGGTCGCGGCATCGATCGCGGCGGATGCGGGTTTCACTCGACCAGCGGGCGCACCTGTTCGCCCGCGAAGCGGACGAAGGCCAGCGGATCCGGCTCGTCCGGTGTGGGTTCCAGGACGACGGTGTCGGCGCCCGCCGCCGACCATCGGTGGACCGCGTCGGCGATGGCCTGAGCGTCGCCCGCGACTCCGACGGCGTCGGGCAGACCGGTGCGTCGACGGGTGGCGGCGAGGCGTTCGGCCGCGTCGCGTCCGGTGGCGGCGAGCAGGTAGACGATCACGCGGTGCGGTTCGGTGCGTCCGGCTTTCGCGCGCCCTTCGTCGATGAGTTCGCGGGCGGCGCGGATGCCGTCGGGCGTGGTGGCGCTGGTGAGGACGGTGGCGTCGGCCAGCTCGCCGGACAGCCGTAGGGTTCGCGGCCCGCTCGCGCCCGCGGCGAGCGACGGGGGCGTGTGCGGCGGCCAGTCCAGCGCGACTCGATCCAGGTGGACGTAGGCGCCCGACGCGTCGACCGTTTCGCCGTGCAGCAAGGCGCGCAGAGCGGTGAGCTGTTCGCGCAGGAGGGTCAGCGGGGAGTCGACGCGGGCGCCGACCTGCCCCATCCAGTCCTGCACGCCGTGCCCGATGCCGGGGATCAACCGGCCTGGGTGCATCCGCAGCACCGCCGCGAGCTCCATCGCGGTGAGCGCCACGTTGCGCAGCGGCACCGGCAGCACCCCGATTCCGACACGTAGTCGTTCGGTGTTGGCGAGCACGGTGGCCGCGCACGCGCTGCCCGCGGCCCAGAAACAGTCCTCCCAGAGCCACAATTCGGCCAGGCCGCTCTGTTCGGCGGCCTCGGCGATCTCGGGCAGCCGTTCGGGCGGGAGCTGGGGCAGCGCGATGGCGCCGAGTACCGTCACCCCGGCCACGGTAGCGGTCGGCGCCGACAAGTTCGGCGGTTCGCGAGGGTGACCGTGCCGGGGCCTCCCTACCGCGCGCCGACCGCGCGAGACTCGTCCCATGCTTCGCTATCGACTGTTCGGCAACACCGGCCTTCGTGTCTCCGAAATCATCCTCGGCACAATGCTTTTCGACGAACCGGCGCGGGCGCGTGACATCGTCGACGCGTTTGCCGACGCGGGCGGCAACGCGCTCGACACGGCCTCCGCGTACGGCGACAGCGAGGACATCCTCGGCGAGATTCTCGACAAACGACGCGACCGTTTCGTGCTCGGCACCAAGTACACCCTCAGCCGCGACCGCGACGACGTGAACGGCGCGGGCAACCACCGCAAGAACCTGATGCTCTCGCTGGAGCGCAGCCTGCGGCGGTTGCGCACCGACTACGTCGACATCTTCTGGGTGCACGTGTGGGACAGGCACACCCCGCTGGAGGAAACCGTGCGCGCCCTCGACGACGCGGTGACCGCGGGCAAGGTGCGCTACCTCGGAATCTCGGACGCGCCCGCTTGGGTCGTCGCCCGCGCCAACACGCTCGCGCAGTGGCGGGATCGCACGCCGTTCGCGGGGCTCCAGGTGCCCTACAACCTGCTCGAGCGCGATATCGAACGGGAACTGCTGCCGATGGCGGAGGCGTTCGGGATGAGCGTCACCGTGTGGGCGCCGCTGGCCGCGGGCAAACTGTCCGGCGCGACCGGTAGACGCGTCGACCCTGCCGCGCTCACCGAACGCGAGCGTGCCGCCGCCGACGCGGTCGCCCAGGTGGCCGCCGAGCTCGGCGCGCGGCCCGCGCAGGTGGCGCTGGCGTGGACCAGGCACAAGTCGCGCGCGGTGCTGCCGCTGGTCGGCGCGAGCAGCGTCGAGCAACTCACCGAGAATCTCGCCGCCGCCGAGCTGACGTTGCCCAAGGACGCGGTGCACCGGTTGGAAGCCGCCGCGCCGTTCGCGCGCGGGTTCCCCGCCGACTTCATCGCCGAGTCCGAACCGCATCCGTTCGTCTTCGGCGCCGCGGCGACGCGGGTGGACGGGCGTGGCAGCGCAGTGCTGTAGGTCGCCCGGAGGTCGCGGTAACGAGCTGGCCGCTCGAGGGCCGCTGGTCGGAGCGCCTCGGGCGGCCAATCGCTTGCCTCGCTGAAGTTTGCTGGGAGGAACCGGAGCCGACGCGATTCGTCGGATGTTCACTTCCACGAGAGCGAGATCATTGACTTTCGGCAGGGGTCTCGTTTTGGCTGGTCCCGCCAGGGTCCGGTGGCGCTCGAAGTGCCCACGCAGCCGGGGCGAGCGGCGATGAACTCGGCCACACCTTTACCCTCGAATCATGCAGTCCTGGTCCGATACCGCCCTACCGACCGTCCCCGGAGCAGGGCCGCCGTTGCGGTTGTACGACACCGCCGACGCGCGGGTGCGGCCGGTCACCCCCGGCGCCACCGCCACCATGTACGTCTGCGGGATCACCCCCTACGACGCCACCCACCTCGGACACGCCGCCACCTACCTGACCTTCGACTTGGTCAACCGGCTGTGGCGCGACGCGGGCCACGACGTGCACTACGTGCAGAACGTCACCGACGTCGACGATCCGCTGTTCGAGCGCGCCGCCCGCGACGGCGTGGACTGGCGCGATCTCGGTACCCGCGAGATCGAACTGTTCCGCTCGGACATGCAGGCGCTGCGCATCGTGCCGCCGCGCGAGTACGTGGGCGCCATCGAGTCGGTGGACGAGGTCGTCGAGTTCGTCCAGAAATTGCTCGCCTCGGGCGCCGCGTACGTCGTCGACGACGCGGAGTACCCCGACATCTACTTCCGCGCGGACGCCAACGAACAGTTCGGCTACGAGTCCGGCTACGACCGCGCGACCATGGACCGGCTGTTCGCCGAACGCGGCGGCGATCCGGACCGCCCCGGCAAACGCGACACCATCGACGCGCTGCTGTGGCGCGCCGCCCGTCCCGGCGAGCCGTCCTGGCCCGCCCCGTTCGGTGCGGGCCGGCCGGGCTGGCACATCGAGTGTTCGGCGATCGCGCTCAACCGCCTCGGCCCGGAGTTCGACATCCAGGGCGGCGGCAGTGACCTGATCTACCCGCACCACGAGTACTCCGCCGCGCATGCCGAGTCGCTGATCGCGGGCCGCCGTTTCGCCCGCCACTACGTGCACGCCGGGCTGATCGGCCTGGACGGCGAGAAGATGTCGAAGTCCAAGGGCAACCTGGTGCTGGTCTCCAAGCTGCGCAACTCCGGTGTCGACCCGGCCGCCATCCGACTGGGTCTGTTCGCCGGACACTACCGGCAGGACCGCATGTGGACCGACGCGGTCCTCACCGACGCCCAGGCGCGCCTGGCCCGCTGGCGCAGCGCCACCGCCCTGGCTTCCGGCCCCGTCGCCGACGACACGATCGCCCGCCTGCGCCAGCATTTGGCCGACGACCTCGACACCCCCAAAGCCCTTGCCGCCGTGGACAACTGGGTCTCTCAGGCGCTCGAATACGGTGGCCCCGACACCGCGGCGCCGGGCTTGGTCAAGACGGCCGTCGACGCGCTGCTCGGCGTCGAGCTGTAGGACTGCGCGCAGCTGGTGCTCGCACCGCCTGGATGGGTCGGTACCACAGTGTCGCAGCGGGTCTCGCCGCTTCGGCCATGGCCTCACGCTAGGCCCGCCGCGTTCCCGGACGCGGCGCTTCCCGCAGGGTTCTGGGCGGACCCGAGGGGTTGCCAGATGCCGGGTTCCGTGATCTGGTGCACGGATGTGCAATCTGCATCCTGGTTCGCTGATCGCTGGTTTCCGCGGGGCATGGGGTCGGCCGATGCGGTTGGAACCGGTGGGCGACGCGGGGGACGCGCGGACAGTGGCGGCGCGTCGGCGTTTCTTCGGCGATGCGGCCGATCCCGAGACGGGCGCGGTGCGCGGCGATCGCGTGGTGCTGTCGTGGGTCGGTTGCACGACTTACGCGCTCGCGCTCGGCGGTTCGGTGTTCCTGCTCGACGCGTGGGTGCCCCGGGTGACCAGTTCGGGTTATGTACCCGCGACACCGCAGGAACTGGCGGACCTGCGGCCGACGGCGATCTTCATCGGGCACGGCCATTTCGACCACGCCGGTGACGCGGGCGCGATCGCCGAGGCCGGCGGCGCGACGGTCTACGGCACGGCCGAGCACTGCGCCGCCATCCGCGCCCAGGTCCCCGAATCCACGTTCCCGACGGAGGCGCTCGGTGACGCGCACACGCCCATCGGGCAGCGCCACGAGGTCACTGTCGGCGCCGTCGCGGTCACCGCGGTGCGGCACTTGCATTCGGCGCGAACCCCTGAGGACCCGGCCGACGAGGCACGGCGCTTCTTCCCGCGTCCGGAGCCGGGACCGATCCTGCGCCACCGTCCGACGCTCACCGATCTGCGCCAGACGTTGCCGCGCCTGCTGGATCCGGAGGGCGGTGTGCTGCTCTACCAATTCCGGATCCCCGGTTTCACGCTCACTTGGCACGATTCCGCGGGTCCGCTCACGGAGAAGGCGCCCGAGGTGTTCGACGTGCTGGCGGGATTGCCGTCCACGGATGTGCACATCGGCGCGGTGCAGGGCTACAACCAGATCACCAACGGTCTGCGCGATCCGCGCAAGTACGTCGAGGCGCTGGGCCCGTCGCTGTTCGTCCCGTCCCACCACGACAATTGGCTGCCGGGCCTGACGGCCAGCGCCGCCACCTACGACGCCCCGCTGCGCGCCGAACTCGCCCGCCTCGCTCCCGGCCGCCGTCCGGAACTGCGCACGATGCACGACCCCACCGACTACCTGAGCCCGGACCGCCTGACCTTCGCACTCTGAACCGACACCCGACGACGCTGCCCTGGCGAGTACCGACGCCCTGGATCAGGCCACCACCAACAACCCCGTCGCGTACATCACCGCCACCCCCACCGCGACGCCGAGCACCGCGGTCGTGTCCATCGCCGCCACCGGCCCCGGCTCGCGTTCCTCGCCGCCTCGCAACGCGGGCGCGATCTGCACGACGACCTGTCCGATCGCCCCCACCCCGAGTCCCAGCAAGAACAGCGACAACTCGGCGTTGTCGACCCCCGCGCCGAGCACCGCGCCCGCGATCGCCGGTGCGCCCGCGATGAGTCCGAGCCCGAGCAGCCGTAGCACCCCCGGCCGAGCCGACGCCAGCAGCGGGCTGACGATCGCCAACCCTTCGGTCGTGTTGTGCAACGCGAACCCGATGACCAGCGCCGCGCCGAGCGCGAGTTGGCCCAGCGCGTAGGCGGATCCGATGGCCAGGCCCTCGCCGAGGTTGTGCAGTCCGATGCCGATGGCGATCATCAGCGCCAGCCGCGTGCCGCCGCGTTCGCCCGCGGCGTGGGCGCGGTGGTGGAGCCAGCGGTCGACGAGGGTGAGCGCGAGGAAGGCGAGAATCGCGCCGAGTGCAAGCAGGCTGATCCCGCCGAACGCGCCGCCGGAACGCTCGCCGAGCTCGAGCCCTTCGAACACGGCGTCGACGGCGAGGAACAACAACAGCCCGACGGTGACCGCGAGCAGGAAACACATGGCGCCCTTGCCGATTCGCCGCAGTACGGGAAGCAGCAGCATGCCGAGCACGACCGGGATGATGCCCACGTAGGCGCCGAGCAGTGCCATCACCGCGAACAGGTCGCGCCCGCCGGTGGGCGTTTCGACGGCGGCGGCGATCTCGTGTTCGATGACGAGTCCTGTGGAGGTCAGCATGGAGACCAGATACGGCTGGCCTTCCTGCCAGGGATAGTCCAGGGTGAGCACGGTGCTGCGGCGCGGTGCGATCGGTTGCTCGCCGCCCCGGACGTCGACGAACGCGTCGTTGACGAACACCTGCGCCACCCGCACCGGATCGGGTCCGGCGTTGCGCACGGTGAGGTCGATGCGGCCCGGCGACATCCGAACCTGTTCGACCGCGATCTCTTCCACCGGTGGACCGATCCGCTCGGGCAACGAACGCCCGCCGACCACGGCCAGCGCCGCCAGCGCCAGCCCCAGCAGCAGAACCACCGCCACGGTCGAAACCCACCCGGTGCGGGCCTGGGACTTCTGCGGTGCGGGATTTTCGGTGCGCTCGCTCATCAGGTCACCTCGAAGAATCCCATCCACCCCAGTTCGGCGAACTCGGATTTGTGCGCGTGGAACATGAACTTCCCCGGGTAGGGGAACCGCAGTTCGCAGATGCCACGTTGGCCTTGGCCCTGGACGATGGTGTCGGTGTAGTCGGCGGGTTGCAGGCGGGTGCCGGTGGGGTAGTAGTCGAAGAAGTTGCCGTGGATGTGGAAGCTGTTGATCGGGTCGTACTCGAGTACGTTGATCAGGTAGATGCGCACGAGTTCACCGCGTTTCACGCGCACCGGTTCGTGCATGTAGTGGAACGGGATGCCGTTGACGGCGTAGAGCTGGTTGCCTTCGGCGTCGAAGGTGGTGTTGTAGCCGTGCTGCACCATGATCAGCTCGTCGGCGGCCGGACGCGGCTGTGGCGGGTCGACGATGAACGTCCCGTACATGCCGCGGGCGACGTGCTCGGCCAGCGGCCCGACGTGGCAGTGGTAGAGGTGCACCCCGAAGGGGATGGCGTCGAATTCGTACACCGCGGTCTGTCCGGGCGCGATGAGTCCGGCGCCGAGGCCGGGGGTGCCGTCCATCTCCGCGGGATGGATGCCGTGGAAATGCATGGTGTGCGGGTGTTGTGAACCGTTGGTGAAGGTGATGCGCAGCAGGTCGCCTTCGGTGCAGCGCAGGGTCGGTCCCGGGATGCGGCCGTTGAACACCCACGCCGGGAACTTCACGCCCGGCGCGACCTCGAGTTCCTTGTCGGTGGAGGCGATCTCCCATTCCCGCAGGGTGCGACCGTCGCCGGTCTTGGTGATCGTGCCGTAGTCGAAGTCGCGCAGGATGTCGGTCGGATCGAATCCGTTGGCGTGGTGGTCGACCACCGAGCCGATGCGGAAGGTGGGTCCGTTGGCCCCGCCGCCGTGGGAGGCCGCCCCATACATGCCGTGACCGGTCTGTTCCGTGCGCGGTTCGGCCTCGGACAGACCCGCTCGCGCTGCCACCGCCGCGCCACCCAGACCCAGGAGCGCGCCGCCGCCGGCCAGAAAGCCGCGGCGCGAAGGTTCCCCCATCAGGTCACGCCGCATCACCGCACGCCTTTCCCGCAGTTTTCGTATTACCTAAATTAGAACTGTGGGATCGCTGATACAACAGTGCGGGTAACCGGCCGAGGCGGGCGGTTCGGCGCTAGCTCACCGCGGTGTCCTGCGCCTCGATCGGCTCGTGCACCGAACCATCCGGTCGGTCCGCATAGAGCTCTTCGATCTCGGCCGCGTACTTCTCGGCGATGGGCTTGCGGCGCAGTTTCATCGTCAGGGTGATCTCGTCGCCGCCCGGCTCCCAGAAGACCGGCAGAATCGTGAACCGCTTGACCTGCTCGACACGCGACAGCGCCGCATTGCCCGCCGCGACACCGCGCGCGATCGCCGTGATCACACCGGGGTCGGCGGCGAGTGCGGCGGCCGAGGAATCCGGCAGGCCGTGCTGGGCGGCATAGGGTGCCGCGGATTCGGCGTCGAGCACGATGAGCGCGGTGGTGAACGGCCGCCGATCCCCGATCACCGCCAGCGATCCGACCAGCGGCGTGGCCGCCTTGATGGCGTTCTCGATATTGGCGGGCGACATGTTCTTGCCCGCCGAGTTGATGATCAATTCCTTCTTGCGGTCGACCACCTTCAGGTAGCCGTCCTCGTCGACGGTGATGATGTCGCCGGTGTGCAGCCAGCCGTCGTCGTCGAGCGCGGCGGTGGTCTTGTCGGGTTCCTTGCGATAGCCGCGCATCACCAGCGGTCCGCGCACCAGGAACTCACCATCGTCGGTGACGGAGCTTTCCAGCCCGGGCAGCAGCTTGCCGACGGTGCCCAAGCGCGCCTGGTCGGGCGGGCTCACGCTGGCCACGCAGGTCAGCTCCGACATCCCCCACACCTCGGAGATCGGGATACCGAGCCCGAAGAAGAACCCGAGCGTCTCCGGCGGCACCGGCGCGGCGCCCGACATCGCCCACTTCACCTGGTCCAGACCGAGTTTCGCGCGCAACTTCGACAACACCGCGGCATCGGCGCGCGCCCATTCCTCGGCGAGGGCGGGATCGAGCGGCTCCTCGCGCAGCCGGGCCTCGGCCTTGCGGCGGGCGGTGTCGAGCGCCCACTGCAAGGCGGCCTTGGTGGTGGGATCGGGCTCGTTGGCGACAGAGAACTCGATGGCCGCTTTGAACTTCTCCCACACCCGCGGAACCGCGCCCCAGATGGTGGGGCGCACGTCGAGCAGCGCGGCGGGCAGCTGCGCGCGGTCGGGGACGGCGGTGATCTGCGTGCCGAACACCTCCTGCAGATACAGCGCGGTGAACCGGTCGGCCATGTGCGCGGTCGGCAGGTAGGAGGTTTGGCGGTCGCCGAATTCGACCGGCAGCACCGAGGCGAACGCACGGGCTTCGAACAGCAGATTCTCGTGCGTGATCTCCACACCCTTGGGGTTGCCGGTGGTGCCGGAGGTGTAGCAGAGGGTGACGATGTCGTACGGGCGCACGGCACGCCAGGTCGCCTCGAAATCGAAATCCTCGGCGGCCGAGGCCATCAGCTCGTCGACACCGATGGTTCCCTCGGGCGCGCCGTCGACGCACACGATGGTCTCGATCGGCGCGCCGCAGCCGCGGACCCGTTCGACGTACTGCTCCTCGCAGATCACCACCCGGTTGCCCGCGTTGGTGAACACGTACCGCAGCTGGTCGGGCGCGAGGGTGTTGTACACCGAGAACGACGTGGCGCCGGTGTGCTGCGCGCCGACCTCGAGCGGATAGAACTCGACGCGATTGCCCATCATCAGGGCCACGGTGTCACCGCGCCCCACGCCGAGCGCGCTCAGCCCGCCCGCGACGGCCCGGACCTGTTCGGAATACGCACGCCACGTCAGACTTTGCTCCCCGCCGATCGAGCGGACGGCGACCGCGTCCGGATCGATCGCGGCGACACGCTGGAAGGCGGCACAGGAGGTGTTCGGTTCGGTCATTTCGGTCTCACTCACGACGCCCGGCACTGTGCTCTGACGGTAGGTCGGGCGGGGCGCTGCGCGCCGGCTTTCCCCGAAACCTGCTCGCAGCGCGAGAAACGTCGCTCGAACCGGTGGGTAGGCTGGACGGCATGACCGAGCGCAAACCGCCGGATCAGACCTTCGAATCGTGGATCGACAAGCAGGTCCGCGAGGCCACCGAGCGCGGGGAATTCGACAATTTGCGCGGGGCGGGTCGGCCGCTACCCGGGGTCGGCACCCAGGTGGACGAGAACTGGTGGTTGCGCAGTTACTTGCAGCGCGAGGGGATTCGGGCCGACGGCATGTTGCCGGAATCGCTCGTTTTGCGCCGCGATGTGGAGCGCATCCAGGAGACGGTCGCCGAACTGGACACCGAGCGTGAGGTGCGCGCCGCGATCGCCGAACTCAATCAGCGGGTGGTCCGGTATGTGCGGGTGCCGACGCCGCCGCATGTGCCGGTTGGCCCTGTCGATGCCGACACGGTGGTGCGGCGGTGGCGGGACGAGCGTGCGTCCGCGTCGGGTGCAGCCCTATCGCGACGCGGAGCCACGGAGTCGACGCGCCGCGCGCCCGAACCCGCGCCCACATCCTCGGCGCAATCCTTCGCGAAGCAGGCAGCGGAAACCTCGGGGCGAGGTGTCGAGGAATCGTCCACCGGCCCGAAGCGCCGTTGGTGGCAGCGTTTCCGCCGCTGACGCTGAACAGCTCCGCACGACCCGGCAGTGCCACTGCGCTTCGCCTGACCGATTAGTCCGATTTGTCTGCTTCTCTTGTACTACGTGCAGTAGTAAGCAAGAATGAGCTTGTGACGCGGAAGGCATTGCCTTCCATCGCCATTCATCGCCGAGGGAGGGCACATGACGGTCAACGGCGACCGCGGCCCGATCATCGTCTCTACCGCGGTGGGAATCACGGTTCTCGCCGCCGCCGGGATGCACGATCGGCTGCTGTTGGGTGTATTCATCGGGGCCGGAATCGGTTTGGGGTTGACCAACGCGTGGCTGACCCGCTTGGGCGTGGCCGCGCTCGTGAGTGAGAGCACCTCGGGCAAAGGGCCTTTGGCGGCCATCACCGGAGTGCGGCTGTTCGCCGTCACGGCGCTCGCGCTGGTCGCCGGTGTCCTGACGCGGCCGGACGGACTTGGCATCCTGTACGGCCTGGTGACATTTCAGATCGGCGCCGCGTTGTGGGCAGCCGCACCGGCCCTTCGGCGGGCACGATGACGAAAGTCGAAGTGGGACACCATGAAACCGCGCACCTGTTCGGCATGGACTTTCACGTCGACACGATCGTCGCGACCCTTGTCGCGGCCGTCGTCGTGCTCGGCCTGGCCTTCTATCTGCGCATCAGACTGACGTCCGGGGTCCCCGGCGGCGTGCAGTTGTTCTTCGAAGCGGTCACGGTGCAGATGCGCGCGCAGGTGGAAAGCGCTGTGGGACTTCGGCTCGCCCCGTTCGTCCTGCCGCTCGCGGTGACGCTGTTCGTCTTCGTGCTGCTGTCGAACTGGTTGTCGGTGCTGCCGGTGCAGTACGGCGCCGGTGAGCTGATCAAACCGCCCGCCGCCGATGTCAACTTCACCTACGCGCTGGCCCTGTTCGTGTTCGTCTGCTACCAGGCCGCGGGCATGGCGCGCCGCGGTCCGATCGGACATGTGAAGCAGCTGCTCAAGGGCCATATGGGTTGGGGACCGATGGTGCTGATCAACGTCATCGAGGAGATCGCCAAACCGTTGTCGTTGGCGCTGCGGTTGTTCGGCAACATGTTCGCGGGCGGGGTGATGATCTCGGTGATCGCACTGCTGCCCGCCTGGCTCAGCTGGGGTCCGAACGCGGCGTGGAAGCTGTTCGACCTGTTCGTAGGACTCATCCAGGCCTTCATCTTCGCTCTGCTGACCGTCCTCTATTTCGGCCAGGCCACCGCTGTCGACCACGAAAAGCACTGAGCGGCAACCACTTCCCGGACCGAATACAACTGTTCGATCATTCGAGGAAAGGAAAGACCCATGGCCGACATAACCCACGAGACGGTCGTCCAAGCGGCGGCGTTGGTCGCCGGTGGACTGATGATGGTCGGCGGCGCGATCGGCGCAGGCTACGGCAACGGCATGGCGGGCTCGGCCCTGATCAACGGTATCTCCCGGCAGCCGGAGGCCGAGGGCAAACTGCGCGGCAACTACCTGATGGCGGTCAGCCTCGTCGACGCCGTGTACTTCATCAACCTGACGTTCATGGCGCTGTTCGCGTTCGCGGCGCCGGGCAAGTGACGCCATGAGAGCCGAAAGCCTTGCGGCCGAGAACTTCTTGCTCCCCAACGGCACGTTCTTCGTCGAGCTGGCGATCTTTCTCCTCGTGTTCGCGGTCATCTGGTTGTTCGTGGTACCACCGATCCGCGAGGTCCTCGACCAACGCGAGGCCCGCGTCACCGAAGCCGCCGACCACCGGCGACAGGCGCGGGAAGCGTTCGCCGCGGCCGAGGACCGCTACCGGTCCGCGCTCGCCCGCGCCCACGCCGACGCGGCGCGGTTACGCGAACAGGCCAGGAACGAAGGCCGGGCGATCCTGGTCGCGAACCGCGATCACGCCCGAGACCGGACCGACGAGATGGTGGCCACGGCCACCGCGGAACTGCGAACCCAGGCCGCCGCGGCGGCGGCACGATTCGACACGCGTCTCGATCCCCTTGCCCACGACCTGGCGGATCGGGTGATCGGAGGTGGACGACGATGAACACCGGCGACGGCATCTACGACATCACCTGGGACTGGCCGGTATTCGTCAGCCAGCTGTTCGGCTTCGCCGTCATCCTCGGGGCACTGTCGAAATGGGTCGCCCCGCGAGTGCGGACGGTCATGCGGAAAGCGCAGCGCACGATCGACGACCAGATGACGGAAAGCGCGGACGCCGCGACCGAATTGGCCGCCGCCGAACGTGCTTTCGCCGAGGCGGTCGCGGCCGCCGAGATCGAGGTCGCGCGCATCGGCCGCCAGGCACGTGACGACGCCGACCGGATCGTCACCGCACTGCGCGACACCGCGGCGGCCGAAGTCGACCGGGTGCGCCGAGAAGGTCTACGCGATATCGCTCGAGCGCATCGACAACTGGAGGAAGAACTCACCCACGACCTCACCACCGCGGTGATCGACCGCGCCGAGTCCATAGCCCGTGACCTACTCGAATCACCGCTCGCCAGATCGAACAGCATCGATCGTTTCCTCGACGAACTGACAGCGCGAGCCAGAGCCACCGAGGAGCTCACCGGCCCGACCTGATCTCGGCTCGACCGCCTCCCCGCGCCCTGATCCGTCGATCCGGGCGCACTCGGCGTCTGCCACCGTGGCGCTAGCTCGGTGTAATGCAGACGGTGAGCCGGGGCTTTTCCCAGACGACGGCGTCGGTGTTCTGGTCGTGGCAGAGGGCAGCGTTCGAGACGCCTTCGTAAACCGCCGTGAGGCGGCTTGTTTCAGGTTCACGCGCGTCGCAGTCCACACGACGCCGTTCCCTGACATCGGTGAAGTTCCAGCAGTCACCGACCCGAAAGTTGTTGGCGAAGCAGTAGAGGGCCAAGCGGGTGCCGTCATCTGTGCGATGGTGATAGGAGACCGCGGCCATCGGATCACCGCATTCCATGCCCGCGGTTTCCGGCGCGAGCTGATACTTCTCCACCAGGCGATAATTCGCTTGTACAGAATCGCAATCGGCGGGTCCGCCGACCTGGTTCGTGCGATCGTAGGCGGCGCAGTCGCCGATCTCGAGGCCCTCGTAGATGTTCGGGTAAGCGACGGCGGTGCCCGAGCTCCCCAGGATCCCAATTGCCGCTGCGGTGACGACTGCGAATGCCCCTAGGTGACGACGCATGGTGATCTTTCCCCCTTGTTGTTTCGCAAGATCGGAGATGAGCCTACTCGGTCACGGCGAGGTGGGCCGCCGCTGTCACTCTTCGCCCTCGGTGGTGATGTCGAAGGCGTACTGCGCCCGCTGGAAGAGACCGACTCCCTCGAAGACGATCTACGCGCCTGGGCCGGCGAATTCCGCCGCATCACCATCGCCCATCCGCGGGCCGCGACATTGGTCCTGACACGCCAGCTCTCCTCGACCGCGGGCCTCGCCCCCGTCGAAGGCGCCCTCACGGTGCCGCGGCGGACGGGGTGCTACCCCGAGCACGCGGTCCACCTCACGCGCACTCTGCTGGCCACGTTGATCGGAACCCTGCTTCGCGAGGTTTCCGCCGGTCCGACGTTCGGAACCAGCGACCCAGAGAGAATCGCCGAGCGGCAGAACACGCTCGAGGCATCCGGTTTGCCACAGGTCTCCCTCGCCGCGCCGTACCTCGCGGGTATCGACCGCGATCGCGAGTTCGACTTCACCGTCTACATGCTCGCCCACCTGGTCGTTTCCCGCCTCGGCCACCGTCGAACAGGTGACACCGGACGCCCGATAGGGCGCGTGCTCGGCGATAGTCCCTCGACGCGGGCGAGCGGGTCGCCTCCGACGCCGTTACGGCACTTCGATCTCCGCGGGCGTCTTGTCGATCCGCAGACCCCGCCAACTCGGGTGCCGCAACCCTTCGGAGGTGACTTCTCGATATTCGATATCGGCGACCAACTCCGGCTCTACCCAGTGCGCCAGCACGGCGATCGCGCGCGGCGGCGGCACGTCGAAAGGTGTGTCGGGACGGGCGAGTTCGTCCAGGCGGGCGCGCAGACTGCGCCGTTCCGCGATTTTCCATCCGGTCCCGACATTGCCGATATGCACCAGCCGTCCCGCCGAATCGTGCGCGCCGAGAATCACCGACCCGAATGTATTGGCGAACGGGCCATTTCCGGGCAACCATCCGGCGATGACGGCTTCGGTGGTTTTCCGGAACGGCATCTTGATCCAGTTGCGCGACCGTTCACCCGGTTGATACGTGGAGTCGAGACGCTTGGCGACCAGACCCTCGAGCCCGTTCTCCGCCGCGGCCGCCGAGAGTGTCTCGGGCTCGATGTCGGTCCAGTAAGGCGACAACTGGATCGGCGGGCGGGCGATGTCGAGTTGGGCGAGCAGCTCCCGCCGCTGCCGGTACGACAGTGTGGTGGTGGCGTGGCCGTCTAGGGCGAGCAGATCGAAGATCATGTACAGCACCGGAACGTCCCTGATCAGCTGCGCGGAGGGCGCGCGCACGTGCATGCGGCGCTGGAGCCGGGAGAACGACGGCGTGCCGCCGGCGCCTTCCGGCGCCACGATCTCACCGTCGATGGTGGCCGGATGCTCGCCGACCGCCGCGGCGACGGCGGCGGCGATTTCGGGGAACGAGCCGGTGACGTGTTTGCGGTTGCGGCTGTAGAGCTGACAGTCGCCTTCGCCCGCCGCCGCGACGACGCGCATGCCGTCCCATTTCATCTCGAAGGCCCAACCGTCCGGATTCCCGGGCGGTCGTCCGGAGAGGGCCAGCATCGGCGACGGCGCGGACACCACCGACCCAGCATATCCCCAGCTTCCACCGCGCAATCTCCCAGCGACTCGCCGTGTGCTCTGGCGTTTTGCTATCCAACGCCTGGTTGCAGGATCGACATCGATGACCGTCGGCGACCGGCTAGCTATCCGACGTCCACGGTGACGGCCAAGCGCTCGCCGTCCGCGCGAGGCGATGCCCGCCTTCGAGCCCGGCGCCGATATCGACGACATCCTGCTCACCGCGATGACCAACCTGCTGCGCGCGGTCGCCACGCATTTGGGGTCGTGGCGGCTACTGATGCTGCCCGCCGTCGACGCCCCGCACCAGGTGCGCGAACGAGCCGACACCGGAAGGCGATTCGCTCTCGCGCGCCTTGCTGGAGTAGGGCCGCGCTCATCGCCCCGGCGTGGCGGAACTGGACCTCGAACCGACGGCGATCTCCTTGCTCGCCGCCGGTGAGCGCGCCGCCCAACTGGTGGTCTCGGAACCGGGTCGCTTCACCGCCGACCGCTACCGAAATTTCGCGGCCGCCCCGCTCGGCCCCTGATGGGACTTCGCGCCGAAGGTGGTCCAAGCGCGCCTCGACCGCGACCCGCACGGCGTACATTTCCGATCATGGACACCGTCGAGCTATCCGCACCGGATGGTCCGCTGCCCGCGCTGCTGGCCCGCCCGGCGGGTGCGGGTCCGTGGCCGGGCATTGTCGTCGTCCACGATGTGCTCGGCCTCGGCACCGACCTCGAGGGGCACGTCGCGATGCTCGCCGAGCACGGCTATCTCGCGATCGCCCCCGATCTGTTCTCGCGGGGTCGCGCGCGCTGTATGCGGGCGGTGATGCGGGCGTTGTGGTTCACCGGCGGTGAGTCCGATGCCGACGCGGTCCCGGTCCGCGACATCCTCGCCGCCCGCGATCGCCTGGTGTCCGATCCGGCGTGCACCGGGCGCACCGCCGTGGTCGGTTTCTGCATGGGCGGCGGGTTCGCCTTGCTCACCGCGCCGCGCGGTTTCGATGTCGCTGCCCCGTTCTATCCGGGCCTGTACGGCGACTACCGCACCTTGCTTGACGGCATCTGCCCGGTGGTGGCCAGCTACGCCCGCTTGGATCCGTCGCTGGTCGGCGCACCCGCCAAGCTCGAGCGCACGCTCACCGATTTCGGTGTCGCCCATGACATCAAGACCTATCCGGGCGTCACCCACGGCTTCGCCAACACCTTTCCCGGCGACCGGCTGCTGCGCGTCACCGGCCTTGGCCACAACGCCGACGCGGCCGCCGACGCCTGGCGACGCATCTTCGCCTTCTTCGAGACCCACTTGAACAAGCCCGAGAACACCCCGCCGCACTGACCGACGAAATCCGCGACCTCGCGGACCTTCCGCGCAGGCTGCGACCCTCTGCGAGGCGTGTGACAGGTCCGCGAGGAACCCCGGCGGGGACTACGGCGTGGTCAGCGCGGTGACGGCCGGGGCGAACATGGTGTTCTTGATCGCCCCGAGCGTGCCGGAGTCCTTGCCGCCCAAGGGCAGCAGCATTTCCAGCGCCGCGGCGGTGACCTGACCTTCCGGGGCGGTCGCGTCGACGATGTCGACGTCGGCCGCGGCCTGGCCGCCGTAGCGGCGGCCGGTGGTCATGGCCGCGACCGCGGTTTTGGGCGTCAGTTTGGCTTGGATGAGCGCGGCCATGCCCGGGGTGAAGGGGATGCGGATGTCGACTTCGGGGAAGCAGAAGTAGCCGCGATCGCCGCGCATGACGCGGTAGTCGTGGGCGATGGCGAGCATGGCGCCCGCGCCGAAGGCGTGTCCGGGCAGCGCGGCTGCGGTGGGCACGGGCAGGGTGAGCACTCGCGCGAACAACGCTTGCACGCGTGCGACGTACCACTGGGCGCGGTCGGCGTTGGCGCCGAGCCAGTCCAGGTCGAGTCCGTTGGAGTAGAACTTGCCGCTGGCGGTGGTGAGCAGGCCTTGGGCGCCTTCGGCGAGGGCGGTGTCGAGGTGGGCGTTCACCTCGTCGAGGAAGTCGGGGGAGAAGCGGTTCTCGTCGCCGCCGAGGTCGAGGACGGCGATCTTGTCGTGGTATTCCAGGGTGGGCATGGTGGATTCCTTCATCGAGAGTGGTCGGGGCAGGGGGATCAGGGGGGCGGTCCGACCGCGAGCACGGCACGGACGGCGGCCCGAAGTTGTTCGCGGGCAAAGGGTTCGGCGATTCGCTCGCGGCGGATCAGGATGGCGGTCGGTAGGTCGACCAGGCAGGTGGTGAGCACTTCGACCGCGCGACGGTCGCGGCGGCCCCATCGGCGCTGCGCGAGCCGCACCAGCAGGTCGATCAGGGCGCGTTCGGCGGCGCGGACTTCGGTGGCGACGTCTTCGGGCAGGTCCTCGCCGAGCAGCTGCTCGCGGGAGACGGTGAGCAGCAGGCGCGAGGAGTCGGGGAATCGCTCGGCGAACACGCTGGGTGCCTCGGCGGCGGCCACGATCGCCTCGTCCCGCACCGCCTCGGCTGCCGAATCCGATTCTTGGGCACCACCTTTCGATTCCTTACCGCCCGTACTCGAGTCCCCTTCGGACCCGGAGGCCGCCTCGATCAACTCGTTCTGCACCGCGAGAAACCGGCGCGCGGCCCGCAACCACGCGCGCCCCAGCACCCCGGATCGCGACCCGAAGGTGTGGTACAGCGCGCCGTTGGACACGCCCGTAACGGCGGCGACGGCACGGATGGTGACCGCGGCCGGGCCGCCGCGGACGGCCAGCGATTCCGTGGCGTCGAGCACGGCGTCGGGGTCGTGGGTGCGGGGTCGTGGCATGGCGCCGACTATAACAGAGCAATTGCTCTGTTATGCAACCCTGCGCCGGTTCGCCCACGCGCACTGCATATTTCGCCCGGTAACAGCTACCGCGAGTCACCTAGCGGATTCGGTTGTGCCCGCACGCGCGCGCGAACAGATGCGGTACTGTTCGGGCCCTCCCCCTTGCCCGCACGAGCAGAACGGCATCCGCATGTCACGAGTGGTCACCAAGGAGCAGTACTTCGACACCGCTCTGGAGGTGCTGGCCGAACTCGGGTTCAAGGGCCTCAACATCGGTCTGCTGTGCCGTCGGCTCGGGGTCACCAGCGGCTCGTTCTACCACCACTTCGGCAGCTGGCAGGGTTTCGTCGACGCGCTGCTCGAGCACTGGGAGAACCGGCAGGTACTGATCCTGCGCACGTTGAAGTTCAATCAGGGCGATCCCGACGACGACGTGCGCGCGATGTCGGATCTCGCGGCGGGCCTGCATCACCAGGCCGAGGCCGCGATAAGGGCGTGGGCCGCCAACGACGAGTCGGTGAATCTGGCGCTCAAGCGGGTCGACGAGTCGCGGCGGCGCACCGTGCACAAGGTGATCAACGGGGTGGTCGGCGACGACGAGACCGCCGCCGTGGTCACCTCGCTCGGTATGGCGATGTTGATCGGCTACCAGCAGATCGCGGCGGGCGGAGAGAACCTGTCACTGCGGCGGCTGCTCACCGAATACGCCCGCCTGATCTACTCGCACCGCCGTCCGGTGCCGGTGGGCGCTCAGCCCAGCAGCTCGTCGACGTAGCACCAGCGCCAGGCTTCGCCGGGTTCCACGCTGCGCATCACCGGGTGACCGGTGGACGTGTGATGTTTGGTGGCGTGATTGCCGGGCGAGGAGTCGCAGCAGGCGATGTGCCCGCACGACAGACACATTCGCAGGTGCACCCAGCTCTGGCCCTCGGCGACGCATTCGGCGCATTGGTCGGGTTCGGTGGGTTCACGCAGCAGTGGCGCGGCCCGCAGATGGTCGCAGTCGGCGGCCGCGGCGGGCGCGGCGAGAGGTTCGCGGCGTTCTTCCTCGGTCTCGTCGAACCGGTCGATCATCGATTCCTCGAGATCGAGCCGGGCCAGCACGTGCTGGAGGATCTCGTAGTCCGTGCCGCCCGAATCCCGCACCCGTAATACGGTTTCACGCTCGGCGCGCAACATCACGAGGCGCAGCCTGCGGTATTCGGCGGTGGGGGTCTGCTGTTCGGATTCGGCGCGGCCCAATCGTTCCCAGGCGGCGTTGGTGCGCCAGGTCAGCCGGTCGCGCAGCGACTGCACGACCTGCTGCGGGGTGTCGGGTCCGGCCGCGGCGTCCAGCGCCGCCATGCCGGCCGCGCCCGCCTGGGTGAGCAGGTTCGCTTTCTGCAGCGCGTCCTCCGAGCGGCTGGGGCCGCGCAGATGCAGGCGCCGCACCAGCCACGGCAGCGAGGTGCCTTGCAGCAGCAGCGTTCCGGCCACCACGACCAGCGCCAGCAGCTTGAGCACCGGCAGTTGCGGGGTGTCTTCGGGCAACAGCAGCACCGCGGCCAGAGTGACCACGCCGCGCATGCCCGCCCACGACACCACCGTCGGATAGCTCAGCGGGGTGGTCGAGCGTCCGAGCCGCTGGAACAGCAGCGACCACGGGAAGATCCACAGCGGCCGCGCCACCATCACCGCGAGCAGCACCGCGATCGCCGTGACCACCAGAGTGGCGTGGTCGAGGCCGCTGCTCCACGCGCCCTCCACGATCGCGCGCACCTGCAGACCGATGATGAGGAACACCGAACTCTCGAGGATGAACTGGATGGTGCGCCAGTTGGTGCGTTCGGCGATGCGCGAGGCCGCCGACTGCCACACCGGCGCGCCGTGGCCGAGGATCATCCCGCAGGTCACGACCGCGATCACTCCGGAGGCGTGTATCTCTTCGGCGGGCAGATACGCCACGAACGGCGCGAGGAACGACAGCGTGGTGTCGAGCACCGGATCGCTGATGCGCCGCCGCAGCATCGCGAGCAGGTAGGCGACGGCGATGCCGACCAGGGCGCCGCCGCCCGCGGCGAGCAGGAAGTCACCGCCCGCCTGCCACACCGACACCGTGCCCGCCGAGGCGGCGATCGCGGTCCGCAACGCCACCAGCGCGGTCGCGTCGTTGAACAACGACTCGTCCTCGAGGATGGTGACGATGCGCCGCGGCATCCCGATCCGGCGCGCCACCGCCGTCGCGGCCACCGCGTCGGGCGGGGCGACCACCGCACCCAGCGCGACCGCCACCGCGAAGGGCACGGGAAGCAGCCACCACACGACCGCGGCCACCGCGAACGTGCTGAACAGCACCAAACCCACCGACAGCGAGGCGATGGTGCCGATGTTGGCGCGGAAATCGACAAGCGAGGTCCGAATCGCCGCGGTGTAGAGCAGCGGTGGCAGCAAACCGAGCAGCACCACCTCCGGCTCCAGATGCACCGCGGGAACGAACGGGAGATAGGAGGCCGCCACCCCGGCCAGGGTCAGCACCAACGGTTCGGAGACGCCGAACCGGCGCGCCAGCGCCGCCAACGCGGCCGCCGACGCGACGAGAACCACCAGCCCGATCGCGACATGCACCGACGTATTCTCCCAAAACGCCACTATCGCCGCGTCCCCGCCGTAGCCGGCACGGTCGCGAGGCCGATTCCCCGGAATCGCTGCCGCGCGCCCGCGCACCGGCAATGCTTATCGGGTATGGAGGAGTTTGCGAATTGGCGTGCCAACGGACACCGGTTCACCCATCGCGGGCACCAGATCTTCTGGACCGAGGGCGGCGGCGGACCCGAAGGGGTCCTGCTGTGCATCCACGGTTTCCCGACCGCGTCCTGGGACTGGCATGCCGTGTGGCCCGGTCTGTGTGAACGGTTCGCGCGGGTCTTGGCCGCCGACATGATCGGCTTCGGCTGGTCGGCCAAGCCGCGCACCTACGACTACAGCATCGCCGACCAAGCCGACCTGCACGAACAACTGCTGCTCGAACAGGGCGTGCACCGCTTCCACGTGCTGGCCCACGACTACGGCGACACCGTCGCCCAGGAACTGCTGGCCCGCGACGCCGAACGCCGCGCCACCGGCGACGACTCGCTGACCATCGAATCGGTGTGCCTGCTCAACGGGGGACTGTTCCCCGAAACCCACCGCGCGCGCTGGGTGCAGCGACTGCTCGCCGGACCGCTGGGACCGATGGTCGGGGTCCTCGGCGGTGAGACCGCGTTCAAACGCAGCCTCGCGGCGGTTTTCGGACCCGACACCCGCCCCAGCGCAACCGAACTGCACCAATTCTGGCTGCTGTGGTCGTCGCGGCACGGTAAACGCAACGGCCACAAGATCATCGGCTACATCGCCGAGCGCCGCAAGCATCGGGAACGCTGGGTCGGCGCGCTGCAGCGGGCCGTGGTGCCGCTGCGGTTGATCGACGGTTTGCGCGACCCGGTCTCGGGGGCGCACATGGTCGAACGCTACCGCGAACTGATCGAGCATCCCGACGTGGTGGAGTTGCCCGACATCGGCCACTACCCGCAAATCGAGGCGCCGCAACGGACCTTGGACGCGTTCCTGGAATTCCACCGCACCCGGGTCCGCTGACCGCGCCATCCGCACTATGGGCAACCCCATAGAATGAGGGCGTGGCACGCCGATCCAGCACCGACGCCTCCCCTCGCACCCGCCTGCCCAACGCGCGGCAGCGGATGATCGAGGGCGCCATCGACTCGTTGCGCGTGCACGGCGCCAGCGCGACCAGCGTGGACCGGGTGCTGGCCAGCACCGGCGCGCCGCGCGGCTCGGTGTATCACCATTTTCCCGGCGGACGCACCCAGCTGGTCAGCGACGCCGTCACCACGGCCGGTGAGATCATGTCCGGCTACATCGAGCGCCTCACCCGCGACAGCGACCCCCTCGACGCGCTCGCGAGATTCGCCGAGATGTGGCGCACCACGCTGCGCGAGAGCCAGTTCCGCGCGGGGTGCCCGATCTTCGCGGTCGCCGTCGAAACCAACGACGAGGCGCCGGAATTCGCGCGTGCCGCGGCCGCCGTCTTCGATCGCTGGCATGCCGCGCTCACCGACGTGCTGATCCGCCACGACGTCCCCGCCGACCGGGCGCGGCGCCTAGCGGTGCTCACGGTCGCCGCCTTCGAGGGCGCCATCGCGCTGTGCCGGGTGCAGCGCAGCATCGAACCCCTCGACGACGCGGTCGCCGAGCTGCGCGCGCTCTACCCGGCCACCGCGCACTGACCCGGCAACCCCTACCACGGTCGGAGCCAGAGATCCGACCGCGCGCGGATGTGCTCGCCCGCTCGGCTCGTTACCGTGCTCCCAGAAGCGGGACTCGAATTTCCGCAAGGCGGCGACAGGGGACGGTACAGGCGATGAAGATCGAGGGTTCACGAGTTCTGATCACGGGCGCCACCGGCGGCATCGGGCACGCCATCGCCCACGCGTTCGCCGAACGCGGCGCCGAGCTGGTGCTCACCGGCCGCCGCGTCGACGTGCTGGCCCCGCTGGCCGAGCAGACCGGCGCGCGCGCCGTGCCCGCCGATCTGGCCGACCGCGACGGGGTCGCGGCGCTGCTCGCGGCGGCGGGGCCGCTCGACATCGTCGTCGCGAACGCGGCCGTGCCCGCCAGCGGACTGCTCACCGACTACTCCATCGAGCAGATCGACCGCGCACTCGATGTGAACCTGCGCGCCCCGATCATCACCGCCCGCCTGCTGGCCGAACCACTGATCGCCCAGGGGCACGGGCATCTGGTGTTCATCTCCTCGATCTCGGGCAAGATCGCCTCGCCCCGCGTCTCGCTCTACAACGCCACCAAATTCGGGCTGCGCGGCTTCGCCCAGGCACTGCGCCAAGACCTCGCCCCGCACGGGGTCGGCGTCTCGACGGTGTTCCCCGGTTTCGTCCGCGACGCGGGCATGTTCGCCGACGCGGGCGTTGCCCCGGCCTTCGGCACCGGCACCTCCTCGCCGGCTCAGGTGGCGGCCGCGGTGCGCCGCGCCGTGGAACGCAACGTCGGCGAGATCGATGTGGCCCCGCCCCAGGTGCGCCTCGGCGCCCTGCTGGCGGGCATCGCGCCCGGATTGTCCGCCCGGGTGCAGCGGCTCGCGGGCGCCGACAAGGTCGCGGCGACGCTGGCCGAGGCGCAGCGCGCCAAACGCTGAAGGTAATACGCGCTCAGCGCAGCGGCAACACCATGGTGATGCTGGTGGTGCCCGCCCGGTTGACGATGCGCGAGCCGTCGACATCGACGAAGCCCAGGCGCTGGTACAGCCGCCGCGCCGGATTCTCCTCGCGCACACTCAGACTCACCGCCGCATAGCGTCCCGCGGCGTCGGCGACGAGCCGTTCGAGCATCGCCGTGCCGAGCCCGGTGCCGCGCGCCGGCGCTGCGACGGCGATCGCGAGCTCGGGAGTCGTGTCGTCGACGTAGCCGTAACCGGCGTCCGCGCCGGTGAGCAAGCGCAACCACGCTGCGCCGCACGGGGATTCGGCTGGGCCGCCGATGACGCCGAGATCGCTGCCGGCGCCCCAGCCGTCGACGTAACGCGACAGCGCGGGAATGGTTTCGAGGTCGGCGACGGTCAGTCCCTGGTCGGCGGCGTGTGATGCCTCGTAGAGCATTTCCCAGAGGAAGGGTTCGTCGGCGGTCACGGCCGGGCGTAGCGAAGCGGAGATCACGAATCCGAACATAGGAGAACGGTGCGCCCACGGCCACGCAATTCCGAGGGCACACCGCGCCCGGAGGGCCGGCCCCGCGTCCCGCACCGACCGCCGACGCGCGCGCTCAGCGGCCGCGCAGCCGACCCAGGCCGGGCGTGCTGTCGCTGGTCGACGTGGCGTTACCGACCGGCGGACGCAACGTTTCGGGCATGCTCCGCGACCCAGACGCCGACACCGATCGCCGTGGCCACCGGCCACGACACCAGTCCGGTGGCGGCCGCCGCGCCGAGCCCGCCGTAGTAGAGCATCGACTCGCGGTCCGGCACTCTATGCAGCACCGCCGTGGTCACCGACGAGACACCGTCGGCCGCCGTGCGCGATCCGGGCGGAAGCGGGACCCGCGCCATGCGCACTCCGACCGTCGGAATCGGGACACGCAGTCCCGCGTGCTCGGCTGTCGCCGTCTTCGATCCGGTTGCCGGGGATGCTCCCGCCGGTCCGGGCACCGGATGGGCGGTCGCGGTGGGCTCGGTACCGGGTTTGCGGGCATGTTTGGTCTTCCCGGACATAACTGCTCCTTTCTCGACCTTGGACCTGCGCGTTGAGTATGCGAACAAGTCAACCCCTGCAGGGCCGACGCCGCTACATCCCTCGGTGGGAGGTGGAGGGATTTCGGTCGAAGGGCTGAGCCTTGACACACCGATTATGGTGTACTCCATAGTCGGGTATCGGGATCACGCGACCCCGAAGGGTGTTCACACACACGCCCTCTCGCGTTCCGACCGCAGCCGCGCACCGAAGGAGCCGCCGATGTCCGCCACCGACCTGCACCTGGAGACCATCGAACTCGAGCAAGACGGGCGGGTTCTCACCGCCCGCGCCGTCGCACCGCCACTGAACTTCGTGACCACCGAGTTCGTCCGCGACCTCGACCGCCTCACCGCCGCCGTCGACACCGACGACACGGTCGGCGCGGTGGTGCTCACCGGCGGAGTCCCCGGACGGTTCCTCACCCACGCCGACCCCAGCGCGCTGACCGGCATGATCGAACTGCCGCACCCGTTCGTACCCGCCCGAGTCGCCGCGCCACTGCTGCGCGCCGCGAGCGCCGCGCTGCACATTCCGGGCGCGACGGCGGCGGTGGAGCGGTTCGGTGGCGGCCTCGGCGTAGGACTGGTGTGGGGACACCGCTGGAAACGAACAACGTTGCGCATGAACCGCTCCCACGCGGTGTATCTGGCCGCCATCAACGGCCCGGCGCTGGGCGGCGGCCACGAGATCGCGCTGGCCTGCGACCTGCGCTACGCCGCCGACGCCGAACACGTCAAGCTCGGCCAGATCGAGACCATGGCCAACCTGGTCCCCGGCGGCGGCGGAACCCAACGCCTCACCCGGCTGCTCGGCGCGGCCGCCGCCCTCGAGGTCACCTTGGAGGGCGCGCCGCTGTCGGTCGCGGAAGCCCACCGGCTCGGACTGCTGCACCGCGTCGTCGCCGAAGATCAACTGCTGGCCGAAGCCCACGCCACCGCGGCCCGATTGGCGGCCCGCAACCCGGTCGTCGTCGCCGAACTCAAACGCGCCGTCTACTTCGGCACCGACACCCGTCTGGCTCGCGGCCTGGACCGCGAACAAGCCGGATTCGTCTCCGTCGGCACCACCGCCGCCGCGGCACGCACCACCCGCGCGTTCTTCGACGACCTCGCCCGCCTCGGCGACACACCGTTCCTCGCCGACCCGAAACCGTGGCTCGACGGCACCCGCGTGGATCAGGTGAGCCGATGAACGCCCCCGCCCGCGACACGACTCCCGCCCAGGACACCGCTTCGGCCCCCCAGGCAGCGCCGTGGCACAAGACCGCCTGCATCCTGTGCGAGAACAACTGCGGCCTGCTCGTCCAGCTCGACGGCCGCCGCTTCGCCAAGATCCGCGGCGACAAAGACCACGTCGCCTCCGCCGGGTACACCTGCAACAAAGCGCTGCGCCTGGACCACTACCAGAACGGCGGTACGCGCTTGACCAGCCCGCTGCGCCGCGAACCCGACGGCACCTTCACCGAAATCGACTGGGACACAGGCATATCCGAGATCGCTGCCCGGTTGAAAGAGGTACGCGACCGGCACGGCGGCGACAAGATCTTCTATTACGGCGGCGGCGGCCAAGGCAACCACCTCGGCGGCGCCTACAGCGGAGCCCTGCGCCGCGCCCTGGGCAGCCGCTACCGCTCCACCGCACTCGCCCAGGAGAAGACCGGCGAAGGCTGGGTCGACGCCCACCTCACCGGCGGCCACACCACCGGCGACTTCGAACACGCCGAAGTGTCGGTCTTCCTCGGCAAGAACCCCTGGCAGTCCCACGGCGTGCCGCGCGCCCGCACCATCCTGCAGCAGATCGCCAAGGATCCCGCCCGCAGCATGATCGTCATCGACCCGGTGCGCACCGAAACCGCCGACCTCGCCGACATCCACCTCAAGGTCCGCCCCGGAACCGACGCGTGGTGCCTGGCGGCGCTGTTGGCCATCCTGGTCCGCGACGATCTGCTCGATCACGACTTCCTCACCGCGCACACCAGCCAGGCCGAGAATGTCGTCGCCACCCTGCGTGAAATCGACATCGCCGACTACGCCGACCGCTGCGGCGTTCCGGTCGAGCTGCTGCGCACCGCCGCCCACCGCATCGGCACCGCCGCAAGCGTCGCCACCTACGAAGACCTCGGCGTGCAGCAGAGCCCCAACAGCACCCTCATCTCGTATCTGAACAAACTGCTGTGGCTGCTCACCGGCAATTTCGCCGCGCCGGGCGCGATGCAACCGCACTCGTGGCTGGTCCCGCTGGCCAGCTACAGCCGCGACATCCGCCGCAGCCCCGTCACCGGCGCACCCGTCCTGGGCGGCATGCTGCCCTGCAACTCCATCGCGGAGGAGATACTCACCGACCATCCCGACCGGTTCCGCGCGATGATCGTCGAATCGGCCAATCCCGCGCACTCCCTTGCCGATTCGAACTCCTTCCGCGCCGCGCTCGACGCACTGGATCTGGTGGTCGTCATCGATGTCGCGCTCACCGAGACCGCCCGCCACGCCGACTACGTGCTGCCCGCGGCCAGCCAGTTCGAGAAGTGGGAAGCCACCTTCTTCACCCTGGAATTCCCGCACAACACCTTCCATCTGCGCGCGCCGCTGCTCGACCCGCTGCCGGGCACGCTGCCCGAACCCGAGATCTACGCGCGGCTGCTGCGCGAACTCGGCGCGGTCTCCCGCACCCGGCTCGCGCTGTTGCGCACCGCCGCCCGCCTCGGCCGCCGCCCCTACGCGCTGGCCTTCGCGGCACTGTTGGCCATCGACAAGAACACCGCGGGCCTGGCGCCCTATCTGCTCTACGAAACCCTCGGCCCCACCCTGCCCGACGGGGCGCGCGCCGCCGCGGTGCTGTGGGCGCTGGCCCAGCGCGTCGCCCGCACCCATCCCGCCGCCATGCGCCGCGCCGGACACCGCGACGCCGACGCCCTCTTCGACGCCATCCTCGCCGGACGCTCCGGTGTCACCTTCACCGTCGACGACTACGCCGACGCCTGGGACTACGTCCCGCACCCCGGCAAACGCATCCCGCTGGCCATCCCCGAACTGCTGCACGCCCTGCGCGCACTCGACACCACGCCCGCCACCCACACCAGCGCCGACTATCCGTTCGTGCTGGCGGCGGGAGAGCGGCGCTCCTTCACCGCCAACACCATCTTCCGAGACGACACCTGGCGTCGCCGCGACCCCGACGGCGCACTGCGCATGAACCCCGACGACGCTGCCCGCCTCGGCCTCGGCGCCGGCGACCGCGCCCGCGTCACCACCCGCCGCGGCAGCGCCGTCACCACCGTCGAACTCACCGACCGCATGCAACCCGGCCACGTCTCCCTGCCCAACGGTTTCGGCCTCGACCTACCCGACAGCCCCCGCACCGGCATCGCGCTCAACGAACTCACCGACGTCACCCTCCGCGACGCCATCGCGGGCACACCCTGGCACAAACACGTCCCCGCCCGCATCGAACCCGCCTGAGCGGCACGGGTTCCCACCGCGCTGGCCCCGCGTCTGCGGCGGGTGTCGCTTTTCGGGGGAGCCGGAAGTCACCTTGTCGATGTGATCAGATCACGGATCGCTGCGGTGACGGCGACTGGCTGAGCTTCCGGGAGGAAGTGGCCGCCTGGCAGCACCGGGCAGGTCCGGGCAGACGACGTGGAACCGGTCCGTCAGCGCTGGAGCGACGTGCCGCCATGCCAGATGGGTTTGCGGGAACCCGTGCAGCAACAACACCGCGGGTCCGTGCCCGCCCGAGGCGACGTGAACGTCGATTTCGCCAACTCGGACGGTCTGTTCGCCGAAGCCGGGAATGCTTGTGCGCACTGTCGGTCACCGCCCGGAAGAGGTTGCCAGAGCGAATCGTTCGGCGAACGCCGACATCTGGTCGTGCTGTTCGTCGGCGGTCGCGGCGGTCACGTTGACGACGATTCGAGTGACACCGTGTTCCGCGAGTTGCCCGACCTGCTCGACCGTCAGTTCCACCGAGCCCCAGCGGGTGTACTCGAGGGCGGCCGGGTCGCGGCCCGCTTCGACAGCGGCCTTGCGCGCCAAGTCGATCTGTAGGTCGCGCTCGTCCTCGTCGAGCATGCCGCCGGCGAAGTAGCCGTCGCCGCGGAGCCCGGCGCGGCGGGCGGCGGCACGGCTGGACCCGCCCACGTGAATCGGAAGTTCGTTTGTACTAAAGGGTTTCGGATAGCTGCACAGCTTGTCGAAGGCGAAGAACTCACCGTGATGGTCGACGCCTTCCGGCCCGCCGGACCACAGCAGGCGAAGCACGTCGATCGCCTCGTCGGCGCGGCGGCCGCGGGTGCGGAAGTCCACGCCCATGGCCTGTGCCTCGCCAGGGAGGGCGCCGAGGCCGACGGTGAGCAGGCGCATGCGGCCCTTGGACAGCGCGTCGATGGTGGCCAGGCGTTTGGCGAGGACCACGGGATGGCGGTACGGCAGCAGCAGGACGCCGGTGCCGAGCAGCAGGCGTTCGGTGGCGGCGGCGACGAAGCTCAGGGTGTCCAGGGGATCGAAGTAGGGCAGCGTCGGGGGTAGTTCTCCGGCGCCGTAGTTCGCGCCCGGATACAGCGCGATGTGGTCCTGGACGTACAGGGCCTCGAAACCGCACCGCTCGGCATGCCGGGCGAACGAGACGAGCCGGTCGGGATCGGTCCCGTTGAACGGCGTCGGGTAGCTGATCGCGAATTTCATTGGTATCCCTTCGATTCGGCGGTGGCGAGCTGCCGGTGCAGGAGCTCCCGGATCGCGAGGAGCTCGTCGATCGCGTCGTTCACCTCGGTGAGCCGGCGCCGCAGGGTGTCCATCGACTCCGGGCATTCGTCGCCGGACGGGTTCCCGGCCCGCATGCACGTGACGAACGGGCTCAACTCGTCGAGTTCGAAGCCCAGTTCTTGCATGGACCGGATCTTGTGGACGATCGGCAACTCGCCCTCGTCGTACACCCGGTAGCCGTTCGCCGACCGACGTGCCCGCACCAAGCCCTGCTGTTCGTAGTACCGCAGCATGCGGGCGCTCGTACCGGAACGATCGGCGAACTCCCCGATCAGCATTCGACCTCCTCACCACACCAGCGCCGAAACGCTAAACCTTGTCATCGATGTCAAGGCAAGACGGACCAACGGTGTTCCGGCCCGCGCTCACACGGTGTATCCGCCGTCCACGGCGAGGGCGGTGCCGGTCACGTAGCGGCCGCCGGGGCCCGCCAGGTACGCCACGGCGGCGGCGATGTCCTCGGCCGCGCCGTACCGGCCGAGGGCGGTGAGGGAGCGTTGGAATTCCGCGGTCTCGCCGTCGGCTGGGTTCATGTCGGTGTCGATCGGGCCCGGGTCCACGACGGTGGCGGTGATTCCCAGCGGGCCGAGCTCGCGAGCGAGTCCCTTGGTCAGCCCGATGAGCGCGGATTTCGCCATGGCCTGCAAGACGAAGTTCGAACCGGGAACGCGCCCGTTGAAGCACGACCCGATGCTGATGATCCGCCCACCGTCACCCATGTGCCGGGCAGCGGCCTGGGTGGCCAGGAACACCGACTGAATGTCCACGGCGAGTACACGATCCAGTTCGGCGACCGACACCTCCGCCAGTGGGCCGTAGGCGAGGAAGCCCGCGTTGTTCACCAGGATGTCGATGCGGCCCAACTCCCGCACCGTCTGCTCGACCGCTTCGGCCGCGGTCTCGGGACGGGTCAGATCGGCCTGGATGATCGTGGCCTTGCCGCCCTTGTTCTCGATCTGCTTGGCGACCGCGCGCGCTTGGTCTGCTGCCTGGACGTAGGTCAGGCCGATCGCCGCCCCGGCGTCGGCCAGCCGCTGCGCTATCGCGGCGCCGATTCCTCGGCTGCCGCCGGTCACCAGCGCTACCTTGCCGGTCAGCTCGGTCATCGATGTCTCCTCGGTCGAAGGGGTGTTCGCTGCACCGGCATGGTAGAAGTTGACATTAGTGTCAGATTCAAGGTTTTTGTCCTGCGAGGTGCGGAATGCGGATCGGTGAGCTGGCTGATCGCAGCGGGGTGAGCGAGCGCTCCCTTCGCTACTACGAGGCGCAAGGTCTGCTGACCGCTCAGCGCACCTCCGGCGGCCACCGGCACTACGGCGAATGGGCGGTCGACCGCGTCATACGCATCCAAACCCTCTATGCCGCAGGCCTGAACAGCAGGAAGATCGCGCAACTGCTGCCCTGCATGAGAGATTCCGACGGTCGCCCGAACGAGATCGCCACACCGAAACTGGTCGCCGAACTCACCGCTGAGCGCGATCGAATCGACCGCACGATCGCCGATCTGATTCGCTCGCGGGATGTTCTGGACGAAGTGATCGATTCGGCGTCGAAGCGCGTGACCACCGGCCAACCGGGCTAGACGCACCCGCACCGAGCGCGCGCCCCTGATCCTGATGGCGCACGGCGGCGCCCGGCAAGACATCGCCCAACGCGGGCGGTCGACCACCTGCCGTGCCATGGTCACACTGTCGTCCTCGCCCAGGCGCAGGGCCAGGTTGACGGCATTCAGCAGGGCATTGACCTGGAACGCGGCTGCCTCGGGATCGATGTCGGCGATATCACCGGCGGCGACGGCTCGACGGCATAGTCGAGCCATCTGTCGACGAGGGCGGGGATGCGTGCGACGCCGGCGGGGGATTGCTGGGCGGGCCGGATGACCGCGTCGACGAATGCCTCCTGCGCCGCTTCCGCCGTCGCGAGCTGCAGTCTCCGTGGTCCGGAACAACGTCTGAATGCCGCTTCGCTGATGCCGAGTTCGTCGGCCAGACGTCCGAAGCTGAGCCCTTCGAGTCCCGTTGGTGCAGTTGATGTTGCGGTATGCATACGGTCGACCGTATTCTTTGAGCGCACCGGTGGAGAGCGGCGCGTGCTGAGGGACCGGTGTCGACAAACGAAGGGATTCCTCATGGATGGCGTAGCGGCCGAAGACACCGTGGCCACGGACATATCGACGACACGAAGGCCGGTCCGGGACCATTCGACGGCGATCGTGTGGATTCTCTGTTCGGCCGCGTTCATCGCGATGCTCGACGTATTCGTCGTGAACGTCGCGTTCACGAATATCGCCGAGTCGTACCGTGGTTCGTCGCTGGCGGACGTGAGCTGGGTCCTCAACGGATACGCCATCGTCTATGCGGCACTGCTGATTCCAGCGGGGCGCGTCTCGGACCGGTTCGGCCGAAAGGCGGGATTCCTGGTCGGTCTCGGCATTTTCACGCTGGCGAGCCTGGCCTGCGCGGTGGCTCCCTCGCTATGGACGCTGGTGGCGTTCCGGGTCCTGCAGGCGGTCGGCGCGGCCGCCCTGACGCCCGCCAGCCTAGGGCTGCTCCTCACCGTACTGCCGCCGACGCGGGTGCCGGGCGCGGTGAAGGTTTGGGCCACAACGAGTTCCGCCGCCGCAGCGTTCGGCCCGGTGGTCGGCGGGGCGCTGGTCGAGGCGTCCTGGCGCTGGGTCTTCCTGATCAATCTGCCGGTGAGCTTGGTGGCCGGGGTTGCGGCCATGCGCTTGGTACCGAATCATCACCGGCGGACACCGAGCCGGATGCCCGACCTGCTCGGGGTGGCACTGCTGATCGTGGCGATCGGGGCACTGTCGCTGGGCCTGGTACAGAGCGGCGAATGGCGGTGGTCCAGTGCGGCGACACTCGGCACACTGGCCGTCGCGGCAGTCGGCGTGGCGGGGTTCGTGGCGCGAATGACGCGACATCGGAATCCGGTGGTGTCGCCCGACCTGTTCCGGGTGCCGACGTTCGTGTGGGCCAACGTCACCGTATTCGCGTTCTGCACCGCGTTCGGGGCATGGTTCCTCAGCATGGCCATGTGGCTGGAGAACGCGGCCGGGTTCGACACCATGGGAACCGGACTCGCCATCGTCCCCGGACCGCTCATGGTGCCGATCTTCGCCGCCGTCAGCCAGCGACTGATCAGCCGGATCCCAGTGGGTATCGTTGTGGCACTGGGGAACCTGCTGTTCGCCAGTGGTGTGGCGCTCGTGCTGGCCACCGCGTCCACACCCGTGCGGTACGCCGCCGATGTCCTGCCGGGCTGGCTGATCTCCGGCGTTGGCATCGGCCTCGCGCTGCCCAGCATGATCGCCTCCGCGGCCGTCGATCTGCCGCCGGACCAGTCCGCCACCGGCAGTGCCGTGGTGAATACGGCCCGCCAGCTCGGCTATGTGCTGGGCGTCGCCGTGCTGATCGCCATTCTCGGATCGCTCGATGCCCCGGCCGACCGGATGCTGACCGCGTTTCAACACGGCTGGCTGTTCATCGCCATCGTCGCCATCGCAAGCGCCGCAACGGCCTTCGGCCTCACGCCCCGCACTCGTCAGTCGTGATCGGGACAACTTCAATTCAGCATCGGCCCAGCCATCCGGCACATCCGTGCTGCGGCCAGCTGTACCGCGACCCAGCAGCTGGATGCCGTTGGTGATGGGGCGGGCCGTGGCCGTGGGCGACCTGGAAGGCCTGCAAGCCGCTGACGGCCGGCCCGAATGCCTCTGTCAATAGTCGAGGGCGTGTTCTGGTTGGCAGACATCCATGGGGGAGGGCAGGTAGCGGGCGATGGCGTCCAAGAGTGTGGCGATGTCCTCGCTGGGGGGCGCTGCACCGCATAGGACGGGTACGACGTCACCGATGCGGGTGAGGTAGCGGATGCGATGATGCAGCTGGTCGAGCGGGATGTCGCACCGGGCGGGGGAGGCGTTCGAATCCGAGGGGGCCTGTTCCATGACCGTTTTCACGAGGTTGCCGTACCACCGCTCGACGACTTCCCAATGGCTGCCGTAAAGTTCGGCGGCCAGCGATTCGAGCGCCCACAGCGGGAGCAGGTCGATGACGCCTTCGAACGTGGGGTGGGCGCCGAGGGGGATCTGTAGCGCCAGTGGGACCGCGCCGCGGGTGTCGGCGATCGTGCGGACACAGCGGCCGAAATCTGCTGCGGAGTGGTCGACTCCGGTGATCAGGCACAGGCGGGCGACCTGGTGGTCGTCGGCGACCCGCAACATCGTCTCGACGTGCGGGGTGGGGTTCGCGGCGGCGTTCACGACCGCGACCACACCGTCGGCGACGCGGATGGCCCGCTCGAGATCCGCGATGGGCGCGTGGCTCGTCAGCGCGGCGATACGGATCGTGTGCTCGACGCGGCCCGTCTTCCAGTCGACCGTGGCCCGGGTGCCGGGGCCGGGCTGGCCGGAGCGGCGGCGGAGGAGGTGGGCCACTCGGGTGGTCTCGTCGGGGTCGCCGATGATGGTGACGTTGCGGATTGTCTGGGGATCAATGGCTTTGGCGCCCATCGCGTTGTGGTACTCCAGATCGACTCGAGGGGTCGGGACGTCCTCGATCCGGACTCACCGTACCTCCGCCCGCGGATCGCCGGAGCGGAATTCGACCCCAAAGTAGAACGTGTTCCTATACGGTCGGGGCTGTGCAGAAAGAACAACGGCCCGCCGTGGCAGACTGGTTCACCGCGGACGACGGCGTGGCGCGTCTGAAGGGAAGTCGCTGCAAGGATTGCGCCACACCGTATTTCCCGCGGAACACGCTGGCCTGCCGGAATCCGCAGTGTTCCGGTCCGAGGGACGGTTCGGAGCTCGTCGAGCATCTGTTTTCCCGACGTGGGCGGATCTGGTCGTATGCCGACGCACGGTACAAACCTCCGGCGCCCTATGTGTCGCCCGATCCGTTCGAGCCGTATGTCGTTGCGGCAGTGGAGCTCGAGGTCGAGCAGATGGTGATTCTCGGGCAGGTCGTGCGCGGCCTCACGGTGGACGACCTGGCCGTCGGCATGCCGGTCGAAGTGACTCTCGGCACGTTGTACGCCGACGAGGAAGCCGAGTACACGGTGTGGATGTGGAGGCCGGTCAATGACTGACACGAACGATCGCGACATCGCCGTCCTCGGTGCGGGCATGCACCAGTGGGGCAAGTGGGGGCGCAATTTCGTCGAATACGGGCTGGTCGCAGCCCGCGCGGCGCTGGCCGATGCCGGGGTGAACCACCTCGACGTCGGCTATATCGCCGGCGCGGACACCATCCGCAATGGATACCCCGGTTTCGTCTCGGGCGCGACGTTCGCTCAGGCGCTGGGTTGGTCGGGTGCGCGGATCTCGAGCAGCTATGCCGCCTGTGCCTCGGGTGCGCAGGCCATCGCCAACGCACGCGCCCAGATCCTGGCGGGGTTGTGCGACGTGGCGCTGGTGGTGGGCGCGGATGCCGCCCCGAAGGGCTTCTTCCAGCCGGTCGGCGGTGAGCGACGCGACGACCCGGACTGGTTGCGTTTCCACCTGCTCGGCGCTACCAATCCCATCTATTTCGCGCTGTATGCCCGCCGCCGGATGGCGCTGCACGGTGCCACACTCGACGATTTCGCCGCGGTCAAGGTGAAGAATGCCAGGCACGGCCTGAACAACCCGTATGCCCGCTATCGCAAGGAGGTTTCGGTCGAGGAGGTCGCCGCCTCGGCGATCGTCTCGGACCCGTTGCGGCTGCTCGACATCTGCGCGACCAGCGACGGCGGGGCAGCACTGGTGTTGACGTCGATGGAGTACGCGCGTCGGCACGGCGTCGCCGACCCGGTCCGCATCCGGGCGCTGTCGACGGTCACGCCGACGTTCCCGAAAACCGTTCTCGACCTGCCGGATTTCGCGACGGACTCCGCTGTGGCCGTCGAGGCCCCGCCCCGCGCGTTCCGTTCCGACCTCGCGCACGCCGCGTACGAGGAGGCCGGACTCGGTCCGGCCGACCTGTCCCTCGCGGAGGTCTACGACCTGTCCACCGCGCTGGAGCTGGACTGGTACGAGGACATCGGGCTCTGCGAGACGGGCGGCGCGGAGGCACTGTTGCGCAGTGGCGCAACAACATTGGGCGGACGCGTGCCGGTGAACCCCAGCGGCGGCCTGGCCTGTTTCGGTGAGGCGATCCCCGCCCAGGCCATCGCCCAGATCTGCGAGCTCACCTGGCAGCTGCGCGGCCAGGCCGACGGCCGCCAGGTGGACAACGCCCGCGCGGGTATCGCGGTGAACCAGGGCCTTTTCGGCCACGGCTCGGCCATCATCGCCATCCGCTGACACCGCGCCTCTCTCGGGTCGCTCTCCGAAAACCCGGGCCATGCCCGGGTCCCGATCAATGTCCGCAGCCGCTATCGAGAGGGCGCGCGGGTGGCTCGCCCTTCTCGCCGTGATCCTCGAGCCCGCCCCCTGGGTGCTCGCCTGGATCGCGGTCGGGCTGCTGGCGGTCGCCGCTCGGCGAGCGCGCTTCGCCGAATCCACGCCCCAGCTCGGCGGCGTGTGAGCCGGTCATCGACGGTCTGCGCCGGGTAGTGCGGGGACGGCGATGCCCGTGAGTTGTTCTCGCGGGCATCGACCACTCCGACCGGGTGCGCTGCCCTCCCGACCGGCTCAAATCGTGCTGACCACCTCGTCGTAGGCCAATCGCGGCGAGCGCGGGAACCAGGCGTTCGCGCCCGGCTTGCCGATATTGACCACGACGAGACCGGTGTGATCGCCGTCCGGGAAGAAGTCCTTGTCCAGCCCCGCGCCGTCGAACCCGTTCATCGGGCCCGCCGCCAGCCCCGCCGCGCGGATACCCAGGATGAGGTAGCCGATCTGGATCAGGGCATTGAACCGCGCCGACTCGGTCCGGTAGTCCGTATCGGCGAAGTAGTCCTTGGCCTCGGGCGCGTGCGGGAACACTGTTGGCAAGTTGTCGTGGAAATTCAGGTCCGCGGCAAGGATCGCCGAGAGCGGCGCCGCGGCCGTCTTCGGCTTGTTGTTGTCGATCATGTGGGTGACCAGCCGGTCTCGCGCCTCTTGGCTGCGCACCAGCACGATCCGCAGCGGTTGCTGGTTCATCGACGTCGGCGCGTATTTCACCAATTCGTAGATCGCGCGGATCTGCTCGTCGGTGACCGGCTCGTCGGTGAAGGTATTCGCCGTGCGGGCCTCCCGGAAGAGCAGATCCTGCGCCTCGGCGGCGAGCGTGAGCAAGGCTGGCTGAACGGAGTTCACGTATTTCTCCTCGAAAAGGTGTCCGGGGACGGTCAGTCGTGGACGACGCGCCGCGATCGGGTCAGCAGCGCTCCGTCGACGCGGACGAGCACGTCGTGCACGACGCAGCTCGGCGCGATCTCGGGCTTGCTGTTCGGGCGGATCTTCACCACCAGGCAGTAGGTGGTGGACACGATGGTCCCGTCGTCCTGGGGTTGCAGGTTGATCATGTTGAACCAGTGCCTGCGCTGCATCGGGTCGGTGTCGAAGCGCTTGTGGAACTCGACCAGGTCCGCGATGATGCCCGCTCTGGTCCGGGCGGGTGGAATGCCCGGCGAGTGCTCGAATTCCGCGTCCTCGGTGAAGGTATCGGCGTAGCCGGGGATGTCGCGGTTGTCCAGTCGCTGCATCTGCTCGGCGTAGAACTGCTGGACCTCGGCGTACAACTCGGTGCGGCTTGCGACAGTGGTCATGGTTGCTCCCTAAGGTTGCGGCGGGGCGCGGCTGCACGCCACGGTGGCCGACGCCGCTAGAGCTTCGGTCGAGCCGCCGCATGTGACCGTCGGTTGACCGGATCTATAGGACGCGCGACGACGCTGGTGGTCGAAAAGCCCGGCGAGTTCGGAAGATCGACCGATGGAGGAGTCATGGCGGAAAATCGGCGCGTCGCGCTGGTCACCGGAGCGACCAGCGGAATGGGCCTGGAGATCACCAAAAGCCTGGCGGCCCAGGGCATTGCGGTGTTCCTCTGCGCTCGCGACCAGCAGCGGGTGACCGACACAGTGAAGAGCCTGCAGGACGAGGGTCACGAGGTGGACGGCACCGTCTGCGACGTGGCCGACGCCGCGCAGGTCCGCGAGTACGTCGACGCGGGCGTGCGGCGCTACGGCCCGATCGACATCCTGATCAACAATGCCGGCCGCAGCGGCGGCGGCGTCACCGCTCAGGTGACCGACGAACTGTGGTTCGACGTGATGAACACCAATCTCAACAGCGTGTTCCTGATGACGAAGGCGGTGCTGAACGCGGGCGGCATGCTGGAGCGCGGCAGCGGCCGCATCGTCAACATCGCCTCCACCGGCGGCAAGCAGGGTGTGGTGCACGGCGCCCCGTACTCCGCGTCCAAGCACGGCGTGGTCGGTTTCACCAAGGCGCTCGGCCTCGAGCTGGCCAAGACCGGGATCACCGTGAACGCGGTGTGCCCCGGATTCGTGGAGACACCGATGGCCGAGCGGGTACGCGAGGTGTATTCGGGTCTGTGGGGTGTCGACACCGACGAGGTGCACGCCAGGGTCAGCGCGCGGGTGCCCATCGGTCGTTACGTCCAGCCGTTCGAGGTGGCGGCGATGGTCGACTACCTGATCGGGCCCGGGGCGGGCGCGGTGACCGCCCAGGCGCTGAATGTCTGTGGCGGACTCGGCAATTACTGAGCTGAAGGAGTCACGGCAATGACCGCAGTCGACGACAATCCCGCCGACGCCCGCGCCACCGGGCACGATGATTATCTCCGGGTCCTGGACGCCATACAGACGGGTGCGCTGCACCTGCTCGCGGGCTTCCCGCGCCAGCCGAGCGCACTGCGCTTCCAGGTCGGGGAGGTGACCGTGGAGGCCGAGTGGCAGACCGTCGCGCCGCCGTCCACAGCTATGCCAGTCACCGAAGCTCCGGTGGAATCCATTGCGGCGCCGGAGAGCCCGGCGATCGGACCGGTGGTGCGCGCACCCAGTGTGGGCGTGTTCTATCGCCGCCCCGAGCCGGGCTCGGATCCCTTCGTCGAGGTCGGAGACCGGGTGCAGGCCGGACAGCAGATCGCCATCGTGGAGGCGATGAAACTGATGATCCCGGTGACCGCTCAGACCGGCGGAGTGATCACCGCGATCCTCAAGGAAGACAACGAACCGGTGCAATTCGACGAGCCCTTGTTCTCGTATTCTCCGGAATGACAGCGGATTTCAGGCAGGCGGGCGGCTGCGTCGCCAGGTGAGCACCCGGCGTTGGGTCCGCCCGCCGACCTGTGCGGAGCCGATCAGGGTGAGCACGTCACCGGTCAGCGACATCTGGCGCACCTGCTCGGTGTCCGCCCACGCCGGGTTGGAACACACGCTGATCGCGTGCACCATCTCGGTGCCGGATCGCCGCCAGGTGCCCGCGTAGCCCATGAACGGGGTCGCGCCCGCGGCGCCGTCGGTGCGCATCATGCTCACCGACATATAGCCGTGCGCGCCGTAGATCAGCAGGCCGCGCGGCGCGTCGCCCAATGGCCCCTGGCTGGTCGCATCGTTTTCGTCGATGTCGAAATAGGACACGAGTTCCCATGTCCCGACGAGGTCGGTCGCGTTCATGGGCCCAACGATGGCGGCCGCCGCTCTAATCACGCTGTAGCCGAGCCTCGGGCGAAGCGGTGACTGATCCGCACCAGCCGCCAGATGATGTCCAGTTCCTCGTGGTCGCGCGGCCCGTAGACCATCACCAGCGTCCCGGGCAGGAATCCCTGCCTGGCCATCGGGTGCAGCTCCGCCCAGCCCTGCTGGACGGTCTGCGTCACCACGTCGTTCGGCAGGCACATGTGCAAGCTGCCATCGCCGTGTCCGTGCAAGTGAGCGAATTCGGTGCCCGCCAGGTAGGCCTCGCCGGGACCCGTGGCAAGGGTCGGCCGCAGGTGCAGGGCACGGGTGTCGGGCAGGGAAACGCCGCTGTGGCCGAGCAGGACGCCGTCCAGCGTGGTCATCCGGGACCACAGCTCCTCTTGCAGATCGGGCGGTGCGATCTGGCTGAGCTGCTGATGCGGGTTGTGCTCGCGGGTGCGCGGCCGGTCGCCGGAGCGGCGCGGCAGGTCGAGCCGCCCGTCCACTGTTGTCGTCGTCATGACTGTGCTCCCTTCGGTTTTCGCGTGCTCGCGTCCCTGGAACCACAGTACTTTCCAAAGTATAGTAGTAACCAAGCGGAAAGTGACAAACCCGGGAGGACGCATGACGACCGTGCCCGAGACCGACCCGTGCCCGATCACACCGGTCATCGATCTGGTCTTCGGCCGCTGGTCGACCCAGGTCCTGTGGGTGCTCACCCACGACGGCCGCCTCCGCTTCACCGAACTCCAACAGCGCATCCCTGGCCTCACCCCCAAGGTCCTCACCCAGCGCCTACGTCAACTCGAACGCGACGGGTTGGTATCGCGGACCTACCATCCCGAGGTCCCGCCACGGGTGGAATACGAGGCGACGCCGCTGGCCAAGACACTGACCCCGGTGTTCAGCAGCATCGTGGAATGGTCCAGCGAGCACCTCGGTGAGGTTCTCGCGGCACGCGCCGCCTACGACGCGGGCGGGGACTCGAGCTGAGTGGCGGCTCGCGAACCCGCACCCGAGGATGACTGTCCGCTGTATCGAGGCTATGGCGCGGCTGCCGAACGAGGTGCCAGCGCCAGGAGATGCGCCGCCAGTTCGCGCGGCATGGTGATCATGCAGTCGTGGCCGGTCGGTAGGACGAGCAGGCGGTCCGGCGGGAGGTCGGTGGGCGGGAGGGTGCGGGGCATGGCGGTGCGCATGGCTTTGAAGGCCGCACCGCCTTCACTGCAGTAGACGTGGGACACTGGAATAAGCGCCAGCGCTTGCGGATTCGTCAGTTCCATCGGCTGCTGGAAGGTTTTCAGGGACTGGGGGGTCTGCATCGCGGCGACCCAGCTGAGGTCGGGTTCTTCCGTGACGCCGTAGAGCCCGCCGTCGCCCATGGGTTCGGTTTGCGGCGGCACGCGCCAGCCGTCGCCGTGGGCGGCGGCCGCGGCGACGAAGGCGTCGACCATGCCGGGCATGATGTCGGCGACCGCTTCGCCGTCGTTGGGCACGAAGGTGTCGATGTAGACGAGTTCGGCGATACGGTCCGGTAGGGCGTCGGCGAGTGCGGTGACAACGATGGCGGCGTAGCTGTGGCCGACCAGGACGACGTCGGTGAGGTCTTCGGAGGTGACCAGGTCGATCAGGTCTCGGACATGGGTGTCGAGGCCGACGTCGGCGGTGAGCAGGTGGGCGCGGTCGCCGAGACCGACCAGCGAGGGCGCGAGGACGCGGTGCCCGGCGTCCTCGAGCAGCGGGGTGACCCGCTGCCAGACCCATCCGCCGTGGAAGGCGCCGTGGATGAGCAGGTAGGTCGACACGATCAGTTCTCCCTGGATTTCGTCTGGGCCGTGACGGTTCCGCTCGCCGGAGGCGGGACGGGCTCGGGCCGGATGCCGAGTCCGATCACCCGGGCCACCAGGCGGGGCAGGCGGGGGAAACGCCGGAGCAGACGGACGAGCAGCGGTTTGTCGGTGCCGGGGCGACCGGCGCTGGGGTACAGGTCGGACAGCAGGTGCAGTTGCGCGAATTGCACGAAGCGCATGGGTAATTCGCGGCGGCGCTGGATCGTGCGCAGCGCGGCCGTGCCCGGGGTGGCGCCCGCGGTGAGAATCGGTGCCAGCAACCGGGCGGTGGCGATGGCGTCCTGCACCGCGAGGTTGATCCCGACGCCACCCGCCGGAGACATCGCGTGCGCCGCGTCCCCGATCGCGACCAGGCCGGGACGGTACCAGCGGCGCAGCCGATCCACCCGGACGTCGAGCGGCTTCACGTCGTCCCAGTCCAGGATCTCGGCGTCCAAATGCGGGGCGAGCACGGGGTAGATAGCGGCCAGATCCGCGCGGAACCGCGCCAGCCCCGCATCCCTGATGGCCGCGAAGCCGCCCTTCGGGATCATGTAGGCGACCTGGAGATAGTCCCCGCGGTCGATACAGACGATGAAGAACCCCTTTCCGCTGCGGACCGTGGGCAGGCGTTCACCGTCTGGTTTGCTCACCCGGAACCACAGCACGTCCATCGGCGCCGCGCTGGCCGCGATTTCGAGCAGACCCGACCGGCGCACGATCGAGTGGCGTCCGTCGGCGGCGATCACCAGATCGGCGGTGACCTCGAGCGGTCCTTCGGAGGTTTCGCCACGGACCCCGACCACCACGCCGTCGCGCTGGATCAACTCCGTGACCTCCGCCCGCTGCACCAAACGGAACCCGGGGTAGCGGCGGCCCGCCTCGGCGAGGAAGTTCAATACGTCCCACTGCGGCATGAACGCCACGAACGGGAAACGCCCCGGCAGCGCGCTGAAGTCGGCGAACACCACCGGACCGGTGGCCGTCGCCATCGGCAGCTGCGGCAGCTCGACGTGCGGCAGCGCGAGAAACTCCTCGGCCAAGCCGAGTTCGTCCATCGCGAGCAGCGTCGAGGTGTGCACCGTGTCGCCCCGGAAATCGCGCAGGAAGTCCGGATGCTTCTCCAGCACGAGCACGTCCACGCCGGAACGGGCCAGCAGCAACCCGGTCATCAGTCCGGCGGGTCCGCCGCCGATCACGCAGACCCGTACCGATTCGGTTCTCACGCCAGGCATGCCGGCACCTGCCCGCCGTTGTAGAGCACCATCTCGTCGAAGATGGACAGCACGTCCAGCGGCTCGCCGAGCGGGCCACCGGACAGCTCGGCGTCGGCGCGGTACAGGTTGCCGACCAGCCGTTCCTGGTCGACCAGGCCGTCGAACTCGCCGTGGTCGGCCTCCAGCGCGATAGCCAGCGGCGTCAATCCCAGCGCGCGTCCCTCCGCCGCGAGATCCTGCACCCACCGCAGATACCGCAACGTCTGGTCGAAAATCTCCGGGCCGGTCACCGGACCGTGCCCGGCGACGACCGTCTCGGCGCCGAGCGCGAACAGCCGCCGCACCGCGGCGATCGACCCGCTGACCGACCCCATCAGGCAGAACGGCGCCGCGCCCGACATCACCAGGTCCCCGGCGAACAGCACGCGCTCCGCGGGCAGCCAGGCCACCACGTCGTTGGTGGTGTGCGCGGCGGGACCGAGATGGATCAGCTCGACCCGTCGCTCGCCCACGTGCAGGGTCACGCTGTCGCTGAACGTGATGCCCGGCAAGGTGACTCGCACGTCGCCCCAGTCCACGTTCGGCCACAGTTTCGTCAGCGCCAGACCGGTTTCGGCCATCTCGGGCCGGATCCGATCGTGGCCGACGACGACGGCGGCCGGCCCGAACAGGTGGTTGCCGAAATTGTGGTCACCGTGGTGATGGGTGTTCACGATCGTGCGGGCCGGGCCTGCGCCGAGCCCGTCGACGAACTCGACCAGGGCGCGGGTGCGTCCCTCGGTCGCCAGCGTGTCGATCACCACCGCGCCGTCCGGGCCGGCCAGCACACCGGCGTTGCTCACACACCAGCCGCCGCGGCTGTGGGTGTAGGCGTAGACGCCGTCGGCGATCTCGGTCACGGTGGGCGCCGCGGAGGTTTCGGTGGCTGTCATGTCGGCGACTTCGTCTCGGCGTAGCGCACCGCGCACAGCAGCGTGTTGCGGCTGTTGGTGGACAACGCTTCGGTCAGATAGGCGCGGGCGTCGGCGAGATCCGTTTCAGCGCCGAGTATCTCGCGGGCGGCGTCGGGATTGATCGCGACGGTGTGCCGTGCGGTGACCACCGCGCCGTCCGGTCCGTCGGTGAACTCCCACGCGCCGCTGTGCCCGAAGAGCATTGCCGGTGGCAGCAGCTGCTTGTAGTCGATCCGCTCGCCGGGGAAGCACACCCGCACCGACTTGGTGGTATGCGGAATGCCGCCCGCGGTCACCGTGTCCATCTCCATCAGCTGCACGCCGTCGTCGTCCTCGGTGAGCTCGATCCGGCTGACGTGCGGGACATGTTCGGGCCACCGATCGCTGTGATAGACGAAGTCGTACACCTCGGCGGCCGAGCATCGCAGCGTCACCGTGTCTTCGAAGGTGTGGACAACCTCCTCGACCGGGTGGCCCAGCTCGGCGATGCGGGCCAGCGCCGCGAGCTCGGTCTCGCTGTTGCGGTCCACCGCCGCAGCGACCTGCTCGGGGTCGGCGCCGTCCACCACGGTGAAGTGGTGATCCAGCGTGACTTTCGTCGCGCCGGAACCGACCTCGCGGAACGACCAGCCGCCGCCCATGGATGCGATCGGCGCCTGGCTGCGCTCCTGCTCGAAGACGATACGGCGCTGCTCGGCGTCCAGCACGCGCCGCGAGGTCCATTTGTTCACCGCGCCGTTCACGGTCGCCCACAGCCGGAACCGCTCCTCGTCCGGGCCGCGGTGCAGGTGGCGCACCAGCACGCTGGGCGCGAAGATCACCGGCCACCGGGTCACGTCGGCCACCAGGTCGTAGACGACCTCCGGCGCGGCCTGCACCACCTTCGTATGACTCATCACCCGGATATTCACGCCCTGTCCTCCTTGGCATGCGCGGTGCCCTGCGCGGTCACACTCCGCCGCCGCCTCCGCGCCTGACCGCTCATGCCACGTCCTGTAGTTGGGCGTTCACGATGTCGACCAGCTCCTGTGGCGTCTTGACCTCGACGAGCTGCTCTTCCGGGATCGTCACGCCGAAGTCGCGCTGGATCCGCGCCGCGGTCTCGATGAGCGCGAGCGAGTCGTAGCCCAGTTCCTCGAATTCCACGGCGGCGATATCGCCGCCGAGCTCGGCGAGATCCTCGCCGCCTGCGCATTCCACGAGAATCCGGCGTAGTTCGGTGATGGTCATGGTCATGATTCGCTCCCGGGAAGTACTCGATCGGACACGGCACGCACGACGACCGCGGAGTTGAAACCCCAGCGCCCGCGCGCGAGGACGAGCGCACCGCCGACGGTGGCGGAGCGCGGGGCGCCGAGAACCAGGTCGATCCGGTAGTCCTCGGCGAGTGTGGTGGTGTACGCGGTGCGCGGGATCACCGAATCGCGCACCGACAGCAGAGCGGTCACAATGTCCAGCGGCCCCCCGCCGGAGAACAATCGTCCGGTCAGGGGCTTCGGCGCGGTGACCGGAACGCCACCGGGCCCGAAGATCGCCTCGATGGCCGCGGCCTCGTCGCGGTCGCGATCCGGGATGCCGGAGGCGTCCGCGAACACCACGTCGATGTCGCCGGGCGTCATCCCGGCGTCGGCCAGCGCGAGTTCGGCGGCCCGGCGCAGACCCGACGGACGCCCCGAACCGGGTGGCGGGTCGAAAGTCGATGCGTACCCGGCGATTTCGCCGTGCACCTTGGGCACGCCGCGCGCCCGCGCGGCGGCGGCGTCCTCGACGACCAGCATCGCGCCGCCCTCGCCGGGCACGTAGCCGGCGGCGCCGACGTCGAACGGCAGGTACGCGCGCTCGGGCTCGGTGGACGTGCTGACCGACCCGCTGGCCAGGTGCGAAGCCCAGCCCCACGGGTCCAGCGCCGAATCCACACCGCCGGTGACCACCAGCGGCGTGCCGCGCCGCACGGTGCGCCGGGCGTGACCGATCGCGTCCAGTCCGCCCGCTTGCTCGGCGACCAGCGCGCTGCTCGGTCCGCGCATGCCGTGCCGGATCGAGATCTGGCCGGTGTTGACCGCGTAGAACCAGGCGAACGACTCGTACACGCTGACGTGCTCGGAGCCGAGCGACCACAGCTTGTTGAATTCGCGGTGGGTGAATTCGAAGCCGCCGGAAGCGTTTCCGGTCACCACGCCCATGTCGTAGTCGGTCATCGTCGCGGTGTCGACCTTGGCGTCGTCCAGCGCCCACTGCGCGGCGACCAAAGCCATCCGGGTCGAGACATCGGTCTGCGGCAGCAGCCGGCTCGGCAGATGCTCGGCCGCGTCGAAATCGGCCACCTGTCCGGCGAGACGCGCCGCCGAACGGCTGGCGTCGAACCGGGTGAGCGGCGCTATCCCGCCGCGTCCGGACAACACGGCATCCCAGAAACGCTCCACGCCCATGCCGTTCGGCGCGAGCACTCCCATTCCGGTGACAAGGATCATGCCGCCAACGCCTCCGCCTTGCGCAGCACCATCGCGCTCTGGAATCCGCCGAACCCGCTGCCCACGGTGAGCACCGTGTCCATCCGGTGGTCACGGGCGACCAGTGGCACGTAGTCCAGATCGCATTCCGGGTCCGGTTCGTGCAGGTTGGCCGTCGGCGGCACCACCTGGTACTCCAGCGCCAGCAGCGAGGCCGCGATCTCGACCGAGCCGATCGCGCCGAGCGAGTGCCCGACCATCGACTTGATCGAGCTCATCGGCGTCGCGTAGGCGTGCGCGCCGAGACTGCGCTTCACCGCCGCGGTTTCGTGCCGGTCGTTCTGCCTGGTGCCGGAGCCGTGCGCGTTGATGTAGTCCACGCCGGTCGGGTCGATCCTGGATTCGTCCAGCGCGACCCGGATCGCCTCGGCCATCTCACGGCCGTCGGCCTTGAGTCCGGTCATGTGATAGGCGTTGCACCTGGTCGCGTACCCGGAGATCTCGGCGTAGATGTGCGCGCCGCGCTTACGGGCGCTCTCGTACTCCTCCAGCACGAACAGGGCGGCGCCCTCGGCGAGCACGAAACCGTTGCGCGAGTTGTCGAACGGTCGCGAGGCCACCTCCGCCTCGTCGTTGCGCGGGGTGGTCGCCTTGATCGCGTCGAAGCAGGCCACCACGATCGGGGTGATCGGAGTGTCCGACGCGCCCGCCAGCATGACGTCGGCGGAGCCTTCGCGGATCAGCTGCACCGCGTGGCCGACCGAGTCCAGTCCCGACGTGCACCCGTTGGAGACCATCGCCACGGGACCCTCGGCCCCGACACTCCAGGCCACTTCCGCGGGCATCACGCTGGGCACCATGTAGTCGAACATGTGCGGCGAGAGATACGACTCGTCGACCAGCCAGTTCTTCCCGGAGTCCGACAGCACCAGGTATTCGCGCTCCAGGCTGGTGGCCGCGGCGACCGCACTGCCGAGGCTCACGCCGAGCCGGTACGGATCGACCGTCGCGAGGTCGAGTCCGCTGTCGGCCACTGCCTCCCGCGCGCAGACCACGGCGAACTGCACCGCACGGTCCATGCGCCGGATCTCCCTGGGCGACAATCCCTCCCGCACGGGGTCGAAGTCCGCCTCGCCCGCGACCTGGGACCGGTACGGTGAGGCGTCGAAGAACGAAATCCGGCGCGTCGCGGTGCGGCCTTCGGACAACAGCTTCCAGAACTCGTCCTTGCCCGACCCACCGGGCGCGCGGACACCGAGTCCGGTGACGACAACGCGGCGGCTCATCGCGCACCACCGGATGCGTGGGTGTTCATGGCGTTATCTCCCTTCGATCGTGCGACCAAGCATCGGGGCCGGTCCTCGAACCTCGCTCGAGCCGAGGAGTCGAGTTGTTCTCTAGCGGGAGGGCGCAGGCTGTCGCTGTGATCGCCCGGCCGGCGCTGTCCGGACCGATCACCCGTTCCCCGAGCACAGGAGACACGCGTGATGAAGTCAGCTCATGGCACCGACGGCGCCGCGGACTGGGTGCTCTGCCCGGCATGCCTGATTCCGCTGTACGGCAAGCGATTCGCCCGCGACCTCGGCGTCTGCGGCGAATGCGGCAGGCACACTCCGATCACCGCCGAGCAGCGCATCGTCCAGCTCGCCGACGACGGCCGGTTCGAGGCGCTGCCCGCCACCACGACCGACGACGACCCGCTGAGCTTCACCGACACCAAGCCGTACCGGGATCGGCTGGCCGCCGCCCGCGCCCGCACCGGCATGCACGACGCGGTCCTGTGCGCGCGGGCGGCGATCGAAGGTCAGCCGGTGGTGATCGCCGCGATGGACTTCCGCTTTCTCGGCGGCAGCCTCGGCACCGCGGTCGGCGAGATGATCACCGCTGCGGCGGAAACCGCGCTGGCGCAGCGTATTCCGCTGCTCGTCGTCACGGCCTCGGGCGGCGCGCGGATGCAGGAGGGCCCGCTGTCGCTGATGCAGATGGCCAAGACCAGCGCGGCGCTGGAACAGCTGGACCGGGCCGGCGTCTTGACCGTCACCCTGATCACCGACCCCACCTACGGCGGCGTGGCGGCGTCCTTCGCCACTCTCACCGACGTGCTCATCGCCGAGCCGGGCGCGCGCCTGGGATTCGCCGGGCGGCGGGTGATCGAGCAGACCATTCGCCAAGAGTTGCCGCCGAAGTTCCAGACCGCCGAATTCCTCTTGGAACGTGGGCTCATCGACATGATCGTGCCGCGCGCGGGCCTGCGCCAGACGCTCGGCGGGCTACTGCGGGTCGCGGCGCCGGTGGATCCGACCGAACGCTTCGTTTCCGCGGACGCGGGCGTCATCACCGATCCCGACCGCCTCACCGAGAACGATCCCTGGACGCAGGTACGCCGTGCGCGCACCCCGCAGCGGCCGACCGCGCTCGACTACTTCGCGCTGGCCTTCGACGAGTTCCGTGAGCTGCGCGGCGACCGGATCTCGGGCGACTGCCCCGCGGTGGTCGGGGGAACGGCCTGGCTCGGCGCGCGACCGGTGATGGTCATCGGGCACCAGAAGGGGCACGAGCCGAAAGAGCTGATGGAACGCAACTTCGGCATGCCGACACCCGCGGGGTATCGCAAGGCGGCGCGACTGATGCGGTTGGCCGAGAAGCTGGGGCTGCCCGTCGTCACCTTGATCGACACGCCCGGCGCCTATCCCGGCGCGACCGCCGAGGAGCAGGGGCAGGCGATCGTCATCGCGGAGAACATCCGGCTGATGTCCGCGCTGCGGGTGCCGGTGATCAGCGTCGTCATCGGCGAGGGCGGCAGCGGCGGAGCGCTGGCGCTCGGTGTCGCCAACCGGGTGCTGATGTTCGCGAACGGGACCTATTCGGTGATCAGTCCCGAGGGCTGCGCGGCAATCGTCTGGAACGATCCGGCCGCGGCTCCGAAGGCCGCCGCCGCGCTTGCGCTGACCGCGCGGGATCTCCTGCGGCTCGGTGTGGTCGACGGGGTGCTGCCGGAGCCGGGCGACGATGTCGGTGCCGCACCCGTGGCCGCGGCCGAACAGCTGTACCGCGCGGTGGCCGCGACGCTCGGCGAGCTGGTCGGGCGCAGCGGTGCGGAGCTGGCCGACGAACGACGCGCCCGGTTCCGGCGGTTCGGTGCGCGACCGCAGGTCTTCGTCCGGTCGGTGGCGTAGGGGGCGGGACCATGTTCGAGAAGATTCTGATCGCCAATCGCGGCGAGATCGCGCTGCGTGTCGCGCGCACCTGCCGTGAATTGGGTGTGCGCACCGTCGCGGTGCACTCGGTCGCCGACGCCGACTCCGCGGTGGTGCACTTCGCCGACGAGGCGGTGCAGATCGGTCCGGCCGCGGCCAAACGCAGCTACCTGAACGCCGCGGCCGTGCTGGCCGCCGCAGAGCTCACCGGGGCGGACGCGATCCACCCCGGATACGGATTCCTTTCCGAATCACCGGATTTCGCCGACGCCTGCCGCGCGGCGGGTATCACGCTGATCGGCCCGCCCGCCGACGTGATGGCAGAACTCGGTGACAAGCAGTCGGCACGCACGCTGATGGCGAAGGCCGGACTGCCGCTGCTGCCCGGCAGCCTCGACCCGCTCGAACTCGACGAGGCGCACGCGCTGGCGGACTCGATCGGATACCCGGTGATCATCAAGGCCGCCGCGGGCGGCGGCGGGCGCGGCATGCAGGTCGTGCACCACAGCGCCGCGTTCCCGCGGGCCTACCAGGAGACCAGGGCGACCGCGCGGATGCTGTTCGGCGACAGCCGGGTGTACTTGGAGAAGTACCTCGCCGCGGCCAGGCATGTCGAGATCCAGGTGTTGTGCGACGGGCACGGTAATGGAGTACACCTCGGCGAGCGGGACTGCTCGGTGCAGCGCAGGCATCAGAAATTGATCGAGGAATCCCCGGCGCCACGGCTTCCGGACGGTCTTGCCGAGCGGATGGGCAAATCCGCGGTAGACGGTGTACTGGAGGCGGGTTACGTCGGTGCCGGAACCGTAGAATTTCTGGTCGATCGGGACGGAAATTACTATTTTATGGAAGTGAACTGCCGAATTCAGGTCGAACATCCGGTCACCGAAATGGTGACGGGCATCGATCTGATCGCCGAACAGATCCGTATCGCGTCCGGGCAACCGCTCGGCATGGCCCAGGACGATATTGTCCTGCGCGGTGCGGCGATCGAATGCCGGATAAATGCCGAAGATCCGTCCTCTGAATTCGCGCCCGCTCCCGGAGTGCTGACCGAATTCACTCCACCCGGCGGTCCTTTCGTCCGGGTCGACACGCACGCGCACGCCGGTTATTCGATACCGCCGCATTACGATTCGCTGCTTGCCAAACTGGTGGTCTGGGCGCCGGACCGCGACCGGGCACTCGCACGGATGCGGCGGGCGCTGGAGGAGTTCCGGATCTCCGGCGCCCGCGTGGCGACGACAAGGGACTTTCTGCATGAGGTGCTCGACCACCCGGCCATGCGAGCGGCGACGCACACCACCGCGCTGGTGGACGAACTGCTCGGGCGGACGTGAGGCGGGGCGGCGTCGACCCGGCCTCCAGGGACTCGCGACGGTCAGGCGGTTTCGGCGGAGGCGGTGCGGAACTCGGGGGAGTACCACCCGATCAGGTAGCCGGCGTGGCGGCTGTTCAGCATCGCGCTCACCGAGACGTCGGAGGCGGCCAGGATGTCCTGGTGCAGCTTCTGCAGTTTCTGGCACGGGTCGAGGCCCAGCTCACGCTGCATCGACCTGCTGAACTGCTGGAAGGAGGCCAAGGCGCGGTCACGCTGGCCCGAGCGGCACAGGGCGAACATGTAGTACGCCTGCAGCCGCTCGTGCAGTGGATGCTGCATGGTCAGCCGCGCCAGGTCGGGGCACACCTCGCGGTGCCTGCCCAGGCGCAGCTCCGCCTCCACCCGCAGCTCGACGTTGGTCAGCCGCAGGTGGTCCAGGTGCGAGATCTCCGCGGCGAGCGGGATGCCGCCCTCCACGTCGACCAGCGCCGGACCGCTCCACAGCGCCTCCGCCGCGCTGAACAGATCCACCGCGCGCTGGTCGTCGCCGGTCTTGGCAGCGCACCGGGCGGCCACGGACATGGACTGATAATCGCGCAGATCGAAAACGCAGTCCTGCACATCGAACGAATAGCCCTTGCTGCGTGTACGGAGAAAGCGCTCAGCCACCTCCGCCTGTCCCACACCGAGCTGTTCGGCCATTTTCTTCCTGATTCCGAGCACATAGGTCTGCACGACCGTGACCGCGCTGCGCGGTGGATCGTCGTTCCATAATTCTTCGATCAGCGTAGTCACCGGGACCACGGTGTCATGCCTGACCAAGAGTAAAGCCAGCAACTGACGCTGCTTCTGCGCGGTCGGCGTTGCGTTGTGATTGTTGAGAGCGAGTGTCAATGGACCTAACACGCGAGCGCACACTGGATACTTCACCGGGAGCTCTCCTACGGGCGACATTCCCCCCGACCGACGTGAGATTCTCAATTCCCACCGCACTGTAGGTATCGTCATACAATATCGAGAAACCCGTATCGAATCGATGAAAACTGGGTAATATCGGAGTTAACTCATCGCATTCGTACGTTTAATTTCCCTCTGCCGCAAGGAGATTCGCGCGCTATTTGTGGAACTGTCAGCGACGGTGAATTCGTAGGATGTTGTCTTTCCAGGTACCCGGCTGTCCCTCCGGTCCCGCCTTCCGTGCGCGTCGCGCACCGCTCGCAGCCGCCGGCCGATCTCGGCGAACGCCTCGTCCCATCTGATCGGCTCGAACGATCCACCGACCCGCCGCGCCGGGCTGCGCAAACGGTCCGGGTCGTGGTGCAACCCGCCCATCGCCGTCGCCTTGGGGCAGATATACCCCTTCGACAGCACGTCGTCGGGACTTCCTTCTCCCGCCCGAGCCGGATCCGACGCACGAACCCAGGACACGAAGAGACCTGGCCACCCATGAGGCCAGGTCTCGGGTTTCCCGCTCGCGAAGCGGCGGACTCAGATGCAGAAGCTCACCGACACCGAGCCGAGCGGAATGTTCAAGCAGATCACCACGGGACCGAGCGCGGGGGTGGTCTCGGGCGACGGCGCGGCCGATGCGGTGGGCGCGGCGATGGTACAGACGGACAGCGGGATCACAATCGCGGCGAGCGCCGCGGCAGCCTTGGCAAGCATTTTCATGGTTCCTTTTGCTGAGATGACAACGACAACAACCGTGACTCTCTACGATCGTGCGCCGCCGCGACGGCCGGGGACAAGGCCTACCGGCACATCGCCCGGTCACCGGGGGTTCGTTGTCCGAAAAAGATACTCACGGTTTCGTGTGTCCGGTTTTCGCGAGCGTCGACCTCGTTGCCCGGGTCTGTTTCAGACCGGAGGCATCCGGATCGGCCCGAATCGACTCGCCACCAGGGGAGCCGCGCCCGACTTACTCGCCGCGTGGCGCGCCCGGCGGGGGACCGATCGGCTCGAGCACCCGCTCCACCAACGCGGTGTCGCAGTACTCGACGACCTCGACGAGCCGCCCGTAGGCGACACGAAAGATCATGCAGTACGTCTGATCATAGGCCGCACCGCGCTTGGTCACCCCATGGCCGCGAGCTTGCACCACGACACGATCACCGTCGCCGAGAATACTGTCCGCCTCCAGCCGATAGCTACTGAACTGCGCCATCAACGGCCGCAACATCTCGTGCAGCACAACCGTTTTCGGCGCCCAGGTACCCGCCCAGGACCAGTCGCCGGGAAAGGTCCACGCGAAATCGTCGGCCATCGCCTCGCCGAGCGCGCGCATATCGCCGCGGGCCATCCGATCGAAGATGGCCCGCACCAGTTCGGTGTTCGCGTTCTCCACTGTCGTCATGATCGTCACCACACTACGCCGGGCCCGGCGGGACGCACACCGATCCACCTCTGCCACAAGCATTTCGAGACCGCCATGACGTCTACGAGCGCGACATCCGGATCATGATCACCGGCGAACGACGTCGAAGAGGAATCCCTCGATCGTGACTCCCGGCGCGAACGAGAACGCCACGCCCGTCGAGATCGGCTTGTTCGCCGCCGCCTGGCCGGCGATCCGCTCGAGCACGAAGATCAACGAGACGCTCGACATGTTTCCGTATTCACCGAGCACCTCCCAGCTCGTCCACGCGGCTTCCGACGGAAGGCCGAGCGATCGCGCGGATTCGAGCAAGATCTTCGGCCCGCCCGGATGGATCGCCCACACATCGACGTCCGATCGACGCAAACCATTGCGGCGCAGCACGTCTGCGACGACGGGTGCGACACCGTTGTAGATGTACCTGGGTACGTTCTCGGACAGCTCACAGCTGATGCCGTCGTGGTTGACGCCGACCGCGATGCCGTCTTCGGTCCCCTCGAACAGGTGGGTGAACTTGTCCCGGATGACGATCGTCCCGGCTTTCGCCTGCTCCACCCCTCGCTTCGCCCCGATGACGACCGCGCCGCAGCCGTCTCCGAACAGGCTGTGGATCACCGCGTCACTGACGTCCTCGGCAGGCGTGATGTGCACCGAATTGAGTTCGATGCACACGACCATCGCCTTCTTGCCGGGGTTGGCCCGCACGAAGTCCGAGGCGGCGCGAATTCCGTTCATCGCCGCCGCGCAGCCCATGAAGTTGACCACCAGCCGAGCGATCGACCGAGGCAGTCCGAGGTTTTCGACGACCGCGACATCCACGCCGGGCGCGATGACGCCGGTGCTTGTCGCAAAGACGAGAAGTCCGAGCTCCGAGGGGTCGACGCCGGCGAGCGCGCGCCCCGCCACATCGGTCGCCAGAGGAACGGCGCGGCGGTAGAACAGGTCCATGCGATCCTGGATCGCCGCCGTGTCGCCGCCGGGCGCGTGAAGTTCACGATCCAACGGGTCCACCGCGAATCGCCGGGTGTTGATCCTGGTCTTGCCGAAGATGCGCCTGATTCGCGCTTGCTGCTCCGGATCGGTGAACTGGTCGGCCATCCAGTCCGCGGCGACGGATTGTTCGAGAACGAGGCTGGGTGCGCCGGTCGCGATTGCTTCGATGACGGGCACCGTCGTCGGCATTGTCGACAGAGTCGTGTGTGCGCGCGCGTGCGCAGCCGTGCGGGTGGGCAATGCATGGTCGAGAACGATTGACATAGAGCCGGTTCTTCCTCGCGCGAGCGATCGGGGATGTGTACTCCCATCGTCGGCGGGCTAACGACCAGCAAATAGACACCCAAGGGGTCGCCGGACCCACACCCCCGTGTTACTCGGAGCGTGTCGGCGCGCTCAGACCTCGCCGATGCTGCGCGCCGCGGCGATGAAGTCACGAACCTTCCGCAGATCCTTGACCCCCGGGCTCGCCTCGACACCGCTGGACACATCCACGCCCCACGGCCGAACAGCCCGAATAGCCTCGACGACGTTGCCGGGGCCCAGTCCGCCCGCGAGCATCCACCTACCCTCGGGTTTGCGTGCCTCGAGCTCCGAGAGGTCCCATCGTTCCCCGGACCCCGGCTTCGGCGCGTCGAGAAGAAGCGCTTCCTCGCCGAACGCGCCGATCGTGAGATCCGGGTCGGCCTTCAGCGACGTCGCCCGCCATACTCGCGGCACGATCGCGAGCGCGGCGGCGAAGTCGTCGCGCGTGTACGAACCATGCAACTGCAACACCGCCACACCGAGCTTCGCGGCCGTTTCCGCGGCATCCACGGCCGACATGTCGTTGACGACGAGAACCGTGTCGACCCGGCCACCGGCCGCCGCGACGATCTCCGCGGCCGCACCGAACTCCAGCCGCCTCGGGCTGGTCCGGTTCATCACCACACCGATCGCATCGGCGCCTGCCGCGATCGCCGCATCCGCCGCGGCAACGGAAGTCAGTCCGCAGATCTTCACGTACACGACAACGAACCTACCGCGCGCCGAGCCGTATACGATACGTCGGAGCCACCGCCCGCGCCGTCACGGATTTCCAACGAAGGAGCGTTCTATGGCAGCGGTGCCGACGGAAAGATCCAGCTCCACGCTTGTGCTTGTCGTCCTGGCATCGGGCCAGTTCTTGATGACTCTCGACAGCTCCGTGATGAACGTATCGATGGCCACCGTCGCCGAGGACGTCGGCACCACGATCACCGGAATCCAGACGGCCATCACCATGTACACGCTGGTGATGGCATCGCTGATGATCACCGGCGGCCGGGTGGGCACCATCCTCGGCAGGCGCAGGGCGTTCGGAATCGGCCTCGTGATCTACGGCGCGGGCTCGTTCACCACCGGACTGGCACCGAACCTGCCGATCCTCCTGCTGGGCTGGTCGCTGCTGGAAGGCATCGGCGCTGCCCTGATCATGCCCGCGATCGTCGCCCTCGTCGCGGGGAATTTCCCTCCCGAACGCCGGTCGGCGGCCTACGGACTGGTGGCCGCGGCGGGCGCGATGGCCGTCGCGGTAGGTCCACTCCTCGGCGGTGCGGTCACCACGTTCGCATCGTGGCGGTACGTTTTCTTCGGCGAGGTGATCGTCGTCGTGCTGATTCTGCTGGTGCTCCGCCGGGTCCAAGACGCACCCGCGGAACCTGTCCGCCTGGATCTCATCGGATCGGTCCTCTCCGTGATCGGACTCGGCATGGTCGTATACGGGGTACTGCGGTCGAGCGAATGGGGCTGGGTGCGGACGAAGGCAGGGGGCCCTGCCGTGCTGGGTTTGTCGCCCGTCGTCTGGCTGCTGATCGGCGGCCTGCTGCTGTTGTATCTGTTCTTGCGGCGCCAGACCTATCTGGTCGAGCAGGGCCGCGACGCGCTGGTCGATCCGGGCCTGCTGGCGAACCGGCAGCTCGCCGGGGGCTTGAGCATGTTCTTCGCGCAATTCGCGGTGCAGGCCGGGGTGTTCTTCTCCGTGCCGCTGTTTCTGTCGGTGGTGCTCGAACTCAGCGCGCTCGAGACCGGGGTGCGGATCCTGCCACTGTCGATCGCTCTGGTCCTTGCCGCGGCGGGCATCCCTCGGTTCTGGCCCCGTGCCGATCCGCGCCGCGTCGTGCGACTCGGTCTGTGCGCGATGATCGTCGGCGTGCTGATCCTCGCCGCCGGAATGGATCCGGGCGCCAACGCGGGCATCGTGTCGATTCCGATGCTGTTGATGGGCCTTGGCCTGGGTGCCTTGGCCTCGCAGCTGGGAGCCGTGACGGTATCCGCCGTGCCCGATTCGGAGAGTGCCGAGGTCGGGGGACTGCAGAACACCGCAAGCACTCTCGGTGCGTCCCTGGGCACCGCGCTGATCGGGTCGGTCCTCATCGCCACGCTCACGTCGTCCGTGATCGAGGGCATCGAGAACAATCCGGCTATTCCGGCCTCCGTACAGGAGCAGGCCACCACGAACCTGGCCGACGGAGTGCCGTTCCTGTCCAACACTCAGCTGGCGGCCGCGCTCGACACCGCCGAAGTCGGCGACACCACGGGTGAGGCGATCCTCGCGGTCAACTCCGACGCCCGTCTCGAGGCCCTGCAGGCGGCATTCGCCGTGACCGCTCTGCTCGCGATCGCCGCGCTGTTCGGCACCGGCCTGCTGCCTCGCCGACCGGTCGGCCCGCCGGACACGAAAGTCCCTGGAACGCCGGGGAGCGGTCGATAGAGAGTCCGCACTCTCCGATGCTTTTCGTCACTGTGACGTTTTGAGGGAGGTTCGTCCGCAACGCGGGGAAGTGGACCGAACTCGAATCTTGGCCGAACACTAGAGATTCGTATGAGAACCCAAGATCGCCGGAAAATTTCCGACCGCGAAGTCCGCGTCCAAGGGGACACCGCATCGACGTTCCGCACACAGCACATGAACCTGCGGCCACGGACGTCGACGCAGCGACCCGGACCGACGGGACACAGCGCTACAGCACGCAAACCCGCAGCGCTGCAAGCAGATCCAACCCCTTCCAGCCGCCCCGTTCTCGCGCCGATAATCGACATTATGTCAAGTAGAGTTCGCCGATTCGCCGAGGCGACTTCATATCCGTGTTCGGCTACGCCGATCGGCGATTCCGCAGCGCGCGTCGCTCCCGCAGGACGCGGCGGCTGTCGGTGGCGGCCAGCGCCCACGCGACGAGCAGCGGCTGAAAGACCAGTCGCACAGCACGTTTGGTGTCGGTGTCCAGACCGAAGGCGTCGGTGTGGTTGACCAGCTGCGCGATGTTGCCGGGGAAGATCGCGACGAAGAACGCCGCGACCGCGCCGCCGACCAGGGCGCGGCGAGGCTGTTTCCAGGTGGCGAGCAGCGCGCTGCCGAGGCCGATCTCGACGACTCCGGATGCGACGACGACGACATCGGGGTCCACCTGCAACCAGTGCGGGACCTGCGCCCGGAATTCCTGGCGCTGGAACGTCAGATGACCGGTGCCCGCAGTGACCAGCAGCGCGCCCAGCGAGGCCTGGCCCAGCGCGCGAAGACCGTTCGGGCCGTTCAAGTTCCGTGACATTGTCAAACTCCTCTAGGACAGGCCCTCGGACGCCGAGGTCGTCCTGGGGCTATAGATTTCGTCGACCTGTTCATTGCTCCTATCCGGCGAGTATCCGCGTACCGCATCCGACGCTGATCGGTCGGCGACGGTGTGCGGGCTCCCGCACTATCGTAGGATTTCGCGCAGTGCCGTGGTCAGACGCACTGTTCGGCCGGTGCCGCCCTGGATCAACAGGAAATCGGCCGCACTCACCGGCACCGCGAACCCGTGCTCGCGCACGCCGCGGCCACATTTTCGCGCTCCCAGTCGATCAGCTCGATCCGGTGGGTCAGCTCGGTTTCGGCCACGTACGAGGCGGTGACCGCCACGTCGGCGAGCGAGTTCTCCCGAACGGCAGCCGTCAGCGGCGCCATCCGGGGACCGATGCCGGTACCCGCCGACGGTCACCGGCATGGTCGGGTCGAGGACACAACCCGGCTCCCGTCGGCGCTCACGAACCCTTGCTGTCAACGTGCACCGGCGGTCGCGATCGGATCGTTGACGTTTCGCGCGGTCAGCGTTGCGCGGAAGTCGTCGAGAGACTGCGGCTCGTAGCGGACGGGGTCGACGAGCACCTCGGACCTGGTGTGCGGTCGGCGGCCGCGGTGCCGGTGAACACGCCGTCGGCGGCGGATCGAAATCGCCTAATCAGAGAAGGTCGGGCTCTCCCCTGCGCTGGTCCCGCGACGGGTTCAGCTCGACCGAATTGGCGTTGCCGCAGCAGCCTCAAGGTTTGCCGCGACGGGCGGCGCGTCGGGAGCCGACGAGTAACAGGCCGGCGGCTATCAATAGGACCAGCAGTGGCGATGGGCCGCCGACTGCGACGGTGATCAGAGTCCAACCGGCCACAAGCCACGCGAGGAACGCTGGTGGGGTGACGCCGCGCCGGTCCAGCCACAGCACCATCAGGCCGATCAGGAGGAACGGCACGCCGAAGCTGAACACGGTGTACCACAGCGTGGCTTCGGCGTAGTTCATCGCGGTCGCATCGGCCTTCCACCCTTCTCCGCTGAACCAGTCCGCGGCGTAGTCCGGCGCCGTCTCCACGAGAGCGCCCACCGTGTGCCCGATTCCCGGGAACAACACGATGAGCCAGCCTGCCCACTTGATCATGCGAACTCCCCTTCCGTGCGCGGAGCCGTGGCCCCAACAGGTTTCGCCGCGGCCGCGGCCTCGCGACGCCTTCATCTCGCCGCGCCGCCGGTTCTTATATACGGTTGCGTATGCCAGTCAGGATAGTCTCGATATACGGTGCCGTATAGATGGAGTGGCATGAGAGGAGTCACACCACAGGCGGTCGCCTCTCGACGCCACTCGATGAGGTGTAACGAACGGCACTCCCCGCCGGAGACCAACTCCCCCAAGGCGTTTCGCGAGATACACCGAGTGGTTGACGTAATCCGCCAGGCCGGGATTATGTCGAATGGTCTGGTGTTCAACTAATCTCGAAGTAGTGCTTGGACATTCACATGCGACCAGCGGCGCGTTCGCCTGGTCGGTGGCGGCGGCGACGCTGCCTCTCGCGGCGTTGACCTATCCGGTATTGCAGAGCAGCGAGGCCCGGCTCGGGCCGGTGGACGTCGTTCTCGGCGTCTTTCTCACCGCAGGCGCGGCGCTGCTCCCCGATGCCGATCACCCCAAAGGAACGATCGCGCATGTGCTCGGCCCACTCTCCTATTTCCTCTGCAAGGTCATATCGACGGTCGCCGGCGGACACCGGCAAGCGACGCACTCCTTCGCGTTCGTGATCGCGGCCGCGTACGGCACGTGGGCCGGAATGCATTGGATCGGACGGGGATTCACTCTCGCGCTCGTATTCTTCCTGCTGGCGTTGGCCGTGCGCGCCCTGCACCTGTACCCGCCGGGTGACGGCATCCGATCCTGGGGCACCGTCGTCGTCCTCGCCACGGCGGGCACTTTCGCCATGGACAACTGGATCAGCGATCGACCCGCTTGGCTGCCGTTCTGTGTCGGCCTCGGCGCCTTCGCCCACCTCATCGGCGACTGTCTCACCGACCGCGGCTGCCGCCTCTTCTGGCCCTTCAAGCTGCGCACCTGCCTACCGATCATCGAACGGACCGGGAACAAGGTCGAAACCTGGATTCTCACACCACTGTTCGCAGTCGCCACACTCGGCGTGCTGTGGCACGTGTTCACCACTACTCCGTAGCGGGTCGGGTGGGCCCCTGGGGGCGGCCCACCCGACCCCTCCCCTCGTCCGGGCTTCTTTTGATCGGTAGATAGTGAGAGAAGTCGACTAGTCGATAGTTGGCGGGTAGATAGATATGCATATTTCGATACCGGGATTCCTCAGTGCTACAGAAGAACTGAGCGCCCCGCGGCTGTTCGATGCTCTCGCCCAGCGAGTCGAAGCGTCACCGCAGTCCGCTGAATCCGCCTCTATCGCAGGCCCTCTCCCCTTCGAAGTCCTCAATCCTCCTGCCGTGGCTTGCATCTCCTGACCAGACACCGCTCCCCTAGCCGCAAGCCCGAGAGCCACCCGCCGAACACCGAGGCCGAACACGCCCAGCTCGGCGTCGCAGCGCTCGCCGCCGTCATATCAGCACCCGAACTGCGGCCACCCGAACACCACCTGACTGTACAAGTCATCGCGTGATCCCCTTCCCTGTCCTTGCTACGCCCGGCTTGCCGGGCGCTGAGGTTTCGGGCTGAAGGGGAACACATGGTTAGATGCGCATATCTACATAGCGGGATGTTAAATTGTTCCGGCCGGTCTCCACCGAGACGACCCGATCCACGGATACGCTGACCGCATGCTCGCAGGCCGGACAATGCAACCGCACCGCTGGACGCCCCCACCCACCCCGGATCGGGCCCGCGCGAAGCGCAGCACTCCCCCACTGCCGCCGGTCACTCGCTTCGAACTCCCCGGCACGGGCCCCGAGGACGTGGTGCGCACGCCGGACGGGAAGGTGATCGCGGGCCTCGCGAGCGGTGCGATCGTGAGCGTCGATCCCCTGGACGGATCGGTGCGCAAACTGGCGAACACGGGCGGCCGCCCGCTCGGGCTGCACGCCGATGCCGACGGTTCCCTGCTGATCTGCGATTTCGCGCGCGGCCTGCTGCGTTTGGACCCGGACGGCACGCTGGAGGTGCTGGTCGACGAGGTAGACGGCGAGCGACTCGCGTTCGCCAGCAACGTTGTTCGCGATATCGACGGCACCATCTACTTTTCCGCGTCCTCGGCCCGTTACCCGTTGGACCAGTGGATGGGTGACCTGCTGGAGCATTCCGGCACCGGCCGACTGTTCCGGCGCGATCTTTCCGGCAAGGTCGAAACCCTCGTCGACGGACTGCAATTCGCCAACGGCGTGGTGCTCGCCCCCGATCGCTCCTGCGTACTGGTGGCCGAGACCGGCGCCTACCGGGTGACCCGCTACTGGCTGACGGGGCCGCGAGCGGGTACGCACGATCGGCTGATCGAGAACCTGCCGGGCTTCCCGGACAATATGGCGCTCGGCAGCGACGGCCTGGTCTGGATCACCTTGCCCGCGCCACGAGATGCGTTGCTGGACCGCCTACTTCCCCTCCCCGGCGTGCTGCGCCGTGTGGTGTGGTCGCTGCCCGCCTGGGCGCGTCCGAAGCCGCCACGAACGGTGTGGGTGCTCGCGGTCGATTTCGAGGGCACGGTCGTGCACGATTTGCAGACCGAGGGCACGGATTACGCGATGGTCACCGGGATCGTCGAGCACGAGGGCACGTTGTATCTGGGCAGCTTGACCGAGTCGGCGATCGCCGTCACCAGCGTGCCTGCCTGAGCCGTCCACGAACGAAATTCAGTGCACGGTTGTACACTGAACGCATGTCGGAGAGTGTCCCGCAGCGCCAAGCGGAGATCCGCGCCCTGGCCCGCCTGGCGGGTGACGAGCTGGGCGGTGCGGTAGACGGCATCGGGACGATCCATCGGGCGGTCTCGGATCGCGTGTTCGCCGCGGTGCGCTGGGGCGTCGGTCCCGCCGCCGAGCCGGTAAAGCTGATGCACGATGCGATCACCGACGGCGTGTACCGGATCGTCGGCACCGCGGCGGTCACCGCGGGGGCGGTGGGCGAACGGGCGGCGGATCTGCCTGGCGCGCCTCCGTCCCGCACGGTGTGGGGTTCGGGATTCCTCGCGGCGCTGCAAGGCCTGATCGGCGACCGCCTCGAGGACGGCATGCCGATTCTCGCGGGTCCGATGACGCTGCGGGTGGATGGGAATCCCGTCGCGCCGGAATCGATTGCCGAGTACGTGCCGCCGCGTGAGCGTCTGGTGGTGTTCCTGCACGGTCTGGTCGAGACGGAGCACGCGTGGCGGTTGGGCGGTCGCGCGACGTATGCCGAGCGCTTGGCGACGGATCTGGGGTGCGCGTGCGTTCAGGTGCGCTACAACAGCGGGCTGCACATCTCCGAGAACGCGCGGGAGCTTTCGGATCTGATGGAGCGGCTCGTCGCGCACTGGCCGGTGCCGGTGCGGCGGATCTCGCTGGTGGGGCATTCGATGGGCGGTTTGGTGGCGCGGGCGGCGTGCTTCGGTGCGGTGCAAGAGGATCGGGTGTGGGTGCGGTCGGTGCGCCAGGTGGTGTGTCTGGGTTCGCCGCATCTGGGGGCGCCGCTGGAGCAGGTGGTGCATCGGTTGTCGGCGGCGTTGGTGCGGTTGCCGGAGACGCGGCCGGTGGGCCGGCTGCTGCGACGGCGCAGCGCGGGGATCCGGGATCTGCGGCACGGTTCGCTGGTGGACGAGGATTGGCGCGGGGTGGACGCGGACGCGTTGGAGCGGCGTGCGGTGCGGGAGGTGCCGCTGTTGGAGGGTGCGGACCATTATTTCGTCACCGCGACGTTCACCAGGAGTGCGCGTCATCCGCTGGGCCGTGTCCTCGGTGACGGTCTGGTGTTGACCCCGAGCGGTTCGGGCAGCGGGCGGGCTCGGCGGCTCGGTTTTCTGGAGGAGAACGGTCTGCATCTGCCGGGCGCGAATCATTTCACGCTGCTGAATCACGAGGCGGTGTACGTGGCGCTGCGCGGGTGGTTGGGTGGTGAGCCCGCCGCGGCCCTCGGTGCGGGCCGGGCGGGTTGAGGGTTCGCCTCAGAAGAGTCGTTCGGAGTGATTGTCCGCGGCGTGGCGGACGTCGGCGGCGAAACGGTCCTCGATGTCGGTGTCGTCGTCGTGGTGCGCGGCGTAGAGCAGCAGGCAGCCGCGGATGCCGTCGAGGAGGTCTTCCAGCAGGTCCAGCGCGGGGCGGGCGGGATCGAGCCGGCTGACGCGGAATTCGGCGAGCAGCGCGGCGCGGGTGGTTTTGTCGACGTCGTAGCGGCGGGCGTGCTCTTCGAGTTCGGCGACGCGGGCGACGACGGCCCACGGTGCGGGCAGGTGGCCTTCGGAGACTGCGACGGCTTCGGCGATGAGGTCGGTGACGATGTCGGTGGCGGTTTCGCCGCTGTCGAGTCGTTCCAGGACGAGGGTGGGTGTTTCGACCGGGATGGCTTCGATGTCGTCGGCTTCGGCGATGACCTCGGTGATGGGCAGGTCGGCGAGTTCGCCCGCGACCTCGGCGGCGGCGTGCAGCCAGTGGGCGGCGGCGACGGAGGCGGAGGCGGGGTCGAGGTCGGTGAACAGTTCGGGTGCGCCGAGTGGGTCGGTGCGCAGCAGGGTGTCGGCGGCGTGGACCTGGGCGGGTGAGACGTCGGGGCGGGAGAGTTCGACGGCTTGGCGGGCGCGGCCGGAGAGGTCGCCGAGTTCGGCGGCTTCGATGGCGGCCTGTTCGCGGTGGATCTCGGCGACGATGGTCTCGGTGAGTTCGTCGGTGCGGATGCCGTGTAGGCAGCGGCCGACGCGGTGGGCGGATTCGACGACGCCGCTGTAGGAGACGAGCAGGCCCGCTTCGGTGGGGAGGTTGGGGTTGCGCAGGCCGTTCTCGACTTCGGTGAAGTTGCGGCGTTCTTCGGCGCGGCGCCAGGCTTCGCTGTCGGGGATGTCGGGGTCGCCCGCGGCGGCCGCGGGGTGGGTGTAGGTGCGCCAGTGGAAGCGCGAGAGCGTGGTCAGATTCGACGCCAGATCCGTGGCCAGTTCGGGTGTTGTCGGCGGCAGCAGGGCCACCGTCTCGGCCAGGTCGCCGCGTCCGGTCGCCCAGATGGCGACGAGTGCGTTGCGGTCGGCGTCGAATGCGTATCGGGTCACGTGGCTCATCCTCACGTATCGGGTGGCGGCGTGGGGGTGTTGGGTTGCTTTGGTTGCGGCTCCGGCGGCGTTTCGGCGTGGCACGCTGGTGGTCATGACTCTCGATCACGGTGATCCCGGTGACGCGCCGTCGGTGCCCGGGCCGCTCGCTGCGGTGGTGAACGCGGCGCGGCCTTCTGCTGCGGAGGAGGCGAGAACGGTTGCGGCGGCGACGAATATCGCGACCTTGGCGAGCCTGAGCGAGGACGGGTCGCCGTGGGCGTCGTTCGTGACGTACGGGTTGTTGGACGGTGCGCCGGTGTTGTGTGTGTCGCGGTTGGCCGAGCACGGCCGGAATCTGGCGGGCGATGCGCGGGCCAGTTTGTCGATCGTGGCGCCGGAGCGGCCCGCGGATCCGTTGGCGGGTTCGCGGATCACGCTGGCGGGGGTGGTGGAGCGTCCGGTGGGCGCGGAGTTGGCGGCGGCGCGGGAAGCGCATGTGGCGGCGGTGCCCGCGGCGCGGATGTATGTCGAGTACAGCGATTTCTCGCTGTGGGTGTTCCGGGTCGGCCGGGTGCGGTGGGTCGGCGGGTACGGGCGGATGGATTCGGCGACGGCCGAGGAGTATCTGGCGGCGGAGCCGGATCCGGTGGCGCCGGTGGCGGCGCGGGCGGTCGCGCATCTGAACGACGATCACGCCGATGCGCTGTTGTCGATGGCGCGGGTGCTGGGTGGTTATCCGGATGCGACGGCGGCGCTGTGCGAGCGGGCGGATCGGTACGGGCTGGATTTGCGGGTGGAGACGCCGCGCGGGGTGGCGCGGACGCGGGTGGGTTATGCGGAGCGGCTGGACGGTGTCGACGGATTGCGCGCGGCGACAGTGGAATTGGCGCGGCGTTCGCGGGAGGGGTGATTCGGGACGCGGTGCCGGTGTTGGTTCGCCGCGATGGACGCCGATCAGCCACGAAGATTCGCGGCGGTCACGCTCGAGGAGCGTTCAGGCCGGGTCGCGCGCCGGCACGGTGAGCATCGCGACGAGCATGTCGGCGATCTCGGCGGTGTCGGTGTCGAGGTGCGGGGTGCGGCTGCCGTCTTGGAGTGCGCGTTCGTAGTCGGCGACGAGGGCGAACAGCACGGTGGTCATGGTTTCGAGGCGTCGGCGGCGGTGGCGGGGCGACAGCTGCGGGAGGGCGGCGCCCAGGCGGGTGGCGATGATGCGGACCGCGGCGCGCTCGGCGCCGGCGAGGCGGCGGGCGTCGGCGATGACGGGGTGGGTGCGGACGACTTCGAGGAAGCGGCCGTAGTGGCTGGTGCGGTCTTCGCCGACGAGTTCGAGCATGGGTCCGACGAGCATGCCGACCAGAGCGTGCGGGTCGGCGCCGGTGCCGTCGGCTTCGTGGGCGGCGAGTAGTTCCATGCGGCGCTGTTCGAGCCGGTTCATCCGGCGCTCGACGATGGCTTCGACGAGTCCGTTGCGGGAATCGAAGTAGTAGTGCACCGCGGAGTTGTTGCGTTGGCCCCCGGCGGCGGCGATGTCGCGCAGCGGGACGTCGACGCCGCGTTCGGCGATGAGTCGCTCCCCCGCGTCGAGCAGGGCGGCGCGCGAGTCGTCGGCTTGCATAGGCACCCACTGTACTGAACCCGAGTCTTGACCAAGTTAAGCACCAGTGATTAATTGGCTGGGAGATGTTCGCCATGGCGATGCCGTGGGCGTGCCGCCCACCGACGAGCCGTTGCCCGGCGACGACCGAGCAGGAAGGCTGATTCCATGCGGTTCACGTACGCGGAGACGATGACCGACCCGTCCTACTACGTGCCTCTGGCGCAGGCCGCCGAGGCGGCCGGGTACACGTCGATGGCGGTGGCCGACAGCGTCGCCTATCCGCGCGACTCCGACGCCACCTACCCCTACACCCCCGACGGCAGCCGGGAGTTCCTGGAGGACAAACCGTTCATCGAGGCGTTCGTGCTCTCGGCGGCGATGGCGGCCGCGACGACGAAGCTGCGGTTCACTCCGTTCGTGCTGAAGCTGCCCATCCGCCCACCGGTGCTGGTGGCCAAGCAGGCGGCGTCGGTGGCCGCGCTGAGCGGCAATCGGTTCGGTCTCGGTGTCGGGATCAGCCCGTGGCCGGACGACTTCGAGATCATGGACGTGCCGTTCGAGAAGCGCGGCGCGCGCATGGACGAGTGCGTCGACATCGTGCGCGGGCTCACCGCGGGCGGCTATTTCGAGTACCACGGCGAGTTCTACGACCTGCCGCCGATCAAGATCAACCCGGTGCCCACCGAACCGATCCCGATCCTCATCGGCGGGCACAGCGGTCCGGCGCTGCGGCGCGCCGCCCAGCGCGGTGACGGCTGGATGCACGCGGGCGGCGATCCCGCCGAGCTCGATCGGCTACTGGCGAAGCTGGACAAGCTGCGGGCCGAGTACGGCACGCGCAAGGACTTCGAAGTGCACGTCATCTCGCTGGACGGTTTCACCGTCGACGGCGTGAAGCGGCTGGAGGACAAGGGCGTCACCGATGTCATCGTCGGCTTCCGCAATCCGTACACCCGCGATCAGGACACCGAGAGCCTGGAGACCAAGATCGCGAACCTGTCCCGGTTCGCCGAGCACGTCATCGCGCGCACCGCATCCTGATATCGGCGCGGCCGTCCGGAAACTCGCGCACGACCGCAGCGAAGGCGGAGGTGCGCCTACGGTGGTGCGGTGAGCATCGCCGACCGGTTGGGTGAGTCGCTGGGTGTCGCCGTCCACGCGGTGACCGATCTCGGGTCGAGTCACGACTGGACGCTGCACCGGGCGGAGCTGGCCGACGGTCGCGTCGTCTTCGTCAAGGCCGCCGCGGACCGGGATGGGGTGTTCGCGGCGGAGGCGGCGGGTCTGCGCTGGCTCGCGGCGGGCAATGCCGCGCTGGTGCCGCCGGTGCTGGCCGCCGAGGACGGGATGCTGGTGCTGCCGTGGTTGCCCGACGCCGCGCCCTCCCCCGCCGCTGCGGACCGCTTCGGCCGGGATCTCGCTGTGCTGCACGCGGATTCGCCGGGCGTCTTCGGCGCGTCGTGGCCCGGCTGGATCGCCGAACTCCCGCTGGACAACACGCCGTGCGAGGGCCCGTGGGCGCGCTGGTACGCCGAGCGCAGGTTGCGCCCGTTCGTATCCCGCACCGCGGACGTGCTCGGCCCGGACGGGGTGCGGCTGCTGGAGCGGGTGATGGAGTCCGTCGAGGAGCTTGCGGGCCCGCCCGAGCCTCCGGCGCGCATCCACGGTGATCTGTGGTCGGGCAATCTGCGCTGGACGCAGGCGGGCGTGATGCTCATCGATCCGGCGGCGCACGGCGGGCACCGGGAGACCGATCTGGCGATGCTCGCGTTGTTCGGCGCGCCGTACCTGGATCGCGTTGTCGCCGCCTACGAGCGAACCCGCCCGCTGGCGGCGGGATGGCGCTCCCGTGTTCCTTTGCATCAGCTGCATCCGCTGCTGGTGCACGTCGCGCTGTTCGGCGCCGGGTACCGCGCGCAGACTCTCGCCGCCGCCCGTGCGGCGCTCTCGGCACGACTCAGGAAGTGAGCGTGTTCAAGTACTTTCGCGTTTCGGCGTCGGCGGGAAAGAACGATTCGATGGCGAGTTCGGCGACGGTGACGTTCATCGGTGTGCCGAACACGGTGGTGACCGACAGAAACGACAGTTCCGCACCGTCGTGGCGCAGCCGCAGCGGAACGGTGGCCTGGTCCGGCTCCGGTAGCGCGACCTCGGTTTCGCCGCCCGGGTAGGCGCGCAGTTCCGCGCGCAGCGCGATCAGTTCCGGGGCGCCGGTGACCTCGATCTGGCGCGACAGCCGGGCGAACAGGTGCCCGCGCCATTCGGGGAGGTTGGCAATCCGCGGCGCGATGCCGCCGGGGTGCAGGCTCAGTCGCAGCGCGTTGACCGGTGCGGTGAGCAGCCGCGAGTCGATGCCGGTGAGCATCACGGCCACACCGGCGTTGGCTTCCACCATGTTCCAGTTCCGGTCGATGGCCAGCGCCGGGTAGGGCTCGTGGCCGACGAGGATCTGGCGCATCGCCTGCCGTACCGCGTCCATCTCGGGGGTGTCGAGGGTCGGTTCGGCGTAGGCGGGCGCGTAGCCCGCCGCCAGCAGCAGGCGGTTGCGTTCGCGCAGCGGGATGTCGAGGTGATCGCACAGGTGGGCGAGCATCGCGCGGCTCGGGGTGGCGCGTCCGGTTTCGATGAAACTGAGGTGGCGCGCGGAGGTTTCGGCGCGGCCGGCCAGCTCGAGCTGGCTCAGCCTGCGCTCGAGCCGCCAGTGCCGCAGCAGATCGCCCGCTGTTTGCGTAGTCACCTGGCCGATCCTACGAATCGGGCGGGCGCCGCACGATTACCCGCGAGGTAATGACCGTGCTTCAGAGCGCGGTGCCGCGCACGGTGCGGTCGGCCGCGACGTACGCGCGCGACACCGCCGAGGTCATGACGTCGAGTAGATCCACGACGAGCACGCAGTCGAGCATCGGTCCCGCGTCGTCGCGCAGCTGGGCGAGCCCGGATCTGACGCCGTCGTGGACCGCGTGCTGGATCTCGTCGATGGGTACGCCGTCCAGCGCCCATCGCTTGGTGTGGCGTTCGAGGGTGCGCAGCATGCCGTCCAGCGAGGTGTCGGTGTCCTCCACCAACGCCAGCGCGAGGTCGAGGCCCATGCGGATCGCCGTGCCGAAGTCCCGCACCGGAGCAGGCATGCCGTCGTCCTCGGCGTCGTTGGGGCCCATGTGGATTCCGCTTCCTCCCGATGTGCCCCCACGGTATCGACCGGCAACCTCGGAAGCGATTCGGTGGCGCGAATTCGGCAAACACCCTCGCCCGGCGATGCGGTCGTTGTGACCAACCCCAAACCGGGACGGTTCGAGTTGAGATTCGAGCATTACTTGACTAAAGGCGAGGACACGGAATCCATTGGCGGGTGGTGAAAGTCGGCGCAGCGTCGCGTGCGGTCCGTCAGGACGATCGATTCACTTGATGGACAGGCGATCGCGCTCACGCGAGCCGCTGTCGAAGCGTCCGGCAATCGCTCACCCACGGCAACGCGCGAGCACTGGCCGAGCTTTCGCGAGCGGCGCCGATCAGATCGGCCAGAAGCCCGCACCCACGAGGTCGCGTGCGTCCAGATCCGCGACTACCGCATGGATATCGGTACCCACTTCGGGCCCGAAGCAACCCACCCCGAGATAGGCGTTCACCATGCCGACGAGCGTCGAGCCGACCACCACGGGCGCGCCGGAGTCACCTTCGAGCACGCACAGCTGAGTCCAGGTCTCGGTGGCCGGGCCCACGGGGCCCCAGGCGACGCCGCAGGTGGTTCCGGTGGTGCGGCCCTTCTTGCACACGGTGGCCGGGAACCGTGCGGGCGCGCCGATGCCGGTGATCGCGATGTCGCCGAGCTGGCGCACCGGTGTGACCCGCTGCGGGTCGAATTCGATGACCGCGTAGTCCAGCGCGGGATCGGTATGGGCGAACCTGCCGACCACGCCGTAGTTGGGATCGGATTCGGCGAGCACCGTCGCCCCCGCCTTGCCGCAGTGACCGGCGGTGAGGCCGACCAGGCGCCCGGCACGGTCGTGGCCGATCGAGGTGAGCGTGCACTCGGCCTGGTTGGCGATGACGATGCCGGAGCCGCCGCCGAGTACGGGTGGATCGGCGGCGGACGCGGTGCCGGTGACCGGGGCGAGAAATACCGTGGCCGCGATCGCCAAGGCGGATGCGCCGCGCGCCGCGACGGTATGCCGTCGGGTGACGCCACGGCCTTTCGGCAGCTGACTCATCGAAGCTCCTCTCCGCGGGTCGGCGACCGGAGGTGTCCGCCGACGGTCAGTGGTTCGGGGTGAGGACTACCGCGAATCCCGTGGGGCAAACACCGCCGCCCTCCGCGCAGCCTTTCGTCGCAAGATCGGTTGATCTACGCTCGAGGAGGGTTTGTGTCGAAAACGAGCCCCGGGAGTGGCCGTGCGCGGAGATCGGCGGAGAGTTCCGGGTCTCGCGGCGCTGGTGGCCGCGGGACTGCTCGTCGGCGGCTGCGTCGACGCGCCGGCTCCGCAGTCGCCCGCCACCAGCACCTCCGTCGAGTCACCGAACCAGGTCGCCGGGGTGACGATCCCCGACGGACAGGTCGGCCAGGCGGTGGATCGGCTCGACGAGCTCGCCCAGAGCCTGCTGGCGACCTCGCGGGTCCCCGGACTCGCCGTCGCCGTCGTGCACGACGGAAAAGTGGTGTACCGCAAGGGTTTCGGCGTGCGCGCGGTGGGCTCGGACGCCAAGGTCGGTCCGGAGACGGTGTTCCAGCTGGCGTCGGTGTCGAAATCGCTCGCGGCGACGGTCGTCGCACGGCAGGTCGCCACGGGCGCCGTGCGATGGGATACGCCGGTGCGCCAGTTGCTGCCCTCGTTCGCGTTGGGCGACCCGTACGTCACCGAGAAGGTCACCGTCGGTGATCTGTTCGCGCATCGGTCCGGGCTCCCCGATCACGCGGGCGATCTGCTCGAGGACCTCGGCTACGACCGCGAGCAGGTGCTCGAGCGGTTGCGGGAGCTGCCGCTGGACGCCTTCCGCGACTCCTACGCCTACACCAATTTCGGTCTCACCGCCGCCGCCGTCGCGGTCGCCACCGCGGCGGGCGCCGACTGGGAGACGTTGTCGGACAAGGAGATCTACCAGCCGCTCGGCATGACCTCCACGAGCTCGCGGTACAGCGACTTCCGCGCACGCGACGACCGCGCCGACGGTCACGTGCTCGTCGACGGCAGGTATCGGGTCGCGGACCCGCCGCGCGACCCCGACGCCCAGTCCCCCGCGGGCGGGGTGAGTTCGTCGGTGGACGATCTCGCCAAATGGATGACGATGATGCTCGCCGACGGCGCGGTCGAGGGCCGGCCGTTCCTCGCGCCCGACGCGCTGCAACCCGCGGTGTCGCCGCAAGCGGTGTCGGCGCCGCCGAGGACCTTCGACGCGCGCGCCGGGTTCTACGGCTACGGCTTCAACGTCGGCGTCTCCCCGGCAGGACGGGTGGTGCTCGGGCATTCGGGCGCCTTCGATCTCGGCGCCGCCACCGCGTTCACCCTGATCCCCTCCGTGAACGTCGGCATCGTGACGCTCACCAACGCCGCGCCGATCGGGCTACCCGAAACGCTCAACGCCGAGTTCGCCGACCTCGTCCAGTTCGGCACCGTCCGCGAGGACTGGCGCGCGCTCTACCGGGAGGCCTTCGCACCGCTCAGCGCGCCGATCGGCAGCCTCGCGGGCGCGTCGCCACCCGCGCGACCCGCCCCGGCGCAACCGCTGCCGACCTACGCGGGCCGCTACGACAACGACTACTACGGTCCGGCCACCGTCGCCGTCGAGGACGACGGGCTCACCCTCACCCTGGGCCCGCGGAACATGCGCTTCCCGCTGCGCCACTGGGACGGCGACACCTTCGTGTTCACACCGACCGGCGAGAACGCACCCACCGGCTCGGTCTCGCGTGCCACCTTCGCCGGAAACACGCTGACCCTCGAATACTTCGACGCCGACGGCCTCGGCGTCTTCACCCGAACCTGACGCCGTTCACCTCGTGCGGTCGAACACCCCGCGCACGTACGCCGCCTGGCCCGCGTGCTGGAGGTCGTCGGAGATCACGCTCACCAGCCGCACCGCGAGGGTGACCGGCGGGTCCCAGCGGGTGTCGATCACCTCCGCCAGGTCGGCATCGGTCAGCTCGCGCACGAAGTCCAGAGTCCGCTCGTGGACGGCGTCGTAATAGCCCGACAGCGATTCCGCGGACGCGCGCACCAGCGCGACCTCCTCGGGGCCGTCGCCGTAGCCGGTCGCTCGTTCGTCCAGCGGCAGGCCGAAACGGCCGTACCAATCCTGGGCGGTCCATACCTGCTCGGTGCCCGCGACGTCGGCGATGTGGTCGTCCTGCACCCGGGTCAGGTGCCAGATCAGCCAGGCGATCGTGTTGGCGCCCGGGTCGATCCGGAAGGTCAGCGCGTCCTCGTCCAGGCCGTCGACGGCCTCGTACACCGCTTCCCTGACCCGCTCGTAGCCGTCGGTCAGCAGCTGCGCGCTCGTCATCGCCATCGCCTCCCTGCCGTCGTCGATGTGCTCTGTCCTCGGGACCTACCCACTGCCGGGCGATCCACGCGACAGTGTCACGCGGCGGGGTACACCGGCGATATGCACTGCACCTCGCCGACTCGAACACACGATCCGAACCACTCGTTGCCACCACGCACCCAGTGAGGACATCGTGACGTCACCCGAATCTCCCCATCTCGGCGCCCGCTTGGGCGACATCGAGGCGCTGCGCAATCAGGCACGGCTGTCGGTCCGCCGCCGCGATCCGGCGGGCGCGGTGCGCGACCTGCACCGGGCCGGGGCGATCGCCGAGGAATTGGTTCGCGATGCGGAAACGCGGAAGCCGCGCGATGCGGAGGTGCTGCGCGTCCTCATGCGGGTGATCGAGCTGGAAAGCGAGATCGCCCGTGCCATCGACGCAGGCACCCTCGCCTTCGACGATGTCAGCGCGTTGAGCGAGGCGTTGGCGAAGTTCTCGGCGCGAGTGTGCGGGCACGGTGTGCTCCACATCAGCGGCGACTGCGGCCGCCCCTACCGCGGAAACCGATGAAGCCCGAGCCGACCCTGCATTCGGCTCGGACGACGCGCCTCAGGCGCCGTGCCGCCTGCGCTGCGCGTCCTCGGCGATGAGACGCAGGCACGTGTCGTGCTCGTTCTCGCCGGGATACCGCTCGTTGCGCAGCCGCAGCATCGCCTGCGCCACATCGATGCCCAGCACGCTCGACAGCCGCACGGCATCGACCTTCGACATGTGATTCCTCCGATTGAACTCAGTTGAAAAGCGAATGATCCGACCATGGCGTACCCGAACGACGGGCGGTCGAACCCTCGGAGATCCTGCCGCGCCTGGTTTTACGGCTTTCACCCGCCCCCGGCACACCGCCGCCTGCCACCATGGAATCCATGGGCGACATCCGGATCGGCACCTCGGGATGGCTGTATCGAGGTTGGCGCGGCGTGTTCTACCCGGTGGGACTGACCCAGCGGCTCGAGCTCGGCTACCTGTCCGAGCGAATGAACAGCGTGGAGATCAACGGATCGTTCTACTCGTTGCAGCGGCCGTCGAGCTACCTGCGCTGGGCCGAACAGACACCGGAGGACTTCGTGTTCGCCGTCAAGGGCAGCCGCTTCATCACCCACATGAAACGACTGCGCGACGGCGACACGCTGCTGGCCAACTTCCTCGCCTCCGGCGTCCTCGCCCTCGGCCCCAAGCTCGGACCGATCCTGTGGCAGCTGCCGCCGACCATGCGCTTCGACCCGGAGCTGCTCACCGGCTTCTTCGCCCATCTGCCGCGCAGCACGGCGCAGGCCGCCGAGATCGCGAGCCGACACGATCACCGCGTCGACCCCGCCCACACCACCGCCGACGCGGACCGGCCGCTGCGCCACGCGCTGGAGATCCGGCATCCCAGCTTCGTCACGCCGGAATTCCCGGAGTTGTTGCGCGAGCACGGGATCGCGCTGGTGGTCGCGGACGCGGCGGGCAAGTATCCGCTGCTCGAGGACGTCACCGCGGATTTCGTGTACGTCCGGTTGCACGGGCACGACGAGCTCTATGTCAGCGGATACACCGACGACGGACTGGACATGTGGGCCGAGAAGATCCGGTCCTGGGCGCGCGGCGGCGACGTGTACGTCTACTTCGACAACGACGCCAAAGTGATGGCGCCACGCGACGCGCTGGCGTTGCGGGCCCGCGTCGCCGACGCCATCGAGGCCGGATAGTGTCGGCGATGGCATCGAATGCAATGTCGCGGCAAGCGCATTGGCGCACGCCCGGCCGGAAGTCGGCCGTAGCGGGCCGGTAACCAAGCTCACCATCCGCCGCTTACGTCGCGTGCTAGCGTCGAAGACAAGGCCCGCGGCGGGCCTCCGGACGAGGGCTCAGTACCCGGACAGCGACAAGACTGACCATGGAGGTCGGTCGTGGCTTGGGTCGTTCTTCTCGTCGCCGGGGTGTTGGAAGCCGTATGGGCCACGGCGCTCGCCGAATCCCGCGGTTTCCGGCGTCTCGTTCCCACCCTCGTGTTCGCGGCGGCGCTCGTCGCCAGCATGCTCGGCCTGGCCTTCGCGATGCGTACCCTGCCCACCGGCACCGCCTACGCGGTGTGGGTCGGCGTCGGCGCGGTGCTCACCGCGGTGTGGGCGGTGCTGACTGGAAAGGAGCGGGCGAGCTTGGCGCGGACACTGCTGCTGTGCGGGCTGGTCGCCTGTGTGGCCGGGCTGAAGGCGGTGAGCTGAGATGGCGTGGCCGCTTCTGATCGTCAGCGCGGTGTTCGAGGCCGTGTGGGCGACCGCGCTCGGCATGTCGGACGGATTGTCGCGGGCCGTGCCCACAGCGGTGTTCGGTATCGCCTTGGCGGTGAGCATGATCGGGTTGGCGCTGGCCACCCGGCGCATACCGATCGGTGTGGCCTACGCCGTGTGGATCGGCATCGGTGCGGCGCTCACCGTCGGGTACGCCATGGCCACCGGCGCCGAGACCGTCTCGGCGAGCAAGATCGCCTTCCTCGGCGGCATCATCGCCTGCGTCATCGGCCTGAAATTCGTGAAATCCGCTCCCGCGCGGGCGGATTCACATCCCTGCGGCCGAGACGACGACGGTGCAGGGTCCGGCCATGCGTCTGCTGGCGACGAACCGTCGTCCGGCAGCGCGCGTTAGGGTGCGAAGTCACCGGCGTGGCGTGCACGGCGGTGCGCACACACGGAGGTGGCCGATGAGTGAACGAAGTGAGCGAATCATGTGCCAGCGTGCCTCGCGCATGCCGGAGCCGAGCGTCAGCGAGGCGCAGGCATGAGCGATGAACTCGTCTTGTGTTCGATCGACGGCGCGATCGCGACGCTGACGCTGAACCGGCCCGACAAGCTGAACGCCCTCACCGCGGACACCTTCGACCACTTGCGCACCCACCTGGAAACACTGGCCGGCGACGACGCCGTGCGCGTCGTCGTACTCACCGGCGCGGGCCGATCGTTCTGCGCCGGACACGATCTGACCGCGCTGGCCGAGGGCCACGCACTCGCGCACCGGTTCCGCGAGGCCGAGACCATCGGACTGCTCGAGGACCTGCCCAAGCCCACCATCGCCAAGATCCACGGGCACTGCTTCACCGGCGGCCTGGAACTGGCCCTCGGCTGCGACCTGCTGGTGGCCGGGGAATCCGCCCAACTCGGGGACACCCACAGCCAGTGGGGGCTGGTCCCGCTGTGGGGCATGTCGGTGCGGCTACCCGAACGGGTCGGCATGTCCAGGGCCAAGGAACTCAGCTTCACCGCCCGCAGGCTGCCCGCCGCCGAAGCCGCGAGCATCGGGCTCGTCGACCACTGCGTGCCCGACGCGGAACTCGACCGGTACGTCGCCGAGCTCGCCGAGCGCATCGCCGCCAACTCGCCCGGCTCGCATCGCATCTACAAAGCGCTCTACGCCAACACCCGGTCGATGGACCGGGCCGCAGCGTTGCGCGCGGAAACCGAGATGACATTCGGCTTCCCCGACGACGCCGCCGCGCGACTCGCCGGAGGAACCCGCGGCTGACCCCTCGACCCGGCACACTGTCGATATGGCAGCGCTGACCACCCGACGCACCTACGCCAAGCAGGTCGCCGTGTGCGGACCCACCGCATGCACCCGCGCCGACGCCGCGAACGCCACCGAAGTCGGACGACTGCTCGCCGCCGCGGGGGCGACCGTGCTGTGCGGCGGCGGCTTCGGTGTGATGGCCGCCGTCGCCGAAGGCGCGTCACGCGCGGGCGGTCTGGTGATCGGCGTGCGGCCCGACATCGACCGCGACGCCGCCTGCCAGGGACTTTCCGCCGTGCTGTTCACGAACATGGGCGAGGCGCGCAACGCGATCCTGGTGCGCTCCGCCGACGCCGTCATCGTCATCGGCGGCTCCTGGGGCACGCTGTCCGAACTGGCGCTGGCACGGCACCGCGGCGACATCCCGGTCGTCTCCCTCGGCGGGTGGCAGATCCTCGACGCCGCGGGTGAGCCGCTGCAAGCCACGCTCACCGCCGCCGATCCCGCCGAGGCGGTGCGGCTCGCGATCGGATCGCGGCGGTGAGGTAGGCGCACCGCGGACGCGGGGTTCGTCGGCGGCGGGGTTCGGCGGCGGCGCAGAGCTCGCGCCGCGAGACGTCGGGTTCAGTCTGCTCCCACCCCGGAGTCCGTTGGCGGTCGGTGCGGAGTCCTCGGCGGCAGCACTCCGTTCGTATGCGGCGGTCGGTGCGGCGTTCCTCGGCGGCACTGCGATGAAGGGCATCGAGTTCGTGCACGGCGTGATCAGTCCGCTTGCGGCGGTTCGCCAAGTCCGTCGGCGAGCAACCGTGCGTCAGCGATGGCACCGAAGCAGCGGCGGCAGGGCTCGTAGGCGACGGCCGAGCTCGTCGGCGATGCGGAGATGAGCCCAGGAGGCGTCGGCCCGCGCCCGCCCTGAGTCCGGTGGCAGGCGGTGCGGGAGTCCCCCAGTGTGGGCACTCCGTCCGTGGCGGGCATCAGTCGGCGGCGCGGTTCGGGCGGGTTCAGCGGGCGGCGGCGCGGGAGAAGTTCCAGCTCTGCCAGGTGTCCTCGGGCAAGTCCTCCCGGATCGGTTCGAGCACCTCGGCGCGCATCGGTTCCGGCAGCCGGTCCAGTGCGGGGACGACGTCGGGCGAGAGGGTGCTCAGATAGTCCGTGTCGAGTCTCTTCCCGTTCGTCCAGCGGTCGATGTTGCGTTCGGCGACGAGGCCTTCCGGATTCAGGATCGCGAGCACCAGCAGCGTCGCGAACGCCGTGCCGAGCGCGGCGCGCGGCAGCCACGCGCGGCGCAACCGGACAACCGCCGCGAGCACCAGCACGTAGATCAGACCCAGCCACAGTTCGAACACCTCCACCAGCAAGCGCAGCACCGTGAACCCGTAGGCCTGCTGATAGGTCCACATGCGGCCCAGCGCGGACGCGACGAGCACCAGCGACAGCACCGTCACCGAGCCGAGCAGCGCGCGCAGCCACGTCCGGTCGCGCGCCGAATCCTGGTCGGCGAACCGCAGCACCGCGAGGATCACCGCCAGCGCCAGCATGGTGACGATGGACAGCTGCCAGAACCCGCTGCGCGCGTACTGCGCGTAGGTGAGGCCCGAGGTCTTCTGCACGTAGTCGTCGCCGCCGAACAGCGCAGCGAACTGAGCGGCGACGAACGCGGCGAACAGCGCCGTCAACGCGCCCACCGGCAGCACCCACTCCCACCGGCTCACCGTGCGACCCGAAACCTTCTCGCTCGGCCTCGAATCCGCCGACACCGGCGGACCGGCCAGCAGGTACATCGCGCCGAAGCAGCCCATCGCCACCACACCGGACACCAGCGTCCACCGCGCGAGCGACCCCGGGTCGATACTGGGGACCAACCGGTACAGCATCGAGCCGAAAGTGGCGTCGGCGCTGCCGAGCAGCGGCGCGAAGACCGCCAGCAGCGCGACGGTCGCGCCCACCGAGAGCCCGGCCCGCCACGTGCGCGCCGTCCGCCCGTCGCGCGCCCGGCGCGCACCCTCGGACACCCACAGCACCGCGGCCGACGCTTCCAGCGGCACGGCGATCGCGTCGTACCAGATGCCGTGCACCGAGCGGCGCGGCACCACCGCGAGCGAACTGGCGAAGACCGCCGCCAAGGCGCACAGCACGAACAACCACCCCGCCGCCCGCACCGCGCCCACCGCCAGCAGCGCCAAGGCGAGCGCGGTCCACCACAGTCGCACCGGATTGCGCCGCAGCAGTGCGCGAATCGAGTGATCGGCGGACTCGCCCTGCTCGACCGCCCCGCGCGCCCGCCGATCGACGACGAACACCGCGCCCGCGGCGACCGCACCGGCGAGCACCCAGCCGATGCCGGGGCGGTCCACGGGAATCAGCACCGCGGCCGCGATTCCGGCGATCGCGGCGGCGGGCAAGACTGCGGGCGGATAGTTGACCCTGCGCCATTTGGGGATCGGCGGGGTTCCCGGTGGGCCGGAAACGGGAGTCATGGGCTGGAGTGCGCCTGCGGAATCCTCCCGCCCGTCAGAGCTTTTCGCAGTGGCATCCACTGTCTTCACGAGCTTCGTTCCGGATTCGGCGGCAGATGCGGCGGGCTCGTCGGAGGAAGTCGGCGTCTTGCTGGTAGCCGGAGCGTTCGACGAGGTCGCGGTTCGGATGTCAGCCGAAGCATTCGGGGAGGCCGTCGCCTCGCTTGCGTTCGGAGTAGCTGACGGTGCACTTGTCTTGGTGTCGGCCGGAGCGTTCGATGGCACTGCCACCGCGCCCTCGGTGGGAGTAGCCGTCTTGCCGCTTCTAGGTACTGGCGCGACGTTCGCCGTGTCAGTACCTACGGCGGCGGCCGCCAGATCAGCTCCACCATCGGAACTTTCCCGAGTCTCGGCGGCCGCCGGGCTCGCCGCGTCGAGGCCGGTAGACCGCGCGGCACCGTCGGTGGCGGGCTCCGCGGCGGTCGCGTCCGGTGGTTCAGGCGTCGAATCGTTCCGCCCGGTCGGTTCTTTACTCATGTTCCCCTCCGATTTCGGGTGTGCGTGATCGCCCCGGCACCTCTGGCGGTCCGGGTTGCGTTGGTGGGTTGTCGGTCCGATCCCGCCCGTCAGGGGGCGGGCAGGACCACGCGGATGCGGGAGCCGGGGTCGGCCACGGCGATGGTGCCGCCGTGCAGGTCGACCAGCCAGCGGGAGATGGCGAGGCCGAGTCCGGTGCCGCCGCCGTTGGTGCGTCCGCCACGGGTGAAGCGGTCGAAGACGGTGGCGCGTTCGGCGGCCGGGATGCCGGGTCCCTCGTCTTGGACGTCGATGACGAGTTCGCCGTGCTGCGCGCGGGCGGTGATTCGCACCTCGCCGCCCGCCGGGCCGTGCCGTGCGGCGTTGTCGAGCAGGTTGATCAGCACTTGGTGCAAGCGTGCGCGGTCGGCGTCGACGCACGCGGTGTCGGGCCGCACGTCGGTGCTGAATCGCACGCCGCGACCCAGCGCCGCCGCCATCACCTCGGCCTCGGCGACCACCTCGGCGAGCAACGGCGCGACCGGTACGTTCTCGCGATCCAGCGCCAAGGCGCCCGCCTCGATACTGGACAGGTCGAGCAGTTCGGAGACCAGCAGCCCGAGCCGTTCGGTCTGGGCCAGGGCGGTGCGTAGCGTGCTCGGATCGGGTTCGGAGACACCGTCGACCAGGTTCTCCAGCACGGCCTGCAGCGCGGTGATCGGTGTGCGCAGTTCGTGCGAGACGTTGGCGATGAGGTCGCGGCGCTGCTGGTCGGCGGCGGCGAGGTCGGCGGCCATCCGGTTGAACGCCTCGGCGAGCTGCCCCACCTCGTCGCGCGAACTCGCCCGTACCCGGCGGGTGTAGTCGCCCTGAGCCATGCGCTGGGCGGCCGCGGTCATGTCCCGCAGTGGCCTGGTGATGCCGTGCGCCAGGATCTGGGAAGTGATCAGCGCGATCAGCACCGCGGTCAAGGTGGTGCGCGGCGGCAGCCAGCCGATCTGGAAACGGAAGAACCCGAACGCGAGACCACCCGAAACCACCATCAGGATCGCCAGCTTGAGTTTCACCGACCGCACCGGATCCAACGGCCGCGGCAGCGCTTCGGCCACCGTGTCGGCGAGCGCGCGGCATCGGCGCGCCAACTCCGACCGGGGCGACGTGGCGGCGGAGTCCTTCGGGCGCGCGTCGGTGGTCATCGCGCCTCCAACGCGTAGCCAACGCCGTGCACCGTGCGGATCAGATCGGCGCCGAGCTTGCGCCGCAACGCCTTCACGTGACTGTCGACCGCGCGGGTGCCCGCCGCGTCGGCCCAATCCCAGACCTCCTCGAGCAGGCGTTCCCTGGCCAGCACCACCCGCGGCCGCCGCGCCAGCCTGGCGAGCAGCTCGAATTCCAGCGGCGTCAGCTTGGCTTCGGTGTCGCCGCGCCAGACGCGATGCTGCTCCAGATCGATGCGCAGGTCGCCCACGATGATCGCGGCGCCCTCCCGGTCGGCGGCGCGCTCGACCCGGCGCAGCAGCGCGTGCACCCGGGCCGCGAGCACCCGTAGCGAGAACGGCTTGGTCAGATAGTCGTCCGCGCCGACGCCGAGCCCGACGAGCTGGTCGGTCTCGTCGGTGCGCGCGGTGAGCATGAGCACCGGCACGCCGCGCCCGGCCTGGATGCGCCTGCACACCTCGAGTCCGTCGAAGCCGGGCAGCATCACGTCCAGCACAACGAGGTCTGGCTCGTTCGCCTCGACCGCTGCCACCGCGCCGGGTCCGTCGTGCGCCAGCTCGACGGCGAACCCCTCCGCCCGCAACCGCGCGGCCACGGATTCGGCGATGGTGACCTCGTCGTCGACCACCAGAATCCGCCGCGCCGCCTGCCCGTTGGCCGCCCCGCCGCGCTCCCCATTCCGAAGCTCCATGCTCGGAACCCTAACCACCCACTGTGGAGAGCAGCGTCGGCAATTGTGGAGATTCCGTGTGCATAATCAAATGCTGGCTGCCCTGATTCCATCGAGCCAGGTCAGCAGCGGTTTTCACACTCCACGCCGAACGCCGAGCACTGCCAGTGTGCCAACAGTGTGCCAACGCGCGGAAGCCGCTCCCCTTCCTCTGTCGCGCCGGCGCTCGACGCGGCCGGTCCAAATTCGCCACCGACGCCCTCGGTTTCGACCACCGAACCGACGCATGCCTCCGGTCACGTCCCGCGGTGCTCCTTCGTGTCGATGTCGACCTCTGCCGCCGAGTCGCTCGACCCGCCCGTCGAGGCGGGGTCGCCGCGCGCCATGACTCGACGCTGTATGCGGAGTTCGGACACAAACTCATACCTGGCCGGACTGACAGGATTCGAACCGGCGACCACTTGACCCCCAGGGTGACGGAAATGAGGTGTGGGTCCAGCGAGTTCGGTTCTGCCCAGGTCAGAGGCCGATTCGTGTCCAGGGCGATTCGCTCCGTCCACCAGTTCCGGCGGGTCTTGGCAAGTTCTTGGCAAGTTCGGAGGAGCGGGTCGAGCCGACGGAGCATGCACTCACATGTCAAGGTTTTCGCGCCGAAGCAGATCGCATCCGGGGCGTGCGTACTCCGAGGTCATCGACATCGTCACCAACGCCCTCGGCAGAGAAGCCCTGTATCCGCCGCCCCAGCCCGCCTGTAACTCCCCGTGGCCGCCAGCGCCTCGCCGAGATCATCAACCACCTCAACGACCGGCTCCAAGAAGCCCACCTCGACAGTTGGCCCGGCGAAGTCAACCGACTGCAACCAGTTGGTACGACGCAGCGCGAAAGCTCGCGAGCCAAGCGCCTGTGAGGCCCTGCCCGCTGAGACCACCATCACTGCTGCACTCGACGACGGAGCAGTGGTAGTACTGTCTCCGGAACTCCCGAATCGCAAGCGCCATAACACCCCGCACCTTTCGCATTCACTTGGCACATGGCGTAATGGCCCCTCGGCTCTTCACTTGCCATCGACGAAGTGGTGTCACCGGGAGCGGGCATCACTTCGCGCCTCACACTCGCACAATGCACATCGCGAAACCATCGCCGACGCGCTCCGTGGAGGCGGGGCTGAATGCGATGCATTCATCCTCCGCCGCAAGCCATTTCTGACACTCACCTGATCGGGGCCGCGAGAGTTCGCTGGTCGGTCTGGGTGAGATGGGCGGCGGCAGCCGGGGTTCAGCTGAAACAAGCCGCGTGATCGGTCCCGTTCCTCGATCATCGGGTCCACGCCGGGGAACCTCAGGTGGCCAGCGGCCCGTCGTTACGAGATATTTTGAAGTCCGGCGGTATTCGCAGATCGGAGCGCGCAGTCACGTTTCCTGCTGATCCTGATCATCCGATTCGTCTGGTTTAGTGGCTTCTTGACCGACGCCTGGTCGATATGGACGAGGAATCGTCATGACCACGGATTCAACGTGGACCGCCGATTCGTTAGACCATCGCTGCGCCTGAGCTTTCAGATCACCGCTGAGTGTATCCGGGTCGAGTTTCTTCGCCTGCGTCTTACGGGAGTCCGCTTTGGCATCCCATAGACCGATTGGGTACCATCCGACGACGTAGATGCCGATATCGGTGTCCGTCTCCGGCAGATATCTTTGCACCAGCTGAGTTTCTTGTGCGGTCTCGACTTCTACGTTCCAGGCGCCTTTTACCTCGATTACCAGCTTGATGGGGTGTCCGGGATCGGCGTCGACAACGTCGTCGGCATGGGTGTGCGTGTCGATGAGGATATCGGTACGGTCTCCGGCTCCGTATGGATCGGTGGGAAGAATCAGTACTTCGCGGTTGACGGCAATCCGGTCGCCCGCCAGTCTCAGTGTCAGTTCGTGCGCGATGTAGGCGCTAAGGGCAGCTTCCGGCTTCGGCCGCCAAACGTCGGCTACGTCCTGTTTGTCAGCGTCCGTGCCGGCCTTCTTGTTTCTGCGTCGGACGCCGGGCGTGCGATCCCAAAGCAATTCGCAGTGTGATGGTAGCTCGTGCTCGATCGTTGCGAGAGCCTCGTGCACGACGGCCAGGAGGTCTGCGCTGATGCGGATGACGCGTTTGGCGCGCCAGCACCGCAGGAGCGTAGGCGGCGGCCAAGCGAAGCAATCTGATTCGCGATGGTTCATCGAAGCTGGTCGATGAACCGATGAATTCGCTCAGGATAGAGGCCGCCCACGAAGCCCACGCAGCGGGGGGTAGTTCGTCAAGGCGGTTGTCGTTGTCGAGTTCAGTGAGCAGCGCGTATCCGGCCCACGACCGCCAGTCGAGCGTGTCCGGCCGACTGATCCAGTCATCAGCGTGGTCGTTCTCGGCGGTGAGATATCGCAACGCCATCTCAGTGAGATCGGACAGCGGCTCATCGAGTGCAGCCGCCGCAGGCCAGGTATGCATCGGTCCACTCTGATCGGCCAATCGCCCCCTCCGCGGGTCGATTCGCAATCTTTGAACGAACTGCCATACTCGGTCGTTGTTCCCGGCGCGGGCGCCTTCGAGAAGTTGCCTCAGGTCCGCGAGAAACTCCGATTCTGACCATCTGCGTCGCTCTTCATCGGAGTGCGAGCGTCGTGGTTGCAATCGCTCGGCAGGATGGTCAGCTAGCTGTAGATACCTTTCAAGACATGGTCGCGCCGGGTGGTGTTCGTTGGTGGCCAGCACCATCGCGTGCTCATCCCGACGTGTGAACAGGCGAGCGGCCAACTCCCCATACCCTCTTGTCAAGATAGTGTTCGATGTTGATGCCGCGCGTTCCGCCTGATCCATGACCCACGCGAAATCCTTCGAGTCCAGCAGTTCTCGCCGGATCGGACGATCTAAGGGGCCATCCAACGCCTCGAGTAGTCGATTTTCCAGTCGTGCAGGATCTTCCACGATGCATTGAGTCCGGACATCTGCGTACGAGCTGTCTCTTCAACCAATGCCTGCGCCAGCAGTCTGCGAAGATTTTGAGCCCGTAGGGATTCATGGCCGTTCTCGTCCGGCTGCAATGAAGACGGCAGAGGCGCATCGCGGTCTTGCTGGAACAAGCACACAACGATCTGCGCAAGAACCTCCAGATTCGACTCGGCATCAGAGGCGCCGAGCGCGCGGTCGAAGACGGAATCGAGCAGAGACTGCTCCGCCACATCGTCGTTGAAGGCGAACCCTGCCCCTACCGCTTCGGGCTGACACGCGGCTCTGTGAGCCCAGGCGAGTACTTCTGGAATATGGTCGTCCGTCAACAGATCCGGAAGGCTCCGTAGAAAAGCCGCCTTCATGCCATAGAGATACGAGGGCGGATTGCGCAGCGAAGTCAGCATTGTGGTCAGATCGATGTGACCTGGCCACAGCAGACTCAGCAGTGTGCCTCGCAACTCGTGTTCGTGGTCTCCGTCCGAGTTCGAATTCAGGGAATCGAGTACCGTGATCAACGCGGGTGCCGAGCGCTCGGGGTCGAGTTCGAACGCCGCACGGGCTGCGAGTCGACGTTCGGTGGGATGCGAGGCGTTGTTCGAGGTGAGCGCCAGCAGCGTCGTGACCAGCCTCGGGTCTGCTGTCGAAGCATCTCGTGCCAAGCGGACCGCGATGCGTACTCTTGCCGTGGTCTCCCAGTCCTGTGTAGCAGCGTCTGGCGCGCTTTCCAGTACTTCGGCCACCTGCTCAGCCAACAACGGGTGTTGTAGGTCCCACTTGGCGAGCGCCCATCGCATGTCGCCGAGTTCGACCCGTGCTGCGCGGTCCAGGAGCTTCTCGACAGTGAGTCGACGGACATCGTCGGATCGCACCAACGCGCTGTGCACGGCGAGACTTTCCGGATCAGCTGCGGCCAACCACCGTGTGGACGATGGTCGCATGGCCACAACCCACGACGCCGTCTCGCGAAGCGGGGCGGGGATACTCGCGGTCTCCCCATCCGGGGAGCCGACCAGAAGAAGGTTCGCCAGCTGTTGCTGGGTGGTGCATCTGTTGACCAGAAATCGGGCTGCCAGATAGGCAGCGACAGAGGAATGGCGTACCGCGACACGGTTTTCGTCCGGCACTGTGAACAGTGCTGTTGCCATCGTCTCTTTCAGCACCCTGGCAGTGACGTCGAACGAGCCCGCTGTCGTGCTCTCTTTGCCACTGACGAGTTCACCATCGGGCAGATCGAAATGGCCGCCCTCGAGGCCGCGCCCCCTCCATACCGTCCGGTGGCCCGACAGCAGTGTCCAGGCTGCGATTCGACCCGCCACGGCCAAACGCTGGGGACCGGTGGTTTCGATCGGGCCGTTCACTCGTGCGGGATCCGGGTCCTCGGCCAACAGTTCAACGCCACGGGCGAACAGTGCCTCGGGTGTGCCCGGTAAGCGCCCATCAGCCTGGAAGGTTCGAACCAACATCTCCAGTGTCAATGGGATACTCGCGAGCACAGCCGCTGACGCCTGCTCGACCCGAGCGATCAAGTCCTCGCCCGATACACCGGCACTATCGGCCAACCGAACCGCCTCCGCGCGGCTCAACGGCGCCAAATCCACACAATGACATGCTCCGAACGCTTCCGTGAGAACGGACGTCATCGTGACTGGGTAGTCGGCGGTACGGCATGCGATCATGAAACGCACGCGGCGGATATCACGCCGTCGAAGCGACTTCGCCAACTTTCGAGGAAGGTGCCGAAGCAGCGCGCTTTCGTCCGCTTGATCGAGGACAACGGTCAACACGCCGGTCCCGACGCTCGATTCCTCGACCAGAGGAAGCGCGGCCAGATGGTCACCGAGTTCTTCGTCATACGAACCCTCGGTCAGATCAGCGCCCGACACCCACAGGCATGCATCGGCCTCTCCATCCCACCTGTCCATCAGCGGCTTTAAACCATCAGTCCGCTCAGCCAGTAACGACGTCTTTCCAGCGCCCGGCTCACCGAGAACAACCAGCGCGCCCGCACTTACCACTACTGCGGCAGGAGCGAGCACCCCTTCTCGAAGCTCGGAAACCCGGGTCACAACCTCATCATCGGAAGAACGAAACGCTCTCATGTCACGGGAGGCCAGGTCCTCCTTCATCACCTCGTTCCCACGCACTCTGCACAGTCGCGGAACATGAAAAGCGAACACAGACCTCGGCATTGCACGATCATCCAACAAGGGCGTCGAGTGGCCTGTGAGGCCCTACAATCCGTGTCGTCTGCGGGTAAATCGGCCGGACCCGGCGACGGGGCCCGGCCTGAAGCTGACCGCCACGAGCAAAGAGGCGTCGCCACCTAGGCAGGACAGACTCTGGCGAAGAAGATGAGCTCCCTCAGATCGATCGAGTTCTCACACCCTCGGAGCCGTGGTCGGTCTCGATACCTTCTAGCGTGGTCGGAACAGCGACCATCGCCGTTCGGACGGCACTATGAGGAGAAATGGCGTCCAGAGGTCAGTACGCAGGACTGCCCGGCCTAGTGCGGCGCTGGTGTCGACCCCCGCACCGGTCTCCGCTAAAGCGCCTGGTGGGGCTGCTGCAGGGCTGGTGACAACCGAGATGGCTTGCCGAGGGGCAGGTCTGAGAGGATGTCGCAGTGCCCAAGCCGTATCCGAAAGAGTTTCGCGATGACGTCGTGCGGGTCGCCCGCAACCGGGACGAGGGAATCACGCTGGAGCAGGTCGCGGCCGATTTCGGGGTCCATCCGATGACGTTGTCGAAATGGATCCGCCAGGCCGATGTCGATGATGGGAACAAGCCTGGGACTACGCGCAGCGAGTCCGCCGAGTTGCGCGATGCCCGCCGCCGGATCCGGTTGCTCGAGCAGGAGAACGAGGTCCTGCGCCGCGCGGCCGCCTATCTGTCGCAAGCTCAGATACCGAACGCCCGCCGGAGGCCCAGGACCGGGCGGTTCCCGGCCACTGCGAATCTCAATGGTGGTGTCAATCGGTGGTTTTGATAGCTGGTGGTTCGTCGGTACCGCGACCATCCGGCCGGGCGCGTATCGGACCGATTGACCGGCGCTCGCCAGTAGGGCCAGCAGCAAGGCCGCGGGTGCGGCGATGATGTCGACAGTCCACACGATCTTGGCCAGCACCGCGGTGGTGCTGGAGGTGATCATCTCGGCGTTCGGGGCGAGGTTCGAAACGCAGCTGTTGGGGAAGCTTTGCGGTGTCGAGGTCATGCGCGCAGTCGGATCTCGTAGAGAACTCACAGGAGTGCTGACAGTCGACATCTATGATGGTTTGTTCACCTGACGCTGCATGAAGGATCAGCCCCACTCGTGATGACGGACAAGCCAAGGATTCGATGGGATCGCGCTAGCCGAGCCTTCCTCGATCCGGACGATCACATACTGGCTGCATACGACCCACGCGCCGCCACGCAGGGGAAGCTGGATGAACTCCAGGACATCACCGCCGGGGAACTCTCCGAGGCTATGGGACATGCGGTCACGAGTGCAGACGATGTCGCCGATCCGACAGCAACGATCTCGATCGATTACCTACCTAGCGCCGTGGGCGTCTTTCGGTCGGCCTGGGCAGCGAACTACCCGTATCCCGAAGACATGCTCTCGATGACCCGCCGCGCGGACAGTTTTGAATTCTCGATCGACGTGGTGCTACCACGGAGATCCGAGTTCACCGACCAGACTATTCGCGCTCTGACCGAGCCCCTGTTGGCCGCCAGAGGGACGACCTGCGTGGAGACCAAGTTCTACAACGACTCCAGCGACGGCGGTCTCTGCGAGCTGACCGTGCTGCCGCCGCCTGATCTCACCGTCGGCGAGATGGCCTTCATGGTGTCACACATGCGCGACATCGTCATGAACGAACCTTTCTCCGCCACACCGGAAAAAGCCTTCGCGGCCATCGAATCCGGTGAGATCCAATTCCTGTTGGGCACAGCCGAGTCGGAAGCTCTGGACGCGAAAGACGGCCACTACCCGAAGAATGACCGCGCTCGCATCGTCATCGCCGGAGATATCGCAGCCTTCGCGAACTCGACCAAAGGCGGGATCATCGTCCTCGGAGCCAGAACCGTGAAGGATTCCCACGGCCGCGACATCCTCGCCGAAGTCAACGGGTGCGCTATCGACGTCGGCGCCAAGGACCGATACAGATCGGCCATCGAAGCCCTGGTCTATCCCGAGATCGCAGGTATCAAGATGTGCCGGACACCGGCCGCTCTGGGCGAAGTCTTCGCCATACTGATACCCGAACAGCATCCCGACCGCCTCCCCTTCGTCGTCCGCGGTGCGACCCAGACCGAAGGCCGGATGAGTTCAGCCCTGTTCCAAGTCCCGGTTCGTCAGGGCGATTCCAATGTTCCGGCCAGAATCGAGGACATCCATCGCCGCCTCCGCAACCTCGACGAGGAACCTGTCTAGCGCGGTTACGACGCACGAAACGAGGGCGGCCCGGGGCCGCGCGAGCGGCGCGGGTGGTTTCAAACACCTCATAAGAACGGCGGTAGTCGTGAGGGTTCCTGCCCGGTCGGAGGTGAACATGTTTGGGGCGCAAACGACAGAGAGGGCGTCGTCGAGCTGGCCGCTCACGAACTCTTCACCTGCGGTGGGTAAACCGGTCGACAGCGTTGCTGCTCAGGGTTCCCAGGAGTCCAGCCCAGCCCGGTACAGAAAGGGTCGGAGAGACCGCTCTGGCCCGGTGTTACACGGCAACGGCAGCAACGAACTGCTCGGTCTTCGCGCGACCTGACGCCTCTGCGCGGTTGTGCACGGCGACGCCGACGTAAATCTGCAAGGGCTGCGGACCACCACCCGCAGCCAGCGCCACCGTAAAGGACCTGATCGCAAATTCTAAACCGAACCCTCAATGATGGTGTTCTTCGGCGTCCGTCAGGTCGTCGGCGGCGGAGATAGATGGCTCTTGTGATTCTCGCTTGCGGCCCCGGTCAGCTATTGCGACAAGTTGCCGCAAGGCGCGAGGAGTGGTCTCGAGGAGCTCGGCGATCGCGTTGTCGTCCGGTTCATGCTGGCGGATCAATGCTCCGGCAGCCGCTTGATTCGCGCGATGCCGTCCGATCTCTTCCGCGGCGCGCGCCTGCACGCCTTCGATCTGCGCGCGCAACTGTGCGATTTCACGGTCGCGACTGGCTTCGGCCGCCGCGATCGCCTGCACCGCGTCAACATATTCTTTCGCGGCAGCCGCAATGAGCTTCTCCCGCTCGCGTGAGCGTTGCCGTCTGTCGCGGGTACGTTCCCGCAGTCGGTTAGCCCGATCGATGGCTTGCTGGTTCATGCCGCCGCGGGCATGCTGACGGGGTCTGGGCATGACTGGCCTCCTGACCGGCCGTCCTGCGCTGATCCTCATCCCATCACAGCCGATTCTACGACTGCTCGTGCCTAAGACTTCATGGCGTCCGCCTCGTCGTCGTACTCCTCGGGCGGTATCCACTTGGCTGCCAGCCACTGCGAACGCGTGGGCTTCCCCGCCTTCCACCATGCAGCCTCGATCTCGGCGGCCGCAGTCCACACCGTGACCCACTCGATCGTTGTGCGTTGCTCCACCGCCGCAGCGAGGAAAACCCGTACGTGAATATCCATGTTGGTGAACGGGAATCGCACCACCGGACAAAACCCCATCCCCGTCTCATCGTGGTCGGGGACGTTGATCCACGCACCATCGAAGCTGCGCCGGAACACCTCCCCGAGGAACACAGCGAACTGCTCGGCCAGACCCCGATTCAGCGGCGCGCGTATCGCTTCGGCATCAGCGAAGTAGGCGACGGCCGTTCCCTCCGCCAGATTCAACCCCCTGGACGAGTACGGATCCAGGGGCATACCTGGCACGGTCTCGATCAGGAAACGGTCCAACTGGTCTGGGATGCTGTCCAGCCACGCCAGCCAACGCGAATCGCGTTGATCCTTCACGAACAGCTGGAAGTCCTCTTCATCGAACTCACCGAACACCACGCCCACCACAACCCCCTCTCTCAGCCCAAACACCCCAATGCTTAACCGCACAGGCCTCCGAATAGACCCGTTCACAGGGTAGGCGCGGCCACCCGGCGGTGTCCGTAGGCACAACCGCGACCACCAGCGCTCTTTTCGGCCACCTCTCGCAATCGTGAAATGCGACAACGCCAGACGACTCGACCCGTGAGACCACGGAACACCTGAAGATCGCGGTCTCAATCATGTCTCACAACGGCGGCCGCCGGCCAAGAGTTGCTGCGCCGCCGGATCACAGCCGACGCTCTGCGACCAGCCGCGATCGGCAAGAAGTCCGGACTAGAGAACACCTCCATACGGCCGTCTCGGTTGAGGAATGCGGCCGGATTCCACGACACCGCCCCGCCGAGAGTGTCCCAACCCGACCCCATTGCCGGGGCGCTCGACACCGAAAGTTGCGGGACCACCGTTCGGCGTGTGTCATTCGCCATCCGTCGTGGGACCGCCGCGTTGCCCAGTCATGCGACCGCAGGCAACAGGTGATTCTCTGAGAATGCATACTTCAGACCCGTCAGGCGAACCGATCATGGCAACGGAAGCTCAACGACCGGTAACCGCTTGTTGCGTCGGCCGAGCCCGCCGAGCGCCATGGCTTCGAGCCAAATCCGCTGCGGCTCAGTACATCTGATGTCTGGCGTGCCTATGACACGTTCGAACACTGCACGCCGCCGGTGCGATGGGGGCAGCTACGTGCCTACTGAGCAGCGCCTCCAGGACGCCGCCCGCGCCCTGGAGGCCGTCCAATCCCCTCGAACAGCTCGCCTTTCGCCGCTTGGCCAGCACCCGCGCCGAGGTTGACGCGTCGCTGGCGTTGGTGCAGGCGCTACGCCAACAGCAGTGACCCCTGGTCGGGGCCGTGTCTGCGCTGTCTGCTTCGAGGTCCCCTGTCCGTCTGTCCGAGAGGAGTTTTCACTCATGTCGATCGCCACCTGTGTGCGTCACGCCCAGCTGGGGGACTTGGTGGGGCTGCTCAACGCCCAGCAAGCCGCCAAGGTCGATGTCGTGGCCCCCGCCTCAGCGTTGAGTGCTAGTGATGGTCTGCTGCAGTTGTCCGGAGTCGAGCCGATCCTGGATGAGCGGGGTTTCACCCTCGTCGACGGCTTGTACCGGCCGACCGCCGCCGCCGATGCGCACCTGGGGTCGAAGCTGAAGATCCCCGTCGGCTACCTGAAGTGGCTGCGCGAGCAATCGCGCACCGATCTCTACGACGCCAATGTCAATGGCCTGCTCCACGGCCCCGACGACCCGCGCCTGACGCCTACCGGCGATGAGCGATCGTTTCTGCTGCGCCTGTTCACCTCCGGTGTCCCCGACGAGCCCGGGATCCTGCGCGCGGTGTTGTCGGATCGCTACGGCATCATCGACAACCTCGACGTCTTGACCGCGGTGTTGGAGGGCATCCGCCAAGCCGACGCCGATGTGTCGGTGCGCGCCTGCGATCTGACCGAGTCCTCCATGCACTGCAAGGTGTACTCGCCGAAGGTGCGGGCGCTGGCGCCGAGTTTCCTGTCGAACTATCGCAGTCCGTTCGCCAACCCTGAGCTCGAGGCCGAACGCCGCCACGCCGCCGGTGAGCTGCAGCGGTGGCGCCCGGTCGCGGCCGGTGAAGGCCGCGGCTATCGGGCGGGCAGCGAGCCGGTGGTGTTCGCCGGGTTCCGGTTCTCCAATTCCGAGATCGGCCATCACGCGGTCACGTTGAAACCGGAGCTGATGGTGCAGATCTGTGGCAACGGGCTCACCTTGCCGATGTTCGCCTACACCAAACGCCACATCGGGGACCGTTTGGAGGTCGGCGGGACCTGGTCACAGGACACCTACCGCAAGCGGCTGGCGGTGATCACTGCCGAAACCCGCGACAAGGTCGCCGAGTGGCTGTCCCCGCAATTTCTCGCCGCACGCGTCACCGAATTGGAACGTCACGCCGCCACGCCGGTCACCCACCCCGAACGCAGCATCGAAGTCGTCTCCAAGAAGCTGGGATTCACCGAGGACGAACGATTCGGGATCCTGCGCCATTTCATCGCCGGCGGTCAGCTCACCGCCGCCGGCATCGCCAACGCCGTCACCAGCTACAGCCAAACCGTCCCTGACGCCGACCGCGCCGACAGCCTCGACGACCTTGCCCTGCAAGCGATGTCGCTCGTTTGAGCCACCAGCGCGGCTACCCCGGGCACAGACTCGCCAGTTCGGTCGTAGTTGTTGTTCTCTCTCAGCCATCCCTGTGGGTCCTCAACGGGCCCCGACCTCGAGGAGGTTGTCTCCGCATGCCCGACACCCTGACCCTTACCCGTGCGGAGTTCGAGTGCGCCGAGCATTTCGGTACCGCCGGAACCGTCATCGCCCTCGGTGAGAACACCGTCGCCCGCAGGCGCGAGCAGCACCCGGACTGGAAAGGCAAGCACTGGAGCTACAGCGACCCCGACCAGCACGGCGCGCGGTTCCTGCGCCCGATCAACGTCGCACCCCGCACCAAGAACTAGCCCTTCCACCCATTCCCGCCGCCGACCCGGTACAGGCGGCCCGCAACCGGTCCACACCTCTCATATCCGCTCTCAGGTAGGCACCGGCCAGCTCAAACCTGGCCGGTGCCTACCTGTTTCACGATAGGAGCCTTGCCCGATGTCGCACGACACCGACACACCTGTCCTCGATCCCGACACCATCCCCGACCCGGACCGCGACTCGACCAGCATGCCCGCACCGACTGACAGCGCGGCGAGCGTGCAGCGGGGGCCGACGCTGGATCCGGCGTTGCTCGACATCGCCGACAACGTCCGCGAGAACTTCCGACTCGAAGACCACCCCGATGTCACCGAATCCATTCGCGAGCATGGGGTCCGGTCCCCGATCAAGGTGATCCGGATGCCCGACGGCCGCTTGGTCGTGCGGGATGGGCAGGTCCGCACTCTGACCGCGTTGGCGTTCGCCCAGACCGAGGTGCCGGTGTGGGTCACCGATTTCGATCCGTCGGTCGATGCCGCCGAAGCCGAGATCGAACGCATCACCGAGCAGATCACCGTCAACGACCGCCGCATCCCGCTCACCGACAGCGACCGCGCCAAAGGCATCGCCCAGATGCTCGATCTCGGCGCTTCGGTCACCCAGGTGGCGCGCGCGTTGCAGACCAAACGCGACGACATCAAACGCGCAGGCAAGATCGGCGCCTCCGACACCGCCCGCAACCTGGTCGATGAGGGCCAATACGACCTCGAACAGGCGGCGATCATCGCCGAATACGACAACCTCGGTGACACCGACGCTGTTGAGCGGCTCATGCGTGCCAATCGCAGCTGGTTCTCCTACGAGGCCAACCGGATCGCCCACGACCGCGCCGAAGCGCGTGCCTACCTGACCGCGGCCCTGCCCTACGCCGAAGCCGGGCTCGGCATCCTCACCGACTACCCCGACCTGGGCTACTACACCGACAAAGCACCGCTGATCGTGGCGGCCGAGCTGGTCGACGCCGACGGCACCGCGGTCGACATCTCCCACATCCACGCCCACCCCGGTTTCTGGCTGGTGTGGTTGGAGATCGGCGAGGACATGGTGTGGGTCGAGGTCGATACCGGTGCCCTCGTCGACCCCGACACCGTCGACTGGGATACCCGCGATCACCCCGACACCGAACCCGCCGAGGGGTTGCGCCACGCCCGCGAGGTCGAGCAGCGCGAGCAGGTTCTCGCCGAGTACTTCCTGCCCCGCGACCAGCTCGACGCGGCCGGGCTGTTCGAGCGCGAAACCACCGACAGCGACGACATCACCGCCGAGGACACCGACTCCGGTGACACGCACGGTGTGGGCGAGAGCGGAGGCGGGGGTGATGAGCTCGCTGCGGGGCGTCGCGCCGCCGCGCAGGCCGAGGCCGAGCGGCGTGAGGACGAGCGGTTGGCCCGGCGGCGAGTGCGTGAGCTCAACAAGCAGGGCGAGGCCGCCAAGACCACCCGCGTCGAGTTCGTGACCGCGCTGTTGGCGCGCAAGACCCCACCGGCGCAGGCCGCAGTGTTCCTCGCCCACGCCCTGGTAGCCCACAGCGGGCTCCTCGGTGAGTACCACGCGTTCAGTTCCGCGCTGAAACTGCTGGGTCTGAGCGGTTTCGGCAGCCGTGAGGAACTGATCGCCACCATCGAGACCGCCAAACCGGCGCGCTGCCAAGTGATCGTGCTCGCGTTGGTGCTCGGCGCCTACGAAAACCGCGCCGAGAAAGACTTGTGGCGCTACGCCGACCGCGGCGTGCGCCTGTATCTGGAGTTCCTGCGCACCCTCGGCCACCAGCTCGTTCCGGTCGAGCTGGCCGCCCTCGGCGAAATCAACTCCGACGACATCGACATCGACAACCCCACCGCCACCACGGAATCCACCACCCAGCAGCCCGAGGCCGCCTGAACACCGAAAGTCCGCCACGTTCTCACCTGCCCGGTGCACGGGCCGGCCGTTTCTCGCCGCCCCCGCACCGGTCCAGCTCCATCTCGCCTTCCCGGAGGTGTTCGTCTTGACCGCTGTCCTCGACCTGCGGGCGGTGGCCCTGGCCGCCGCCGCCCGCGGCTGGCCGGTGTTCCCGTTGCGCCCCGGCGGGAAGACACCGGCGATCAAACGCTGGCCGCAGCTGGCCAGCACCGATGACGACCGCATCCACCGCTGGTGGAACACCAACCCCCGCTACAACATCGCCATCGCGACCGGACCCGCCGGATTGCACGTGATCGACCTCGACGCCAGCCATATGCGCCCACCCGCAACCGATTTCAGCGAGGCACTGGCACGGCTTACCGCAGTCCTGGCTAGCCCAATACCGGCGACGCTGACCATCGCCACACCGGCGGGCTGGCACCTGTATTACCGGGCACCCGAGCAACCGCAGTTGCGATGCACCATCGCCCGCATCGGACACGGTATCGATTCCCGTGGGCACGGCGGCTACATCGTGGCCCCCGGCTCGGCCACACCCCACGGCGACTACACGATCATCGACAACCGCCCGGTCGCCGATCTTCCCGACATCCTCATCGACCGACTCACCCCACCTCCACCACCCGCAGTACCGGCAGTTGACTGGACCAGTTCTACGGTGGCGCGCCCGGATTCGTATCTCGCGGCGATCCTCACCAGCGAGGCCGACCGCGTCGCTCACGCGCGGCTGCACCTGCGCAACCACAGCCTGTTCCGCGCGGCGTTGGTCCTCGGGCGGCTCGTGGCAGCCGACGAAATCAACGAACACCACGCCCGCATCATCCTCACCACCGCCGCCCAAGCCCACATCGGCGTCGAGGGATTCACCGCAGCCGAAGCCGACCGCACCATCAGCAACGGCTTCCGCTACAGCCGCGCCCGCCCCCGACACCTCCACCGATAACCCACCACAGTCTGGAGGCACCACCGTGGCCGACTACTACGTCACCTGAGAAATCGACGTCACCGCCGACTGCCCAATCTCCGCGGCGCTCACCGCCTTCGACCTCTACCACGCCACCGACTCACACGCCACCGTCTTCGACGTCACCGAACCCGACGGCCCGACCTACCGCATCGACCTCGGTGACCAAACACTCACACCACACCTGATCAACCCACCCCTACGTCCGCGACCGATCGCGCGTGCTCTGACCCGGCTCCTACCCGCACCGACGCGGCACCGGGCTGCCATCTGGCTCACCGTCGTGTCCAACGTCCTCGAACAGCCAGTTTGAGCCGTCCGAGCCAGCGCGCACCCATTCTGCGGATGGGTTCGACCTTGCGCGGTGGCCGCGGTCTCGGTTGGCCACTGCCGGAATTGATTCCGTGCGCCCCCGGCGCACGGCCAGTGTCCGCGTTCGCGCCTTCGATGCAAAGGAGTTCTGCTAATGCCTTCGGTTGACCTGTGGTTCCCCTTGTCGGTCGAGCGCGCCGAGCACGCGATGGCCGCCGCCGAGTACTCCCGCTCGCCCAACACAGACGGCATCGCAGTCGCCGCTGGTGAGGAAATGCGGAGGATGTTCGAGCATCTGCTCACCGCACACCGTCGCACCGACCTAATCCTGCGCGTCGGCCACCGGCACCTCACCGCCGTAGATCGGCGCACCGCATGATCCGCTACAGCACCGATCTGGTCGCCTGGATCGAGGACAACCTGCCCGAACTCGATGAAGACCGCCACCATCCCTGGCAGGCCATCCCGTCGTCTCGCCTTGGCACGGTCACCGCTGGCATCGACCTCCGCATCCACTCCCCCGGCAGGCCCGACCGCACCGCCAGCATCACCCTGTCGGCCGAACCCGTCGACAGCCCCTCAGTGAAGTGACGCGCCCCGCGACGGCCGGTTCTCGCTCCCATCCTGCGCCAAGACCGCCACGGTGACTGGCTACCTCATCGACGAGCACGGCCACTGCTGATTTCTCGAGTTCGGTTTCTAGGCAGGCCGATCTGTGTCGCCCGCCAATATCCGGGTCGGTGCGACTTCCGCCAGTGTTTCTGCGCGAGGGATGTGCATCACCGTCCGACCCAACGGCACCTTCGAAGTCTGGCTCGAGGACGTCCCCGACTGCTGACGCCCGGCTCCCCACGCCCACAACATGGGTCCACGCATCCCTGCTACGGGTCGATGTCCTCTCGCGCGCTTCTCGAGCGGCGAAGCTGAGCTCAACCTCGGCGTCCTCTGTCACGCCCTGGCATCCATTTTGCGAAGGAGGCGAACCCTCGTGTCCGACCACACCCCTGACGATGCGCCACCGCCCGCCGTAGGTGAGTCGACCCCGACTCCTGTTCCTGGGCACGGCGACTGGAGCCCCGTACAGCAGCTGCGGGTGCACGAGCCCGGCGAGTTGATCGCCGCAATGCCCGCGCTGGTCGGGTTCACACCCGAACGATCGCTGGTCGTGGTCCTGCTGCGCAGACCGCAGCCGTCCAACCCCAACTCGGTCATCGGACCAGTCATACGATTCGACCTCGACCAAAACAGGCGTCGCCAACGGGGATTGGCGGCGGCATTAGCCTCTGCGGTCGCACGCATCTGCGCCTCCGAGACGGCAACCGAAGTACTGGCCGTGATCATCGACGACCGCATGCGCGAACCACGCACACGCGGCGGCGCCACGCCGTGGGGCACGCTCGTCGCCGCGTTCGGGCGGCAGCTGGCGCGAAAGGAGGTGACACTCGCCGGTGCATGGGCGGTCTCGGCGATCGAGGCGGGCCAGCGGTGGTGGAGCCTGCTCGACACCGATCACCAAGGAACACTCTCGGACCCGACCACTTCGATGGTGTCCTTCGCGTATGTGCTCAACGGTCGACCGATTCACAGCACCCGCTCGGAGCTGACCAACCTGGTCACCCCGGACAGGGATTCGACGCAGGAAGTGACCGCGCACCTCGAGGACGCGCTGTCGGCTGTGCATGCCCGCTACGTTGCGGCCACCCGAGCCAGCGACCCCGAGAGCTACTACCGGCGAGCGCTCGAACAGGTGCTGTATCAGATCGCAGCTCTCGATTCCGGTGATCTACCCACCGCAGGACAGATAGCCGAACTGGCCGTCGTCTTGCGTGATCGGAGGGTACGCGATGCGTTGCTCGCCCTCGCAGTGGGCGAGCACGCCACTGCGGCCGAACAGTTGTGGGTGACCCTCGTCCGATCGCTGTCAGGCCGCGACCGTGCCGAGGCCGCAGTACTTCTCGGCTACAGCGCCTACGTCCGCGGCGATGGCCCCCTGGCAGGGATCGCCCTGGACGCGGCGCTGGAGACGGACCCCTCGCACTCGATGGCCATCCTGCTCGACACCGCCCTGCGCAGCGGAATGCGCCCGCAAGAGCTTCGGCGACTTGCCGACCACGGGCTCGGTATCGCCGCCGAACTGGGCATCGACCTCGGTCCAATCCACAGGTGACCCACAGACATCCACGCGACCCCCGCTGGTGAGCGCCATCTCACGGCACCGACGACCCGATGATGTGCAACCGATTCCTGTACTCGCCAACAACTCTCGAAGGAGTATGACCATGGCTGGAGATACGACGATCACCGTGATCGGAAACCTGACAGGTGATCCAGAGCTGCGGTATACCCCGAATGGTGTTGCGGTCACCAATTTCACGGTGGCTTCCACGCCAAGGGTTTTCGACCGCACAATCAACGATTGGAAGGACGGCGAGGCGCTGTTCCTGCGCTGCTCGGTGTGGCGAGAGGCCGCAGAGAACCTGGCTGAATCGTTGACCCGCGGCGCGCGGGTAATCGTGTCCGGGCGGCTCAAGCAGCGCAACTGGACCACCGACGACGGTCAGAAACGCAGCACCGTGGAACTCGACGTCGACGAAATCGGGCCCTCGCTGCGCTACGCAACCGCCAAAGTCCACCGCACGACGAAGTCCCCAGCGCGCTCGGCAAAACCAGCGACCGAGACCGAGGGTTCCGCACAACTGGTCGGTGCCGCAGTCGGCGCAAGCCAGGACCCGTGGGCCGGGGGAAGCGGCTGGGGTACTGGCGACGACCCCGAGTTCTGACCTGAGGCGTGTGGTCAGCGGTGGGTGAGGGCTGACCGTCTGGTCGACTGCCCCGCCCCTCTCGAGTGCTACCAGCGCGCGGCCCCGCCACGGCTCCGGGCCCGCGCCCGGACGCCACCGAATTTCCCCTGCGCGACGCCCCAGCCACACGCGCCGATGCGTGCCGTGAGCGCCGGAAATTCGATGCCGCCCGCCTCGGCGCGTTCCCTCCCGCCGCGTCGGGACCCCACCCCGGTCGACCGCACTCAGGCGGGTCAGCCGACCAGCCGCCCAGCCCCGGTGCCGGGGTTCGTGCCGTTGCGCGCGAGCACCCCGGCGCGGGGCTGGCTCGTTTCTACGACACGACAGGACCCGGTGATGACTGCTACGACAACCACTTCGGACGTTGTTGAGATCGAAGCTGTTCCGACTGCTTCACCGTTCGCTGACGCGCTCGGCGAAATCGAGTGCCTGCTCGAAGTCGACCCCGACCGGGCGCGTGAACGGTTCCGCGCCGTGCTCGCGCTGGCCTCCCCGCGGGAGCGCGAGTTTCTCGATCGGGCCGCCGACATCCTGACTCGTAATCCCTACAAGGTCGCTGCCCGCCAGCTCGGGTGGATGGCCAAGAGCCGACCCGAACTGCGCGGCATGGTCACCGATCTCACCGCCGACTCCGACCCCGGGCTGCACCGTCCCGCGATGCCTGATGCCACCGAGGTGCGTATCGACGCGGCCGAGTGGGTTCGCCGCTCGATCCGCGAACGCCGCAACCGTGACCGGCTCACCGCGACCCCCTCGCCTGAGACCGACGCCGCGCGACTCACTCCCGAGGCCATCGCCTACCGCCGCTCACGACGACCTGTTTCCGGGGCGGTGAACCTGCGACACCGCAACCGCGACCGACGCACCGCCCAGCGCCGCCAGTCCAGCGATGCTGAGTTCGCCGCCTACGCCGCCGACCGGCTCTTCGCGATCGAAACCGAACTCGCCCCCGATCGCACTGTGCCCGTGCCGGATCCGCGCAAGCCCGTCCATCTGCTGTGGGCACACGTGCAAGCCGAGCTGTGGGACCGCAGCTACTTCCTCCACGTCGCCGAGAACTTCACCGAACGCGACCGTGACTTGCTCGATCAGAAGTCACCGAAGCGGCGGTTCCCCGACGGCAAGGCCCGACACGGTCGCCACCCCGCCGTCGAGGACGCCAGCCGCGCGTTCCTGCGCGAGCACCACACCGACCCCTCGGACTTCGACGACCATCGCCGTCCGCGGCGCCCCCGCGGCTGGACCAACTTTCCGCCGAAGATCACTCCCACGGACCAGACACGGTTCGCGGCCGCGCGGACCGGGCTCCCGACTCCCAGCGACTACGACCAGTTCCTGCCCTACACCGACCTCGACCTTCCCGAACGCACTTGGCAGGGTTCGGGTTTGGACTACGACCTCGCGGCCATGACCCCTTACCTCGGGTGGCCGTGCGTCAGCTGCTGGATCGACCGGCCCGACACCGACCGACGCGCCATCCACATCCGCGATGGTCGACGCGTCAGCGACGACGGCCTCTGCGATGTCTGCCGCGCCGACGGCCACCCCGGCATCCCGCCCCTGCCCACACCGTGGGGGATGCAGGAGTTCGTCGAGTCCCGCTGTGCCTACATCGCCGCCGCCCAGCCCCAGCAGGTGCGCGCGCTCCTCGACCGCGTGCGCGCCGCCGCCGCGAACACCGGACCGACCTGGCGCATCGTCACCCGCTGGATGGCGATGCATCTCGACAAGCCCGCCGCTGATCGACTCGCACCGCGGCGCGCTGCCTCCCGTCGTCGGCGGCCCGCCGCGCTCGGGGCCGGGCAGCGGATCGGCCGCTGCGACGCCTGCGCCCGTCCCGGCATCGTGCACGCCGACAACTACTGCACCCAGTGCCGCATCGACCTCGGCGTCGTCACCGCGCGCGAACGCGCCACCAGCGCAGCCTGACCCACCCGCTTCACCATCCAACTTCGGTCCGCCGCGGCGACTCGCTCCCGCGGCGGACCGGCCCCCACCCTGATCTCGCCAGGAGGCCCCGCATGCACCGTCCCCCGATGCCTCACGCCCGCCAGGTTCTTCGCGCCCTCCAGCGATGGCTGACACCCGGACCCACGCTGACCGTCACCGTCTTGCTCAACCAGGACTCCGACGCCCTGCTCTCCGGCTACCTCCCGGGCGCGCGACTGGCCCTTGCCTACCACTACACCCTCCCCGCCGCGACCACCGGATCAGATCAGCTTCTACTCGAACGAGTCTTCGCCGCGTTCAACGACCATCCCGTCCATCCCGACGATCAGCACCACGCCGACGCCTGGACGGCGAAGCGACTGCGCTCGCTGTCGGTCGGCGACGTCGTCGCCCTCAATGACCGCTACTACGCCTGCGCGTCGGTGGGCTGGATGTCGATCCCCGCTCCCAGCGTCTGACCGATCCCGATATTGGCCGGACCGGGACCGCGCAGCACGGTCCCGGTCTCTCGCCATCGCCATCACCCCCGAATCCACCTTCCACCCACGCTTTCCAGCCACCGCACTCTCATCGCATCTCCACAACCCAACGCTTCGCCATCCATCAGTCACCCCCTCTCCTCTCGCCCTCCTTTTCACAGACCTCTTGCATCGAGGATAACTTTCCAATAACGACCAGCGTGTTTTACTTTTCAGACGTTCACAGCATCCCAAAATCTCCTTTCCTTCTGCCATTCACCGATGCTTAATGGTGGCGTGACTGCGACGATCCATAAAATCGTGGCAGGGACTGGTTACCTGTATTACCTACGCAGGGTCGCTGCCCACGACGACCCCAGCCGAGGCCGAACGTCGCTGGCCGACTACTACTCTGAGCGTGGCGAAGCCCCCGGACGCTGGCTCGGATCGGGTCTCCCCGCCCTCGGCATCGCTGCTGGTGAGAAAGTCACCGAGGAGCAGATGCGGAATCTGCTCGGTGTCGGTGTGCATCCGAACGCCGATCTGGTCGAAGAACGGGTCTTCGATGAGCAGATTGGAAAGGGCGCGAAGCCAAAAGACGCGCGCCGTTGGGCTCAGGATGCGGCACTGTTGGGAAACCCTTTTCGTATCTATCCCGACGCAACCGACTATCGAAAACGGTGCGGAATGGCGTTCGCCGCGCACAATATCGAGCGCGGTTTCCACGTCGATGCCGAGGTTTCCGAGCAGGATCGGTCGCGTATTCGCACTGATGTCGCGACCGAAATGTTTGACGAGCAGTACGGGCGGGCGCCGTTGGATGAGCGGGAACTGTCGGCGTGGGTGGCGCAGGCGGTGCGCCCGCGAGCGGTCGCGGTGGCGGGGTTCGACATCTGTTTCTCGCCGGTGAAGTCGGTATCGGCGCTGTGGGCGGTCGCACCCAAGCACATCTCGGACAAGATCGAGCTCGCGCATCGGCGTGCGGTGGCCGACGCGATCGCCTGGTTGGAGGCCAACGGCATCTACACGCGGTTGGGGCGCAACGGGATTCGCCAAGTCGAAGTGGATGGCGTGGTGGCGATGGTGTTCGATCACCGCACCAGTCGTGCCGGCGACCCAGCCCTGCATTCCCACGTTCCGATCGCCAACCGGGTGCGGGTGCGGAAGGGTCCGGCGGCAGGCCAGTGGCGCACCGTGGACGGGACCGTGCTGTACCAATCGGTGGTCGCGGTCAGCGAAATCTACAACACCCGCCTCGAGCATCACCTTCTCGACTTGGTCGGGGTGGTATTCGCAGACCGGCCCGGAACCGATCCTCCGATACGCGAAATGGTCGGCGTGCCCGACAGTTTGATTCGCCGTTGGTCGCGTCGCGACGCCGCGATCGTCTCCCGTCTGGATCAGTTGACCACCGATTTCCAGCGCGCGCTGGGCCGCGAACCCACCGCTGGTGAGGTGTTCGAGCTCGCCGAACGCGCCACATTGGCAACCCGTCCGGCCAAACAATTCCAACGCACCCGCGCCGAGGAACGCGCCTTCTGGCGCGCTGAAGCCGTTGACGAACTCGGCAGCCGAGAAGCCCTCGCGGCCATGATCACTTGCGTCCTCAACGCTGCCCGGGTCATGTGCCCGGTGGTGACACCGGCGTGGATTGCGGCAAAAGCCGCCAGTGTGCTCGAGGCGGTATCGGCGCGGCGGTCGACATGGCAACGTCACCATGTCGTCGCCGAGGTGCAGCGGCAGGTCCGCGGCATACTCGGTATCGACGAGTGGGCAAGGGTTTCGCAGGCTGTCGAAGATGCTGTCCTGTCGGCAGAAGATGTGATCGCGTTGGGTGATCCTGACGCGGTGATCGCTCCCGAAATTCGGGAAATGCCTGCGGTTTTCCGGCGTGCCGACAGCATCGGTGTGCACGTCGCGGCGGGGTCGCAGATCTACACCAGCACACACGTGTTGGCAGTAGGTGCGCAGCTGGTGGAGCTGTCGGTTCGCACCGGCGCCCGCACCCTGACCCTCGAGACGGTCGCGGCCGCGATCGACCGCTACACCCGAGCCAACGCCGACCGTCCCCTGCTCGCGGGCCAGATCGCCATCATCGAAGCCTTCGCCACCTCGACGTTGCGGGTCCGGACCGCCGACGCACCCGCCGGTTCCGGCAAGACGACCGCCATGAACGTGCTCACCGACGCCTGGCACGACAGCGGCGGAACGGTCCTCGGCCTGGCCCCCACCGCGTCCGCGGCCGGGGTGCTGAGCGAGTCGATCGGTGCGCGCGCTGAGACCGTCGACCGTCTCCTACACGTCCTCAACGAACACACCCCGCGACCGGACAATCCGGCGCTGCACCGCGAACACCCGCCCGCTCTACCGGAATGGGTCCGCGAAGTCGGGCCCGACACCCTGGTCATTGTCGATGAACATATCTTGCTCTCCGATCGGAAACGTTTGCAGTTGCTGAAGTTTTTCGACGCGGCGGGGTCGACGGTGCGCTGCATCGGTGACGAACACCAACTCCCCGCGATAGAGGCCGGCGGCGCGTATGCCGACATGGCCGACGCCTGCCCCGAACCCGACTTGACGTTGACACATGTGGTCCGGTTCGCCGACGATCTTGAAGCGACGGCGAGTTTGGGTGTGCGTGCGGGTGATCCGGCGGCACTGGGCTGGTACCTCGACCACGGCCGCGTGCACGCCGGGCACCGAGGAACCAGCCTCGATGACACCTACACCGCCTGGCACACCGACCACACCGCCGGGCGCGACACCATCATGCTCGCCGCCACCCGCGAAGCGGTCACCGCGCTCAACACCCGCGCCCGCGCCGACCGACTCGCCCGCACCACCACAGCGCCTGGGCCCGAATGCGTACTCGCCGACGGCTGTCACGCCTCGCTCGGCGACATCATCCGCACCCGCCTCAACAACTCGAAACTCCGCCTCGGCGACCGGGATTGGGTGCGCAACGGCTACACCTGGACCGTCACCGCCGTCCATCCGGACGGCAGTATCACCGCCACCCACCGGCGTTCCGGCCGCGACACCGACCTACACGTCGTGTTGTCTGCGAAGTATGTGGCCGCCCACGTGGACCTCGGCTACGCCGCCACCATCGACTCCGCGCAAGGCATCACCACCGATACCTGTCATGTCGCGCTCACCGGAACCGAATCGCGTCAACAGCTTTACGTCGCTCTCACCCGCGGCCGCTACGCCAACCACCTCTACCTCGCGACGGCCCTGGGCGGCGGTAAAGGCGAGGAATACACGCTCGCCGCCGCATTCCCGCGCACCGCGGTCGAGGCCCTGATCCGCATCCTGGGCCGTGACCGGCGCGCGAAATCGGCCCACACCACCCTGCGCGAAGCGCTCGACCCCCGACGGCGGCTCGGCCGCGCCCTCGACATCTACCTCGACACCATCTCCCTCTACGCCGAACACACCGTCCTACCCGAGACACTCGCCGCGATCGACACCGCCGCCGAAGCCATCCACCTCGGCCTCACCCACGCCCCGGCCTACCCGGTCCTGCGCGGGCACCTCGCCCTGCTCGCGCTCACCGGAACCGACCCCATCACCGCCCTGCGCACCGCGGCGGCCACGCGTGAGTTGGATAGCGCCGATGACCCTGCCGCGGTGCTCGATTGGAGGCTGGACACCTCCGGCGCGCACTCCGGACGCGCCGGTCCCCTGCCCTGGACGCGCGTATTACCCCGCGACCTCGACAACACGAGCCCCGAACTCGCCCACATCACCGCCCGCGGCCACGTCGTCACTGAACTGGCGCAACAGATTTCCGTCGCCGCACGGGCGTGGACGCCGGCCACCGCGCCCGTCTGGGCGCGCCCGTTCCTCGACACCAAGCCAGAACTCTTGGCCGATCTCGCCGTGTGGCGTGCCGCCCTACATGTGCCCGACGACGACCTGAACCCGACCGGCCCACGCCGCTTCCCTGTCCTCGAACGCCACCATCAGCAGCGCCTCGACGAGCGCGTGCGCGCCGCGATCGGCGACCCGAACCGGCCGTCTGCCCGCTGGCAGCCCCTCGCACACAGTATCAACCCCCGCCTCACCAGCGACCCATTCTGGCCATCGATCGCCGAAAAGATCGACACCGCAGCCCGATCCGGCCTACCCATCACCGACATGCTAACCACCGCCGCCCTCGAACGCCCCCTACCCGACGAACTGCCCGCCACCGCGTTATGGGCGCGACTGCACATCGAACCCGCCAGCCTCGACACCACCACGGCGCCGCTGCGCCCCGACTGGACCACACACCTAACCACCGTGCTCGGCGCCGAGAACGCCGAGCATGTCCTCAACGACCCTGCCTGGCCGCGCCTGGTCGCCGCCATCGACACCGCCACCCGCCACGGCTGGAGCCCGACCGAACTCCTCTACACCGCCCACGAACTGCTGCTCACCACCACCGGCCACGACACCCCGCCGCTACGCCCTCACCAACTCGCCACCGCCCTCACCTGGCGCGTCGAAATCCTCACCCGCACCGATCTCCACACCCCAACCCCGCCCGAGGAACCACCCATGCCCGACCCCGCCACCGCCGAACCCGCCCCAGAAAACCCCGAACGCACCTCCACCGACGACCATCAGCACCTTGAAACACCCGCCTCCACCAACACACCAAGGCCCGGCCATGCATCGGCCATCCCGCACCAGGATGTCCTCGGCGAGATCGCGACACTGTTCCGCGACGGACGAATCGCCGATGCGCGCGCACAATTCACTGCCCTGACCACACGACTATCCGACGAACAACGCGACATCCTCACCCGCATCGCCGACACCCTCTACCGCTACCCGTACCCCAACGCGGTCGCACGACTGACCTGGGCCGCCCAATACCGCCACCCCAAACACGCCGACCTCATCCATGCTTGCACCCCAACCGCCGACCCCCGCACCCACCAGCCCGACACTCCAAAGTCGCATCAGCCCGTCCAGCCGCACGCTCGCCGCGTCGACCCCACCCGCCGCCGCGAATCCCGTACCAGCACCGAAATCGGCACCCAACAGCACAGCCAGCACTACTTCGACCACCGCGCTCACGTCGACGAACAGCCCGACCACCTACCGACTGACGGCAGCGGCGCACCTCACCACTACGACACAAAAGCTCGATGGGAAGACCGCCTCGCCGACTCCGACCCGCCCGACTACGACAAGCTCACGGTGCGCCGTGACCGCGCGCTGCCGTGTGTGGAATGCGGAATCGACCGCTCCGCCACTGAGATCCGACCCCCGAAACGCCGCAGCGACGACGGCCTATGCCTCGAATGCCGCGACGACGACAAGCCCGGCATCCCCGATCACGACCCCCGCGACTACATCACCGCCCGCTGCGACCACATCGCATCCATCAATCCGCCCGAGCACGTCACCGCGCTGCTCAAACGCGACTGGCGCACCGCAGTGACCCTGAGCGACCGCATCGCGATCCTCACCTGGATCGACAACCACCCCAAACACCACCCACTACGCCGCCTGACCGACCAGGAACTCACTCAACGCATCAACGAACTCGAGCAACAACTCACCCTCGCATCCACCGACGCCTTCCTCTACACCCCCACCAACCCCGACACCACCGACAACGATGACGCCGTTCGCAAAGCAATCCAAGCCGCTCGCACAGCAGAACGTCGGCGCGACAACGCCGAACACGCCATGAGTGAAGCCGCCGCCGAACTCGACCGACAACAGCGTGCGCTCGACGCCACACCCACACACCATCACCACGAACGCGAACACCTCCAACTAGCCCTCCAAGACACCACCACACGCCACCAACGACTCCTCCGAGCCCGCACCACCGCACGCCAACACGCCCACCACACCCACAAACGAGCTGTCCGCCTCGCCGGACCACCCGAGACCTGGGCAACCGTGCTCCACCAATCCATGCCAATTGCTGCGAGCAACGTCCTCCCGACCGAAGTCGACGACATCGACCACGAGCTCCGCCAACTCCGCGCCGAGCAACAACGCCGTACACAACTCGACCCCACACGCCGCGACCACGAGTCCAGACTCCGCAATCGGCACCAGCCCACCGCGTTCGACACCGAAATCGAGCACGCACCAACCGAAGCTCCCAGCGGCTACGCCATCGACCCGGATCTGTGACCGGGCCCGAGGATCGATCCGCAGGCGGACTCCAACGTCATCCTGCCGGGTACACATGGCTTGCTCATGTGCCGTGCGCTGCACGCGTCGGCAGCGAAACCGCGTCGCTCGAAGGACTCCCGCCGCCGAAATCGGCCCAACGGCTCGGTGTCCAACGTCGTAGTCAAACGCTGCGCACCATCACATCTGTCGAGTTCGGCGGACAAATCCAGACAGGCCGAACCAACGCCGCGCCCAGGCTCCAGCACACCGATAACACGGCGAGCCTCGATGCTCCGGCCGATCCGCCTCGGCGTCGAGCGGTGCACATCGACCCGACTCGACACCAATTCCCCGGGCCCACGATAGTTGGCCATGGTCACAGAAGCGCGTGTGTTACAATAGATTTCGCGATTCACTGCGCGCCGGTTCGCTGCGCCCTACGCTGTGGTGATGGTCGGTGAAACCGCAACTCCCGCCGTAAGCAATCCGCTGTGGATAATCGCCTTGCTGCTCGGGTTGTGTGAACTGGCCCTCGGTGGCGCCACCGGAATGACCGCGGGGTGGATTCAGGGTTTGTTCGCCGTTTTCATGGTGGTGTACACAACCGCGGTCACCGGCGGGTTCTTTTACATGCTGAGCACGCGCGCACAAGTGTTCTACAGCCCCGCGAATACCGAGGCGGGGCCGCGGTCGAGGAATACAGCCGCGCGGTCGCGCGCGCCCGGGTTGTGGCATCGACCACCGACGCCGTCATGGCCCCGGTGACGAGGTCGCTCGAGCGCGAACATGTCTCGCCGGAGGAGGCTTCCGAGATCGTTGCCTCAGCCCGGGCGGAAGTGGATCGCACTGCCGTGTCGGTCGACCTGTCGACCTTGGACGAGAATCTGGGGGTGATCGTGGTCCCGGTATCGGAGCAGTCCCCGGTGTCACACCTACTCGACTCGGTCTACTTCTCCCTGCCCGAAACCGTTCCCTTGCAGTCATACGGACGGTACTGGTTGCTGCGCCGACGCTCGGATGAGACCGAGTTCAAGGATATCGGATCACGTTGGGCAGCAGCCAATGGCTACGGAACCCGTGACGACCGGCACCTGTCGGAAATTGGAATAGTCGGCGGCGACGAATTGGATGCGATCCCGGGACCACGGTTGCGCGCAATACGACGCCTCCGCGCTGCACGCACCCCGGCCTGACCTCAGCCGCTGATCGGTCCTCCCTCTTCCACCTCAACCAGCCTGCTTGGAAGACGTGGCGGTCAGTGAACCTGTGCAGAGCTCGGTCATTAGCCAGCTGAGCACGCGCCGGACTGCGGGTGCGATGGCCAGTTATGCTGAGCGAGCTACGCGATCCGGTGAAAGCTGTCTTCGCAGAAGGGGTTATCTGTGGATGAGGTGGGGGAAGACGCTCGTGCGTCCAGCCACGAGGGCCGACAGCAGACACCGCACAAGCAGACAGAGCACAGCGAGGGGGCCGATTCGGATCAGACGTTGTCGATGTTCGCCGATCCGCAACCTCAGCCCGCGTTCGCGCACGAGCCGCTTATTCGCGGGTTGGGGCCTTCGGCCAGCGCCGATCTCGGGTTGACCCGCCGGCTCAAAGCGCTGGCGTGCACGGCTCCGTTGCACGAGATGGATGTGCACAAGTCCAGGCTCGACTGGGTCGAGGCAACGGTCTATCAGATGGCCGAGATCGCGATACACACCATCGATCAGATCACTCTGGCAATGGATTTCGACACCGGTGCCAAACACGATGAGGTGGTCGAGCGGGTACTGCCGTTCGTGGCTGCCCAAGCTCGCGAGCGTAGCTCGGCCGAGCATCGGCGGGTGGCACGGTGGGTGCTCGAGAAGCTGATCAACGTCGGGATCGTCGATCGTGGCTTTCACCGGGTGTATGGGGAGATCGGGCCCGATGGCTCCTATCAGCGAAAGATGTTCACCTTCCACTTGCTGCGCGAGGTCCCCGGTGCGCGTGGCGGGATCTTTCTGCGTGCTACCGACGAAGCGATCAACGTGCTGGTCGGCGCATTGGATACCGATGTAGAGTCCGCGCAGATCGCCGCCGAAGTCAAACTCGCGAATCTGATCGACCGGGGGCTGCTCGCCGACGCGCGCCTCGAAGCCGAACAGCACCGCTATCGCACCGTCCAGTACGGGGAAAAGTTGCGGCACCGCCTCGAAGCGACCCGGCGTGACGTGCGACTGGTCGACTGGGATGAGGAAATGCCCGCTCTGCTCGACACGGCGCTGGGTCACATCGAGCAGCGCTTCGAGGTCGAGCACAGCATTTTGAGCAATATCGCCCAGACCCGCGACAAGACCGACGACCCAGTCCAGAAGCGTCGTGCCGCGGAACTCGTGGAGATCATGCGCGATTGCTTGAGCCGTCACACCCAGTTGCAGAACCGTCTGCAATCCGCGCGGGGGATGTTCCGCGCCGAGCAGGACCGCCAGCAGTTCGCGGGCCCGCCGCAGCGGTCGGCGATGAATCTGCATCGCCAGCTGCTGGTGCCGGCGCTGGGGTTGTCGGTGGCACAAGCGGCCGCGCCGGTGGCAGCGTTTTTCTCCTCGGCGTCAGGAGTGGGAGTGCCCGATGCGTTGTCGCTGCCGTTGCTGGTGTCGACATTGCTGCGGCCACCGGTCGATGCCCCCGACGACTCGCGCCCGGTCGTTGTGCCTGATCTTGCTGCGCGCGTGGATGATTCACGGTTCACCGATGAGCATTGGCGGCGCAGCGATGAGTTGCTGAACCTGACTGGGCGGGTGCGGAGTTTGACCTCGCTGCTGGCCGAGGCCGCCGATTTCGATGACGATCTGCCGGTGCTGCTCGCGTTGCGGGCCCTGTATGCCCTAGCGCCCGCATTGACGAACGCGCGCCAGCGCCGCGACTCCTTGGTGGTGGTGGCCGTACCGACCGGTGCAGGGTTGGCTGGGCCGGTGGCCCGAATCGAGGGTGATGAATTGCTGCTGACCACAGCGGTATTGACCGAATCCGACGACATCGTCGTCGAGTCCGCGCATGAGGAGATCCGGTGAGCGTCGGCGACAGAATCGATGCCGAGCAGGCCGCGCAACTAGTGGCGTGGGGGTTGCGAGGCAAGCAGGTACCCGCCCGTGACACCGCCTACCGCGACCTCGTGCACCGCTATCGTCACGAGGAGGAGTTCGCGGCGATGGTCGCCGCCGTGGCCGCGGGACTAGGGCTGGTGGTGTTGGAGGTCGATCAGCGCAGCGGGATCGTGCTTGCCGCCGAGGCGGGGTCAGTGTTCGAACTCAAACTCGAGGACTACGCCAGCCCGAGAATGCCCGGGCGCCGCGACACCGAGCGGGTCCTGCACGGTCTGGCGCATCTCGCGATCGCGGCGCTGGCCTTTCCGCGTGCCGATGACCTGGCCAACGACTTCTATCCGGGACGGGTCTCGGTCGAACTGGTCGACACGGTAGTCCGCGAGACCTGCCGGGTGCTCGAACAACGCGCCGAACGCCGCGGCGACCTCTCCGATCCGGGCGCTGATGAGCTCGAGCTGGAGCGGCTGTGGCGGGTGTATGTGCGCCGTCCATCGGTCGCGGAGACCAAGGACGGCCGACACAACGCCGACACCACTCGCGGTGTGGTCCGGCGTGCATTGGGCTGGCTGGCCGATCGCGGGTTGCTGCAGCCGGTCGGGGAGCAATCCGACGAGGTGTTCCGCACCACGGGTCGTTATCAGATCCTTGTGCGGCAGTTGGCTTCTCAGACCGCGCTGGATGAGCTGCTGGCGTTGGGTGTTGTGCCGTCGCTGGATGCGCGGTCACCGTCGCTGCAGCTGCGCACCGACCACTGATCTGTTCGCACGCGACCACGGGAAGCACTGTCATGTATGAACTTTCGCGGGTGCGGCTGTACTCGGTCGGCCCGGTCGGCGCGCGCTACGAAGACGTGCTGCTGAACTTGTCGGGGGCCGGAGAGCCGGTTCGCGAGCAGCAACTGATGCTCGGAGCGCCCGAGCTGCGCCGCCCCTCGCCGGCCACGATCCTGTTCCTCGAGAACGGAGGTGGCAAGTCGGTACTGATCAAACTGATCTTCTCGGTGATGCTGCCGGGCCGCCGTCAGGTGGTCGGCTCTACAAACAGCAAGCTGCTGGAGAACTTCGTGGCGCGCAACGACGTCTCGCACGTGGTCCTTGAGTGGATGCACAGTCGGACCGGTCGGCTGTTGCTGACTGGGAAGGTCTCCGACTGGCGATCTGGCGCCGACACCGACACTCTCGCCGAGCTGTGGTACAGCCTGCGCCCGCATGGCAGCCTCGAGATCACCACGCTGCCTTTTGCCGAGGACGGCCACAATCTCGACGCCGTGGCCTACCGGCGCCGGCTCGAGAACCTCGACGCCGAGGACCCGCACCTGGAACTGGATTCCTACAAGGTCCACAAGGAATGGTCCGACCGGTTGGCGAGCTTGGGTCTTGATACCGAACTGTTCAGCTATCAGCGCGCCATGAACGCCGGCGAAGGCGCCGCCGCCGACGCGTTCACGTTCGCCAGCGATGACGCGTTCGTCGAGTTCCTGCTGCGGGCGGTGCTGCCACAGCAGGAAAGCCGCGACATCGCCGAATCCATCGCTGAGCACGCCAGCAAGCTCGGACAACGCGAGGAGCTCGAACTCGAACGTGTCTTCCTGAGCGAGACGCTCGAGCGCTTGGATCCGCTGGCCCACCAGCACATCCTCACGGTGTCAGCGGCAGCGGCGGCCGCCCGGGCGAGCACACATGTCGAGGCGTTCCTGGCGCAAGTGGCCGCGCGCGCCGATCAGGAAAAACTGCTGCATAACCAGCACGCCGCCGCGATCGAGCACCTCGTCGACCAGGTCGCCGCCAGCGAACACGCGAGCTTCGGCGCCCAAGCCAGACATGGAGCGCTCGTGCACGCGGCGGCCTCGATGAGGCTGCACCAGGCCATCACTGATGAGAAGGCGCTGCGCGCCCGCGCACAGCGGGCCGAGCTCAAAGTGCGCGGCTGGGAGGCGATCCCGGCACTGATCCGCCTCGGCTCCACCGTTGAGAAAGCTACGGCCCTGGCGACGGTGGTGGCCGCGCAGCAGAATCGCGCCCACACCGCGATGAACGCCCGCGACGACGCAGGCGCAGCGCTGGCACGAGCGCTGCTGGTGATCCTGCAGGCCGCCACCGCCGATGCCGAGCGCGAGCAACGAGACGCTGACACCTGTAAGCGTCAGATGCTTGAACAGCGACGGTTGTGGGAGACCGCAGTCGAGGAAGCTGCGACCGAAGACGCCCATGCCACCTCTTTGTCGAACCTGATCGCCGAGGTCGACGCCGAGCTCGAGACGGCACAGACAGACGGGCTCATCGAGTCGAGGACTGGTCTCGACGCGGCAGCCGTAGCGGCGGGCCGGTGCGTCGAAGAACACTCCGGCGCGGTCGAGGCCAGCCAGGCCCGGTTGACCGACCTCGAGACCGAGATCGACCAGGCAGGGGCACAACTACTGGTCGCCAGCACCGAGCTCACCGTCACCAAAGGCCGCCTCGACACTGCCCAGCGGGCCGTACAGCGCGCCCACGACAGTGCCGGTCAGCTCGAAGCCCTCCCCCGCCTGGCCGAACTGCTCGACAGTGACACTGTGGTGCTGGATCTGGATGCCGAGACGCTGCTCGAGCAGCTGTTGAACGCCCTAGATCACAGTGACCGGGCACGCACCGCGATCAAGATCGCCGATGCCGCCGACGAGCCTGCCCGCATCGCTTGGGGCGAAGACCCCGAGGCGCTGTTGACGGCGCCACACGAGCTTCGCGCACTGTGCCAACAACTCGAGCAAGCCCAGATCCTGTGCTGGACCGGCTGGGATCTGCTGGCCGTACGTCCCAACGAGACGGTGCGCCGCGAGATCGTGGGCCGGCTCCCGCATCTGGCTGGCGGGTTGATCCTCAACGACTTGGCCGATCTCGACCGTGCCCGCGAGATCTTGACCGAATCACCTATCCGTCCCAACGGTGTCGTGTTCGTGGCCAGCACACAATCGTTCGACCGAACTGTGGCCGCGCACCTCGATCTGGGCATCGACGCCGAGACCGGATTCGTGGTGCCCCCCAACCCCGCCCTATACGACCCCACGGCGGCAGCGGGTGAACGGGTGCGGTTGCTCGCCGAGCACGCCCTGCGCCTTGGAGAGCTGAGCGGCCTCGATGCCTGCTACCACGCCGACAGCGAGTTGCACGCCCGAATCACAGCGTGGCGCAACGACTATCCTCCCGGGAAGATCCTCGAACTCGACCAGGCCGTGAAGTCCGCAATGTCCGCAGTGTCCGTCGCTAGCATCGCAGTTGAGGCCGCCACTACCGCACAGCAGCAGCTGCGTGCGACCGCTGAGCGGCTGCGCGAGGACCTGCACCGCGCCCGGGGGGACCTTGACGACCTGCGTGAACGTGCACGAGTGCTCAAACACCTGGCCGGGCGGGCCGAGCGGGTCCTGACATGGCAGCGCCAGCGCCAACGACACCTCGACACCGCCGCCACCCGCCGCCGTAAAGCCGCCGAGCTCGCGGTCGATATCGAAAAGCTCGACCTCGCGTGCACAGCGCACAGCGCCAGCGCGGTCGAGCACCGTGCGTTGGCCGAGCGCACCAAAGCCGACATCACCGAAATCCCTGCCCACACCCAGGCTCACGTCGGCGATCCCGTCCCCGATCAGCCGGTGGCGGTGCTGCGCGCCCGGTTGCATCACACCCAACGCGCCCTGGACAAGGCCCAGGTCGGCGATGACCAGCTCAAAGAACTCGACGCCGCCCGCCGGCAGGCCGAAGAAGCCCAGCAGGATTGGGAGGACCTCGCCAACGACGTCCGTGAGACCGCGACAGGGCTGCTCGATTCCGGCGCCGGCGCCGACGCGGCCTCCCGCAGCACCGCGACCACCCGTGCACGTACCGAACTGGCCACTGTCACCGACGAACTCGGGGCTGCGCAGAAACACACCGGCTTCTGTGAGAGCGACCTGAAACGGCTCCCAGCACCGCATCCCCCGCTCGAACCCTCGCGGTATCCGATCAGTCTCGAGCACGCACACCAGCTCATTGACACCGCCGCCGCACAGGTCACGATCGCCGTCCAGGCCCACGACACCAAGATCGCCGAACTCGCCGCCGTTCGGCGTGAGTATGAGGAGGCCCGCGCGGTCGCTGCGGCGTTCGAGTCGATAGTCGAGATGGCCTACGCCGGCAAGGACCGCCCGGTGATCGATCCCGACAGCGTCCAGCCCTACCCCGCCGACGTCGAGCAGGCACGCTCGCGCTACCACGAACTGCGCGGCCACGAGCAGACCGCGCATCAGACAAGCGCGAATGAGGTCGCCGCGCTGGGTCGGCTGGCTGACCGGCTGGCACGGTTCGTCGCCCAGCCGCGCTTCGAATCCCTCGACAGTGCGGTCCGCGTCCAGATTCGCAGCGTTGCGCAGGCGCAGCTGCCTGCGCACGCAGCAGACTGGATCGAGCAACTCACACCACGGGTCAAATCGCTGGCCCAGGACCTCGAGCACGCCAATCGCCACCGCGCCATGATCCTGGGCAACCTGCGCAGCATCGTCGATGTGTCGGTGCGAACATTGCGTGCAGCGCAACGGCTCTCGAAGCTGCCGGACACACTCGAGTCGTGGGCCGGTCATGAGTTCCTGCGGATCGGGTTCACCCCCGCAGAAGGCGAACTGCTCGAATACCATCTCGGGCAGGTACTCGACGACGAGGTACAACGCTATCTGGGCAACGGTAAACGCGATGGCGTCGGCATCGTACTGCGCAGTGTCCGTGCCGCAGTGCCCAAAGGGTTCAAGGTCACAATCCTCAAACCCGATGCGGCGCTGCGCACCGAACGGGTCCGCATCGCGCAGGTCCGAGATGTGTTCTCCGGCGGCCAGCATTTGACCGCGGCGATCATTTTGTACTGCACTCTGGCCGGGCTGCGCGCCAACGAGCAAGGCCGCGTGCACCATCGTCACTCGGGAGTGTTGTTCCTCGACAACCCGATCGGGCGCGCCTCGGCGGGCTATCTGCTAGACCTGCAGCGAGGGGTCGCCGCCGCGCTCGGGGTGCAGCTGGTCTACACCACCGGCTTGTTCGACGCCGAAGCGCTCGGCGGGTTCCCGTTGATCATCCGGCTACGCAATGACGCCGACCTACGCGCCGGACGCAAATACCTCTCCGTCGACGCCCGCATCGAAGCGATTCTCGACGAGTTACCCGACGCCGATGGCGGCGGCATCCTCACCGCCGCCCGCACACTGCTGCCCGAGCGCCACCGATGAGCGGCCGCATCGAGGACCTGGCTGCGCAGCTGTATGAGCAGCTGCTCGCCACCGCCTGCGCGAACGGCTGGCTGAGGACGACCGGCCGCACGGTCGGAATCGACACCGTTCGCACATGCTTCGCCCGCGCATATACCCCGCGCAGCGCAGATCCCGACCGATCGACCATGATCCGCGACTGCCTGCAGGCGCTGGCCGCGCAGAGGCTCATCACGTGCTCGGCCAAGACCGACCAGGAGAAAGTCGCGCTACCACTCAAGGTCACTCTCGCGGCTGTCGCGGCTAAGAAGACCAGCACGGTACCGCCCCAACCACATTGGCACCGCGAACTATTCGACCTGGCCGCAGTGTGGGCCACGGCCGGCAACGCGCGGCGCCAGCGCTACCAAGCCATCAACCGCTGGTTGCTCAGCGACCCCGACCAGATCACGGTGCCGTTTCGGGAGCGGGCCCTCGAAATCTTCGCGACCTACGGCACCGAAACCGACTTCGCGTTCCCCGAGAAGGCCCTCGACGACTGGAAAACCGGGCCGCTGTTCGGCGACCAGGACCGGCTGCTGGCAGTCATGCGCGCCATTCCCAGACCGCCGCCGCTGCTGAGCCATCAACCACTCGACGAGCTGGACGCAGGGCAACTGCGCCGCGTCGGTGACGGCAGTCTGCTCATCGTCGTGGAGAACAGCGCCACCTGGTGGTCAATCGTGGAGAACATGCCGCCGACCCACAATGTCGGGCACGTCGCCTGGGGCCTGGGCGCCAGCTTCATCGCCTCGGTCCGTGCCATCGAAGCCAATCAGGAGATCACCGAAATCCGCTACTTCGGCGACCTCGACAGGAGCGGCCTGTTCATCCCCACCGATGCCGCCGCAAAGGCGCACATCCCGGTCGTTCCCGCGATTGGTCTCTACACCGACTTGTTAGCTATCGGGAAATCCTGGCGCGGCGCTGAAAAGCCGTGCACCGACGCCACCGCTCACGAGCTGACCCGCTGGCTTCCTGCCGAGCACCGTGACGCGGCAGCGGATCTGCTGACCTCGGGCAGACGCATCGCTCAGGAATGGGTCGGCACACGTCATCTCGCCCGCACCCAGAACTGGCACAACGATCTCCGGTAGATGTCATCGACCCGCGCCCCTACCGGACCGCACATCTGCCCGCTCAGCCGAGGCGTACGGGTTAACCTTCGGCGGCAAGTTGCCCACAAGCCGCGGCGCTTTCACGACTCCGAGTGTTGCGGACAGTACGCGGCACCTCTCAAGCGATCACATGACGATAAAACTCGTCCTGCACGCGGCGGGGGCTGGCGTCTCACTTACTTCCGCGGGTGGGATCGAACTCGGCGATGACGGTCCCCCATTTCGGTCGAATCACGAACGTAGAATGCTCCCCCGAGCGGATCTCGATGCCGCATTCCTACATATACGGTTTGACTCGCTTCGAAGCCGAGCACGTAAACGACTCATTCTTCGTAATCCATCCGAGGGACGCGACTTCAGTGAATGCCGTGCCCGTCGCTTCCTCCTCGATGCCGATGACCGAACGGCCGCCGCGGTCGATGCAGGCGGCCATGGCTGGACGCCCTTGGGGAGCCACCCCGAAACGGTCACCGACGTGATCGAGCAGGCCTACCAGGGCACCCGCCGACCCCCCAAAGTCCGCAGCGCCCCGCCATGTCCGATCGGCGGTTCCCCGCGTCGTCCGGCAGTCAGCGCCGCGGCTTGCGCACTGGCCAACCGCTGCAGCCGCGGCTTCACCTAGCGCCGCATTGCCTCATGATTCAGTAGGTGCAATCGCGCGGCACGACCACCAAAGGTTGAGATCAGTTGGGCGAGACTCCTGCTCATCACGTGCCCGGCCACACCCAGAGTCGCGAGTACCGACCCGGCCGCCGCTGCCAAGAACCGCACGTGCCACCTCATCTGCCTGGCTTATCGCGGCTGGGATGTCCTCGACCTTTGCGACAGCAGGCAGCCGTTACCGTGCTGCAACTTGACCGAAGACATAAGGTCCAAGAACCACATGCAGGTGGCGGCAGCCGTGGCGCAAAAGTTCCGAGCCGCCCACGGATACCGATGCCCTTGCCGTGTAGCGATGAGAAGCACCGCTCGCGTTCTCTGGTGTGTCGAGTCCGCCAGGGCAATAATTGCGCCGTGGGACCAGCCACTCGCCGACTCGATCCACGGGATACAGCCGAAGCGTTGTTCGGCGCCGAACTTCGCCGTCGACGGGTCGAAGCTGGGCTATCACTGCGTCAGCTGGCACCGCTGGTTTTGATCAGCCATGACTTGCTGGCAAGGATCGAGAAGGCGCAACGCCGTCCACAGCCTGACGTGGTCGACCGACTTGACCGTGTCCTCGATGCCAGTGGTGAACTCGCGCGGCTCGCAACACCATTCATAAACCTCGCCAGGTGCCCGCTGCGACGTGTTGCGCTCGAGCCAGACTCCGCCGAGTCCACTCTCCGCGAGCTGCTTACGCAAGTGCGCGCAGCGGATCACACGATGGCAGCAGCACAGCTCGAGGAGGTCCTCGCATACGCCGACGCCGCGCAAAAGGCTGTCTCGCGGACGGACCGGGCATGTCGAATGCGGGTACAGCGGCTGATCGCCGAAGCTCACCAACTGTCAGGCTGGATGCTGTTCGATCGCGGTAGCGTCTCACTGGCAGAGAAGGCCTTCGCCACCGCACGACAATCGGCCGAACAGGCAGATGCGTTGGACTTGTTGGCGTTCATCGGCGGACCGAATTCTGCGTTCATGAGCATCTGGTCTGGTGATCCAGCTGGCGGCGCCGAACGCGCCTATGGCGCGCTGGCCTGGGCACGCCGCAGCGGCAACCGACGTTTGGCGGCGTTTGTCTCGACTATGGCTGCTCGCGCCCACGCCAGGATGGGCGAAGCCGAACTGTGCACCCAGATGTTGGTCCAGGCGGAAGCCGAACTGTCCAGGCACCACAAGGACGAACCCGATCCAGTGTGGCTGGAGGTCTTCGACGAGGCAGCGTTGGCCGGGCATCGGGGGTCATGTCTGCTGGATCTCGGCCAGCCAGGCCAAGCCGTTGACTCGCTGCGGGAGCAAGCTTCGGTCAGCGCGCCGATTTTCGTGCGCAATCGAACCATTTGGCTGCTCGAGCAGGGCGAGGCACAGCTGCGCATGGGTCAATTCGAGGCGGCGGCGACATCGGTGGAGCAGGCGATAAACGCTGTGGGTAGTGGGGCGATTACCCCCAGGGTATTGCGGATGTTCCGCTCGATCGGACTGAAATTGAATGGCTGTCCCGATCCTGCGGTGACGACGACCAATGCCCGTTTGGCGCGGTTCATCGCGGCGTGCGCGTGAGTGGATAAGTGGCCCAGTACATTTCAATACCATCGGGCAGCTCATCGACCTCGAGCAGCTCGCCTTGGAGGCGACCCTCCACAGCTCGGAAGCGACCGGGACCCTCTGCACTGAATCGGGTGTCGCTCGCGGAAGGATCGGCGGCCAGACTGGCGTGCAGGCCGTCATGTTCCCAGCGGAACACGATCTCGTCGGCCTCCGACCACCAACGGCCCAGGATCGGTTGGACGTGTTCGGGGCAGCGAACAGCCTGCCATTCGCGAACCGGCTTCGGCGGTTGCGCGGCAATGGCCTGGCACAGCGTTTCGGCCGCGAGATCGGCGGGTTTGATTCCGCGTGTGGCATTGGCCAACACGGCGACGGTTAGTCCGGAACCGCGCTCGAGTGTGAGGGCGGATTGGAAGCCCGGCATCGCGCCGGTGTGTCCGGCGAAAATGTGGTCGCCTCGTCGTTCGAGGATCAACCCCAGACCCCAGCCTCGAGTCCAGTTGGCGGTGTCGACCATGACCTGGAGCGTTTGCATCTGTTCAACAACGGGGATTGGCAGAACGGTAGGTTCGCCACCGGCTAGCGCATGACCCCAGCGCAGGAGATCGCCTGCTGTGGACCACATTTGGCCTCCGACGCCGACGGCGGCTTGGTCCATGACCGGCTCGCGATGCACCATCTCGATGTAAGGATCGAGCCGGTACCCAACGACCGCGTTCGCTGGTTGTTCCCAACTGGTTTGGTTGAGGCCGAGTGGGCTGAGCAAAGTGTGCTCGATCAGGGTTTCGCACGGCTGGTTGGTGACGGACTCGATGATCTGGCCCAGGATCGCGTAGCCAAGATTGGAATAGTGCCACCGCTGTCCCGGTTCAGCCACCGACTCCACACGCGAGAACATCTCGCGAAGATCATGCCCTGACGGTCCGCGCATGGTCTTCCACATATCGGTAGGCGCCTCCCGTTGCAAACCGCTCGTGTGCGACAGCAGCATGCGTAGCGGGAGATGCCCGAATGGTACGGCTGGCAGGTAGCGCGCAACGGGGCTGTCCAGCAGAAGAATGCCACGATCGGCAAGCAGCAGGGCCAGTGCTGCGGTGAACGTTTTGGTGATCGATCCGATCCTGTAGCTGCTGTCGCCGGCCGCCATCACTCTGTTCTCGACGTCGGCGTATCCCGACGATGCCACTGCCCACGGCACTCCGCCAAGGCCGACCGCCACGGTCAAGCTTGGGATCCGCGCGTTCGTCTGGGCCTCGGCCACACGAATTGACAGCTCGGTTTGGAAGTCACTATCCATGCGTCGCCTTCCCTTCGTGACCAGGATCCCACATCCATCGCCGACCGCCTGTGGACAAGATCTTTGTCCACAGCAAAGGGCTTCCGCCTGGTATCGCCGCAGGCCAGGCTGTCATCAGCACTCGGCGCGAGCCGTTCGGTTTCCTTCCGCAGCGCCAGAGCGGCTGGACGGTCCAGCTGCCTGATCGGCCAACCACGACGACGCCAGGTCCGAGAGGCTGGAAGTCCTTTCGCGCCGAGTGCCCAAAACAGGGAGGCCCTCGAATGCACGACACGCCACTGTCACCGTCAATCACAGCGGATCCCCGTGCCAGCTCGGCAACGGCAACGGGGATTGGCGCGTCCGCGACCCCGGAGGTTCTCGCTCCTGCTACTGCGCGGGCGGTGCTCAATCAGCCAACTGCGGGGCCATCGGAGTTGTGGGCACAGGCCGCCACACTTCTGTCAGCTGGGCTCGAAGACGACTAGCAGGAGGTTCGCTGTCATGTGGTTCGGGTATGCCCGTTCGGAATTGCTGCCCATGCAGGTACGCGGTGCCGTTCGGCGCGCAATGCACGAGTACGCGGACTATTTCGGCTTCGGCTCCGGTGAGGTGATCATCGAGCCGACAGCACCGGAGCAGGTACTGCGGGACATGCTCGCCGAGGTTGATCGCCGAGAACCGGCTGCTGCGGTGATGACGCGATTACACCAGGTCGCTCGATCGTGGGATATCGACCTGCGACGGGTGTTCGACGCCGATTCTCCACGCACCCAAGCGCTGTGGAAGATCATGGACGCCATCGAGGGCGCGGCCGGTGGTCACCTGATCGTGCCGTCACGGCAACATCTGACCAGTCTCGGTCCGTCCGGACAGGCAGTCCTCCAGCGCTTTACCCGGACTACCAACGCCGATCTCTACTTCCTCGAGCCGGTCGACCGGGACCTTCTCGCGCCGCTGACCGACTCCGAAGATGCCCGCTTCCCCGAAATACGCCAAGGCGAGCGCGTGCTCGTCGAATCACGTGTCGGAGCAATACCGGCGGTGGCCAGGCTCGATGCACTGTATGAGCTGTCTCGCCGTGGCTGGCCGGAGATGATGGCCCCGGTTGACGCGTTGTATCTGGCGTTGGTGAACGACGCCGTGGCTGCGGCCGAAGCTGTCGGTGTTGTCGCGTTCGGCCCAGGCGGTGCGGATGGTGTCATCCGGCTGCTTCAACGCGATGACGGGCTCCTGGTGGTCGAGCTGGACGAGTCCCGCCCCCGAGTCGATGAACCCAGCCCAGCCCTGTCCGCGCTGTGCGCGCAGGCCGACCGGTACACCGAGCAGGGACGCACGTTCACCCGGTGCACGTTGGCCTCGGAGCTCTCGCCCGAGTCAACCGCGTTGTCGGTCGGATGCCGAGGTGAACGGTGATGGGCGGCGCGGCGCAGGCGAGTCGGAGGCACCGGCGGCCGTCGCGCTGTGAGGAAGGCGTGCCGACCAATCCGACCGCGTTGTTGTCGTCGGACCATCTTCAGGCCGCGATCGCCGGTCATCTCGATGACCAAGCGGGTTCGCCGTTGATTGGGTGGGCGCGCGAGCTGGGCGACCTGCACGCGACGCTGTTGACCGGTTGGCTCAATCCGGCTCGACGGCCTGCGGACTTCGACGAGATGGTGTTGCGCAGTCGGATCAGCGAAGTGATCGGTGAGATCGATTCGTGGACGGTGTTCGTTCTGCCTCGCGCGGCGGCGGGCGCACGCAAGCACACCCACACCCTCGGCGAAGTGATCAGCCATGTCGCCAAGACCTATGCCGAGGCGTGGTGGACGGTGCTGCACACCAGCGAAGAGCAACCCGAACTGCGGCATGAGGCGTGGTTCCACCTCGGTCAAGTCCACGAGGCCTACGCCGATCTCGTCAACGACCTCTATGCCCGCCGAATCGAGCTGCCGCTGGGCTGGCGCGGCATCACCGGGACCCCAAGGACATGACCATCACCAGAACAGGAGTAACAATGCCGGTGGACTCGCATGACCCGAGCTTGGCCGGGCTGCCGCAAGCCAAGGATTGGCTCGCCCTTTTCGCAGCGTGGGCACCCGCCCATGAACAGTCGTCCACACCGGACTGGATGGCGATGCTTTCGGCACCGCTGATCGAGGCGCATCCTCGCCGCTCCCGGCTCGCGGGCGCCGACCTGGAGGCCCTCGATGATGAGATCTCGTGGATCGTCCGCACGATCGACCGGAAACTGGCGCCGATCGTTGACCTCGCCGCCGCCGAGCTCGGAATGGGCACGTTGGTCTCGACGGTGGCCGCGCAGTGGGTGACGTACGCCGAACGGTCCCACGACGATCTTGCCCGCGCTGCATTGTCGGACGCTCAGCGTGCCTACAGTCATCGCGCCGAACGTCTGCTGCCCTGGCGGTGAGGACAATAGTGATCGGACGAGCGCGACCGGGAAGTCGTGCATGCGTCCGGACGCCGAGCGCGGGCAGGCCGCAGCGGCGATGCTCAGCGCCCAGTGCGACACCACGAGAACCGAGCGGCCGCGGTTGCGCTTCTTCGTGACCGTCCTGGACTACTCGGCCATCGCCCTCGTCATCGGCGAGCTGATCACCACGATCATCCGCCGCCGCGCTCTCACGGCCCCACCGCAACGTCCTCAGCGGCTACGACGCCGATCACCGCGACAGCCACTGACATCGAACACCACCAACCGAACCCTCTCCCCATCCCGAATCACAACCAATTTCGAGGAACCCATGGAAACCGGCACAGTCAAATGGTTCGACGAGGCCAAAGGCTTCGGATTCATCGCCAGCGATACCGGCGGCGACATCTTCGTCCACCACTCCGAAATCCAGACCGACGGCTGGCGCTCCCTCGACGAGGGACAGCGCGTCCAGTTCGTCCGAGGCAAGGGCCCGAAAGGCGCTGCCGCACAGCAGGTTCAGCCGCTGTGAACGTCGATCACCAACCCATCGACTGCGTGCTGGGCGCCGCGGACACCGACGCCCAGCTGCCTTTGACTGCGACCCGCGACCGTCTCCTGCGCGCGGCAACCGAGTTGCTGCTGACCCGCGGCTACGCCGACACCAACATCCACAGGATCTGCCGAGCCGCCGGGACAAGCTACAGCACCTTCACCCACTACTTCGGCCGCAAACGCCACATCGCCCACGAAGTCGCCGACACCCTCGCCACCCGCGCGACCCACCGCATCTCACGGACCATCCCCCGCGACACCGACCACCTCATCACCACCCTCGCCATCTGGGCGAGCATCCTGGCGACCAGACCCGGATGGGTATCGCTGGAATTCGCACTCGCCGCCCTCGACGACACCAGCCGCACCGAAGTCAGCGACCGAGTCGGCGTCATCGGCGACGCGCTCACCGAACTGCTCACCGCCACCACATTCGACACTTCCGGACCCAGGATCGATGTCGACCTGGTGGTGACGTTCCTATTCACCGTCGTCATCGGCATGAGCGTGCAACACGACAACGGCATCGACACAACGATCTCCGGCATCAGACCCCACATCGAGCTCATCCTGCGCACCGCTCAACTCTGAGAACAGAACGCAAACGGCGCAACGACTTCGGCGCACCGGCCGTTCGTCTTGCCAGCCTCTCCATCGCCGCGCCAACCCCGCCGCTACGACCATCGCTTACCAGGAGCACCCTCATGGACACCACCACCGAAACCGACCTCCTCGCGCGCCAGCGCGCCAACCCCAACACCAGCGATGCTCTGCTGAGCGAAAAGCAGGTCCTGGCGATTCCGACCAGCGCTGATCGCGAGCTGCTGCACGCCAGGCTGTCCGGTCTGCGCGCCGAACTCGACCGAGCGGCCATCCAGGCGTGCTCGGCGTAGCGGGCGGGGGAGACAAGCAGTGCCCCGCTCAGTGGCGGCGTTGGGGCGCTTCCGTTCGGCGATTTTCGGCGCTGAACGGGGCGCTCATTGGATCGATGCGGTTTTATCCCAGCCCGTCGCGTTCGATGGCATGGCGATGCCCCTACGATCACGGGCGTGACTGACAAGCTTCGGGTCGTGCTCACCGGCGGTGGAACCGGTGGCCATGTGTTTCCTGCTCTGGCAGTGGCACGCCAGCTGCGTGAGTTGGCCGGTCCGATTGAGTTGTTGTGGATCGGTCAGGCCGGGTCGCTCGAGCAGCGAACCGCCGAAACTGAAGGTATAGCTTTTGCTTCGGTGCAGGTGGGCAAGCTTCGCCGTGACCGTAACCCGCTGGCGATGCTCAACCGCGCGAACCTCACCGATCTGGGTCGTGTCCCGGTGGGTGCGCTGCAGGCCATACGGGCGGTGGCTGGGTTCAAACCCGATGTGGTGCTGGCCACCGGTGGGTTCGTAGCGCTGCCCGTTGGCTTGGCGGCACGGCTATTGCGCGTCCCGCTGGTCGTGCACGAACAGACGGTCGGTCTTGGGCTGGCGAACCGAGTATTGGCCAAGGGCGCGGCCAGGATCGCGTTGACGGCCGAAGCCAGCATCGCGCTGCTGGGACCGCGTCTACGCGCTCGCGCGATCGTCACCGGAAACCCGGTGCGCGCATCGATTCTCGGCGGAGAACCCGCGCGGGCGCGAACACAGCTCGGGACTGGGTTCGATCCCGGGTTGCCGACGGTCTATGTCACTGGCGGCGCCCAAGGTTCGCGGGAGATCAACAGTGTGGTTGCCGAGTTGCTGCCGTGGATGTTAATGCGCTCCAATGTGATTCATCAGGCAGGGCCGTCCAACGTGGAGGCACTGTCGGTGGCCGTCGCTGGTCTGCCCGCCGAGTTGTCCGCCCGATATCACCTGTGTGGGTTCGTCTCCGGTGATCTGGTGGCTGATGTGCTGGCGTTGGCCGATGTGGTGATCAGCCGCAGCGGCGCGGGAACCCTCGCCGAGCTGACCGCGGTCGGCCGGGCTGCGGTGCTGTTGCCGTTGGCGTCCTCGGCTGGGGGTGAGCAAGCCAAAGCGGCACGGCTGCTGTCGGAGTCGGGAGCAGCGGTCACTGTGAGCGAGGGGATCACGGCGGAGGCAGTGCAGGCTGCGGTGGAGCTGTTGCTGGCTGATCCTGCTCGGCGGGAGGCGATTGCGGCGCGGGCGCGCAAGCTCGGTCGTCCGGACGCCGCGGCGGCGCTGACCGATGTGGTGGTCCAGGCCGCGGGAGCGGTTCCAGCGGCCCGGCGGTGATTTCGGTCAGGACAAAATCGCGGTCAGGGTCGATGTGACGGTGGTGACGTCGTGTTCGGTCATCGCGGGATGAAACGGCAGCGACAGCAGCTCACTGGCGGTGGCTTCGGTCGCCGGTAGTGGCCGGTGTCGGGTCCACCGCCGAAACGCCGGTTGAGTGTGGTTGGGCGGGTAGTGCACACCGACACCGATCCCGGCTTCCTTCATCCGGGCGAACACCACGTCACGATCTGGCACCCGGACCACCGCGTTGAACGGGATCGTGTAGTCGATATCGACGTCGATCAGCTCGACGTTGTCGATGTCGACGAGCGCGCGGGCGTAGGCGCGCCACAGGGTCACCCGACGCTCGGCGACGATGTGATGATGGCGCAGCTGAACTCGTCCGACCGCGGCGTGCACAGCGGACAGGTGATACGGCAGCCCAGTTCCGTCGACCAGGTAGTCGGTGCTGCGGATCCGTTCGGCCTGTTTGGCACGGATGCCGAGTAGCCGCAGGGTGCGCAGCCGTTCGGCTTCGCGCCGGTCACGCGGGACGATGGCACCGCCTTCGATGCTGGTGATGGTCTTGATGGGGCCGAAGCTGAAACAGGTAAGTGCCCCGGTCGTTCCGACGAGCCTGCCGTCACGGTGTCGTGACCCGAAAGCGTGTGCGGCGTCTTCGACGACCGTGATTCGGTGTTCCGCCAGCTCCGGGGCGAGGGCCCTTAGATCGACGGCGCGACCTCCGTAGTGCACTGGCAGCACGGCTCTGGTGTCGTCGGTGATCGCCGCGGCGACGGTGTCGGCGGTGACACATTGGGTGTGCGGGTCGACGTCGGCGAACCTGGGGACCGCGCCGACGGCTCGGATGGCGTGCACGGTGGCGCAGAACGTTTGCGCGGGCACCACCACATCATCACCGCGTCCGATACCGGCCGCCAGCAACGCCAGATGGAGGGCAGCGGTGCAGCGGGAGACGGCCACCACGTCGGGCACGCCGAGGAAGGCAGCTAGTTCGGCCTCGAACTGCTCGGTTTCCGTGTGGTGACCGTACTGGCCGGCCATCAACGCCGCGGTCATCGCCTCGATCTCCGGGCCGTGCAGGAACGGGGCAGCGTTGCGTGCGTAGGCGGGCCCGATGTCACTGCGAGACAGCATGATTGGCTCCATTGGTTACGACGAGAGTGTCGATGTACTTCGTGAGGGTCACCCCTGGTCGATAGGTGAGCCGGGAATGGTCGACCGCTCCAGCGAGCAGACCGGCGAGCAGCTGTCCGATCAGGTCGGCGCCCGCGGCTTCGGCGGCCAGGAACGCCCCTGCCGGGCGGAGGTTGACCTCGGTGACCAGCACCCGGTCGGGTGTGTGATCGGCGAGGAAGCCTTGGACGCAGACCAGGCCGGTCGCCTCGACCGCGGTCAGAGTCGCCCGGACCACAGAGTCAGTGTGGCCGTCGGTGATGGTGCGGGTCACGAACGCGAGGCCGCCCTTGGTCAGCAACCGCTCGCGCAGGATCACCGAGGTCCGGCCGTCGCGCCCGACCAGGCAGTCCGCAGTGAACTCACGTCCACGGGCACGGGCCTGCACGATCGGGTCGGCCACCACCAGACACGCGGCTTGCGCTTGTTCTCGACCGCGGCAGAAGATCACCCCTTGCGAGCCGTGCCCGTGGCGGGGCTTGACCACCAGTTCCGCATCGGCGGGCACGGTGTCGAGCTGGTCGGGAAGCCACGTGGCCGGTGTCGGTAGCCCCGCAACGGTGACGACACGATGGAAGGCGGCCTTGTCGGTACAGGCGGTGATCGATTGCAGCGGCGGCAACCACGTTGCCACCCCGACACGGTCCAGGGCAGGCACGAGTGAAACAAGCTGCGGCAGTTCCTGTTGCACGGTCGAGATCAAGGCATCGACCCGCTGTTCGCGGCACACCTCGAGCAGCCGCTTGGTGTAGTCAGCGTGTCCGACCGGCGCGCACACCCGCGGTATCAGACCGGGCAGGCGCAGGCCGTTGGCATAGGCGTCGGCGTCGACCCCGACCACTGTGCACCCAAGCTCCTGCAGTCGGCGGGCGGAGTCGAATCCAGGCTGACCGCCGATTCCGGTCACCAAGACCCGTGGGTCGCGGGCGGTCATGCGACCACCGTCCGTGCACCAGCCAGCATCGGTGCCCACCGGTCCGGACGCTGCTGATACCAGACGATGGTCTCCGCCAGCCCTTCCCGGATGTCGCGGCGCGGCCGGTAGCCCAGCGCGGCGGCCTTGTCGATGCTCATCGCGTACCGGCGGTCGTTGCATTGACGATCCGGTGTCCGCTGCACTCGATCCCATCCGACACCGAACGCCTCCAGCAGCAGCTTGGTGAGCTCGGCGTTGGTCAGGTCTGTGCCACCACCGAGGTTGTACACCTGCCCCGGCGTCCCGGCGCGACGCACCAACTCCAGTCCGGCGCAGTTGTCGGCGACGTGCAGCCAGTTGCGGACATGGCGGCCGTCGCCGTGCAGAACGACCTTCTCGCCCCGGATCAGGCGGGTGATGTGAGCGGGAATGATCTTCTCCGGGTGCTGACGGGGACCGAAATTGTTGCTCGAGCGCGTCACGCACACCGGGACACCATAGGTGCGGTGATACGACAGCGCCAGCAGGTCCGCGGCGGCCTTCGACGCCGCATACGGCACCGTAGGCGCCAGTGGTGCGTCCTCGCTCGCGGCCCCGGTCTGCAGCGGCCCGTACACCTCATCCGTGGACACGTGCACGAACCGGTCGACGCCCCGGTGGCGAGCCGCATCCAACAGCACCTGCGTGCCCGAGACGTTGGTCCCGACGAATCGCCCGGCGTCACGCAGCGAGTGATCGACATGCGATTCGGCGGCCAAATGCACGATCTGATCGTGGTTTTCGACCAGCCCGGACACCAGTTCGATATCAAGGATCGAACCAACCACCAGTCGCACGCGCGGTGACAGCAGCGCAGAACCCAGGTTCTCCGCGTGACCGGCGTAAGTCAGGGCGTCGAGCACGGTGATCTGTTCGACGTCATCGGCATCCAGCAGATGCCGAACATAGTGGGAGCCAATGAAACCGGCTCCGCCGGTGACCAGGATTCTGCTCACGAATGCCTCCTGAGAGTGGGATGCATTCGATGGTGTGGGCACCAAAGATCGGAATCGTCTACAGCCGTCTACACCTACTCCTACCATCGGAGAATGACGACGCCGGATTCCGCGATGGTCGGTGCACGGTTGCGGGCGGCACGGGAAGCGGCGGGCATGTCGCTGGATGCTGTCGCGGCCCGAACCTCCTGGAGCAAAGCCGCCCTCGGCCATTTCGAGACCGGCAGGCGCACACCGAACGCCGATGTGATCTCCTGCTACGAACGACTCTTCAAAGCTGCGATCGACCCTGTGACCGCGATGAGCACCCTTGGGAGGAATGACGTGGACAGACGTTCGTTCCTGCGTCGCGCCGCCTACTCCGCCGCGACCAGCGCCAGCGCCTTGGCGTTGCCCGCCGAACCGGTCCAGCGCCTCATTGCCACCGACGACACCCGTCTGGTCGGAATAGGCGAAGTGCAGGCCTTGCGGCACGTGATCGACGCATTCGCGCGGCTCGACGAACATCGCGGCGGCGGTGTCGGCCGCACCGCGGTCGCCGAACTGCTGGCCACCGACGTCACCGACATGCTCCGCGCCCGCCACGCCTCCGGTAGCGTTCGCGCGCAAGCTTTCTCAGCCGCCGCTGAGCTGGCATATCTCGCCGGATTCAAAGCCCACGACGCCGGACACCACGGCCTTGCGCAACGCTACTACCTCACCGCGCTCGAGCTGGCCACCGAATCCGGCATACCCGGCCACGACGGATGGGTGTTCCGTATCCTCGCACTCCAAGGCGCAGACCTCGGGCAACGCCGATTCTGTGTCGACCTAGCCGAAGAAGCCGTCCGACGGGTACGCGGAAGGGTCGACACAGCCACCGAGGCCGTATTCACGGTGGCGCTCGCACGCTGCCATGCCGAAACCGGCCAGCACGAACAGGCCCGCACCGTGCTGACTGCCGCCGAACCCGGCATCCACACCGACCATGTGGCGGCGGTCCCCCCATGGTGTGCATGGTGGTGCGGCGACAAAGCCACCGCCCACAACCAGACAGCGAAAGCCTTTCGCGCCCTGAGTGAATGGCGCGAAGCCGAAGCACACCACCTCGAAGCCGCGTCATTCTGGGATCCATCCCAGCACCGGCGGGTGTGGGGCCGCACCATCGCCGACGTCGGCGTCGCACGCTGGGAATACGGCGACCACAGTGGGGCTCTAGAAGCCTGGGCCTCGGCCGTCCCGATACTGAAGACCCTGCAGTCGACTCGCGCCGACGGCGCTCTCAAACGTATACGACGCCGAGCACCTGAGCTGGTGTAGCGCGTCAGACCCACCAACGTGTACAGGCTGCGGCCAGGAGCTTGCAGGCGTATCGAAACGCGATCTCGGCGCATTCGGTTTCGCGCGCACCGACCACACGGTTCTCCTATGCGCGGGGCTAGCCGCAACAGCACGCGTGGCTAGATCGGTGAACCGTGACGCCGTTCATCGGCGAATTCTGGCGTGGCCACGGACGAGCAGAATGCGGCATCGGCGAAAGGTGACGTCACGGTCGGGGTCCCCGACCGAGCGCCCAGCGGCAATACAGGGCGTTCTGCGCCGCATCCGATCGCACCACATGACTGAACTTTCGGGGGAAGTGGCGGCAGGGATACCGAAAGGGCGTCCGCACATGCCGAGTTCGAAGTGCTGATGGAAGTCGGACCGTTCTTGGTTCGACTGGAGCCCGGTCGGCCGAGCGATCCTGATTTTCCGACCGCGCAGTCACGGTTCGATGAGCAAGCCGCGGAGCTAGACCACAACGAAGACGACGACTGATCCTGCGTGATGCTGAGACCCCTGGTGTCACGCCGGGGTCCTCAGGTTTTGTGAGAGTCGTTCGCGTGGACCGGTTTCCGGTGAGATCTGTCCAACTCGGTGGAAAATCGGTAAGGAGGTCGCCCGGACAAATGACACACTATCTGGGGCCGAAATGGGGGCTGGTGAAATGTCCTACGTGCGTGGTCTGCGGCGCACCGGTTGAGGCTTCTGTTTGCTGCCGGCAGCCTGACCAGCGGTGCGGCACCCTATCTTATTCTGGCACAAAGCTTTTCAAGCCGTCGCCGTAGTACATGTCGCGTCACGGCCGCCTGAACCAGCTCCGCCATCGTTGCTGCCATGGTTCGCCGGAGAGGGAGGGCGCGTATTGGGCCTGCGTGCCGGCTGGGCCTTGGCCGATGACACCAGTATTGTTCTCGACGTTCACGTGGTACTCGTCGCGTGAGCCGTTCACATGCACGTGAACGGCCGCGTCGGCTTGTCGCCGAGTCGGTAGCTGGTCGAGCGGCACGTGCTCGGCCATGTCCATCACCATCTCGACGAGCGTGGTCCGGACAACACTGAGCACACCTGCCAGGGATACCGACGAAACCCTGTAGTAGAGATCGGCGATCCAGGGGTCGCCATCCTTCCGCGCGCAGTTCCACCGCCACGCAGCGAACTTGAGGCTCTCCAACCGAATCTGGTGCGTTTCCTTGCTGTCGGCCATGCCAGCGAGATCCTCGATCGGTGCCCTAAACGACACCAATTCGGGGATGAGATCCCTGGCGTCGGCCGGGGCCATGTACCGGGAGACAGAGTATCCCCGCACGTAGACCTGGGAGATGGACATGGAATCGAGGTAGAGCGGTAACCGGAGTTTCCGGTAGTCCGGGACCTCGGCACGGCCCTCGTATCCTTTGAGCTCGCTGGATGCCCACGAACGTAGCACCTCGGATCCGGTGACCGCTCCGAGCGCTAGGCACGTGCGCAGAAGTCCCGCCAAGGATTCGCTCTCGTCGAGAACTCGTTCACGAAGATCGCGGAGCAGTTCGGCATCGGCCACCATCCCAGGTCACGCCATCCTCTTCGGCGACGCGTCACATCGCCGAGGTGATCGCGCCGACCACCGCAGAGGCCGTCTCGGAAGCAACGGCGCCACCGAACGCACCACCGAACACAGCGCCCATACGTTGGAGGGCTCGCCAGCGGCTGCGGACCGCTTCGGGTTCCGGATTGTCCTGGCACACTGCTTCTTCGAAGTCGTCGACGGTCCGTGCGGCATCGGCACGATCGTCGTCATCACCGATCTCGGCGACCGCGGTTCGCAGTCGCTCGAGCAGATCGGCCAGCTCCTGGCCCGTGTTCGTGACGTGCTGCGTCTGCGAAGAACCGGGGCCCTGGCCGATGACGCCGGAGTTAGTACCGACCTTGATGTGGTACTGATCCCGGGAGCCGTGCAGGTTTACTTGCACCGCGGAATCGACCTGGTTGCGCGGGGGCAGCCCGTCGAAGGGAACGTCTCTCGTCATGTCAGCCACCATCTCCACCAGTGTCGTCCGGATCTTTCCGACAATCCCCGCCATTGCCGCAGGCGAGGTCAGACAATACGCTTGCTCGACTCGTGTGAAGGGAATGCCTTCAGCTCTTCTGGCCGCCGCCAACAAGCCATTATGGCGGTGCTGGCGAGGCTTGATCGACGTTGCCAAGCTCTCCAGTTCCTCGACGGACTGTGAGACCTTCATCGCCTGGAGCCTCTCGCGGTCTTCCTGAGGTGCCACACCGCGACGGAGTATCTGTGCCTCGGCATGGCGCCGATCCAGCCGTCGACCGTCAGCGACATCTGGAGCCGCCGATATTTCGGCACCTCGTCCTGCGCGTCGTAACCGTGCAGTTCGGCACTTGCCCAGGCGCGCAGGGCATCCGAGCCGGTTTCGGTGCCGAGTAGCAGGCACGTGCCCAAGAGCCCGGCCAAGGGTTCGGACTCGTCGATCACACGCCGCCGGAGGTTCTCCATCACGTAACTGGTAGACATCGCTAGGTGAGCGCTCCTACCGCTGCTTGAACGCCTTCGCTTACGGCGGCGGTGAGCGCCACGTTCCCGATGCCGGCGGCCAACCGGCTGAGCATCCCGCCCCGGCGGCGCATTGTCTCCGGATCACCGTGAGCGACAGCTTCTTCGAAGTCGTCGACCGATTGGGCGAGGACGGCGCGATCGTCGGGATCGTCGATTTCTGCCAGCGCCGCCCGGATCGCCGCGAGGGCCGCCTCCGGAGTCGAGTTTGTGCCGTTGTGCTGGGCTTGGGCCGACGCGGTGCCTTGGCCGATCACACCGTGGTTGGTGCCGACCTCGACGTTGTACTGCTCATGGGTTCCCCCGTGGACGTGGACCTGCACGGCCGCGTCGACCTGGTTGCGTGTCGGCAGCTGATCGAGAGGCAGGTCTTGGGTCATGTCGAGCACCATCTCCAGCAGGGTCGTGCGGATTGTGCCGAGCAGGCCGGGGACGGTCGAGTCGGAGGTCATGTAGTAGAGCTGGACGATCTTCTGTGCGAACGGCAGCTTCTTGTTCCAGACGGAGGCCGCGAAGCTCAGTCCGGCAAACCCGATTCGATGGCTGCCGTTCATGGCCGCGAGGTCTTCGACCGGTTGCCGGAACGCGATGGTTTCCGCGATGAACTCCTGCGCATCCGGCGGCGCGGCCAATCTCGCGATGTTCTGCCCCTGTAGGAATGTATTGCCGCTGGTCGAATCGACGAACAGCGGAAGGGACAATTCGCGGTAGTCCGGAACCTTCTCTTCGGGGCCGTAGCCCTTCAATTCCTGAGTCGCCCACCGTCGTAGCTCCGTGGACTTCGTGATCGCGCCCAGCGCCAGGCATGTGCGCAGCAAACCCGCGAGGGGCTCGTTTTCATCGAGGACTCGCGCACGGAGGTCTCGAAGCAGATCTGCATCCGCCATGGTGACCAGCATGGCAGACACCTCCGACATAACCCGCATCGATAGACGGCAACGCCAGCGTGCACGGGGCGGTCGCGACCTAGCTACCGAATTCCCAAGTCCGCCGCGATGTGGTCGAAGCGGTCGAGCAGTTCGTCGAGCAGAGGGCGACCGGTGCACGCTGTGGTCCAGCATCATCGAGTTCGGTACCGTCGAGGTCGGCGAGCAGGGTTTCCAGGCGCAGGTGCCTGAAAGGGTCGGGAGCGTGGGCTAGGACCAGCTGCCAGCGCTCGAACATCGCGACCGCACATGTTTGCGGGTTTCCGTTGGCAGGCAAGCGAAGCAGCGGTTGGGCGCCGATGCGAACCCCGCTGGAGGTGACGGCGACTTCGCGCGGGCGCAGGCCCGCGATCTGGCGCGCGAGGACTGACCACCCGAGGCCAGCAGCAGGATGACCGCGCCGAGGCGCCCGAACAGGGCTTCAACTGGGAGGGCTAGGGCCTCGGCACCGGAATCCCCACGGCGTCGAGTACGGGCGCCAGTTCGGGGTGAAGCCTGACTCGCTCGTCGAGGTCGACCTGTTCCAGACGTTGGACAAGTTGATCACGACGCAACCGCCAACTCGGGCGGCCGCCGGAATCATTGAGCCCCATGCACTCTTCCAACGATCCTGGGATCCACAGCAGCCGGGCGTGACCACCCGCGGCGTTGGTCTGATCGACCAGCTCTTGAACCTCCCGACCTGATCGGCGTCCGGCCGGGTCTTCCTCAAGGATGGCGGTAAACGGCATGTCTTCCCCGGCTATCTGGAGTACCGCATCGATCATGCGTGCCATGTTCCCGGGCCCAGCAGTAGCCATAAGTTGAACTGGCTGCACGGCGTTTCGGACGTCGCGCCAATACTCGAAAACCAACTCGTCGAATCGCCCTTCGACGAAGACTGTGCGCGGCGGGAGCCCGACCGTTGTCCCGAGGCGCGCACTCCTCAGAAGATCGTTCAGTGGCAGGTAGGGAGTGCCGGATTCCGCTGCGGCGCGAAGCTTCCAGCGAATCGCCTTCGCGATATCGATCTGGTCTTCGACAACGAGTCCCACGTCAGCGCCGTCGAAAAGCACTATGTTCAGCTCTTTACCCGCGACCAAGGCCTCGACGGCGTCGGTGCTGTAACCGCTCATGCTGAAGAACAGGCCGATAGTGCCGGTGAGTTTGCCTTCGACCTTGCCTTTGAACTGGTAGAGGCTTGAGGCCGGATGGACTGCGGTGGTCCATTTCGCTTCGAACAGATATGTCCGCCCGTCTAACCAAATCGAACCGTCAATCTCCTCTCCTAGCGGTCGATAGCTCGATCGCGGATCTAGATCAGCTTCGGTGAACATCTCGATGAGCGCTGCTTCGAACTCCCGGCCCCGGTTTGCCTTCTCTTCCTTCGTCGCGCTCGACGGAAGCGTGTGGGCAGCACCGAACCATGCCCTCCAGCCGCCAGCGGCTGCTACTGCCTCGCTTGCCTTGCTCATCGCCGGCCCCGCCCGACGTCGATCCCCGACGACCGCGTCTGTCTGTGTGAGTGCACCGCTTAATTCTCTGCGCGACCCGCAGAACGGGCATCACCGGGGCTACTGCCGCCACCAACGGGTGTGGTGCTCGCCTCGGTGTAGTGGCTGGCAGCGAATCGCGACGCGGTATCTGCTCTACCCGGGTTCTGCTTGGCGAGGGCGCAGCCTCGAATCTGCGCTGCCCCAGACCTGGGATCTCCTTCTTCGATCCGTATCCGGCGTATCGCCCGGCTGACTGACGTCTTGGCTTGAGCGCAGCTGACACAACGTGAAATCGCCATTTCCGCGCGTTCGGCGGACGCGCCCGAGCGTGGGAACACGCTAGCTGGTGACACGTCGTGGTTCACCGATGATCGACGTCGAAATTCACCACGTAGCCACACGCGTGGATCCGCAGAACGCGGGTCCTGATGAGGACTGGCGAGCCAGCGCTTCTACGATGCTTCGACCATCCGGCTGGGTGGCAGTCCGAGATCGTCCGCACATCGGCAGCGGCGGACGTCCTGGGGCGTGGTGTCGCGGGGCGGCCGCTCGCCCCGCAGGGCCAACGGCAGATGCTGCGGAGTCAGCGCTCCGCGCCTGATGCGCATTCGTAGTGCACGCCGGTTTGGGACGTTTCGGTGTCCGGTATTTCGGGTTCGTCCCACGCGGTGCAGGTGTCGGGGCCGAGCCACGCGGCGTGGATGGCGTTCGCGGTGCCGATACCGTCTTCGGTTGGCGAGGACAAGGTCTCGTAAGCAATGTAGCGTGCTCGCCCGAACAAGACGTTGGCCGGCGACGGATCTTGTCCAAGTGGTGGGACCGCCGCGGCGCGTGCAGCGCGTCGCAGGCTTGCCATCGAGTTGCGGACACGATCGGCGATGCGTGGGGTGGTGTAGTCGCGCCAGAGCGCGTCGAGGTCTTGGAGGTTGTAGTCGCGGTACTTCTCGATCGCAGCTCGCCATGTCCCGTCGCTAATCCGCCATGGGGGCGGCCGCTCGCGTCCGGCGTGCATGGCCTGCACAGCAGCGCTGATGTGGGCACGGCTCCACAGCGCGTTGAGGTTGCGGCGAAGCCCTTCAGCTGCAGCGGGATCGGGTTCGGTGGTGATGCCTCGGGCAGCGAGGCGATGCTCGCGGACGACGGTGAGTGCGACCATCTCGATCATCGAGCCGCGGTCGGTGCTGATCCGCGACGGTGTCTGCCGCTGTGGGTCCCACGGCATCGGTGGGAACATATTGCGCTGCGACCAGCACCGGCCGGTGCGGCCCCACTCCCGTGCCAGAGCGATCCATGCACGCGGTGCCCCGGCCCGCACCGCGTCGTACTCGGCTTCTTGGCGGGCATGGACGGTTCGGTCGAGTTGCGCGGCGGCCCGCGGATTGGTCGCCTCCGCGGTTTCGATCGTCTTCCGCACCCGCGCGGCGTCGGCGGCTAGGTCTTGGACGCGACGTAGCGCGGTAGCCTGCCGGATCGGCAGATCGCGGCCTCGCACCGACGACGCGACGCTTCCCCTACTCATGGGCGTCGCTCACTATGGCGTCGTCGTCTCGCGGTCTCAGGCCTCTGCCGAGTTCGGGTGTCTGTTCGCGGATCACAGCGACCGCCCGTCGGTGTCGCTGAATGTCGGCTCAGTCGGCCAGTCCGCGTATTCGGCGTAGGTGTCCGTGCCGGCTTCCGCGCTGCCGGAGCTGTCGCTGAACAAGGCTGCACCGCTGTCGCTTTCGACGCCAGCAGCGGGAGCTCGAGTAAGGTTGGCCGCGGCGATCGCGGTGCCGGCACCAGTGCCGGTTACAGCGAGTTCATCCTGGATGAGTTCGACAAGGTCGGTCGGCTTCGGTGGTGGGGTGAACCGCTGGAGGGCTTTGGGTTTCACACCGGCCTCGGCCAGGCCGATGGCTTGCCAGCCGTAGCTCCAAGCGTTCAGCCTCGCCGCTTCACTCCACGCAGCGGCGACGCGGGCGCGGTCCAGGGCACCGAGGTCGGTGACGGCACTGCGCGCCCAGGTTTGGGCATCACCCCAGACTCCTCGAGCTTCCTGGGCCGTGACTGCGGCCAGGCGGGCCACCGACACCATGCGCTGCCACATCAGATCCATCACGAGATCCACCGTGCTGGAGGTCTCCTCGTCGGCGCGGTGCAGGTCGAAATGCCATGCGGCAGCCTGCAGTCCCGTGATCGACCGCAGAAGGTCTGCGTCGGCGCGCAGACCGGCCAGTATCTGAGCGCGATCGACCGGTTGTTCTGCGGGCCGCAACCACAAATCCGGATGCCAGTAGCGTCCCTTTTCGCCGCGCTCGGTGACGTGCGCGACCCACGATGAGGGGATTCCCCCGGCGAGTGCGGCCTGCTTCAGCGCTTCGGCCATCGCCACCCGGTCGTCCCACTCCTCTCTCGTCACCGACAGCTGGGGTTCGGTCGCGGTGGGCACGGGCTCTCGGCCGGAAGCGCTGATAGCGGTGTTCTCCGCGGTCAGATCCTGCAGTGTCTGCAACACCTTCTTTTCCAACGCGGTTGGTTTACGCATCAGTGAGGCTCCTTTTCAGTCGGAGAATGGGTCACCAGCGCACCGGCGAGGCGCGGGGCATCACCCATCAGCGTGGGCTGAGGTGGGCAGATGCGCGCCGGTTAGTTCAACAGCGGGCAGGCGTCGCATTCGTCGATCTCGGTGAAGACTCTCGAGCTGGTCACAGCAGGCCCTCACCCTCTGCGATCTCGGGTGAGTCGTCCGGCGGTGCGGCCCCGGCGCCGTCGTCGATCTCCCGTTCCTGCGCTGCCTGTCCTTGGCCCCGATCGACCGTCGTGGCTGGCGCGTCGAGTAGATTCGCGGCCGAAAGAGCGCCTCGCACCGTGGGATTGCCATCACGCAACTGCGCTCCGCCTTTGTCGCGATCGCCGTCGTGATCGTTCGACGCAGTCGATGGTGGTGAGAGCGGCTTGGCATTGGCGGAGGGTTTGGCACGCAGGTGGTGCGGCCATTTCTCGGGCGGCAACGTCGTCATCAGCACCGCATCGTCGTCGGCCAGCGAGCCGTCTGGGCCGCGCGACTTCAGGTCGTCGAACATCACCCATCGCCCGAACCGCATCAGCAGGTCACGGGCTCGGCGCATCCAGTCATCCATCGCCCACCTCGGCGGTGCGCTGCTGCCCCAGCAGCAATCGGCTGATTGCGAGCGCGGTGTCGTAGCCTTCGGCCCGCCAAGGCGACAGGACTGTGCGTCGCTCTGGGGGCTGTGCAGGACGTTTCATCGAATTTGGCTCCTCGTCCTCGTTTCAGCTATTGGTCGACTGCCCGCAGGGCGCGGAAGTCGGGGCCGAACCCGAGATCCTCGGTGGGAGTCGCGATTCCGGGCGTTGCGAACCAGTCGCGTGGAGGTGTGCTGAACGGCAGGCCCGGCACACTGACGTGTTCGTCAGGTCGGCAGCGGTGTAGGGGTCCGTTGGCGGCGTCGAGGATCGACCGGAGGTGGGGGTCGAGGTGGCGGACGATGTAGCCCGACATCGCGGTCTTGTCCTCGGCGCGCAGTGCGGCTTCGAATCCTCGATGTAGTGCGGCGAATCGTATTGCCACGGCGCGGTGTTCCCACCATCGTTGACACCAGGTGTACTGGCCTTCTCGGGAGTTGGCGGCGATCCGGACGGCGGTCGTAGGCAACAGCCACTGCTCGACGAACTGCACGAAATCACCGAATCGTGGTGGTGGCGGCTTCCGCTCGCTGTCGTCGCCTCCACTGTCGGTGTCGGGGTCCGCTGTGGCGGGTGCGGGCTGACGAGGTGGCGGGGCCAGGGCAGTCCCGAAGTAGTTGAACGGGACGGGGTCGAAGGGCAGTGACGCCAGTGGGACGTGGACCGCGCGGGTGCAGCGGTGTAGTGGTCCGTTGGCGGCGTCCAGGATGGTGCGGAAGTGGGCGTCGACGTGGCCGGACAGGTAGCTGCTCATTGCCGATCCGGCGCGGGACCGTCGGGTGGCTTCGAATGCGGTGTGCAGGTGCGCGATCCGGACCGCCACGGGACGATGCGCCCACCATTGGGTGCACCAGGTGTAGGTTTGCTCGCGGCGGGCCTCGGCGAGACGGACGTTGATCATCGGCAGCAACCACTGCTCGGCGAACTGCACGAAATCCCGGAACTGCGGTGCGGTAGCAGCGCCACCGCGCCCGGACCCCGTCCGCGCGGTGCTTACCATCCCCGCTCCCCTTCCCCGCTGTCTCCTTCGCTGTCGGTGTCGGCTGTGTCCGCGACAGACAATGTGGTGGCCTCCTCGGGGTCGGGTTGGTTTTCGAATCGGGCCAGCGATTCGGTAATGACCCCGGCGTGTTGGCTGTCGGTCCACCAGCGTTTGCGCACCAGCAGTGGTTTGTGCCCGGGAAGCCGGACCAGTGCTCGGTCTTTCGGGAGCGCCGCCAGTTCGGCGACGGAGAGGATCGGTTCGGCGCGCCAGCTGAGGCTGCGCTGAACGCCTCCGGGTCCGCGGCTACGGGACCTGTCGGCGACGTCATGGTCCCCGGTGAATTTCGACCACTGCTCGAGGTAGTCGAGTACGGCGATGCCCCCACCGTAGATCTCGATCGACTGGGCGCGCATCGTGCGCAATCCGTTGACACCCCAGAGGTCTTCGCCTTGTTCGATGACCTGCAGAATTGTGATCAGCATGATTCCACAGCCACCGGCGTAGGTGTAGTAGGACGGGAGTTCACCGATGCGGGCGCAGTTCGCGGCTTCGTCGAGCACGGCGGTCAGCGGGATGCGTAGCCGCCCGTCGGGGCGGGCTCGCGCGATCTGTAGTCCAGCTTCAAGAATCTGTCCGACTAGCGCCGCGGTCAGCGGAGTGGCGCTGTCGGCGCCGCTCATCGACAGCGCATACAGGGTGTCGCCGTCGGATCGCACGAATTCGACCGGCTTGAACTCCGGCAGCGAGTGAACAACTTCGTCGTCGAGCTCGGAATCCACAACGATCCTCGTCGTCCCCGTGCCAGGCAGGTCAGCTTCCCGTGCCCGCAGGCGCCGACGCCGCGGCGGGGTAACCAACCGCGCATACCCCTCATCCGATAGCGTGTTCAGGAATCGGCGGGCCATGTCGTAGAGGCCGTCCCGCTGGCGGGCGTAGAGCGCTTGCGATTCCAGGACCCGGTCAGCGGCGCGGTCGTGCCCGGCGTGACGCAGGATCAGCACAGGCGTCTGATCCTGGTCTCTGCCAAGCCATTCCGCGACGTGCAGCAGATCTCCGCGCGCGCTCGCCGCCGCCAGCAAATACAAGCTCAGCAATTCTTGTGCGCCGCCGTCGAAGTAGGAGTCGACGCGGGCATTGGCGGCCTGAGCTGCTGTCCCCGAGGATGCGGAGATGAAGAAGCTGGCCAGCTTGCGGGCCGCGGGCAGGGTGTCAACCGAGGCGAGCAGGTTCACCCAGAACCCGAGTTGCGCTGTGCCAGTCACTGCTTGCAGGTCGCACAGCCAGATCCGGCCGCGTCGTTCTCGCTCGGCCAGGGTGTGCCGGTACAGGTCGGGCTTGTTGCTCGTGGCCAAGCTCGGCCCCCACGCATCCAGTAGGAACGGGATCGCCCACACCATCGTTTTGCCGGTACGGGTTCCCGCGCAGATGGTGCATCCCAGTTCTGCAGGCAGATACAGCCCGACCCTGCCGACGACCGTCTCCCCCAGGAACGGGCCCGGCTTGGTCTGCATGTCGGGCGGTGCGGCCGCCAACAGCCGTTTGTTGGCGGCGAGGTTGTCAGCTTCGCGGGCCAGAGTGATCGTGGAGGGGCGCGCCATGGTCCGCGCGGCGGCGTCGACCTCGCTTACACCGCTGACCGATCGCCACAATCCCCGCCCCGTGACCGTTGCAGCGGCCAGCAGGATCACGGCGATGACGCTGGACTGCCATGGCCAAGGTCTGGTCCCGAGTGCGGCATCCAGGAGCGCGGAGACCGGGTCGCCGGTCGCCGGGAGTCCGGCCAGCCAGCTGCCGATCGTGAGCGCTACCCATCCACCGGCGATCAGCGCAATCAGCACGCCGGTCAACGGCAGGAGCGTGGTTTCCTCACTGAGTCCGCCTTTGGTGCGGCGGCGGGTTTCTCGGGACGCGAACATCGCGACACCTCCATAGTTGCGGTTGATTACGTTGAGCCACAGTTGGTTTCAGTCATCAGCGCCGTAGCCGAGCGAGTCGGGATCGGGGACGGTCATCGGCGGGTCCGGCTCGGGCGACCACCCGTCGATATTGGCTTCGGGAGGCAGAGCGGCACCGATCGCGGCACCGATCGAGTGGCCCGGCGGCGCGCGGTCCGGTACAGCCGCGGCGGTGGTCTCCAAGCCCGCCGGCACGCTAGGCAGGTCGAGTCGATTCCCTGCGACGGTGAGGTGGGTGGCAAGTTCTGACCAGCGGGTCCCGGTGAGTGCGCCACGGTAGACGGCGTGCAGATCCTCTTCGCTGGCACCGGCCGCGGCGGCCAGCTGTTTGGCCGTGCGTACGTCGTCCATCAGCGACTCGAGACGTCCAATGTGCTCCTGCTCGTGGCGCGGATCCCGATCCCAGTTCTCCGCCAGCCGGGTGTGCTCCGCCACCACGTCACGCAGGACCCGCAGTGCGGACAGGCGGGCGGCCAGTTCGCGATCTCGGCTGTCGCCTTCGACGGCGACCGGAGTGCTGCGCTTCGCGGGATCCACCTGTCGTATCGGGTCATCGCGGCCGCTCGAGCGGTCTCCCTGGTCGTCTTGTTCGTCCAGCAGCTCGTCGGTGGTGGCGATGATCGCCTCGACTGCGTCCATATCGAGCGAGGTGCTGTCGGGCCCGAAAAGGCGGTCCAACACTTTCCCCGACTCTTGGCCGGTGGCGGCACCGATGCTGCGCGACGGTGGAGGGCGCCATCGCGCCGCATCCTGACCGTTGTTCTCGATGACCGGATCGCGCCTGCCGGTGATCTCGGCAGCCTGGCGCAGGCTGCGCAGCATCGCTGCTGCGGCATCAGGAACCCCGGCTGCCGCGGCCTCGACCGCAGCCAACATCCGTGCGGCCCACGCGGGGTTGGTTCGCCATACCGCGAACGCCCCGGACAGTTCGTCCCACACCGGATGGGTGCCGTAACGTTTCGCCAGCGCCCGCGAGGCCGATTCCATATCCGCGGCTTGTTCGGCGCTTTCGGCGAAGCGGGCGATCTCCCGCAGCCTCAGGTGCTGAGTGAAGGCGGAACGAACATCAGCCTCGGCTACTTCTTCGGCGAACGCCTGGGTCGCCGAGGAATCGGATCGTGCACTCACGTGGCCGACCTCCGTTGTAAACGAGAGCCGCTCACCGCGTTGTGCGGGGGCGGATGGAGGTCCCTTGCGCCTGTCGGGGCGAGCATCCCGGCTCTTACCCGTAGCCGGTGTGAACGATGGTCACCATTGAGAATTGCTGCAATGCTGCTGTTTGCCGCTCCACACCGCTGAGGGGTGTGGAGTCCGATGCCTCTGCGTGCGGCTACGGGCCCATGTCGTGCTCCTGGTCGGGGCCTCTGTCCGGATTGGGCTCCGGCAGCGAGACCTGGTCCGCGGCGATGTTGCCGCTGTGCATCGAGGGAAGTGCCGCCGTGATCGCGACACCGGTGTCGAGGCCGGCGTCGGGCGTGCTGTCGGCGAGTGCTGCGGTGACGAACTCCGCACGCAAGGTGGCGCGGGCCTCGACCAGCATCGCCGCCGGACTCGGCAAGAGGGACTGAGCCCTACGCAACGGAGCTCCGGTCACCGGGTCGATGTCGATATACGGCGGGACCGGCCGTTCTGGAGTGATCCTGGCGAATGTCAAATAGGATGCGGCCAAGTCGGTTTCAGTGGCCGCGAGCGCCCACACCGCGTGTTGGCGGCGCACCGCCTGCGCTGCGCTGCCCCACAGCCGCTCTCCCTCCGCGGCGGTAATCGCCGCACCGTGGGCATGCGCTTGAACACGCTGATGTCGCAACACCAGGTTGTCCGTGAACTGCTGTACCTTCTCCGGACCGAACGTCATGCTCCATCGCCCCGTGGCCTGGCGGTCTTCGATCGCCGCGGTGACTACGACCATCCGTTCGAGCTGATGCAGATCGACCAGCAGCAAATCAGCGATGAACCTTTCGACATCGTTGGTGCGCGACAAGCGATCCGGCACGATCATCGGAGCTGGTAGCTGTGCCGATCCACTCAGTGCAGCCTCACGGACATCCCGGACCCATGCGGCGTCGATACCTGCCTCGACAGCCATGGCTTCGGCGTTCTCGCGCTGGGTGCGGATCGCATCGAGATTGGCGGCGAAGATGACAAACGCCGGGTACTCGGCGTCGGCCGCCAGGTCATACTTCTGTGCGCCGCTAGCCAGTTCGGCTGCTTCGACTCGCGCCCAATGCATCACCGTTCGCAGTAGCTGTGCCTGCCACTGCGCGATCGGCTGTTCGGATTCGGCCATCACCGCCCCCTCACAGCTCGAAACCGGCCGAGGGGTCCGGCCGCCGGTCCGGCACGTCGGGACCAGCGGCGGCATTCGGGTCCTGGTCCTCTGGCACCGGATCCGGCTCTGACAGCCACATGGCGCCCATGGGCAAGGTCATACGGTTGGCCGCTGTCTCAACGGGATCGTGCTGGGGCCCATAGCGGTAGTCCCGCCACGCTCGCGTGGCTTCCTCCACCAGTGCTCGGGTGGGGATATGTTCGTTCGCCGCGGTGCTCGACCTGCTGTCGTCGCGATCGCCGATGTCCTCGGGGTGGCTGAAGATCGCCCACTGTGTTTCGCGTTCGGAGCGGGTCGAGGTCGTCGTGAGGACTTCGATCGCTGTCGCGAGGCTTGCGCCATCGCGTTGCCACAGCGAGTCTCGCTCGGCCACACTCAGTCCGATGTCTCGCATCGCCGCGTTGACCTGCGACCACATGATCTGCATGTTCGCCGCCAAACCGGCCACGATGTCCGAACTCCCGCTCGGGAACGGCTCGACGGCGTGCTCGGCGGCCAGTATCGCCATCTGTGTGAGATCTCCGACATCGCGCACGATCTCGTCGACGATCCCGATCCGCTCTATCGACTCACCGGGCGTGATCACCGTCCCATGCAGCTCTTCCCACGGCACGCCACGCATCCCATACCACTCGGCGCGCTCGAACGCCGCAACGGGAATCCCCACCGACAAGCCGATCTGGCGCAGCGCATCACGATGTCGGAGCAGGCCATTGAGCTCTGCTACCCACGCCTCGTACGCCTCCGGGCGATAGCCCGGCTGCGTGGTATCTGGATAACGGGTGAAGGCAACGTTGCTGGCGATCACGATCGTGTTCTGGTAGGCGGCCAGTAGGCGTTGCTTCCAGCCCGGCCACTGGTCATGGTCACTCATAGCGATCTACTCCGGACAGCCGCGCCACAGCCAAGTGGTTGATAGGCGGCGCCATGGTGTGCGTACTCGTTAATCGGCTGAAAAATATTGCTGGACACCTGATCTCCCTTCTCATCCGAACTACTCGACGCTGTATCCGGCTTGCGGGGTGCTCTGGCCGACACCGTGTTCGGCGGCGGGCTCGGGATCGAGCCCGTCCCGACCAATTCCGAGGTCGGCCCCCGGGACTGCCTGGCCAGAGGGGTCCTCGCCGAGTGCTGCCGCCGCAGCGGCGCGCAGATGCTGGACTGACGGAAACAGCGTGTCGGATGCGTCGCTCACGACGTGGCTTGTGTGTGACGCCCACTCGGTAATGTCTCGGCGGGCATGCACCGCGATTCCTGGCCAGGCCAGCACTCGGAACCGTTCTTGCAGTTCGGTGATGGTGTAGGTGTTGACGGTGAGGTCGACGACCTGCAGGAGGTCGGCGGGGGTTCGCGGGATCATTGCGGCCAGGTCTTCGATGTCGAGTGCTGCCGCCGACGCGGCGACGACGGCGCGTTCACGCACCAGGTTCATGTTCTCCTCGAACTGGTCGCGCAGCGGCACTGGCAGGTCGCGGGCGAGGTAGTGGTGATCGGCCTCGACAGCGGCCATGGTCGCCAACTGCCAGGCGTCGGCGGCGATCAGGTCGTAGGCGGCTTCGCGGGTCCGGAGTTCAGGGCTCGGTTCCCCGTCGGGTATCCATTCGCGGTCGACGTCGCAGGTTGTCGCGCGCCGGTCGATGTCGATCAACAGGTTCTCGGGCACGCCTTGGCCAACGGCACGTGCGCTCAAGTCCTTGTCAGCGAGGTTGATCTCCCACAAATGTGCTCGCCAGTTGAGGATGTCGAGTTCACCGAAGCTGTAGTCGGTTTCGCGTGGTTGTGGGTATCCCCGATACAGAGCGTTGTAGTAATCCACCCGCAGCTGGTACACGCGGCGGGTGAGCCGCCACTGCCAGTCCCGCAGCTGTGGTAGCTCGCTCATCCCAGACCAGCCCTTGGCTGGCGGTGGCCGATTCGTGTGGTGCGCATAGTGGTGTTGTCCTTCTGTCGCTATCGGAAATCGGGTTCGGTATCTGGGCCGAAGTACGGACCTTGCTGTGCCGCAGAGGAATCGGCGTCCCTCTCCTGCCATTCCTGCGACGGTTCGGAGGAAGTGGTAATGAGGTCGATAGCGGCGCGTGTCGCTGCCCACTGCGGTCCTGGATCTGCGAGCGTCGTGATCGCTGCCGAGGCATCGGCGATCAAAAACTGTGGTGCGTCGGCCCACCTACCCGATCGACCATGCAGTTGCGCCCGTCTTTCGAGCAGGCTCAGCGCGTGGTCGGCGAGTTCTTCGACGCTGGGCCGCGCGGCGGCGACCAGTTCGATGTGCAGATCCAGGGCTGTGCTGCCAGAGACGGTGGTCTCGGCCAGCCGCTGCCAACGCCAGCGCGTGTCGTCCCACAATCGGGCATGTTCCGGGGCGCTGGTCGAGGCCACGAATCCGAGCGCTTCCGCTAATCGCCAGCGCCCCTGCATATTTCGTGTCAGCTGATCGGTGACGCCAACCTCGCCAGCATGCCAACTCGTGGGTGTTGCCGCAGCGAGCATCGCACTGCGTTGCAGCTGGTACACCTGTTCGCGGATGCGCTCGAGCGCACCATCCCTTGACGCCGAACGCCCACCGGTTCGCGACAGCCGGACCAGTTCGCCGTCATTCCAGTGGATTCCGGCCAAGCCGTGCTCACGCGCGGTATCAACCAGCCGCGGCGGGACGCCGACCACGTACGCTTGCGCTTCCAGCTCTCGACGCTCGTGGAGGCGGTCGCTGAGCCCGGCGCGCCACCGTGTCAAGCCCATGTCGACGACGGTGTGCGCGCTCGCGTCGTGATCAGTGGGCCCGTGGAGGGCGAGGCGTCGGTAGTCCGCGGCCAGGTTCTGGATCTGCTCGAGCAGTCGTGTCTGCCAGCTCGCCATGTCGGCCATGTCGTCGCGGAGGGTCATGTCGAACTCCTCATGGCTCCACCCCCGGCTCGGGCGTCGATGGTTGCGCGTCGACGCCCGACCAGTCATCGTTGTGTGCTGCGCCGACTTCTGCGGCGGTGTTCGTGGCCGTCCGGATCGCTTCACCGATCAGGTGGCCGGGCTCGGCGGCTTCGATGTGTCCCCTTGCACCGGAGTGGTTTTCGAGGTACGTGCGGGCGGCGGCGATCATCTGATCCGGGGTCGACAGCATCACCCGGGACACGTCTTCGTGGGTGACGCCCGCTTCTTTGAGGACCAGCCACACGATGCCGTCGCGGTGAAAGTCGACTTGGCTCACCCTGTGGAACGCCAGGTGCAGGCAACTGCGGGTGTAGTCGGACAGCTGATCGCTGTAGTGGGCGAGTCGATGACCCACTTTGTCCCAGGCTCCTCGCACCTCGACGTCGGTGAGTTCGAGTGCGTGTCCGACCGCTCCGGCCAGCTCCCAGGCTTGTCCCATGGTGCGGCCGAACGCCTCACGCGCTTCGTGCGCGTCGGCTCCGCGGAGCAGGCCGCTGGCATCGGCGGTGGCTTGCAGAACCGCCCATTCCTGCAGTTCGGCGATGCGGGTCGTGAACCCGCGCACGAGGGCGTCGCGGTCGATATGCGCGGCTCCGAGGTATTCCTGCTGCGGATCCCAGCCTGAGCCGCGCGCACCGGCCGCGCGTTCGTACTGGATCCACTGCGCGGGCAGGCCCACCATGGCGGCGATTTCGGCGAGCCGGTCGACATGGTCGCTCACCCGCCGCACGTCGGTCCCTTTTGCCTCGGGGTCACCGCGCAGGTCGGCTTCCACCTCTGCCGCATGGTGAATCGCACCCAGCAGGCGTCGTTGAAGGGAGGTTGGGGTATGCATCGCCCGATCACCGCCAGCTCAGCTCGTTCATGGTTCGAGCTCCGCTCTGGTCAGGGGGACGTCGAGCACCGATAGCGGTTCCACGTCGATGACGATCGGTTCGGTCTCGGCCTCGGTGGCGTCGGTGCGGGTCAAACCCGCCGACGCGATCGCCGCCCCCGTCGCTGCGCCCGGCGCCGGCTCGGGGTCGCTACCGGATGGCCGACCGAGCTCCTCATCGAATTCGGGGTCACCGAAGAAATGCTCGAAATGCCGTGTCACGGTCAGCGCCGCGGCCAGGTCAACGGCCTGATACCACTCGCGGGCTGCTCGTCCTGTCGCCGTGGTCGTGAACGTGGGCGATGTTGCAGCGAACTCGGTGTCGCCGAACCCGCGCCCGGTGTCCTCGGCGAACCGTTCCCTGAAGGCGGCCGCCTCACCGGCGTGTGTCTGCGACAAACCTTCGCTCGCGTCTGCCGCGGCGAATGCCGCCGCCGACCGCATCGCCGCCGTGTCTGCCGGCGACTGGCTGGACTGCAGGCGATCACTGAATCCCGCTGCGCGCTTGGCCGCCTCCAAGCGCATGGTCTTGATGTCTCTATCGAGCTCGAACAGTTCCTGCTCGTGCCTTACCCGCGCGTTAGCCAGGTCCAGCTGCGGCTCATGCAGAGCCTTGTCCCGGGTCTCTTTGCGCTCGGACTCCTGATCCCGGCGTATCAGATCCTTGTCGCCACGCCCCATCCGCGCACGGATCTCCCGACGCTCCAGCCGCGCCTTCGCCTTGTTCTGTGCGCGACGTTCATCGATCTCATCGCCGCGCTTGGTGTTCAACTCGGCGTTGGCTCGTATCTCATCGCCCAACTTGACCAACCGCCACATGTGCTCGACGATCGACCGCTGCTCTTTGCTTTGCGCCAGGTCCATTGCCTGTCGGTGGGCCTGGCGGGAGCGCCCATCTGCGCCGAAACCGCGGATCATTCCGGCGGTCATCTGCGCGGTCTGCATGCCTTGGATGAAGCCCTGTCGAACTGCCTGGCTCGCTTCACCAGCCGGGTCATCGCTCACGGCGTCACCTCCAGCCAAGACAGCCGCCACGCGCTCGATGGAGCGCGGTCGCGTTCGACGTGGGCGTAGACGGCCAGGTCCAGCGGTGGCGCGTCATGCGGGTGGACGGTGACGGCGAGAACACGCTGGGCCCGGGTGGAGGTGTCGGGGGGATGGTCGTCGGCGGTGACCCGCACTGCGGTGGTGGGTGGTTTGTTCTGCCACCGATGCCAGGTCGCGACTGGGACCGGCAGCCACACCAGTGCCGCAGTGTCGGCGAGCGCGGCGAACTCCTCGGTCAGCAGTGGCCGCGCACGCCGCAGCGCCGCCCGCTGGTCGGGATCCCCGCCCTGGTATTCCAACGCCGCACCGACTGCGGCGGTAAGCACCGCTGGCACCGAGCAGGGATCCACTTCCGCAAACGGCGGCGCGAAAGTTGTTGCGCCGCAGGCTGATGCGCTGGTGAGTGGATGGTCAACCCTGGATGGGTCGTGTTGAGTGCACGCGCTCGCGGTGAGGATGGTGGTGATCGCGGTCGATGCCGCGGCTGCCCGGGTAAGCCGATGCCGCGTCGGAGTTGAACTGGTTGTGCGCGCTGTCATCTGGATGCTCCCCGGCATGGTTGCAGCAGGGCTGCCAGGTCGCTTCGCTGCCAGCGCACCGGTGTCGGTTCCAGGCATGCGGCAGCTGCGGGGCTGCCGTGGGCGTCGGTTACCAGGTGCAGGACCAGCGATTCGCTGGTCGCGACGTAGCGCAGCCGCGCGACGCGCAAGCCGTGGCGGCGCGCCACGATCAGCCGCAGTCTGGCCGCGCTGGATCTGGTAGCGGCGCGGGCGCTTCCGGCCAGCCGGACCGCGTGTATCGAGGCGGCCTCGGCTTGCGCGGCGGCGTAGGCGGCACCGATGCCGTCGGCGCCGGTGTCGTCGTCGATGGGGATGGTGTCGACGGTGTCGTCGGTGTCCTCGCCGCGTAGGTGGACTGGAATCTCGCCGCGTGAGATTACGGTGCCATCGGCACGGCACACGGCGAACCGACCGAACATCGCCGCCACCCACAGTGTGATCGATGGCGCGGTGCGCGCCCGGTCGAACAGTCGAATGTAGACCCGTCCACGCAGCAGCTCACTTTGCCGGATACCTTCGTAGTCCACACCGCGCTGCAGCAGCTCGCTCAGGAACCGGTCGTAGCGCTTCGGGTCGCCGGCCAGCCCGTAGGAGCGGGCGATCTCATCGATCCTGGCGGTACTAGGTCGCTCCCGCAGTTCGGCGGCGTACTCGCCAGCCACGCGCGCTGCCGGCAGCGGGTACTTCTGCCGCGCCGCACCGCGGCGATCCCGGCGTTCCTGGCATACCACCGTTTTCGTGGCTGGGCTGGTGAGTCTCATAGCGGGTGCTTCCCTTTCGGTGCACCAACCACATCTGGGCCTGACTTGTCGGGCGCCGGATCATCGATCCGCATCCCGAGGTCACGGTGTGCTGTTGTGGTCATCGTGTTCTCCTCCTCGCTGTGGCGGGGTGGTTCAATGCCGAGCCGGGGCGCGATCGCGTCCCCGCCGGGCCTGGGTCCGGATCGGGTCTGGGAGGTGTGGGGGTCGTCGAGTCACACGGCATCGGAATCTCCGCGAGAGTTGGTGCCTCCGTATCGGCGCACATCCATGCGTTCGCCGTCCCATGCGCTCAGTGGCGTCAACGTCACGACCTGTCCCGTCTGGGGCGCGTGCAGGAGCATCTCGGTGCCGTGCTCGTCGCGACCGGTATAGACGCCGACATGATGGGAGTCGGTATCTCCGGGGTAGGTGAAAAAGATCAAGTCCCCAGGAGCGCGTTGCTCGTTCGGCACGGGCCGAGCCGTCGGATGGTCTTGCTGGGCTTGGGTGTAGTGCGGCAGCCGTATCTGCCCGCCGGAGGCGTGGTAGATCGCATACAGAGTCAATCCGCTGCAGTCGAATCCGCCGTTGGTGGGTCCGTGGATGTCGCCACCGCCCCAGACGTAGGATGTGCCCATCCATCGCTGGGCGTGCGCGATGACCGCCAAGCCGAAGTCGCTGGCGGGGACGATATCCGGTGGTGTGGTCGGCGAGCTGCACCCGGTGATTACCGGGCGCTCGTCCGGGCGGGGTTCGGTCGGTTCGCGGTCGTCCGGGATGGGGCCGACGTCGAGGTCGGCGAATCTCGCGTAGAGCTGGCGGGCGAGGTCGAGGTGGCGGGCGTAGGCGTCGGGGTAGGTGGAGCGTTCAATCTCCTGGGCCAACGCGGTCGGTGACATTTCCCGGGCGTCCGCGCCGAGTGCTTCGGTTTTGTCGTAAAACCAGTTGATCTGGTAGTCGCTGTTCATCAGCGCCGCGATGCCGACCGAACCCCAGACGCTGTAACGCATTTGGTGGGGGCCGACGGAGTCGTGGTCGTAGCCAAGGCCGTCGTGGGGATAGTTCAGCGACTCCGGGACGACCGGGTTGGCGAGGTTGCGGAAGGTCGATTCTGTTGCTTGAGCGGCGAGTTCGGAGATGATGACAGCGGCGGGCATCCCGCGGCGTTTGCCGATCGCGACTCCGTCACGGGCCAGTTGCAGCTGCCGTTCCGAAAGCCCCGCCACCAAATGCCCTGTCGCGCCGGACATCCCAGACTCGTCGCCGCGCACCGGCGACGAGCAGTCGCTGCCCTCCGGTCGCACCGCCACGGCCATCAGCAGGGCGACCATCAGCACCACCGGAGCCAGCAGCGCGGTCACCAGCCAGGGGTGTCGATCATTCGGCATCGCTGGTCACCTGCCCGGGGAGGCGACGCAGTTCGTGGTCGAACCGGCGGTTTGTGTTGTGGATTTCGGCGCGACGTTCGCTGGCGGTGAATTCGAGATGCACCGGGATACCGGCGGCATCGGCCGACGATTCGCCGGTCATGATCAAAAAGCAGCCCATGCCGGGTGGGGTGTCGTCATAGCCGCCCGCGAAGTCGTCCTCACCGGGTGGCCGGGGCGCGGCCCAGGAGGTGACGAGTAGTTTCGCGGTTTCGGTGATTCCGATCGATCCGCGGATGCGGTCGATCTCGTCCGGTCCGACCGGTCCGATGATCTTCGCCCGTGCCCGGTCGAACAGCCCGATGCCCTTGGCCTGGGAGGAGGCGCTGTTGAACGATTGGAGATCTCGCAGGGTGTGGCTGCACATGATCAGCCAGGTGCCAAGCTCACGTTGCAGCCGGGTCAGGGCGTCGACCCGATCGACCATGTAGTCCCCGCCCGCGGACAGCACCCGCCAGATCTCGTCCATGACCAGCCCGAACAACCGTGGCGGGGCAAGTCCAGCGTCGGAGCGGGTATGCGCGGCGGCGATCGCACCGAACCCGGTCGACCAGCACACCATCAGCACCGCGGCCAAGAGTTTGGTGTCGCCCTCGGGCACGCCGGATACGTCGATGCATACAGCCGGGCGCGTCAAGTCCAGCGGAACGCTGGATGGTCCGTCGAACACCTCTCCGAACGGGCCCTGGATGAGGGCGCGCAGCGACCGGCGTAGAGGCTTGGTTGTTTCGCGGTAGGCGGCGGCGCTGTCTTCCTCGGCGTAGGCGGCCAAGCTGTCGCTGCCGGTGCTGATGACGGTCAGTAGATCCGACAGAACCGGCGGTCGCCGGTGGGTGAAGCCGCCGCCGTCCGGGTCGTAGAGCACCCTCAGCGCGGCGGCGAGCAGCACCTCTTCGTAGTCGGCCACCCGCGCGCCGCGCACTAGCTCGATGAGCCCGGCGACGATGGTCACTTGGGCCGCCTGCACGCGGGCGGCGATTTGGCGGCGGTGCGCTGGATCGTCGAGTTCGCTGATCACCTGCCCCAGCGCGCCGACGTCGAGTGGATTGATCACCGACTGCCCGTACCCAACCGAGATCACCTGCCCGCCGAGCACGTGCACCAGTTCGCGGTAGTCGGGTTTGGTGTCCCCGACGGCCAGCACCGTGTCCCCGGCCGCGACCCGGCCGGTGATGATCCGCCTGATCAGCGAGGATTTTCCGAAACCGTTGAGCGCCAAGACAAAAGCGGTCGGTGCGGTGATGATCCGCTTCAAGAACCAGCTCATCGGGTCGAAATGGACCGGCGCGCCGGTGACGTAGTGGGTGCCGATGGGGGTTCCCACGATCGGGGCCGACGCACCAACCGCGAACGGCCACAGCCCGGCCACTTGGGTGGTGGTGGCCCGCCACTCCGGTGTCGCCGCCACCACCGACGCGCGGCCGCCTCCCCGGCCCCGATAGCCGCGGTCGGTCAGCCGCGGTGCCGCGACCTCGCTGCCTTCTACCGAGGTGTCCTCGTCGGAGTCGGCGCGGCGGGCGGCGTTGGCGCGGCGATGGTCGTCGCTGGACAACATCAGCCGCGCCCACCAGCCGCGCACTCCCCCACGGCGGGCCGCTGCCTCCATGCTCGCGCGCGCGTCCTCGGACAGCACCCGCACCCCGCCTACCACGGTCGTACGCTGAACCCGTTGCCTGCGTGGTTGTTTCATGCTGTGACCCGCTTCGGGATGGACGCATGCTCGGGCAGGACCACACCGATGCCCAGCGACGCGGCGAACGTGCTGGCTTGCGTGGCGTAGCAGCGGCGCACCCCCAGCCGGCTGGCTGCGGTCATTCCCCGCAGCGATGCCTCGATTCCCGGCATGTCGGCGTTGAGGCGGTCGGTCACGGTCACCAGCAGCCCCACCCGTGTCAGCCCGGCGCCTCGTGCCTGCTCCTCCCGGGATGCCTGGGTGTTGGTGACCCGGATCCGCGCCGAGGCGCTGGCGATCCCCCGTTCGGTCTGCTCAGCGGCGATCGCGTCACGGAAATCGTTGTCCACCAAGGTGGTTGCCTCGGCCGCTGAGTGCAGGCGGTAGAAGATGGCGACTCGTTTGCGGGGCACGTCGAGCCGCGGTCGCAAGAGTTCGTCGAGGACCCGCTCGTTGACCGCGCCTCGCGGGGCCCCGTCCATCTCCCAGGTGATCGAGCGTCCCCCGTCGTGGATGAGGTGGTCCCAGCGGTCCTCGTGCGCGACTGGGCCGACACTGCCCCAGCTCTGGGTGTCGGTGATCGACTCTCCGGCCAGTTCGACATCACGCTGAGAAGCCAGGTCGTAGCGGGAGCGGACCAGCGCCATCAGTTCCCCCGCTCGCATCGGTGTCGCGGGCAGGCCTGCGCGCGCGAGTTGCGAGACGACCGTTTGCAGGCGGCGTCCGATTTCGCGGGCCTGCTCGGCTTCGTCGCGACGGATGCGGCCTCGCCCGATCGGTCGGTAGGTGACCGCGATTCGCGCTTCCACCCGCACCCCGGAACCGCCGGTGTCGGCGGCCGCTTCGCGCATCACCGCTTGGGCGTAGTCCGGCGCGTCGCGGCGCACGAGTTCGGTCACTTCCCGCTGCTGGCGCAGCCGGGTCTCCACCACGCTTTCCAGCACCGCGGTGACCGCGACAACCTCGCCGCTGCGGCTTTGCGCCGCGAGGAAATGTCCGTACTCCTCCACCCAGGTATCGATGGCCGACTGGTCCACCAACTCCTGACCGCGCGGCATCACCCGCAGCACTACCGCGTAATGGTCGCTGCGGCGGATGTGCAGCATCGCGAACCGCCGCCCACCTGCCGTCTCGTATTCACTCAGCCGCGAATCCGCCAGCAGCCCAGGGAGTTTCGCCCGTCCGGGCAGACGCGAGAAGCGGCCTGCGCGATAGATGGTCTCCCCGGCCGCGCGTGCCAGCGCGTACTGGCCGTGCAACGCCACGAGTTCCCAGCCGGTGCGGCCGCGGTAGGTGACGGCCATCGGCACGAACACCACCGCCGCCGCCACGGCCACCGCACCGGCCACCGACAGCGACTGCCACACCATGAAGGCGACCATGATCGCGACGATCAGCCCGAGCCCGAGCATCGATACGCCCCATGTGAGGCCGAAAAACCCGGCGCTGCGCGGCTTTTCCCACCGCCCGTACATGCGGGTACTCATCGCCGCACCTCCAGCGACCCCGGCTGCGCCTGGTCGGGCCCCGAAGCAGCCGGTCGGCTCCCCTGCGATCCGGCCAGGGAGCTGGCGCCTTTCGCCAGCTGCGGCGCTGCCGACGCCGCTGCTGCGGCCTTGCCCCCTGCCCCGGCCGGTGGCACGCTAGGCGCCTGCTGTGGCGATGCGCCGCCGCCACCAGATCCTTTGCCCAAGCCAGCCCCGGAGCCACTGGTAGAACTGCCTGCGCCACCGCTAGGCATTGGTCGGCCTCCGCCTCCGCCTGCCCCGCCACCGAGCGGTGGTGGCGGGGGAGCTGCGCCTTGGCCGCCGCCGCCTGCACCCGCTTGTCCGACCCGACGGCCCTCACGACGCGCCGACGCGCCAGCCATCCCGACCCCGATCAAACCACCAGCCACGGTCGCCGCCGCACCACCGCCACCGCCCAGCGTCGCCACCGCTGGCGCCACCAGCCGGATCAGCGCGGGCAGCACGATCACCGACATCGCCAGCAGGATCAGCCCCAGCAACGCCATGTTGCTGTCTTGCGGATCCCCCGCCGCGGTGAACGCCATCGCGTACACAAGTGAGCCCACCGGCTTCCACAACACAGCCGCCAAAGACCAGGCCAGCAGCCGCTTGTAGGCCTGGGAACCGGGGCCGGTGCCTGAAGACGCGGCGGCGATCGGCAGCACCGCCACGACCACGATCAGCAACGCCTGGCGCACCACCAGCATCACCAACTGCACCAGCATGCTGATCGCGCATGCCGCGAAGAGCAGGAACAGCGCACCCGGATTCATCCCACCGGTTGCCGCGAGAAATCCGCGCACGAATCCCGTGCCGAACGCTTCCACGTCGCTGCTCGTGACGTCGTAGATCACCCATTCGGCGAACGCGTCACCGGCACGAGTGCCTGCGGTGATCACGGTGGCAAACGCCATCGACGCCAGGATCGCCCGCGCCAGCATGAGGACCGTCTCTTGCGCCTCGCCCGCGAGTCCGCCGCGCTGGGCCAGCGTCAACCGTGCACCAGCGAACAGCAGGCCCGCGATCAGCATCAGCACTTGGAGTTGGCTGGTGTAGGAGCGGATATCGTCGAGTACCGGCGCCAACCCGCCCTCGCTGGTCGCCAGCTCTGGCGACGGGAACTGTGTCCACCACGCCAGTGCATGTGTCAAAAGCCAGGCAAATGCCTCACCCATCCACTCGGTGAGGTCGTCCAGCGCCGATTTCGCTACTGCTCCAGGGATTTCTTGGGCCGCGCAGGCAGCGCCGGCCAGGCCAGGGATGTCGCAGAAGGGGATGATTTGTTCCCGGGCGGTCATCGCGGGCTGCCCTTCCACACACCGAAACCGGTCAAGTTCGTGATGTGACGTGGTGGAGCCCAGAGCGTTTCGATGTTGTCGGGGATGCGGACGCGCCAGTCGCCGCCGATCCACACCATCGCCCAGCTCGACACGCTGTAGCCGCCGCTGCCGTCGCGGGTGGCGGCCTCTATCACCGCCAGCTCCCCGTCGTAGCCGGGCAGCAGCCGCACGCCGTCGGGTACGACGACGAAGCGGGCGGCGTCAGGAGTTCGTGCTCGCGCGAGGCTGTAGCGGGCGACGAGCCGGTCGGTCAGCTTCGCCTCCCCGTAGAAACGTTGCTGCACAACTTGTTCCCAGACCCCCTCCGGTGCTGCCAACGCCCGCGCGGCGGCGTCGAGCGCGGCCAACACAGCCCCTTGCGGCGTGCGCGCGAACCCGGTCGCAACGCCTTCCTCGATCCGGGTGGGACCGTCCGCACCCGACATCGGTAGCGCGGCCCCGCCCCAGCCTCGCTGCCACTCGAGCCGGGCCGGTGTAGCGGTCACGTAGTCCGGGCGTGCGGGGTCGATCCGGTCAGCGGGGTTCTGCGCCAGCGCTGTTCCGCTGTCGGTGTCGACCACCTCGAGCCGCGCACCGTAGAGGTCCACCGCGGGTGGCCGCGGTGCCCGCGAGGACGGTGCGATGTCGGTTCTGGTGGGCGGCTCCGCAGTCGTCGTTGCTGAATCAGCTAGCTGCTCGCGGGGTTCGTCGCGGTTCATGGTCATCGCGAACGCGCCCGCCACGATGAGGGCGATGACGGTGAGCAGTCCGGCGGCGAGCCGGTAGGAGCGAGTGCCTTTCATGTTTCTGAGTCCTCTGGTTTATGGCCGAGGGAGGATGACCATGTCGGCTGGTGGCGTGGTGACCGCTGCGACGGTGGCGTGGTCAGGGCGCTCGGGCATGAGCAGTCGCCACCCGTCGCCTCGCCACACGACCTGGGTGCGGTGTCCGGTGATCGAGTCGTCGCTGTGGCGGCTGTAGATCTCGACGTCAGCGGCGTCGAGGGTGTAGCGGGTGATCTGGTAGCCGAGGATCACCGGTGCGCCCTCGCGGACGGGCTCGGTGATCGAAATCTGGGCGCGCAGTATCGCCCATTGGTCGCGTCCGGAACCGGCGACGAGCATCTGCTGCCCGACCTGGGCCCAGTCGCGATCGCTGGCGACCGACATCCGGACGCTGGCGTGGATCGCGGCCACCGCCGCTCCGGCGGGGTTGCGATCGAACCCGCTAACGATCGGGTCGATCACTCGGCGAGGTCCCTGATCGGTCACCGGTAGGTCGATGCCTTGGTAGCGCTGCCAGTAGGTGCCGGTGGGCGGCGTCCTCGTCGCCCAGGTCGCGGTCGGCGTCGCCGTCGAGGGCGCCGTGGCCGCGTCGCAGCCCAGCAGCGCTGTGGCCGCGATCGGGCCGCAGCACGCCAGGACCGCTAGCCTGTTCACGGTAGGGTCGTTAGTGATCGATTGTGTACGTGGCACTTTCACGTCTGGGCTCCTCATCACTGTGTCGGTAGGACCGCGATGGCGATTCCGCTGGCCGATCCGGTAAGGGCAGCGGCCGCGAGCGCACCGACGAATCCTTCGATCGCTTCGTCGCGATAGACCCGGACCGCCAGTTGCCCGGCGATCCAGATGGCGCGGGCGATACAGAGCAGCAGAACCAGCCAGCACAGGTAGCCGAGCAGTTCCATCAAGGGTTCGATCACGTTCGAGGGCATCGGTGTGGTCATGTCGGGCTTCCGTAGCGGTGGCTGCGATAGGCCACGTCCAGGGCGGTCAGGATCGTGTCGACGACCCGGCTGGGGTGGCTGACCTCGACCGCGGTCCCGGATTCGGGGACCGTGATGTAGTCGGCCCACAGCGATGCCGCGAGCCCGCTGGCGTACCCGCGCGCCGTGGCTCCGGCAGCTGCGCCGGCCATGACCCACGTCGGTATCTCGCGCAGCACCGCCACCTCCGGGGCGGCGAAAGTCGTTCCGCCGCTGCGGGGTTGTGGTCCTACCTCGCCCCCAGCACGTAGCGCACCCGGTGTCCAGCTCTGCGGGTTCAGCATCACGATGCCGCTGACGGCCTGCGCGTCGCCGCGGCATCGGGCAGCGGCCCAGGACTGCGCCAGCGCGCACATCGGCCCGGTCGCGACCAGGATGATCGACCCCGCGGCCGCAGCCACGACTTCGTCGATATCGGCAGGCCCCGGCCGGTATTGGGGGCCGTTGCCGCGGTTGGTTCGTCGAGGGCCGGGCTCGTGCCGGTGGTAGCTGATCTGTGCGATCCCTCCGCCGAGGCGTGCGTGCAGCCCGGTCGTGATCGGGTGCCAGGACCGCAAATCGCCGCGCTGGAGGTACACCACGGTCGCTGGTGCGTTCGTGGCGCCTGATCGGTGCACGCAGCCCACACCTCTGTCCTGGGCCGTCCAGTCCGGAGCTTCACCAGGTGCACAACCCGGCCGACGCGTAATTTGCTGCACGAGAACAGGTTCCGTGCCGGCTCGGCCGGCGGATTCGTGGCGATGTGGTGTCGGGCTCATTCGGGGGCCACCACTTCGCCCATGATCCGCGCGGACATTGCCGCCACGACCCCGCCGATGATGGCGGCGGAGATGATCTTCGGCGATTCCACGGTGCCGCCGTGGAATCGTTCCCAGCCAAACCTTCCGCCGCCGTAGATGATGGCGGCGATGCCGGCGAGGTTGACCAGATACCGGAGCCAGTTGACGAGGGTGATCAAGCGGTTCGATCCGGGTGGGGACACCGGTTTGATCTCGCCCGGGTCGATGGTGTCTTGCGCGAGGAATGCGAATGCTTCGTTCAGCTCGCTCAGCATTGTGTGCGCGACTGTCATGGCTTCTTCTCCGAAACATGTTTGTGTGCAAGGGTTTTCTTCGCGACAGCGAGCCGTTGGAGGATGTCGGAACCGGCTTGGTGGACATCGGGGGGCACGTTGGTGTGGAGTCGGAGGCGCCGTGGGGGTGGTGGGTCGCCGGGGGTGAACTGCGCCAAGTCGCCCGATTCCAGGGTGAGAAGCTGGTCGTGCCAGGCGATGTCGTAGACGTCCTCGATCAAGTCGGTGACGATGCTGCGGTAGCGGCGGACCGGCGCGGGCACGGCGCCGGGGCGGGTGGGAGTCAGTACCAGCCCGATGACCTCGACGCCGTCGGGGGCGAGTCCGGCGTGCCATTCGCGCAGGCGGTCGGCCGCCGCGGCGAGGCCGGACATGCATACCCGTGCGGCGATGATCACCTGTTGGGTCGTGCGCGGCGAGGCGGGCCAGGCCAGACCGCTGTCGGCTGCGGGAGCCCACCAGCGTGCCAGCGTCGTCGTTCCTGCACCGCCGTGGGCTCCGAGGACCGCCCACAGCGGCGGGAAAGGCCCAGTGATGGGGAGTGGTTCGTCTCTGAGGGGTGCGCGCCGTTGCGGTGGCGGTGGTTGGACCCCGCCGTCGGGCAGTCGGCGCGAATCGTGGTCGTGTCGGACCAGGTGCAGTGCTGCGGTCATCACTTCACCGCCTCTGGATGTTCGTGATCAGGGTCCGTGGGCCGGGTTCGGCGGGGCGGCCGTTGACGAGTTGGAGGTAGTCCAGGCGGCGGCCGTCGAGGTGCAGTTCGACCAGATGCACCTGGGCCGCGGTCGCGGTGATCGGTGTGATGCCGACACAGTGCGTCGTCCCGGCGGGGATCGCCGCGACAGCGTCGGCGAGCGCTGCGGGGTCCAGTCCGGCGTCCTCGGTGACCACGGCCAGTGCGGCGCCCGCGTCGCGGCGCGCGTAGTAGGCGTATTGGAAGGCCGCGATCGCTCCGGGAAGGTCGGTGTCGGCGCTGTCCGTGTCGGTTACCACAGGGGCGTCCAGGCCGGTGCAGGCGGGAGCCCTCGGCCCGGTTGTCGTCGACGGTTGGGTGATGGCTGCCAGGGTGGTTGGTGCGGATGCGCCGCTGGATTCGGAGTCAGGTACGTCGGTGAGGGTCACCGCGACGGCGCCGATTACGGCGGTCGTGCCCAGTGCAGCCGCGATCACCCTCGCCCGGCCGCGGTGCCAGGCCCGCGGAGCTGATGTGGCGGTGGGCTGGGGGTGCGGGTTCTCACCGAGCCACTGCCAAGGGTCGGACTCGCGTCGGTCGACGGATTCGCTGAGGTGGTTGATCGGTTGTGCCGCAACGGGATCGACGGTGTCGAGCCATTGCCAGCCGTGGGCGTCCTCGGGGCGGGGGGACGGGTTGTCGCTCATGGTCGTCACCTCCTTCGGCGGTGCGTTGTGGTGGTGGTCCGGGCCCTTCGGGCGACGCGTCAAGGGATAGAGGGTCAGCCAGCACGGCTGGGTAAGAGTGCTGGATGACAGGCGCGCGTGCGCCCGAAGGGGCTCAGGGTCCGGCATCGGTGCCGGAGGTCGATGTCCTCGCGCCGCTCGTCATTCCTGGTGTGGGTGTGTCGGGTCGCGGTGCCGGTGGCGTGCGAGTGCTGCTGCCGCGCGGGCCGGTCGAGTTCGGGACGGCGGTTGTGGTTCGGGTAACCGGTGTTTTGGTGGTCGGCGTAGCCGCAGCGAGGTCGTCCGCGGCGGCGGCGAGCCAATTGGTCACTGTGGTCAGGGTGGAGTCGCCGTCGGGTGTGGCCGGGGTGCGGCGGTAGGCACCGGTGCGGCCGTGGGTGTCGCTGTAGCGGGCGGTCCCAGCGAGCGCATACAACTCACCGGGATCGGTGACCGTGGAGGTGATCGCCTCGAACGTGTCGTTGATCCATCGCGACGCGGTTTGTGGTGGTACCAGGTTCGCCACCGCGCCAGCGACTTTCGCGCCCAGCGCGCCGACGGCCGCCCATGGGCTGGCCATGCCGACGGTCGCGAGTTCGGCGATGGTGGCCGGGGTCAGCACTTCCCGCGCGACGGCGACAACGGCGTGGAATCCGATGCCGCCGAGTTTCGCCAAGGCGGCCAGCACGTCGCGGCCTTCAGGCGCGGGGGTGTCCGGGTTCGACGCCTCGACGAGCCGCTGCCCGAGGCTGGCTTGTGGTTGGTAGGTCAGCTCGTCGAGGGTCGTGCCGTGCAGGTCCTCGTTGATCACGGTGGTCGCTGCGGTGAATGTGGTCGAGGCGAGGGCTTGCGCGATGGTGGTGATCGCGGCGATCGGGTCACCGAGGTTCGAGCGGGCGGCGATGTTGGCCACGGTGGCAGCCAGCGGAGACTGCGGTGGCGTGTCGCAGGTGGCGTCTCCGGCGGCGCACCAGTCCCCTACCCTGCCCGTCAGTGCCCCGTACCCGGTCGCCGTCGCGGCGGCCGATGAGGCGGTCGCGGTGATTCCGGCACCGGTGGTCGCCGAACCGAGCAGGGTGATGGCGCCTACCGCCGCACCGGCGGTTCCGGGCACCGCGGCCGGTGTCGTGGCGTTCGGCCGACCCGGCAGCACCGGTGTTCGTGGTGCGCGATCGGGATTGGCCAGCAGTGCCACGGCCGCTACCCGGTCGGCGGGGACGCGGGATTGGCTCGCACCGACGCGGTGGGCCCACCGCTGCACCGGGGGCGCGCCGTGGGCGTATCCGACAGCGGCGATCCGGGTGTCCGAGCACCGCTCGAGAATTTCGTTCGCCATCTGCTCGAGGCGCTCCTCGGCCGCCGCGGCCGCCTCTTCGTAGGGCAATCGCTTCATGGAGTCGTCGTATCCGTATGGCACGTAGGCGCGTTCGACACGATCGGTGCCCGACTTCAGCGGGCCCAGCACCAGCCCGAGGACACCGGTGTCCACCCCGACTGATGCATCAGGTGAGGACTCCTCGGTGCCCTGGACACCGAGCGCGTATAGCAACGGGCACGTCGCGCTCAGAGGGGTTGATCGGTCCGGCTCGGCCACAGCTGTACTCACAGCCCCCACCAGCGTCGCGGCGGTGAGCACGGCCGCGAGCCAGACACGGCGGCCGATACTCCGTCGCGGATGAACGAATTTGTGCTGCATGGCCTTGCACGTCTTCCATGGATGGTCAGGGACGGTGTGTTGTGGCGTGGTGTGACCCCGCCCGACTCGATTCCCGGTGGTGGCCGGGCGGGGCCGATTCAGGTAGCTCGGCCCGCGTCGCGGGGTTTGCGGTGCAGGAACGCCTCCAGCTGGGCGAGAGCTTCGGGTTGTCCGGCGCGGGCCGCGCGGGCGTGACCGGTGGTGTATTCGCGCCAGCTCAGGTCCACCGCCATCGCGCGGTAGGCGCCGAAGAGATTGCGGCCCTGGGTGATCGGCACCAGGACGTCTTCGGTGCCGTGATACAGGTGGACCGGAACCTGCGGTGCCGATTCGTGGGCAGTGCGTTCGGATTCGAGGACGTAGCGCCACAGTGGGTCGTTCCACGGATCCGGTCGCACACACCAGTGGTCCAGCGGTGCGGGGAAACTGCGGCGGATGTCTTCGACGCCCAGATGCTCGGCGGCCTCGACCGCCTCATAGCCCGCTGCAGACAGGATGTGCCGCAGCGGCAGGTGGCTGTAGGCGCGAGACAGACCAACCATCCCGGCCAAGCCAAGCCCCGACCACGGGCCGCCATCGTGGGTCTGCACCAGGTCCCGCAGGTCGCTGACCACCGCTCCGGCAGCAACGCCACGTAGGTCGACTTCGGGTGCGTAGCGTGTCCGGTGCTCGGCGACCGACACGGCGGTCCGTCCGCCGTCGGCGTACCCCCATGCCAGCGCTGGCAGCGGCGGCCAGTCCACGTCCTGCAGGCCCCCGACTGCGCGAATCGCGTCCAGCGCGGCGCGAGCACCGGCCGCTCGGGCCAGGAATCGCATCGGACCCAGGCCGGTCAATCCCATGCCTTGGCCGTCGGGGACCACCACGACCCATCCGCGTTCGAGCGCCGCCCCAATCGCTTCGGTGTCGAGTGCGGTGCCCGCCGCCAAGCGCTGTGAGGGCGCGTTCTCTGTGCCACCGAGCCCGTGGAACGCCGGGCAGTACACCAGGATTGCCGTCGGCGTTTGCTTCTGGTCGGGTGCTATCACGATGCCCGAGGCTGCGATCGCGGCGCCGAACGCCGACCTGGAGGCGTAGACGATCTGCCACGCTTCTGCGACCCCGCCGTCGAGCTGGGGAACTCGGACGCGGCGGCGGCGCAGCAGTTCTCCGCGCCGGATCTCGTAATCCAGGATCGGCCCCCGGTAGAACTCGTCGGCCACATCGTTCATCGCCGACTCCCGGCGAGGTCGTGGGCCAGCGCGATCAACCAAGCGATGCCCGAGTCCAGTTGGCCGAGCGCGTAGTTGTTGTGCCGATTGACCGTGTCAAGGTAGCGCGCCCAAATGAGCGGATTGACCAGGTCGGCGTTGTCGTCGGCCAGCTGACCCCACGCACCGGCCAGCTGACCAAACAGCTTGCCGAGTTCTAGGGGGTTCACCGTGATCGCTGCGATGATCTCGCCCCAGCGCGCCGCTGCGAGCCCTGGGTCGGCAGGGGTGATCCGCGGATCGGCGGCCTCGATCAGTCGCTGCGCCAGGCTCGCGGTCGGAGCATAGTCCACCACCCCGTGGCCGACGCGGAAATCGTTGGCCAGCACTGTGTTCCATGCCTCCCCGAGTGCCCCCGACAAGCTGGCGTTGATCGAGCCCAGCGCGGCCAGCGGGTTAGCCAGATCGGCCTGGGCGCCGATGATCGCAGCGAATCGCAAGACCGCGGCCCGGTCCGGTGCCGAGCAGGCCAGATCGCCGTCGGTGCAGATGTCGGCCACACGTCCGGTCAACGCTCCGAAATCGGCGGCACCGGCGATTCCACTTCCCGCCGCCGGCGGGTTCGCGATCCGCACCCCCGCAATCGCGGCGCCGGCCGTTCCGGGTGCCGGGTCCGGCGTCAGTTGGCCGGGTCGGCCCGGGAGCACACCCGCGCCGGGTGCCCGATCCGGGTTTGAGTAGAGCGCGACCCCCGCGATCTTGTCCGCAGGGACCGGCCCGGCTCCCGCACCCACGTCGCGCGCGAAACTCGACACTGCCTGCGCCCCCTGGGAAAACCCGACCGCGGCGATCAGCGTCGACGGGCAGGCCGCAACGATCTCGGCGGCTGCGGCGTCGAGCTTGGTACGCCCGTCGGTCACCGACGCCACATAAGGGTCAGGACCGCCGCCGGGCACGATGCCGCCGAAACCGGCGCCGTAGGGAATGTAGCTGCGCTGCACTAGATGCGGCACCGCAGAGACCACAGGCGCGATCAGCGCGCCCACGACCCCGGTGTCGGCCAGCGGGTCAGCGTTCGGTGCCGACTGACCCGTTCCTTGGACACCAATCACATACAGCGCTGGGCAGCCCGGACCGATCGGCACAGACCACGCGGTCGACGCGCCGAGCATGACGTTCGCCGCGACGGTGCCGCACACCGTCGCCGCGGCAGCGGCAGCGATACGCCTGCCTCTCATCGTGGTCACTGGCCCACTCCCACCCCGGCGCCAAAGCCCGCGCCCACCGTTCCTCCAGCCACCGCACCCATCGCCGCGGCGGGCACACCCACGACCGCGGCCCCCGCCGCAGCACCAGCGGCCGCGCCGATCGCGGTTCCGGCGACACCGCTGGTGACAGTGCCGATCACAGGTACCGGCACTACCGTTCCCAGCGCAGCTCCCGCGATCCCGCCGATGGTTCCACCGATCAACCCGCCAACGACCGCTCCGGCCGCCGCGACCGGCGTACCAGCTACGACCGCGCCTGCCGCGCCGCCGATTCCGGCGCCAGCCAGTGTGGCGCCCGACACTCGGTCAGAACGCCCGGCCGGGATCCCGACGCTGTCCAGCGCGGTGGCGACCTGCGCCTCGAGTCCGGCGGCAGTGTTGTTGATCAGGTCTCGGCACTCCGGCGGCAACCATTCCGGGCTCGGCGTCTGCCACTGCCCAACCCGGATCACATTCGGCGGCGCTTCGATCGGCGCAACCGGTGCGACCGGCTCCGGCAGGTGCAGCTCCTCGATCCGAATCGGCGGCGCGGGGACATCCACCCGGGGCGCGGGGCGGCTCGGCGCCGCGTTACGCACCTCCGGCGGCTGCACGTAGTACACCGGCGGAGCAGGTTGCGGCGCAGCAGGTTCCGGATCCGGCACCGGCTGCTGCGGTGCCGGCGGGACGGTCCCCGGCTGCGCGGGGCCCGTGACGCCCGGCTGGTCGGCGATCACCCCGGCGGGTGCGGCGGCCTCTGCCGCGCCTGCCGACAGGATCACCACCACCGGCACTGCGCCCGCCACCAACGCCCGGCCGCCACGCCTTATGCTCGCGCTCACCCGATGCCGCCCCGCGCCCGCCCGACCGGACGAATACCGCGCTCGTAATGGGAAGCCCGTTGGGGCGCAATTTCTCGATTTCGGCATGCCAAGTAGACCCTTCGATGAAGGAGGAAAAACCACGGTAATTTGCTGGAATGACTCGGCCGACAACGCACGGCCACGCGGTCTCCTAGCCACATCTTCGCAGCTAGGAGACCACTCCCAGCGCGGTGCGATCAGATGAACGGCAGCACCAGAGACAGCACCTGACCGACGAGATAAACGCCGTTGGACAACGCCGACAAAACGCCATTGGCGAGTCCGAGAATTGCGAACGGATCCATCCGTAATCCCTTCCTTGTTCGGTTTGATGGACCCCACCATCCAAAGCCCGAAATGCACCTCTGCGCCACCCCAGCGAGGGGCCAAAATTGTGCCAGCACTTCGGACGTCCCTACCCGAAATATTGATTACGCAGCGGGTTCACAACAAAAAGGTTGCTGCGAGGGTCCCTTCCGTGAAGTTCCGAAACCTACTGAGCGGCAACATGATTCAGCGCGCAGCTGCAGTTAAGGCGTCTCGGGGTTGAGTAATTGCGCGTCGCTAACATCGAGCGATCCGGCAGTCTTCATGCTTGCCGCACGCTACCCAGTCTGGTAGGAAATAAACCAAGGTTCTTGGGGGCAACCGTTCATGCTAACGCGGAGATAGTCACGTATGGAAGACATCAGAAAGGAAAGGGGGGAGCCGTGCACCGTGTTCCCGCTCGCCATCGCCGCCGTTCGATGACCCACCAACGCCATCCACCTCAGCCACCTACCCTCGGCACGGCATTGCGCCAGATCCGCGAGTACCTCGGCCTATCGCGCGAAGCCGCCTACGCCCACACAAGAGTGAGCGTCAGCCACCTCAAAAACATCGAACGGGACGACAAGACCCCCAGTCCCCCGCTACTCGATGACCTCATCCGCGGCTACCGCCTCGATCCGACGCAAGCCGAGTACCTCCACAACTTGCGCGGCACCCCGCATCACCTCGACCCACCCGATGTACTGCGCGCGAAAATCCTTGAATCCCCAAGGCTGGCCACCCATCTACTGGACCTCGAGCGACGGGGAGTGCTCGCGGCCTACGTCGATCCGACCTGGACCATCCTCTTCTCCAACGGCTTGTTCCGGACAGCCAACCCCGGGCTCGACGAACAAGGATCGGTGCCGGTGTGGGTGTTCAGCCGTGCAGGAAGATCAGTCCTCGCCGACTATGACGCCGAAGCCCACATCGCGGTCTCCTCCGTCCGCGGCGTCTCCGGCCGATTCCGCGGCTCCTTACAGGTCCGCGAGATCTTCGGTCGGCTGCGCAACAACCCCGAGTTCCGCGAACGCTGGCACACCACCATCGACGTCACCTTCATCCGCCCCACCGAGACCCCCGTGCGCCTACGCGACGACACCGGAAACACCACCGCCTACACCCTCACCATCTCCCCCACCGACCCCACGCACGAGATACACCTCCTCACCGCCGTACAGACGGATCTCGGCGAGACGTGGCTCTAACCTCCTCACATCTAGGGCACAACAATCGATCTCGCCACAACCCCAGACCAAATCGTTCCTTACACACAGCATGTGGTCATCGCGACACAAACAGACGGCAGGTTTCGCAAACGCGGCCGTAGCCACTGCGATTGGCAGGCTTGCCTTCGACCACCGACACCTGACGATTCACCCGCTCGGCAGACGAAAGGCTCGACGCCGTCTACCTAAAGGTGTTTCATGTCAGGAAGGCCAATCGTCATCACGGCCTTCCGGGTTCTGAACCGCCCCGACTTTCCGGCCGCTTCCTTCTCTGTGGAGGATGTGGGCCATGCCCAAGCGTTATCCGATCGAGCAGCGTGAGCGTGCGGTGAAGATGGTGCTGGATCGAATCGACGGGTATCCGTCGGCGTATGCCGCCTGCCAGGCGCTCGCCCCGAAACTCGGCATCCACGCCGAGACGCTGCGTGTCTGGGTGAAACAGGCCCAAGTCGACACCGGGAAGGCTTCCGGGGTGACCAGTGCCGAGCAGGCGCGGATCAAAGAACTCGAACGAGAAGTCCGAGATCTGAAGGAGGCCAACGAGATTCTGAAAGCGGCCTCGATTTTCTTCGCGCGGGAGATCGACCCGCGCCGCCGTTGATCTGCCAGTTCATCGATCAGATGCGTGCGCAGGGTTACCGGGTCGATCCGATTTGCCGCGTGCTCACCGAGCAGGGCGTGCAGGTCGCCGGACGCACCTATCGGAACTGGAAAACCGCCCCGCCCTCGGCGCGGACAGTGACCGACGCCTATCTGACCGACGCCCTGCTGGCCACCATCGGCACGCCCGAAGGAATGTATGGGCGCCGCAAGATGGCCCCGTATCTGCGCCGCCAAGGCCACCAGATCGGGATCGGCACCGTCGACCGACTCATGCGTGACGAAGGCCTGTCGGGCGTGGTCCGCGGCGGCAAACACCGCACCACGATCGCAGGGAAAGGCGCCGGTCATCGCCGCGCCCCGGACCTGGTCGACCGCGACTTCACCGCAGCCGAGCCAAATCGCAAGTGGGTCACCGACTTTACTTACGTGCTCACCTGGTCGGGGTTCGTATATGTGGCGTTCGTGATCGACTGCTTCTCCCGTTCCATCGTGGGATGGCAGACCGCCACGATCAAGGACACCGTTATGGTCACCACCGCACTGAGGATGGCGCTGTGGCGGCGCGACCACGATGGTCACGCCGTCGACGAAGGACTGATCCATCACAGCGACGCGGGATCGCAATACACCTCGATCAGGTTCGCGGAAACCCTTGCCGCCGAAGGAATCGCGGCCTCGATCGGCAGCCTCGGCGATGCCTACGACAACGCCCTGGCGGAGTCGACGATCGGGCTGTTCAAGACCGAGGCCGTTGCCCGTGACAGCCCGTTCCTCACGGGGCCGTTGCGGTCCTTCGACGACGTCGAGTTCGCGACGATGGAATGGGTCGACTGGTACAACAACCGGCGGCTGCACAGCCTGCTCGGCCACATCCCACCCGCCGAGTACGAGGCCTCCTATTACGCTCAACAACAGCCATCCCAGCCGGTGATGACTCAACCATGAAGCCGGCCAGAAAGTCGGGGCGGTTCATTCATCGCGGCGTCTTCCTGACCATGAGCACCACGCCAGATTCAGAGGACACACCATGCTCACTGATCTGCATTGCCCCCATTGTGGGATGGACGACCAAGTCCAGGCTGTCCCAGCGCTCTACGCCGCCGGGACCTATTTCGCGCACGGGACTGGCGACTATAACGGCCTCGGATTCACCTCGTACGGGCCAGTCGCGGTTTTCGGCACTGCGACAATAACCCGCATCCACGCAACTACGCTTGCCCGTTCCCTGCCACCAGAGCCAGTTCCTCAGCCCACCACCGGCTACCTCACCTGGGGGACAGCGGCGCTGCTTCTGCCGATTCTGGTAAGCCTTCCGCTGCTTGCGAGCCTCAGCGACGTGCCTGAAAACATGTCCCGGTCCCAGGTTCTCTTCGCCATTGTGTGCACGGTCGCGATCCTCTCAATACCGTCAGTAGCGTGCTTCGCGACAGCGGGTGTCCGGATGCGCCAGCGTCACCGCATTACTCGTGGACGTCGCGCCGCGCACGCCCTCTGGAGCGCTGGCGTCTACTGCCATCGTTGCGGATACTGCTTCTGGCCGACCGCGGTCGCGACCGGCATACCGATCCGCCAGCCCGTATCGACCGCCGACTTCACCCGACTCGTCTGGGATGCGGGCCGCTACCACAAGCGACAAACTACCCATCCACTCGTTTCTGTCACCGGGCGGTAGCCGAAAAGACACGTATCCACTGGCTACGCCCCACCACACTCCCTGAGCTGAATGAACCAACAGCAGTGCCTCGCGCATTTGTACGCCGGACACTCACGACCTTGGGGACATCGCGCCACCGCCATCTACACCACTGCGAAAGTTCCGAAACTCCGGTTCGCGTCGAACGACCCGTGGACGCGTGTCGGCCGATAGGGTCGAGGCGGCTCGGAAACATGGCGGCGTTTCCGCAGCCGACGGGGAAGCGGTCCGTCCTCCCGTGCGACCTTCGGGAGGACGGACCCTGGCTGCGAAGTACGCCGCGCCTAGGACGCAACCTTGTTGTACTCGGCTACGACACTGGCTGGCACACGACCCCGCCGGGGGACGTCGAACCCGTTGGCCTTGGCCCATTCCCGCACCAGGCCCGGGCGAGGACCATCTGCAGCCGCAGCTGGAATGTGCTTGCTGCGCTTCACGCCTTTACCGACCCGTCGACCGTGAGCAGCCTACTGCGCGAACAACTCTCGCAACCGCGCGGCGTTCTGCTCCGACAGATCGATCTCGTATCCGACCCCATCCAGGGCGAACGACACCATCTCCACCGCGGGCGAGTGACCGTCGAAATCATCGACGACCGTGACGACAACCTTGCGCGCCATGCCAGAAACCCCAAATCCCAACTCATCGAAACCCACCGACTATCCCCGGGGACTCAACGGAGACATAGACCCGATACCCGGTCGGGCAGACGATGGTGCCATCCACACCGGGTCCGAGATGCAGGATGCGACGCCGGTCCCAATCCTGGTCGAACAGCGCAGCCGCCCCAGTCGACGAGTGCGCATGAGGTATTCGCTCCGGCGGGGACTGCGGGGCCCTGCACGGCACCGGGTGTCCGGTCGGGCGTGCCCTGCTGACCTGCGCCCACCTGAGGATGCTGACGATGGGCCACGACCACTGCGCTCGACCGGATCGTAGGTAGCCTGTTCCGCTCTCGACCCGAGCCGGCTCGAAAGACGTTGCCGTCCCACGCCCACCGGCTCGACGCCGATGCGGACTCACCCACGATCATCTGGTTACGATCGCCTGCTATCGCGAGGCCGGTAGCCAGGTGACGACGTCGGGCCACAGGATGAAGCCGATGGCGACGATCACCATGGCGACCGCGTAGGGGGCGGATCCCTTGAATACTTCGACGGTGTCGCGTCCGGTCGCGCGTGCCACAACGAAAACATTCAGCCCGAGTGGTGGGGAGATCAGGCCGATCTCGCCCATGAGGACTACGAAGACACCGAACCAGATCACGTCGTAGCCGATCGTCTCCACCAGCGGCAGGACGATGGGCACGGTGAGCGCGATGATCGCGACCTGGTCCATGAAGAACCCGAGCACGATGTACATCACGAGCAACGCGAGCATGATCGCGATCGGTGGGACCGGCAGGCCTTCGATCCAGGTGACCATCGAGGCCGCGACTTTCGTCTGCGCGAACGCATAGCCGAACACGTGGGCCGCGATCACGATGGCGAAGATCATCGCGCTGGACTTGACCGCGTCGATCACCGCGTCGACGAGTCCGGTGACGGTCATCCGGCCGTGCACCGCGACGAGTAGCGCGGCCACCAGACATCCGATCGCCGCGGATTCCGTCGGCGTGACGATGCCGTAGTAGATGAGCCCGACCACCGCCAGAAACACCACCGCGATCGGCAACGCGTCCACCACCGCCTTGACCTTGGTGGTCCACGACGACCGTTCACCACGCGGCATCCTGGACGGGTCACGCAGGGCTGGCAGCAGCATCGCGATCAGCAGCGCGGCCGCGATGATCAACCCGGGGACCAGACCGGCGACGATCATGTCGCCGACGCTGGTTTCCGCGGTGACGGCGTAGAACACGAGAATCACGCTGGGCGGGATCATGCCGCCGAGCGTGCCGACCGAGGCCACGATGCCGGTGGCGGTCGTCGGCCGGTACCCCTCGTCGATCATGCGCTTGCTGGTCGTTTCGGCGAGCGTCGCCGCGGCGGCGGTCGACGAACCGGAGATCGCCGCGAAGCCGACTCCCGCGGCGGTCGAAGCGATTCCGGTCCCGCCCGGGATCCGGCCGAACATGGTCCGGCCCGCGTTGAACAGCGAATCCATCATCCCGGACATCAGCATGAGGTGTGCCATCAGAATGAACAAAGGAATCGCCGACAGCGACAAGGACTGCACCGATCCCAGCGGAACCGCCTCCAGGACACCGAGCCCGGCTCCGGCCGACAGCTGTAACAGCAGTCCCACCAGACCGGCACCGAGGATGGCGAACGACACCGGGACCCGCACGGCGATCATCACGATCAGCAGCACTGCGATGACAAGCGCGATCATCGCGCACCTTCCGCGGTATCGGTTCCGGCATGGCTTGTGGCTATCGGGATTTCAGGGGTATCGCCCGGGTCGTAGTCGGTGGCGGTCACATGCCAGGGCGCGATCAGTTCCCGGACCAGGTCGATGAGCACCACGATCATCCCCAGGACCATCGAGGCCGGCAGAATCGCGCGCATCACCCACCCCGGGATGAGCAGTTCCGACGACCCACGGATCGGTCCTTCATCGATACCAATCGCGAACAACAGGCCCTCGGTGCCCGCGGCGAGCAGGGCGCCCATGCCGATGAGCAGGACGAGATAGGCGAGGATCAGCAGGACCTTCCGCATCCGTACACCCAGCCGGTAGAACAGGCTCGTCACCGCGACGTGTGCGCCGCTGCGGTAGGCGGTCACCAGCCCGAAGAAGGCGACGACCGTCAGCAGGTACATCTCGATGAACGCCACCGACCAGCCGAGCGTGACGGAGAAGAAGGTTCGCAGCACCACATCGACCAGCGTCAGCACGACAATCGCGACGATCGCGACGCCGGCGATGGCACCGCAAACCGCCGAGATGCCGTTCTGCACGCGGTCCAACTTCGGGTGTTCGTCGGTGCGATAGCCGAACATGGTGCGTTGGGCGGTGCCGTGGCGGAACGGGTGAACAATCGTGGTGCTCATTCGGCCGCCTCGTCGATCCGTGCTTCGATCGCGTCGAGGACTTCGCGGGCGTCCAGGCCCGCCGATTCCAGATCCCGAACCCATTCGGCGCGGACACCGGCGAGTGCCGCGTCCCATCGCGACCGCGTCTCCGGACTCACCTCATCGAATTGGATTCCGGCGGCCCGCATCCCGTCGACCGCTTTCGCGTCCGCGACGGCGATCGAGGCGCATGCGCCCGCGCGCGCCACCTCGGCGGCCTCCTGCACGACACGGCGCTGCGCGTCGTCGAGCTCGGCCCAGGCGTCGGAGTTCATGCTGAACCAAATGCTGCTGGCGCCGAGATTCGCCCCCAGACTGCCGTACCTGAGCACCTCCTGGAAGCTGTAGGAGAGCACGGCGTATCGAGGCAGCAGCGCGCCGTCGATCGTTCCGCGCGAAAGCGCCTCGTACATCTCACCGACCGGCAGCGACACCGGTGCGACACCGAGTCCCTTCGCCACCCGATCGCCCACACCACCGGGAGAACGCACCAGTAGGCCGGCGAGATCCTCGGGCCGGGCGGCGGAGCGGTCGGTGGTGAAAACCTCGATCCCGGACACCGCGGCGCCCCACAGCGGCACCACGCCGCGCTTCTCGATTTCCTTGTCGTAGATCATCCCGCCGGGCTTCACCAGCGGGTCGATTACCTGGATCGTGGCGCACGAATCCCCGGTCAAGCCGGGCAGATCGGCCACGCCGGTCAGGGGGAGTTCATCGGCCAGATACGCGGGCAGGACGAATCCCATGTCCACCGCGCGGGTTCTGATCAGCGTCAGCATCTCCTGCGGCTTGCCCAGCTGCCCCGCGCCGAAGTAGTTGATGTGCAAGCCGACCGCCGGACCGTGCTCACGCAAATACGCGAGGAACGGACCCGACCCACCCTTGCCGACAGGATGTCCGCTGGAGAAACTGTCCGCCACCAGCAGCGTGACGCCATGCTGTGTCGAGCCACAACCCACCGTGGCAACCAGGACTGCGGCCAACGCGACCAGCGCCGCTTTCGGACGAAGCGTCATGACCTGCCTCCACGCGAGCAAGCACCGGGCAGGTGGCGAAGCGATTCCGGTCGCACTGCCGAGGCGATCTCGGGAGGAATGACGCGATGGTTGAAATCCACGCTGGTCTCCGTCTTCTTCAGTTGGCAGCCTAGAAGCGGCCCATATTATATATAAAGCACTGTATCGAAGTCCGTGACGCGTCACGTCGGTTTCGGCGAAACGGCTGATGCACGCGCCGCACCCGCGCACATCGGGCACCACTCGGGCCCTACTCGCACTGGGTCCCCCGCAGCCCTGCCCGCTTCAGAGCGACGGCATCGGGGCCGCCGAGGTCCACAGGCCACGAGCAACCCTGTCGCGAACCAAGTTCCCCGAAACGCTCCCCGAATTCTCGCTGAGCAAATATATTATGCATCCTGCTTGAGGATCGGGTCTCGATCTTGATGCAGGCCATCACGCCGACCGGCGTCAACCCTGGCGCTGCGGGCAGTTACCTCGACAACTGTCGGTGGCCGGCGCGATAGCACGCCGTCGGCGCCCGCGGTTCGGCGTCGGCGCGTTCGGAGTCCTTCTCTCCGCGATCCTCGTCCTGGCGCCGTGCGTCACGACACTGCGCGATACCGGGGACTACGACGTGAATCACCCCAGAGTGTGGACACCTCACACTGAATAACAAGGAGCACAATGAAATCCGCCCGCCTCGCCAGCGCCTGCGCCGCTGCGTTCAGCACCGTGGTGCTGACCTCGACCGTGGCCGCCGCCGACCCGCTGAGCGTCGACATCGCCCCCGGCGTGAACTACACCGCCTATCAGGACGGGACCGCGGCCGTCATCGAGATCGAGCACGGCACGCTCATCGTGGACAACGGCCAGTTCCAGATCCGGTCCAACCGCGGCGAGATTCTGGCCGGCGTGCCGCTCGAGTTCAATGTCGACGACATCGCCTTTCCGATCGACGTCGACATCACCGGCGACACCGCCCGCCTGACCCCCGTGATCAACCCCTCCCGTGCCTATTACCGGCCCGTCGCGCTGCCGCACCAGGACCAGGCGCCGTGGAAGACCCCGTACGACCGCGAACAAGCCGCCTGGTCCCGCATGACCTCGACCATCTCCATGGGCGCGGCCGTCGGCGCCATGGTCGGCGCGGTCGGTGCGGGCACGATCGGCTGTCTACTCGGCGGTGTGACCGCCGGTGTCGCCACCGGACCGCTGGCCCTGCTGTTCGGTGCGGGCCCGCTGGCGGGGTGCCTCATCGGCGCCGCGGCCTTGGCCCCGATCGGCGTGCTGACCGGTGCGATCTTGGTCGGTGCCCCGGTGGCGATCGCGGCGGTCATCCAGTATCAGGACACGATCAACGCACCCTTCCCCGCCCAGAAGTAGGCGTCGGTGGGCGACCCTGTCATGGGTCGCCCACTCCACTACCAGCTGGCCGACGGCCCGCTCTCCCTACTTCTCCAGGCGTTCGGTGATCGCCTCGAAGATCAATCGAGCCGCTCGGGCGCCAGGGCGCGACTGATAACCATGTCGGCCGTGTCGTACCGCCTGGTGCGCGCGCTGTCCCAATTTTTGAACGGCACCCTCGGTCTCGAGCCGAGCGTTAGTCAACTATCACAACTTGTTACTACATAATATATGATGCGTTACACATTCAGGGCTTGGAGAGATCTCCGCCACAACATCGAAGGACAAGATTGTGACCCAACTCGCGCAAGAACAGACCTCTGCGTCCGCGCCGCCGCCGTGGACGGGTCCAGGAATAACGGGGTGGGGCCTGACCGGGATGCTGGTGGTGCTCTACCTCCTGAACGCGTCCGACAAGGCGGTGTTCGGCCTCATCGCGCAACCGCTGCGTGAGGATCTGAATCTCAGCGCGTCCCAGATCGGGTTCACTGGAAGCCTGTTCTTCCTCGCGTTCACCGTCGGCGGATTCCTCGCGGGGCCGATCAACAAGCTCCTGGCCCTGCGCTGGTCGATCGCGCTCATCGCGGTGCTGTGGGGGCTGGTCATGCTGCCGTTGGTGGTGTGGGCGACCTTCGCCGTGCTGTTGGCGAGCCGGATGCTGCTCGGTTTCACGGAGGGGCCGACCTCGGCGCTGCTGCACACCGCGGCGTACTCGTGGCATCCGCCGAACAAGCGGGGACTACCCAGCGGGCTCATCCTGACAGGCAGCATGCTGGCCAAGATGGCCGTCGTCCCGCTGCTGGCGCTGATCGTCGCCGAGTACGGGTGGCGTACGGCGATCATCGTGCTCGCGGCGGCGACCGCGCTGTGGTGCGTTCCGTGGCTGCTGACCTGGCGGCCTGGTCCGTACCAGGTGGGTGGCAAGCATGCCGTACCCGAGGACGCCACGACGGAACCAGCGGTGCCGTGGCTGCGGCTGCTCACGTCGAAGACATTCGTTTCGGCGGTCGTCGTCGCGATCACCGCGTACGCGCTGATGTCGGTTGTGTTGACCTGGCTGCCTTCGTATTTCGAACAGGGGCTCGGATACTCGCGACTGGAGTCGGGCACACTGTTCGCCGCGCCGAGCTTCGTCGGGATCGCCACTCTCGTCGGTGGTTCGTGGCTCAGCGACCGCGGGGTGAGTCGTGGACTGTCGACCCGGCTGGTGCGGGTGGTCGTGCCGTGCGTCGGTGTCATGGTGGCGGGCGTGCTGCTGCTGAGCCTGCCCCTGCTCGGATCGCCATTGCTGGCGGTGATCGCGGTGTCGGTGGCCTACGGCCTGGTGGTGGCGATCTTCCCGCTGCTCAATGCCGCGGTGATCGCGACGTGCCCGCCGCGCCAGACCGCCGGGGTGATCGGCGCGTTCTTCGCGCTGCAGGCGATCGGCGGCATCATCGGTCCATGGTCGATGGGGATCGTGGTCGACGCATCGGCGAGCAAGGTCGACGGCTATACGGCGGCCTTTCAATGCCTCGGTGTGGTCGGCGCCGTCGCCGCGGTGGCGGCGCTGTTCCTCGCCGACCCGCTCCGGGATCGTGAACGTCTGCGCGTGACTCGCTGATCCTCGATGAACACGAGAATGGCCGGGAGACGACGTTGTCTCCCGGCCATTCTCGCTGGGCGGCTCAGCCCAGGTTCATGTAGACGGCCTTCGGGTAGAGGTAGCTCTCCACGTGTTCGCGGCCGCCCTTCCACCCGTAGCCGCTCATCTTCGTTCCGCCGAAGCCGACCGACGGGTCGAGGATGCCGTAGCAGTTGACCCAGACCGTGCCTGCGTTGATACCGCGCGAAACCTTGTGCGCGGTGCCGAGATCCCTGGTCCAGACACCGCCGGCCAGCCCGTAGGGGGTCGCGTTGGCCAGGCGCAGTGCCTCTTCCATATCGTCGAACGGGATCACCGTCGCCACGGGGCCGAAGATCTCCTCCTTCGCGATGGTCATCTCGTTCGTGGCGGAGGCGAAGACGGTGGGTTCGACGAAGAAGCCCGATGCGCGGTCGCCGTCGAGCCGCTTACCGCCGCTTACCAGTTCGGCCTCGCCGGAGCCGATGTCGATGTAGTTCAGCACCCGGTCGAGCTGGCGTTGTGAGATCAGCGGGCCCAGCTGGCTATTCGGGTCGAGGCCGTCGCCCACGCGGATCGTCTTGGTGAATTCGGCCATGCGTGAGACGAATTCGTCGTGGATCGAGCGCTGGACGAAGATCCGCGTGCCGGCCACGCATACCTGGCCGCTGTTGGTGTACACGCCCATCGCCGCGCCCGGCACCGCTAGGTCCAGATCGGCGTCGGCGAAGACGATGTCGGGCGACTTGCCACCGAGTTCGAGCTGCAGCCGTTTCATGTTCCCGGCCGAGGCGCGCACGATGGTCTGGGCGGTACCCACCGAGCCGGTGAACGCGATCCGGTCCACGCCGGGATGCTCGGCCAGTGCCGCACCGGCGTCCTTGCCGTAACCGGTGACCACATTGACGACACCGTCGGGAACACCGGCCTCGGTGAGCAATTCGGCCACCCGCAGCACCGACAGCGACGCGTCCTCGGCCGGCTTGAGCACGGCCGTGCAACCGGTCGCCAGGGCCGGGCCGAAGATCCACCACAGGCCGATGAGCGGGCCGTTCCAGGGGATGATCCCGCCGACCACGCCGACGGGTTCGCGATAGCGCAGGGTCAGGAAATCTCCGGGCAGCGAGTTCGGCGGGGTGGCTGCCGTGCCCGCGTCGACCTGCGAGGCGAAGAATTGCAGCACCTGTGAGGTCCACTCCCGCAGGCCGCGGGTCCGGGTCAGCGGGGCGCCCATGTCCAGGGTCTCGATGGTGGCGAGTTCCTCGAAGTTCTCGAGGACCAGGTCGTGGACGCGCAGGATCAGCGAGCGGCGCTGGTGCGGTGTCCAGCGGCTCCATTCGCCCTCGAAGGCGGCGCGCGCGGCCGCGACGGCGGCGTCCACGTCGGCGGCGCCACCCGCGGCGATGCTGCCGAGGGTGCCGCCTGTGGCGGGATTGACGACGTCGATGGTCTCGCCCGAGGCGGCGGGCACCCAGCGCCCGCCGATGAGGTTGTGCTTTGCGTTCCCGACGAAGGCGGGCACGGAATGGGTGGCACTGGTGGTCATGGTTCTCTCCGAGTCAACAAAGGCGGCGGTCAGTCGAACAGGAAGACGCCCTTGCCCGCGTCCTGCTTGTCGAACCACCGGTAGGCTTCCTCGGCCTGCTCGATGGTCCAGGTGTGCGAATACAGGCTGTCGACCGGAAGCTCGTGCGCGATAACGTAATCGGCGCATCGCGCCTGCTCGATCGTCGACATGGTCCAGGACGTCATCAGCGTCCACTGGTTCTTGTAGACGGCCTGGGTCGTGAATTGGACGTGACCGGGCAGCCCGATGAACACGGCCCTGCCGAAGGTGCCGAGAACGACGAGGGCGTCGTCACCGGCCCGTCCCGACGTCTCCAGCACGACTTCGGCCATCCGGCCGCCGGTGTGTTCGGCAACGACGTCGGCCACGGACTGCTCGCGGGAATTGACGACGATGTCGGCACCGAACCGTTCGCTCTCGGCGAGCCTGCGGTCATCGACGTCGACGGCGATCACCCGGGCGCCCATCGACGCGGCGAACATCGTCGCCGAAAGTCCCACCGGCCCTTGCCCGAAGACCACCGTGGTCGTGTCCGAGACGCTACCGACACGCTTGATCGCGCCCCACGCCGTCCCGGTGCCGCACCCGATGGCCGCGCCCGCCTTGAACGACAGCCCCTCGGGCATCGGCAGCAGCGCCGCCACCGGCACCATGGCGAATGACGTGTGACCGCCGTTGACGTGCACCGCCATGGTCTTGCCCGGCGCCGTCTCACACATCTGCGGCCAGCCCGCACGACAACGACGACAGGTGTTGCAGCCGAAGTAGTGGTGGATCATCACGCGGTCACCGACCGCGAAGCGGGCCGGGTCGACACCGTCGCCGACCGCGTACACCTCACCGCACGGTTCGTGACCCTGGATCACCCCGTGGTCGAAATCGAAAGACCCGTGGTAGAAATGCAGGTCCGAACCACACATCCCCGAGGCGCGGATCTTCACCACTACCTCGCCGTAGCCCGGCTCGGGTTCGGGGAAATCCTTCAGCACCGTCGTCCCGTCTCCCGGGAACACGATCCCCTTCATCAGTTTTCTCCTGTCTCTTACAGCAACCAGCTCAGGGGCGGGCGCGCAGCCGCGCTGTCGCTTCGTGATCGATGCGCACGCCCTCGGGGTCGAGCCGCGGGTCACCCTCGACGACGACCCCGTAGTCGCGCGCGGCGCCCGCGATGCTCACGTACTCGTTGCGGACGTCGGCGAGCACCCGTTCGGGATCACGCTGCAACGGATCGCCCCATCCGCCACCACCATTGGTGAGACACCGCAGGATCGTGTTCGGTCCCGTCGCCCACACCTGTTCGGCGGCGAAGTAGTGGTATCGGCCGTCGACTGGATCCAGTGCCTTGGTGTCGGGGTCGAGCACCCCGGCGACGGGCACGCTGTCGGCGTAGACCTGCGGGTCGGTGCCGAGAAGGCCCGGGCTCGCGCCGTCGTCACTCGGCGGGAACAACCACATCGCCCCGGTGGGCCCGGCCTGTCCGCCGTTGGCGCCGACGCCCGAGGGCTGTTTGGTGCGGAATGGCGACAGGTAGTGCGCGCCCGCGGTGAGCCACAGCGCGTCCTTGAGATTGGCCGCGCCGCCGCGGAATCTGCCCGCGCCGCCGGTGTCGATGGCGTGTTCTTTGCGCAATAGCACCACCGGCGAATCGCGTTCGATCGTCTCGGTCGCGGGGTCGAGGTTGTTGAGCGTGAACAGGACGGTGTAGCTGTCGCCGTCGCCGACGTGGGTGGCGCCCCACGGTCCATGCTCGCCGCCGCACTGGGTGGCCGAGGTCCACGGAGTGCCGTCGGCCCGCAGACCGGACGCGTTGTGCGTATTGGTCGACCCGTAGTCACCACCGATGCCGTGTCGACCGAGGACCGGATTGAGCGCGTCGAAGATCGCCGACGCGACGGCCCCGGAGGCCTCCCAGAACATCATGATGCCGCCGTCGGGCGGCAGCGAGGAGACGATGGTCCCCGGCGGCACCGCGATGTCGACGTTGCGCCAGGTACCCGAGGTGAACGGCACCTTCGGGTCGAGGAGCATCGTGAGGGCAACGCCCACAGCGGTTTTGGCGTCGAGGACACCGCAGTTGATGCAGGTCCGCGCCTGGGGCGAGGTGCCGGACAGGTCGATCTCCATGTCCTCGCCACGCTTGCGCACGAGTACCCGCACGGTGTAGTCGACGGTGTCGTCGAGGCCATCCGCATCGATCAGGGCAGAACCGGCGTAGTCCCCGTCGGGTACCAGCGCGATCGCGTCGCGCATCCGCTCGGCGGAGGTGTCGCAGGCGTAGTCCAGCGTGCCGAGGTAGGCCGTCAGTCCGTACCTGTCGATGTTCTCCAGCACCAGCCGCTCCCCCAGCTTCAACTGCTGGAAGATGCTCTTGAAGTCGGGCAGCAACATGCCGCCCCAGCGGGTGTTGTCGAAGATCAGGCTGAAGGTGGAGCGCACTGGTTCGTCCTGGGACCACAGCAGCATGGGCGGGATCACCAGCCCGTTCTCGTAGACATTGCTCTTGGTCGCCGAGAAACCGCCGGGCACCGTGCCGCCCATGTCGAGCTGATGCGCGCACATGGTGACGAAGGAGACGATCTCGCCGTCGACGAACACCGGACGGGTGAACGCCACGTCGTTCACGTGCCTGCCACCGCGATACGGGTCGTTGCAGATCAACACGTCACCAGGACGAAGGTTCTCAGGACCGTACTCCTCCACGGCGTTGCGGACCGCGTCGCCCATGGTGCCCAGGAATACGACCAGGCTGTTGCTGACCACGGCCATCGGATAGCCCTTGTCCGCCGGACCGCTGATGGTGCAGGCGAAGTCGTACCAGTCGCGGATGATGGGCGAGAACGCCTCACGCATGAAACCGGTGGACATGTGCTCGACGGCGTAGCGCAGCCGGTTGGTGATCACCGTCGCGCTGAACCGGTCGGCGCCGTAGCGCTCGCGGAAATGCGCGTCGGAGAGGTCTCGCAGCCGGGGGGCGGTGGGGATGGTGGGACTGGACATGTCACTTCCTCCGGATCACGATTTCGCCGTACTCGCCGACGATGGCCTGCTGCCCCGCGCCGATGTGAGTGGTCGACAGTTCTTCCTCGACCACGGCGGGGCCGTCGAGCAGATCGCCGGCTCGCAGGCTCGTGCGGTCGTAGACGTGGGCCTGCTGGGCGCCGACGCCGTCCGCGTCGAGGTCACCCAGGTACCGCAGGGTCACGGTGCGGATCGGGGTGAGAGGCCCGTCTGCCGCCGACCGGCTCGGGAGTTCGGCGTATTCGACTTTGGGGGTGTCGAGCACCGCGCGCACCCGGAACGTCACGCCTTCGACGGGCATGATCTCGAAGCGGTTGCCCGAGCGGGCCTCGTAGGTGTCGTAGAAGGCCGACACGATGGTGGCGACGGCGGCATCGTCGATCGTGCCGCTCGGCACGGGCACGAACGGGGTTTCCCAGCTCTGTCCGGCCAGATGGGCGTCCATGCTGCGTAGCATCCGCACCGACCCGCCGCCCGTGCGCGCCCGCAACTGTTCCTCCATCTCGGCGAACAACGCGTCGATCGCGGGAGCCGCCTCCCCGGTGAGCATGAGGTACGCGCTGCGGTCGACCGTGAAAACCTGGTCGGTGGAAAGCAATCCGACCGCGGAGAACAGGCCGGGGTTCGGTGGCACGATCACCTGTTTGCACTGCACCGTGTCGAGCACCGCGGGCAGCAGCATCGGACCCGCGGCACCGAAGGCGACCAGGCTGTAGTCGCGGGGATCGACACCGTTCTTGATGGCGACGTTGAACACGCCCTCGGCCATGTTGTTGACCGCCATCTCGTAGGCGTAGCGAACACGACGAGCCAGATCCAGCTCGGTGTCGAGGGACTCGAAGGCCCGCCGTGCGGCGTCGGCGTCGAGCTGCAGTTCGCCGCCGGCGAAGTCGTCGGCGTTCAGGATTCCGATCAGCAGGCAGGTGTCGGTCGTCGTCGGCTGGGTGCCGCCGCGGCCGTAGCAGGCCGGTCCGGGCTGCGCCCTCGCACTGTCGGGTCCGACCTGGATCTCGCCTGCGGCACCGATCGACACGATGCTGCCGCCGCCCGCGCCGATGCTGGAGATGTCGTTGGCGAGGGCGTTGACCACGAGGTCGTGCTCGAGTTCGAAGGTGGTGTCGACGAACGGTTCGCCGCCGCTGACCACGCTGATGTCACATGAGGTGCCGCCCACGTCGGCACACAGCAGGTCGTTCTCCTCGATCAGCGCGCCGAAATGCGCGCAGGCGACGGTTCCCGCAGCGGGGCCGGAGAATACGATCCGGAACGGCTGCTCCATCGCCTGTGCCGAGGGGACCAGGGTCGCCGCGCAATCGGCGAAGTTGAGCTGACCGGCGAAACCGAGTTCGCTCAGGCCCTTCTCCAGGCCCGCGGTGTAATCGGAGTAGATGATCTTCATCAGCGTGTCGATCACCGTGGTGGAGGCACGGGCGTATTCCTTGGCCAGCGGCGACACCTCGCTCGAGATCGAGCAGGGCACGTCGCCGAGCACCTCGCGCACCAGTTCGCGCAGCCGCACTTCGTGCACGGGGTCGACGTAGGCGTTGATCAGGCAGATCGCGACGCCGGCGACCTCGCACCGCCGCAGCACCTCGAGTTCGGTCCTTGCCTGGTCCTCGTCGAGTGCGAAGAGTACTCCGCCGTCGGCGGTGATCCGCTCGTGGATGCCGCGCCGCAGGTAGCGCTGCACCAGCGGCCTGGACGCGTCGCCGAAACTGCGCCGCCAGTGCGGATCGAGAATGGCCTCGGCCGGGCGCCAGACGCGGCCCATGTCGAGGATGTCGCGGTGGCCCTCCGTGGTCAGAAAGCCGATCTTGGGCAGCTGCCGGGTGATCACGGCGTTGAGGCCGTGCGTGCTGGCGTGGTTGAATACGGCCGCGTCCGCCACGCCCAGCTCCTCGGCGCCACGCAGAACCGGGCCCGCGACCTCGGCGTAGTCGGTGGAAATCTTGGCGGTGTGGATCCGTCCGTCGCGCCAGGCGACGACGTCGGTGAACGTGCCGCCCACATCGACTGCGATCATGGTCACTCCTGAAGTAGTTCGGTTCTCAGACCAGGTCTGCGAGCAGCTGGATGGGACCGAGCCGATACCACGGTTCCCGCGTCACGGAATGCAGGCAGTGCTGGCACTTGACCACCTGCACCCAGCCCTGTTCGGCGACAACGGGGTACGCGCGCAGTTCGGCGGCGCCGCATCGTGGACAGGTGCCCTCGCGAGGTTCGCGGTTCACCTCGAGTGGTGTCGGTGCGTCAGCCATTGCGGGTCCTCCTAGGGCGATGGATTGTGCGGCCGAGTGCCGTGAGGACGACGCTAGGATCGAGAGATCTGGGTCACAATCCACTCGGCGAAGGCACGCTGTCCGCCAAACGAAGCACGATCGAGTAAAAGAAAGTATATTATATTCAATGTGATACCTACCACGCCTGAAAGGAGGGTCTGCCGTTGTTGTCAGCACCCGCGGCGTGCGTGAGCACCTTTCGCACGGAAGATCCGGCAGCCGCCCACGATCACGTGGCCGCCACCTTCGCCCACCACGAGCTCGTCCTCGACGAGCGTCGCGGGATCGACTTCGCCCTCGAGGCGGTGCGGTCGGAAAGCCTGACCGTCGGCCGGATGGCCTACGGCACCGACGCCCGCATCGACGGACCACCGATGCAGACGTGCTACCACGTGAATCTGTCCGTCGCGGGACAGAGCACGGTGGCACAACGCGGCACGCACCGATCCTTCGGCGCGGGTGAGGCCGGAGTGGCGTTCGTGCACGACGCCCCGGTGTCCATCCGCTGGAGCGCCGACGCCGCGCACTATCACATCAACCTGCGCCGAATGCCGTTCGAACGTCACGCGGCTCGGCTGCTCGGCCGCCGGGACACCGAGCCGGTCCGGTTCGACCTCACCTTTCCCATCGTTTCCCCCGCGGGCCGCGCCCTGCTGGCCTCGACCCGGTTCGTCTACGACGAACTTGCCCGCGAAGGCGGGGTGTCGACGATGCCACTGGCCTGCCGCGAGCTCGAGTCGACGCTGATGACACAGATTCTGCTCACCGCACCGAGCCAGCTGACACCGATACTGACCGGCTCCGCACCGAGCATCGGACACGCGCGGGTGCGCGAGGCGGTCGCCTACATCCACGCTCATCCCGACGCCGACATCTCGACCGCCGAACTCGCCGCCCGCGCAGGGGTCACTGCCCGAGCGCTCCAACTGGGGTTCCGCGACGCGGTAGGCATGTCGCCCAGCACCTATGTCCGATCGGTGCGACTCGACCGGGTGCGTGACGAACTGGCTTCCGGCAGAGCGGCTTCGGTGAGCGACGCGGCGATGAAGTGGGGCTTTTTCCACCTCGGCCGCTTCGCGCAGCAGTACCGCGAACGGTTCGGTGAATTGCCCTCGGAGACCGCCGTCGGCGCCGGCCGCGGCGGCCTCGATGCCCGTCCCTGACCAGCCGCACCGGCCACAGCCGGGAGGCGACGCGGCCAGACCTCGGAACGAGGCAGATCGGCCAAGACCGCCGCCATCGAATACGCGTCGACCATCCGGATCAAGGCGGTTTGCGCCGGCTACACCGACACCGACCTGATGAAGGACGCCATGCGCCGCAGCGGCGACACCATCATGGCGCGCATCCCCTCGGCCCGGCTCGCCCAGCCCCGGGAGATCGCGGAGATGGCGTGCCGGCTGCTGTCCGACCGTGCCGCCTACGCCACCGGCGGCGAATTCGTCGTCGACGGCGGCTATCCGGCGGGATGACCGCCCCCTTCTCGAATTGATTTCTACCCTAAAAGGATTCACGCATGACAACTGTGATCGGCGCGGCCGCGAGTTACATCGACGGTCGTTGGAGCGGTGGTGGCGGCGACGCCATCGCCACGATCAACCCCGCGACCGGACTCCAGGTGGCGCTCACCCCCGCCAGCGGCCCCGCCCAGGTGACCGCGGCCGTCACCGCTGCCCGGCGCGCCTTCGACGGTGGTGCGTGGAGCCGTCTCGGTCCCGCCGAGCGCGGCGCCCTGCTGCACCGCCTCGCCGACCTGCTCGAGGAGAACCGCGAAGAACTGGTCGGGCTCGCGGCCACCGAGATCGGTACCCCGATCAGCAGCGGAGCCACCCTCCACGTCGACCTGCCCGCGAAGTTCTTCCGCTGGTTCGCCGACGCCGCCATCCGGGGCCCCCGCGACGGCTACGAACAGCCCATGCCGCTCGACCACGACCCGATCACCACCAGCAGCCTGCTGCTGCGCCAACCCGCGGGCGTGGTCGCCGCGATCGTCGCCTACAACGTGCCGATCATGATGAGCGCCTACAAACTCGGCGCCGCCCTCGCCGCGGGCTGTTCCACCGTACTGGTCACCTCGCCCAAAGCAGTGCTGCTCACCGCCGCGTTCGTCAGGCTGGTCGCGGAAGCCGGATTCCCCGCGGGTGCGGTCAATTTCGTGTTCGGACCACCGGCGGTCACCGAACAGGTCGTCACCGCTGCCGACGTCGACATGGTCACCTTCACCGGCTCCCCCGCCGTCGGCAGCACGATCCTCACCTTGGCCGCACCGACGCTGAAGAAGGTGGTTCTCGAGCTCGGCGGCAAGTCACCCAACATCGTGCTGCCTGGCACCGACCTGGAACGCGCGGTCCCCGCCTCGGCGCTGCGGTTCACCCGTAACAGCGGCCAAGCTTGCGGAGCGACCACACGAACCCTGGTGCCGCAGGCTGATTTCGACGAATACGTCGAGCGTTCGGGCGCGTTCCTGCGCACCCTCACCGTCGGTGACCCGCTCGCACCCGACACCGTCCTCGGCCCACTCATCACCGGTGAACACCGCGCCAACGTCGAAGGGTTCCTCGCCCGAGCACGTGACGCGGGCGCCGACATCCCCGTCGGTGGCGGCCGACCGGCAGGCCTCGACGACGGATTCTTCCTCGAGCCGACCCTGGTGACCGGTGTGCCGAACGAAGCCGAGATCGCCCAGGAAGAACTGTTCGCCCCCGTCGGCGTCGTCATGCCCTATACCGACCTCGACGACGCCGTCCGCATGGCCAACGACGTCAAATACGCCCTCAACGCCAACGTCTGGGGACCGACGCCCGCCGCGATCGAGTTCGCCCGGCGGCTGCGCTCGGGCACCGTCACCATCAACGGTGGCGGCGGCATGCGCCCCGACGCCCCCTGGGGCGGCCCCGGCCACAGCGGCATCGGCCGGGAAGGCGGCGAAGAAGGATTCCGCGAATTCTTCGAAGTCAAACACCTGCAGTGGCCGCTGTGAACCTGCTGGACGGCAAGGTCGCCGTCATCACCGGCGCGGCGAGCGGGATGGGCGGTTGCCCGGTAGCGACCGCGGCCGATCCCCATTTGCCGGTCCTGACAGGCCTCGCTCCACACCCTCGTCAGTGAGGTGACCTCTCACGCTCGCGCCGCGTCATCAGGTGGGCGGCCAGGAGAACGGTGAGTACCGCGGTGCAGCCGACGGCACCGACCGCCAGTGCGATGCCGATTCCGGTACTACTCGGGTAGCCGTCGGGGGCGAGGTGGGCGGCGAGGATCGCGCCGGACATGGCGCTACCGAACGAGCCGCCGACGGTACGCAGAACTTGGTTGAAGCTCACGGCGCTGCCGAGCTCACGGTCGGCGACACTGCGCGCGATCAGTGCCGGCATCGCCGCATAGGTCGTGCCGATGCCCGCGCCGAAGCCGAACATGCCGAGGAGAATCTCCCAGAGCTCGTCGTGGGCTAGCCACAGCAGCAGGCTGGACGCGGTGACCAGAGCGGCGCCGGGAATCAGCAAGGCGCGCATGGGGGTACGGGCCGAGGCCACCCGGACAACCCGGTTCGCCGCGAAACTGCCGACCGACAGCGGCAGCATGACGAATCCGGCCCAGAACAGTGGCATCGCGATGCCGTAGCCGGTGGTGGCGGGTGCCTGCGCGATCAGACTGGCGATCGACAGGCAGGCGTACATCGCGGCGCCGAGTCCGATGGCGGTGCCGTTGGCAACCAGCGCGTCACCTGCACGCAGCACCCCCAGATCGACCAGCGCGTGCTCGGTGCGCAGTTCCACCAACGCCCACGCTGTCAGGATCGCCAGGGAGACGACGAGCAGGCCGATCGTCCACGGCGAACCCCACCCCCACCGCGAACCTTCACCGGCGACGAGCAGCAACGCCGCGAGACCACCACCGAGCAGCAGGGCACCACGCAGGTCGAACGACGTGCGTGGTGCCCGCTCGTCCGGGCCGTCCGGCACCACTTTCCAGACCACGAGCACGGTCGTCAGCAGGAACAATGCTGCCGCCCAGAAGGCGAAGCGATAACTGAAGACATCGGCGAAGATGCCGGTGAGCGGGTAGCCGAGCCCGAGCCCGGCGGTCACCGTGACCGACAGGGTCGAGATGCCGTTGCGCACTTCGTCGGCGGGCAGATAGCGGCGGGCGAGCGCGATGGTCACCGGCACGATCCCGTAACTGAGTCCTTGCAACGCGCGTCCGATCAGGAACACCGCGAAATCGGTGGCCACGGCCGCCACGACCGACCCGATCGAAATGATGGTCAACGACCACAGCAGCAGCCGCTTCTTGTGCGGGCCGTCGCTGAGCCTGCCCATGACCGGGGTTGTCACCGCGCCGACCAGCAGGTTGACGGTGAGCATCCATTGCGCCGCGCTCACGTCGACATTCATGTCGCGCGAGATCGCGGGCACCAGCAACATGCCGAGCGAGCTGACGATGGCCGAAGTAAGGGCGGTGTAGACGAGAGCGGGGGTCAATCGGCGCGGGGCGATCATTCGATCGGCCCCGCGGCGGCCAATTTCCGCAACGCGGGCAGCGCCAAGCCGAGGGCGTCACGTTCCTCGTCGGTGAGTCGCTGGTCGATGGCGCGCGCCAGCCAGTCCAACCCCACCGCCCGCTCCTCGACGAGCCGGTCGCGGCCCGCGTCGGTCAGCTCGACCCAGATCCGACGGCGGTCCTCGCTGTCGGGGGTGCGCACGACGAGCGCGAGGGCTTCGAGTTCGCGCACGGCCGTGGCGATGGCTTGGGGGCTGACGGTCTGGACGGTCGCCAGCGTGGTCGCGGTGGCTCGGCCGTGGGTGGACAGATAGCCGAGGACGCCGAGCTTGCCTGCCGAGATCGTCCGGCCGGCGAGCAGGCGCCGGGCGATCGGATGCAGGACTTCACCCAGTTCTCGCGCGGTGGACGGTGCGGAAGTCATTAGCCAACCATACAACTAAATTAATTAACTTAGTTGCGTAACTGCGGTGATGCTGCGCATAGCGCCGACACGCGAAAGGCCCCTCCGGCCGACGGCGGAGGGGCCTAGTGCGTCAGATCAGCGTCGTGGAACCAGCGACAACGTTCGACCGTCGGCAACATAGGTGCCGGTGTAGACCGCGACCGATTCATCCAGGGCGAGGACACCGTCGGAGCCGACTGTGAACCGCCGCAGGATCTCCTCGCCGCCGCGCAACGGGTCGGTACCCAGCGCCCACAGCACCTCACCGCTCGGCGACATCACCGACGATTCGGCGAAAGTGCCGGGCTTCTCCGGGGCGAAAGCGACATCGGACAGCGGGGTGAGCACACCGTTCGGCTCCACCGCGAAGGAGCTGATGTGACCCGACCCCATGTTCGGCACATACAGGAAGCGACCGTCGGGCGTGATGCTCGTGACGTGCGGCAGCATGCCGGTCGGGAACGGCGACCCTCCGACCTCCGTGAGCGTGCCGTCCCCGGCCCGCGCGAAGCCGGACACCGAACCGCTGATCTCGTTGATGACATACACGTGTCTGCCGTCCGGGGTGACCCGCGGATAGATCGGATTCAACCCGGTCGACACCCGCTGCTTGACCGGGGAAACCGACCCATCGGCATTGATGTCGAACACCAGAAGCTGACGGGGTAGCAGGCTGGCCACGTACAACTGCTTGCCGTCCGGCGAGACGGTCCCCGAGGCGACACCGTCGAGCGACTCCCCGAAAGGCATGGGCGAACCGTTGCGGGTGGGAGTTCCGTCAGCGCCGATGCGCACCGGCACCACCTGCGCATTCCGCAGGCCGACGACGACGAAGGCGTCGCGGTTGTTCGGCGCGAAGATGATGTCCACCGGGACATCGGGCATCGCGAGCGGCGTCCCCTCGGTGAGTTCGCCATCGGCGCCTATGGCGTAGGGGATCAGCTGGGGGTTCGTTCCCGGGGCGACGAACAGGAACCGGCCGTCCGGGGTAGGCGCCTGCGGCCAGTTCAGCGCGCCGGGCATCGGCTTGCCCTGGATCGGCGTCGGCTGGTCTGTGTCGGAAGCGTTGTAGCCGGCAATGCCGTTGCTGAGGAAGCCGTGGGCGTAGATGTGGTAGCCGGCTGGGTCGGCCGCCGCGGGTGGTGCTGTCGCCGTGAAGCCGGGCAGAACGGTCGCCGCGAGGGTGAGCACCCAACCCAACCGCGCGCGCCGCGTCCCCGAACCACCTGTGGACGTTGAATCAGAGGTCATGCCTGGGAGGTTATGGCCCGAACCGCAGGCGAAATGTCCAGAAAACTGCACACCGACCACCGGCACGAACAACGAAAGACCCCTCCGGCCGGAGCCGCAGGGGTCTCGCGTCGAATGGGCCGCTCAGCCCTGGGCGGGCATCAGGCCGAGCTGGGTCAGGAAGCTGACATTGTCCCAATAGACGCGATGCTCACCAACCTTGCCGTCGCGCAGGGTGAAGGTGTCGATGAGCGGGAACGTCACCGTGCGACCGGACGGTGGAACCTCACCGTCGGCGGTCGCCAACGGCCCGGTCTGGACGCCGGTGAAGACTATCTCGGCGATCGCCGTGTCACCGTCGACCCAGGTGTTGCGACGCTCGATCTTCATCCCGGGGAACGCGGTGATGAAGGCGCCGATCATCCCGCGCAGCGCCTCGATCCCGGTGAGCGGGCCGGACGGGAACTGCGCCGCCACGTCCTCGGTGAACGGGCTCGCGGCCAGTTCCAGATCGCCGCCTTCCAGGCCGGCGTAGTGCACGTTGACGAGGTCGAGCAGATCGCTCATTGGTTGGCCTTTCGCTGAGGTTCGCATCCAGATCTCCGGATACCGAATAATATATTATGCGTTAGCAATTCTCGCCAGAGTTGTTGTGCGCCCATGCAATTCACACCAGGCGCGGTCGCACGGCGGTGGTACTCGCCATGATGTATTCGAACAGGGCGACCAGTACCTCCTTACACGACGCGCGATCACGCGCATCGCACAGCATGATCGGCACATGGGCGGGCACCCCCAACGCGGCGCCGATCTCCTCGGGCGCATATAGATCCGCGCCGTCGAAGCAATTCACCGCGACTACGAACGGAATCCGCCGGGACTCGAAATAGTCCACCGCGGCGAAACCGTCGGCCAGCCGCCGGGTGTCGACCAGCACCACCGCGCCGAGCGCGCCACGCGACAGCTCCGGCCACAGGAACCAGAACCGATCCTGCCCGGGAGTACCGAACAGGTAGAGAATCACGCGGGGATTGATGGTGATCCGGCCGAAATCCAGTGCGACCGTGGTCGTTCGTTTGGCTTCGACGCCGCGCAGATCGTCCACGGAACTACTCAGCTCGGTGAGCTGTTCCTCGGTGCGCAACGGGGTGATCTCGCTGATCGCGCCGACCATCGTCGTCTTTCCGACCCCGAATCCCCCGGCCACCAGGATCTTCACCACCAGTTCGGTGGACATGACCGCCGGACCGCGTCCGTCAGAGGTTACGTATGCCATCCAATACCGCCTGCAGTAGTTCGGGGTCGGGGCCGGATTCGGCCCTCGGTGGCGACCGGAAGATCACATAGCCGGCCGCGATGAGGTCGCTGACCAGCACCTTCACGGTGACCAGCAGCAATTTCAGGTGCGCGGCGATTTCGACGATCGACATCGGCTGATGGCGGCACAGCTGAAAGATCTGGGCGTATTCGCGATCGAGCTCGTTCACGTCGGAGTCGTAGCCGACCGAGATCACCAGGGTCAGGATGTCCAGGTCCGGCAGATCCCTGCCCGCGCGGCCGCGAGTCAGCGCGAACGGCCGAACCAGAGGCCCCGGGTCGTCGTCCTCGTAGCCCCACACCTCATCAGGCCTCTCACTCACGGCACTCGCGTCGACATCGAGGTTCTCGGCGCCGCCGACAGATGCTCACGTACTTGGCCGACGATCACGTTCATCTCGTAGGCGATAAGGCCCAGATCCGCGTCGGCGTCGGTCAGCAGGGCCAGACACGCGCCGTGCCCGGCTTCGGTGACCAGCAGATAGCCGTGCTCGAGCTCGACAACGGTCTGATGCAGCGGCCCCTTGGCGAAACGTGTGCCCACACCACGAGCCAGGCTGTGCAGGGCCGACGACATGGCGGCCAGGTGCTCGAGATCCTCCCTATCGAAACCGTCGGACCCGGCCAGCGCCAGACCGTCCGCGGACAACACCACCGCATGTTCGGCGCCCGAAGTCGTTGTCACCAGGTTGGTGAGCAACCAATCGAGCGTGCCTGCCGGTGCCTGACGAACCATCATGTCCTCGTTCATGTTCTGACCGTTCTACGGATGGGAATGGGGCGATCGGACGCGAGCCCGTCGTGTGCCGTTCTGCAAAGAACTCATCGCCGTCCGCACCGTCTCGGGTGCTCGGACGCGCGCAGTCGCGTCTGGCGACGCGGTGTGCGACTCCCCTTCTCCCACATCGGTACTGAGTTGGGGCGACAGGTGCGTGAGCCGTTCACGTTTGGGCAGGGCGGCCCTGCGGTCCACCGCGACGACCGGTTGCCCGTCGAGCCTGGCCGGAGGCTCCGGACTCGCCGCGTGGTACCCGTTGTGCCCCACCGGGTCGGCCCGGCGAACCCGGTCCGGTAAGGCAGGCGCCGGAACCGGGTCGGGCCGCGGCGCGCCGGGCAACGCGGTGGCGCCAGGAACTCGGCGCACGGCGTCGCGGGTGCGTACGGGTTCGACCGCCGCAGTCGGGTTGTCGGCGTCGAGCACCGCCCAGGGCACCAGCACGATCGCGCGCACACCACCGTACGGCGATTCCTGCAGGGTCACCGAAATGCCATGGCGCGCAGATAGTCTGCTCACCACGAACAGCCCGAGATGACGATGCCCCGCCAGCGTCATCTCGTGGAACTGCGGCGGCTCGGCCAGCATCGCATTGAGGCGTTCCCGTTCCTCGAAGGAGATCCCGAGGCCCTGGTCGTCGACCTCGACCACCACTCCCCTGCCGACCGAGTTGCCGTGCACCGCCACCGGCGCGTCCGGCGGGGAGAACGCGGTCGCGTTGTCGATCAGCTCGGCCAGCAGGTGGATGAGGTCGGCGACGGCCGCGCCGAGCACGCTGACCGCGGGCAACCGGATCGCGCTCACCCGCGCGTACCCCTCGGTCTCCGAGACCGCGCTGCGCACAATCTCCTCGAGCGCCACCGGGTGGCGCCAGCGCCGTCCCGGCGCGCGACCGCCGAGGATGAGCAGGTTCTCGGAGTTGCGGCGCGCACGGGTAGCCAGGTGGTCGAGCTGGAACAGCAGCTCGAGGTCTTCCGGATCGTCCTGGCGGGCCTCGGCGACATCGAGGACATCGAGTTGTCTGCGCACCAGAGCCTGGCTGCGGAACGCGATGTCGAGGAAGACCTTGTTGAAACCGTTGCGGGTACTCGCCTCGCCCACCGCGGTCTCGATCGCGGTACGCTGAGCGACGGCGAATGCGGCTGCCACCTGACCGATCTCGTCGCGACCACTGTCGACCGGTCCCGTCTCGGCCTGCGCGTCGACCTGTTCGCCGTTGTGGATGCGGCGGATGAGATCGGGCAGCCGGTCGTTGGCGAGCTCGAGGCTGGCCGAGCGCAGGGTGCGCAGGCGACGCAGCAGCCGATTGGCCAGGACCAGCGAGCCCGATACCGCGAGGATCGTGACGACGAACATGACTGCCGAGACGAAGAGCAACTGGTCGATCAAATGGTCGGCCGCCGCACTGGTCGCGTCTACCGTCACCCGGAATTGATCACGGATCACCGCGATCAGGCGGGTGTCGACCGCGCGTTCGGCGGCCAACCATTGCTGCACCGGCATCGACAACTCGCCCCGCTCGGCCATCTCGTCCTCGCCCGCGGTGCCGACATGCCAGTCGGCGCCGTCGGTCAGGGCGCGAACGCTGGTGCGCACGTTCGTCGACAAGCGGGCGTCGACGAGGTCGAATTGTTTGCGGTAGACGCCGATATGTTGTGCGAGAACGCGCCGGTCTCGCGGCGACAGGCCGTCAGCCACCGCAGTGCCCGCGGCTACGAGACTCACCACGCGCGAATGGCTTTCGGCCGCTCGCAGGAGGTCGATCGCGGTCATCTCGGCGTCCATCGTCGTGGTGTCGGTGGACTTCAATCGTGCGGATTCCTGGCCCGCCCCGAGCATGGCGGTGATGAGGTCGCTGAAATACTGGTCGACGTCGCCCGTGGTCGCCTTCCTGCTGTCGATCGATTCCCGGATCACCTGCATCCGCCCGATGAGATCCGACAGCGCCTGGATCGCCTCGGCGCCGGTGTCCTGATCCATATCCTGTGCCGCCGAGGCGATCCGGGCGGTCTCGGCGACCGCGCGGTCGGTGTCGTCGCGGCTGGTGCGCAGTTCCGCGTCCGCGCCGGGCGAGTGATCCTGCGCGGTGACGCTGGCGAGTCGTTCCGCTTGGATCGACGTCACGAACCGCAGCAGCGGGTCGATCACCGTGCCCCGGTAGTCGGACCACTCCTTGACCGACTGTGCCCGGAACCCGACCAGCGTGACCGCCACCGCGCCCGTCGCCAGCAGCACCAGGCTCGGGATCAGGGCGATCGCCAGCACGCGGGTCCGCACGCTCGTGCCGAACCGGGCACGCCACGGGCGACGTGAGCTGCCAGAACGGGTATCCTCGACGCTCGGCTCTGCTTTGGCCGACGGCACAGCGGTTCTCCTCGGGGTGGACAGGCGTGGACGTCGCGGTGGGCCGGGCGGCCGACCGCGATGGGTCATCGTGCGGGGGTCAGGTGAGCGGACGGGCCATCGTGGAAGATCACGCCGGTGTCGACGGCGGGCAGACCCGATGAGGCGACGCTGCCGTCGGCGGCGATCCTGTAGGTGTGCACCCTGGCCGTGCCGTTCACGGTGAGGGAGTCGATGACCCAGAGCTCGTCCTCGTCGGGGCTGAGCACCACGCGGCCGGGGACCGTGCCGCCCGGCGCGGGGTAGGGCGAACCGGGCAGCGGCGAGAGCGCCCCGTCGGCGCCTATGCGGAAACCGTCGACCTGGCCGCCGCTCGATGCGGGCACGTACATGCGTTTGCCGTCGGACGTGATCGCCGAACCGTGCGGGGTGTCACCGGTGGGGTACGGCGAGCCCGGCGCGTTCGACAGACTTCCATCCGGTGCGATCACATAACCCGACAGGGTGGCGCTGCCTTCGTTGCTGATGTAGAGATAGCGACCGTTCGGGGTGATGGCAGGCAACGCAGGGCGCTCGCCCGTCGCCAGGGTCGGCCCGACCTGCGTGAGCGAAGCGTCGGCATTGATGGCGTAGCTGGTCACGGTGGCGCCGATGAAAGTACTCACGATCAAGTTGCGTCCGTCGGGGGTCACCTGCGGCAGGCTCAAACCGCTCATCCCGGGTACCGGGGTAGCTGGCGCGCCGGTCGGGACGAGAATGCCGGAGGCGGTGATATCGAAGGAACGGACCTCGGTGGTCAGCGAGCCGACGGTCGCGAACAAACGGGAACCGTCCGGGGTGATCGTCACGCCGATCACGGGGGCACCGAAATCCATTCGGCTGCCCGCGATCTCGTGCAGTGAACCGTCGGCGCCGAGGCCGTAACCGATGATCGAGCCCGAGACCACGTGCCCGGTGTAGACCCGGCGGCCGTCCGGGGTGATCTCGAGAGTCAGCGAGCCGGTGTCGCTGGCAAACGGCGCGCCGGGCACCTGGGTGAGCGCGCCGTTGTCATCGACACGCAGGACGCTGATGTTCGAAGAACCGGTGCCGGTGACCAGCAGATAGCGTGGCGCGTCGCCGACGGGGGCCGAATGCGCGAGATTCGGGGACAGCGACAGCGCGAGCGCGGCGGCCACGCCTGCGGCGACACGTCGCGGTCTGAATGCGTTCCTGAGCATCAGGATGCGATACCTCCGTGTATCGGGCGGGCCACGTCGCCTGCCACGAATTATGCACAATATAGTGTGCAATCTCACTCTGGGAGTTGATTTGAAATAGCGCAACGACATGCCCGCCACATTGTCACGGCACACAATGAAGGTTGCCAGATCATATACAAAATGTGATCGTTCCGTGTTGTCGCGCGGTCCGCCTCCTGCCGATCGTGGACTCCGAATCTCATCGAGGAGATCACCGATGACTTCCTTCCCCCTGCCCCGCCGATCCCGCACCGGAAGTCGACTACTCCGTGGCGCCGCAGTGGCTTTCATCGCCATACTGCTCAGCATCGTCGGCTGGAGCACCGCACCCGCCCCGGCCTCGGCCGCGAATTCCCGCTTCCTCGTGGTCGCGGGCACCGCGTCGATGGGCATCAGCGTCCTGCGCGTGGCCGAGGACGGGACATTGTCGAGCGTCCCGAACAGCCCGTTCCCGACCGGCTTCGGCGTCCTCTCGCTGGTGCTCGCTCCCGACGGCCGCACCGTCTACGTTCCGCACGCCGGCGACTTCGGCGTCTCCGGATACCGCCTGGACGACAACGGAACGCTGCATCCGGTCCCCGGCGCGGACATCACCGTCGGCGGCCCACCGACCGCCGCCGCACTCAGCCCGGACGGGACCCAGCTGTTCGTTGTGGTCGGCGGAGCGCCGGGGCACGTCGAGTCGTTCGCGGTGACGCCCTCGGGAGCGCTCATCCCCACGGGAGCGCCGACAGTGCCGGTGGACGGGTTCAGCGCGGTCGGTATGGCGGCGGTCGACCCGAGCGGGCGGTTCCTCCGGGTGGTCACCTACCTCGGAAACACCATGTCCAATTACGCCATTGCCCCGGATGGCACGATGACCCCGCTCAGCGCCACCGAGGTGAAACTCGGTCCGGTGGCACCGGGGTTCAGCCCGGACGGGCGATATCTCTACGTGAGCAACGAGTTCGGCTTCGATCTGTCCGGGTTCGCGATCGGCGAGAACGGGCAACTGACGTCCACACCCGGCTCGCCCTACCAGACCCACGGAGTTCCGCACGGCGCGGTGGTGACCGCCGACGGCACCCGCCTGTACGTCCCCAATGCGATGGGCCAGTCGATCGCCGGTTTCGACCTTCACGCGGACGGACGCCTGGTCGAACTGCCTGGGTCACCGTACGCAGCGCCCGCAGCCACGCTGCCGGGGCAGGTCGCCCTGCATCCCGACGGCAAGACGCTGTATTTGATCGATGTCCTCACCGCCGAGGTGACGACACGGGTGCACACCTACACGATCGGCACCGACGGGAGCCTCGCGCCCTCCGGCCGGCCTGCGGTCGACACCGGCGTGGTCATGTCCGACGGACCCGTCGTGGCCATCACCCCCTAGCCGGCCGAAGGGGCCGGTGCCGTGACCATTTCGGTCACGGCACCGGCCCCTGACGCGGAGATCCCTGGTTCGGGATCAGGGCTGTACGCCCATCTCCGGGCCGATGTACTCACGGACCCGCGCGGCCTTGCCGTCACGAGCATCCACGATCTGCAGCAGGTGCAGCTTCATCTCCTGACCACCGATCGACACCTCGGTGGTGCACTCGTGAAAGAAGCCGTGCTCGGTGTAGGTGACCCCACCGGAGACGAAGGTCGGAATGGCACCGCCTGCGGAACGCTCGTACACGGCCGCGACAGCGTCGGGCACGCTGACCCACTTGTCGTCGGAGCTGTGCCACACGAGGCAATCCTCGTGGCTGATCTCCTTGAAGAGATCGATGTTCGTCAAGGCCTTGACCCAGTTGTCCGCGAGGTCTTTGGTGGCCTGATCTGGGGTGCTGCTCATCGTTGAACGGTGCCTTCCTGTCCGGTTCGCTGCAGTGGGGTCCTGCTCCACCCATGCTGCGCGCGAACCGGTGGACCGAGTGTCCAACTTTCTGGACACTGCGGTCTAGGCGGTGGACTTCTCCGGCGTGGACCACATGCCCTGTTTCTCCAGCATGGCGATGAGTTCGTCGGCGCCGGACATGATGTGATCGCGCATGAGACTGCTCACTGTCTTCGCGCGACGCTTCCGCAGCGCCTCGAGAATGGCTGGGTGGAAGTCGAGGGACTCGTTGGCATGGCCCTCGATATTGCCGTAGAACCGGTTGGGCAACTGTTTGACGATCGAGCGCAACAGCAGCGCGAGACGGCGGGAATCCGCGGCCAGGTTCACGGTGCGATGGAATTCGTGGCCGAGCGCGACGATGCGGTCGAGATCGGCTCCCTCGGCGACCGCTTGTTCGTGCTCGGCGATCACATCGGCCAGGTGGGCGAGTTGTCGCGGCGAAATGGATTTCGCTGCGCGCGCGGCCAATTCGCCTGCGAGCGTGGCCTGTGCCCAGAACAGATCGCGCACATCCTGCCTGCTGAACGCCGAGACCATGAACCCGCGCCGCGGGACCAGTTCGACGAAACCTTCACCGCTGAGCAGCAACAGGCCTTCGCGCACCGGCGTGTTACTCACTCCGACCGCTTCGGCGATCGGTTCGGCGCGCAAGAACTCACCGGAGCGCACCCGTCCCGAGATGATCAGTTCCCGCACGTAGCTCGCGACGTCTTCGGACAACTGCTGACGCTGCGAATTCACCCGGCGGGGTAACTCCCGCGGCGAGGAATCGGCGTCCAGTGGGTCTTTGTCGTTCGGCACTTACGCATTATGCGGCCCCAAAGCACCATCGCGCAGCACCGACCCATGGAAACGACGTCGGTCACCGGAGGTTATGGCGCGTGGACGTGGCATTCGCGTCGGTAACCGACGTCGTGGCCCCAGTCCTCCGCAGGGATCAGAAGAGCCTCGGGCGGTCCACTGTTCAGGCTCGACAGTATCGTATATTAAATATCTCGCCTGCATCAAGATGGAAGGCACACCATGACCGCAGCATTCTTCCGCACCCAGAGCGGCCCGGAAGGGATGGAGTTGATCCCGCAGGCCGAGGCCGCGAGCGGGTGGGGCGAAGAGCATATGCGTGGACTCGCGGTGAGTTCGGCACTGGCACGCGCCGCCGAGCTGCAGATCCACACCATCGGGCGCACCGACCTGGCGCCGGTGCGGTGGACCGTCGACCTGTTCCGACCCGCCCGGTTGCGCCCCTGCACCGCCTCGGCAACCGTCGTCCGGGAAGGCAAGCGGTTGTGCCTGATCGACAGCGTGCTCGAGCAGGACGGTCGGCCCGTCGCCCGGGCGTCGGCATTGTGGCTGGCGCCGAGCCAGAGCCCGCCGGGTGCGGTCTGGTCGGGAGGTACGCGGCCGGAGCCGCCGCCACTCGACGCCGCGCTGGTCGAAGCCCAGCACCGTCTCTACTTCACCGAGAAGACCGGCTGGGGCGATGCGGCACAATCCACCAACGACGCTCGCAAAAGGATCTGGCACGAGCAGATCCCCGTGGTCGAGGGCGAGCAGGCGACACAGTTCCAACTGGCCGCAGGCATCGCCGACGTGGTGAATGTGGCGGCCAACCTCGGCAGCAACGGACTCGAATTCATCAACGCCGACGTTTCGTTGGCACTGGGCCGCCTGCCGGTCGGGCCGGCGATGGGCTTCGCCACCACCGAGCGAATCGAAGAGGCGGGCATCTCGGTCGGCACCGCGGTCGCCTTCGACCGCGTCGGCGTTTTCGGCACCGCGACCTTGTGCGCACTGGCCGACGCGCACCGCGCCGTCGACGTGCAGAGTTTCCAGCCGATTGCGTGACCGAGGTCTCAAATATATTATGCTGAATTAAGACTTCGAAGGAGTGCACCGATGACCCGCTGGGCGAACACCGACGACAAGGCCACCTCGTGCTGACCCGCGGCGCGGTGCTGCGGCAGACACCCGGCGCCTACGAGATCGTCGAACTCGACATCGAAGACCCGCGCCCCGGTGAGATCCGCGTCAAGATGGCCGCGGCGGGCTTGTGCCACTCCGACGACCATTTCGCTGTCGGTACGCAGACGCCGGGCATCCTTCCCCTCGCGGGCGGACACGAGGGCGCCGGTGTCGTCGAAGCGGTCGGCCCGCGCACCAAGGGCTTCGCCGAAGGCGACCACGTCGTGTTCTCCTTCCTTCCGGTGTGCGGCCGCTGCCGGTGGTGCGCGCACGGCCACCAGAACCTGTGTGACCTCGGCGCGTTCCTGGCCACGGGCGCGCGTTTCGACGACCCCACCTCCTATCGGCTCTCGCTCGACGGCGCACCGGTCGGTCAGCTTGCCGGGCTCGGCACCTTCTGCGAATACACCACCGTCTCCGCGGTATCGGCGATCAAGATCGATCCGTCGATCCCGCTCGACCTCGCCTGTCTGACCGGCTGCGGTGTCGGTACCGGGTGGGGTGCGGCGGTGAACTCGGCCGAGGTGAAACCCGGACACGTCGTGATCGTCATGGGCATCGGTGGTATCGGGATCAACGCGGTCCAAGGTGCCGCACACGCGGGCGCCGCCGCGGTGATCGCCGTCGACCCCGTGCCCTTCAAGCGGGACTCCGCACTGAAGCTGGGCGCCACCCACGCCGTCGCCGACATCGAGGAGGCGGCCGAACTCGCCCGCTCGATGACCAACGGCCAAGGCGCCGACTCCTCGATCGTGACGGTCGGCATCACCACCGGTCGCCATGTCGGCCAGGCACTGAGCGCGGTGCGCAAGGCGGGCACCTGTGTCGCCGTCGGGCTCGGCGACGCCACCGTGGGCGCGGGCGACATCAACCTGCACGAGCTCACGCTCTACCAGAAGCGCCTGCAAGGCTCACTGTTCGGCGCGAGCTCGCCAACCGCCGACATCCCGGCACAGCTGGCGATGTACCAGCAGGGCTCGCTGAAACTCGACGAACTCGTCACCACCCGCTACTCCCTCGACGACATCACGCAGGGCTTCGCCGACATGAACGCCGGCCAGAACCTGCGGGGCGTCGTCGTCTACGACTGATCCCGGCAAGTCGAAGGACCGATCTTGAACGTGCTGATCGAAATGACCGCATTGTGTCTGACCCGCCCCGCTCCCGGGGCGGACGCGCAAGCGCTCGCGGCCTGGTACGCGGCGAAGGCCCGGTTGCACGACCATCTGGCCGGTCTCGGCGGACCCGACAGCGCGCGCGAACGTGAGCTGGCCGCGGCGGCCCACCGGCGCGCGCTCAGCGTCGCCACGGGTGAACCGGAATGAGGCCGGCCCGAGAGAAGGCCTTGCAGCTGCCCGCGCCGCGCGCGGAAGCCTGGGCCTGGCAGATGCACGCCACCTGCCGCGCCTACGACGTCAACGACTTCTACGACACGGGCCAGGAATCGCGAAAGATGCTGGCCGCCAAGGAGATCTGCGCCAGCTGCCCGGTACTGACCCACTGCCGCGATCACGCGGTCGCAGCCAACGAGCCGCACGGTATCTGGGGCGGGATGACACCGCGTGAACGGGCAAGATACCGCTGGGTGCACTACCGACCGAAGCGCCTGTGACGCTGGTCGAACACCGGCACCGACGGACTCGTTCTCGGTGCCTCGATCGGCCTCGGCTGACCGCCCGTCTCCGCAACGAGCAGGTCCGCGCGGGCCTCGACCTCGGCTCGGGAATCGCCGACGCGCTGCTGGCGCGACGCACACTCGGCGCGACGACGGAATCATCACCACCATCGACGAATTCGCCGTGACGACCTAGAACGATCAACGAGCCGGCTCGACGACACCGCCCGGATCAGGTTCGGGAGCGCGTACTTCGGCGACCTCGTCGTCGACCGTCGAGGCGGGCATCAGGACCACGATGGCGGCTGCGATCACCGCCGGAATCGCGAAGGCGTAGAAGTTCCAGTGGCTGCCCAGAGAGGAGCCGACGACCCAGCCACCGATGGACGGTCCGAGAATGGAACCGACGCGGCCGAGCCCCATACTGGCGCCGACGGCCGATCCTCGGCACGAGGCGGGGTACTTGGCCGCGACGTAGCCGTAGGCGAGCGAGCTGCTGCCGATGGACCCGAGCCCAGCACCCGCCACCGCGACCATCAGCACCGCCGTATCGAGTTTGCGGCTCAGCGCCAGCAGCGACACCCCGCCGATGAGGAAGAACAGGACCAGGATCCGCCGTGACCCGTACCGGTCGGCGAGCATCGACCCGCCGATCATGCCGACGATGGCCCCGACCTGCAGGACCAGCAGGAATTGCAGCGAGGAGCCCAGTGGGTAACCCGCCTCGCGCATCAGTACCGGCAACCACGTGTTCAGGCCATAGGTGATCACCTGGGCGCAGACACAGACCAGGACGAACAGCAGCAATGACGGCAGATAACGGCGGGTGAGGAGCATGCGCAGCCCGCTCGTGCTGTCGGCGCCCGTGGAAGCGTCGACCTGGATCCGCTGCTCGGCACGCACCGCGTCGATGTCGAGGTCATAGGCGAGGGCGAGTTCGGCTGCCTCGGCATCCTTACCGCGTGCCACCAGCGAGTTCACCGATTCCGGCAACCAGAAGTACATAGCGGGCACCACGATTACACACAGTGCGCCGACCGCGTAGAGCACGCGCCAACTGTGATCGGGCAGCAGGGCGATGGCGACCAGCGCGGCGACGACGCCGCCGAAGGAGTACCCGGTAAGCATCATGCCGTTGTAGATCTGCCTGCGGTTACGCGGCGCGAATTCCATGGTGAGTGCGACGGCCGACGGAACGACGCCGCCGAGGCCGATTCCGGTGAAGAACCTTGCCGCGCCGAGGAATTCGGGCGACGTGGCGACCGCGCAGATCGCGCACCCGGCGGAGAACCAGACGACGCCCGCCATCATCACCTTGCGGCGTCCGATGCGGTCGGCCAGCGGGCCCGCGAGCAGGAAACCGACCATCAGACCGACCAGGGTCCAGCTGCCGATCAAGCCCGCGGTGCTCGCCGACAACTCCCACCCCGGCTCGTCCAGGAGGCTGGGCACGGTAGCCCCGTAGACGATGAGGTCGTAGCCGTCGGCCACGATCGTCAGAAAACAGAGCATGACCACGACGAGGCCACTTCGTTTGCGCGGGGCCGAACCACCCATTTCGTACTCCTTCGACGTTCCACCACGCCAGCACTGCCTAGCGACGTAGATCACAATATCGCACAATATATGATCCTGAATACTTTTCTAACCCCTGACCTCGGTCGCGATCACAACAAAGGCCTGGGAACCGTCGACGGTTCCCAGGCCTTGCGTACCAGTATTGTTCGACCTTCAGCGCTTACCGGGCAGCATGACCGCGACCATGGTCACAGGCTTGTCGGTCCGGTTGCTCCAGGCGTGCTTGATCCCGCGGTTGATCACAGTGTCGCCCGCACGCAGCAGGGTCTCCCCCGTCTCGTAGATCGCGTAGATCTCGCCGTCGATGATGGTGGCGATGTCGACGGTCTCGGTGGCGTGCAGGCCGACGATCGCGTCGTCGTCGGCCTTGGCGTCCTCACCGTGCAGATTGCCGATCGATTCCGCGTACACAGCAGGATCGATTTCACTGTCGGGCGGAAAGGTCGCCAGGCGCACCACCACGCCCGCGGCGGGCGGATCCAGCTCCACCTCGGAGCCGAGCGTGTCGCCGTCGGCCATGGCGGCGGGCAACGCGTCGACTCGCCACACGTCGTTCACCGTGAACGCGGGCAGGGCGACCCGCGTGGCGGTGTTCTCGTCGACGTCGATGGTCGATCGGCCGTCGGCGTCGAGGCCCGCGATCACGCGTCGTGCGGTTTTGCCGAGATGCTCGCTACTCATAGGTGTCACCCTTCGGGTCGGAGGTGACGAGATGCTCGTCACATGTTTCTGAATAATATATTACATATCACATTTCCTAAAGGGACACTGCCCAGGCTCAGAGATTGGCCGTGAAGAAGGGGGTCAGTGCGGCCATGGCCTGGTCGACGTACTCGGGGCGGTCGTACAGACCCACGTGGCCCGCTCCCTCGACCAGCACCAGGTCGGTGTTCTCCGGCAAACGCTTGTGCAAGGCCTCCGCCTGCCACAACGAACCGGCGGCCGACCCCGCGACCAGGAGCACCGGCTGGGTCAGGAACTCGGCGCCGGCGAAGGCGTCGTAGTCGAAGATCCGGGTGACGCTGGCGGTGAACAGCATCCGGTTGTCGGAATTCGGGTGCTGCGCGCGCGGGGTGCGGTAGTACTCGTGCGCTTCGACCATATCGGCGTGGGTGGTGTCGTCGAGCGTCTCGGGCACGTAGGTGATCTCGGCGATCTCCCCGCCCGCGGCTTCGATCGCGCGCTGACCCGCGACGGCGTCCAGCGTGGCGATCTGCGCTTCGAGCGGCAGCGAGCCGTCCCAGCCGCGCCGGAAGGTGGCGCCGATGTCGACCGGGCTCACCGTGCCGACAGCCTTGATCCGGCGATCGGTCTTGGTGGCGTCGATCGCGTAACCGCCGCCGGCGCACACACCGAACGCACCGATCCGGTCGGCATCGACGAAGTCGAGGGTCGACACATAGTCGACTGCGGCGCGGACGTCCTCGACCCGGGCGAAGGGGTCTTCCAGACGGCGCGGAATACCGCCGCTCTCGCCCTGGTGGGAGGCGTCGAAGGCGAGGGTGACAAAGCCCTCGGCGGCCAGCTTCTCCGCATACAGACCCGCGGTCTGCTCCTTCACGCCGCCGCCGGGATGAACACACACGATCGCCGGGTAGTACTGGTCGGCGGAGAAGTTCGCGGGTAGGTACAGATCGCCCGCCATGGTGACTGTGGCGTTCGGGAAGTCGATGTGCTGCACGATGATGTCCTCGGCTCGTCGGGGTTCTTTCCGGATGACATCAGTCTTCGTGGGCTGGAAAAAACCCAACAGGACCACTCTGTTCCTGGGAAGGAACCTTCCCCCTCAGTGCACCGCCGCGAACATCAGCTTCGCATCGTCGGCCTCGGCCGGATCGAACTCGGCCACAATGCTGCCCTGCTTGGCGACCAGGATCCGGTCCGAGAGCGCCCGGATCTCGGGCAGGTAGGACGAGATCACGATCACCGCGACACCGTCGTCGGCCAGGGCGCGGATCATCGCGTGGATCTCGGTGATCGTTCCGAGGTCCACACCGCGGGTCGGCTCGTCGATGATCGCCACCAGCGGCTGGCGGGTCAGCCCTTTGGCCAACACCACCTTCTGCTGGTTGCCGCCACTGAGCTCTTCGAGTTTGGCCCGGTCGGGTCGCAGCGTGCGCACATGGAAACGCTCGACGAAGCGCTGAGCCACCGTCTTGCGCTCCCCCGGCCGCACCAGCAACGGCAGGCGTGGCGCGCCGCACAGGTGCCCGAAGTAGATGTTGTCGACGATCGAGAAGTGACCGAAGAAGCCCGAGGCCTTGCGGTCCTCGGTGATGTAGACCAGGCCCGCGCGGCGGGCGTGCCGTGGTGTCCGGAAACGCACCTTGCGACCGTGGAGTCGGACGGTGCCACCACGCAGACGCCGGCGCTTGGTCACCCCTGCGACGATCATCGCTGCCTCGCTACGCCCGGCACCGACGAGCCCGTAGATGCCGACGATCTCCCCCGCGTGCGCGGAGAACGACATGTTGCGCACGGCTGGAAGCAGTGTGATGTCCTCGACCTCGAGCACCGGCGCCGGGTCGGGCTCCCGATTCGGCGGTACCCGTTGATATTCCACGCTGCGCCCCACCATCATTCGCACCACCTCAGTACGGTCGAAGGCCGGTTTGTCCAGGGTGCCCTGCACCTCGCCGTCGCGCAGCACGGTGATGCGGTCGGCCTCTTCCAGTGCTTCGTCGAGCATGTGGGTGATGAAAACGACCCCTATGCCCTGTTTTTTGAGCCTGCGCATCGACAGGAACAGTTGCAGCCGTTCCTCCGGTGTCACCGAGGCGGTCGGTTCGTCGAGGATGACGACCTTGGCGTCGCGGTGCACGGCGCGGGCGATCTCCACCATCTGTTTCTGGGCGATGCCGAGCGCCCCCGCGGGCACTTCGGGCCGGATGTGGAAGTTGTGTGACTCCAACAGTTCTCGCGCCACCACGTTGAGCTGGGAGAGATTGTTGAAGGCCTTCTCGTCACCGAGGAACAGGTTCTGCGCCACGGTCATCGACTCGACGAGCGATCCTTCCTGGTACACCATCGCGACCCCGGCCTCGGCAGACTCCTTCGGCGTGCTGAAGTTACGCATGCGGCCGGTGACGAGCAGCGTGCCCGCGTCGTGTTCGATCGCGCCCGAGATCACCTTCACCAGGGTCGATTTGCCCGCGCCGTTTTCGCCGAGCAGGGCGTGGATCTCGCCAGGGGCGACCTCGAAGTCGACGTCACGCAAGGCGTAGGTTCCGTTGTAGTGCTTGCTGATGCGGCTGAGCCGGATCACCGGCTCGGCGGCGACGGCGGTGTCGCTCACTGTGCTCGCCTTTCGTTGTCTGTCCGCGGCTCGAGTAGGTTGCGGAAACCACGCGCGGCCACCACGATTCGGCCGTCACGTGACGTCACGCCGGTGACCCCGTGGCGGTCGCTATCCGCGCGCGAATGCACACTTTCGGCGATGCGTCCCCGCTGATCGATCCGGAAAGCCAGGCCGTAGGACCGCGCGGGCGCCCACGGTTTGATCACGCCGTGTACGCGCAGCTGCCCCAGTTGCAGGGTGTCGGTGTAGGGATCCGGGCACCGCAGGCGTGGGACGAACCACTGGTCCTGACGGATCGTGGCAGTCATCTCGCGCAGCAATTCCGGTTCGTCGAGCAGCAATTCGGTGAAGCGATTGCGCGCGTATGGCGCCGCGACCCACCATCCGTCCGTGGTGGCGGCTATCCGGCCGGGATACACCGGCAGGTTCGGCCCCACCGCGGTCCCGGGCTTGCTCAGGGCCGCCACGCCGCGTCGTTCGATGCGATGGTCGAAACCCAGCGACACCAGAACCTCACCGTCCGCCGCGTTTTCGATGCCGCCCGGCCAGCCGAGACCTTCGGCGACCACCTCGGCGCGCGAGCCGTCGACGCGCACGATGCGGCCGCTCCGATCGTCGGTGACCAGCGCGGCCGACCAGTCCGGCACCTCACGGGAGCCGATGGTTGCCAGCACGACACCGTCGGGCAGCAGCGTCAGATCGGTGACGCACGCGGCCAGCTCGGCATCGGTGCACAGGTCGGCGGCCACTCCGCTCGCGTCGACCGTGACGAGGCCGACGCCCTCGACGGCGGCGACAAGCCGGTCCTCGGCGACCAACAGACACCCGACCTGACCGCCGAGCGTCACCAGGCGCGTGACGACGCCGTCGGTCAGCGTGAAAACGCTGTCGCCGCTCGAGAAGACGACCGCACCGGACTCGCGGATGAGCACGTCGTCGGGTTCGAACTCGGCATCGGGCAGCAGGGTCGTGCTCTCGTCGAGCCGGCGATTCGGCCGCAGGCCCGCCTCGAACGGCGGCACCGTGCGGTGCCGCGCCCAGTCGGGGTTCAGCCATTCCTTCAGGGCGCTGATCGTGCGATTCATCGCTGCACCCCCACCATCGATCGATCGGGCACGATCAGCCCGGGAACCGCGGCCGGATCGATCGTTCCGACCTCGCTCGGGTCGAGCGTGAGTCGACCGATGCGGTTGTTGCTGACGCCGCACAGATATAGCTGACCGGCCCGTTCCTTCACCGCGGTCACCATCGGGTAGTTCGCCAGCGATGAATCCCACAGCACCTGAAGGACTTCGCCGCGATCGTTGAACTTCATCACGCACGAGACGTTGAGCTGCGGCACCACCCAGCTGTCCAGCGGGACCTCCTTGGTCATCCGCCTGCGCACCGCCGGGTAGCGGTTGAGCAGGTCCGACATCGGCGTGCGCATCGACACGAACGGCAGCCAGTAGTTGCCGTCGGAGGAGCGGTTGAGGTTGTCGGGGTTGCCAGGCAGGTTCTCCAGCACCGGTTCCAGCTGTCCCTGCTTGGGTCCGGCAATCCAGAGGCGGTCCACCCGGCACAGGCCGGTGCTGGCGATGAGGATCGACTGGCCGTCGTGCGAGGTGCAGATGCCGTTGGGGAACACGCTGTTCGAGACGACCACCTCGGTGCCGCCGTCGGGGTCGATCCGGACCACGCGGCCGTTGGCCCGCGATTCCACCAGCTCCACCAGGTATTCGGCGGCGTTGGTTCGCGTCGAGAAGTCCGACACGTAGATCGAGCCGTCCGGGGCCACGTCGAGGTCGTCGACGGCACGCAGACCGGAATCGTCGAGCAGCGAGAAGCGACTGCGCCTGACCTTCGTCGCGATCGGCTCGGGTTCGCCGTCCGGGGAGATCCGGTAGATGCCCATGCCGCCGACGGCAACGAGCAGCTGTCCGTCTCGATCCCATCCGTGGCCGAGCGGGAAACCACCGGTGCGAGCGAAGATCTCACCTTCGTCCGGGCTGTCGGCACGGAAACGCCACACCCATCCACGGCGGTCGCCGCAGTACACATCGCCCTCGGGATCGACCGCACAGTCCTCGGCGCCTTCGATCTTGCCGAGGCCGATCGGGGGCGCGTCGGTCGTTCTGTTGTTGATCGTCCACACCGTGCCCGGCTCGGTGACATCGATGAGCGGGCCCAGCGTGATCCGGCCCGGATCGATCTTGAGCTTGTCGGCGGTGCGCTGCCGGTACTTGCCCCATTGCAGGTCGAGCACCGCGAATACGAGCAGTGCGGTGGCGAGAATGACCGTGTAGTAGGAACCTTCGAGTCGCAGCGCCACGGTAGCCTGCTGGATCACCTGCACGACGATGATGCCGACGGTGGCCCGCAGCACCGATCCGCGACCACCCTCGAGGCTGACACCACCGAGCACCACCGCGGTAAGGGCGATGATCTCCCAGCCCTGGCCCACATCCGGGTCGGTGCGCCCGACCCTGGCCGAGGTGAGCAGAGCGGCCAACCCGGCCAGCGCACCCGACAGGACGTAGACGAAGAAGGTGACCCGGTCGACCGGGATGCCGTTGCGCCGCGCCGAACGCCGATCGCTGCCGACCGCCGCTACCCACCAGCCCCACCGTGAGCGGGTCAGGGCGACATGCACGGCGATGAGCACACACGCGAAGAAGAACCAGCCGGTCGGGATCAGCGCGATGCTGCCCTCGCCGAGGAAGTCCCAGACGATTTCGGGCTTGGGCATGCTCAGCTCGAAACTGAACGCCGACTGCAACGCGGCGGCCGCACCACCGAAAGCGACCAGGGTGACCAGTGTCGTGATGAACGGCCGCATCTTGCGGTAGGCGATGAAGTAGCCGTTCACACTGCCGAGCAGTCCACCGAACACCACGGCGCCCGGCGCGACGATCGCCATCGGCCAGTCCCAGGCGCGGGACGCGACCATCGCGCCGATCGCGGTCAGGCCGACCATCGAACCGATCGACAGGTCGATGCCACCGCAGACCAGCACCACAGTGAGCCCGATGGCGAGCAGTCCCTTCTCCGACACCTCGTCCATGATGATCGGGGTGTCGGCCGGTCCGACCGGGGTGAAGAAGACGAACAGCAGGCTGAGCAGCAGGGCGAGGGCGAGCGGGACCGCGCCCTCCATCCAGCGTTTCTCGAACAGGTCCGACAGGGTTCTGGCAGGCGCGAGCCGATCACGCCACTTTCCGCCGGTCAGGGGGAAGGCGTCGATTCCCCGCGAGCGTGACTGCAGTTTCATCGCCGCTCACTGCCCCTTGTAGCAGGCGATGGTGGTGTTGTCGACGTTCGCGCGGTCCACGATGGTGTGCGGCACGAACGCGACGGTGTGACTGCTGCCCGCCGGTGCGCCGGTCTGGATCAACTGCTGAGTGGTGACCACCGCGGCGGTGCCAACACCCTGGACGTCGTAGGAGGCCGAGGCCGTCACCTTGCCCGCGCGCAGCGCATCGCACCACACCGTATCGGCGGCCATCGTGTAGGTGCCGAGGGAATCGGCGGGTATCACCCCGCGCGCGACCGCGCTCTGCACGGCGTCACCGACGGCGACGGAGTTGAGGTCGTAGGTGACCAGGAACCCGCAGAAGTTGTTCTTCTGCTGCTGGATGATCGACTCGGCGGCCTGTTGCGCGAGCGAGTTCTGCCACTGGGTGTGCGCTGTGGTGACCACCTCGAATCCGGCTGGGTCGAGCACATTGCGCACCCCTTTGGACCACAGCAGCGAGGCCGCGTCGTTGCCCGGTCCGTCGATGATCGCCAATCGTTTGGGGGCGCCGCGCTTTTCGCAGTCCTGCACGGCTCGCTGGGCGATGTCCTCGGCGGCGGCGAGGTTGTCGACACCGATGTATGCGTCGCCGAGGCGGCTCGAGATCATATTGACCACCACCGTGTAGATCCCCGCGCGCTGAGCGTCCTCGATCTGCTTGGACAGCACACCGACGTCGGGGTTGTGCAGGATCAGCACGTCGGCGGCCTTGCGGGCGATCAGGTCGCTGATGATCCTGGTCATTTTGTCGGTGTCGAAATTGGGGTCGTAGACCTGGAAGTCGGCGCCGAGGTTGCCGAAGGCTCGCTCCATCGACGCGCCCCAGTTCATCGTCAGGTTGTAGCCCTTGTAGAGGATCGGCACGAAGGCGACCTTCTTGCCCTGCATCGATTCGTGCACCTTCTGCGTCGCGTCGAACAGCTGCACGTTCTCGCCGAACGTCTGGCCCTCACCTCCCGCGGGTCCGGTGGCGGACGTGCGACCACCGGTGGAACAGCCTGCGAGCACGACCGCCGAGACCGAGGCGAGAGCGAGGGCGATCAACTTCTTCTTCATCGTCGAAGACTCCTTGTGAGCGAAGGTGTTTGAGGCGAGGGAATTACAGTTCGCCGCTTTTGGCGGTCTCCTCGTCGCGCGGATGCAGCCATGAGTCCAGCGCGATGGCCGCGATGAGCACGCCGCCGCGGATCAGGTCCTGCACCGCGGACGTGAGGCCGTGCAGCACGAGCAGGTTGTTGAGCACGCCGATGAACAGCGAACCGGCGAGCACCCCGAGGATCGAGCCGCGGCCACCGGCCAGCGAGATGCCACCGATGACGGTCGCGGTGAGCGCGGTGAACAGCAGCGGATCGAAGGAGGTGACGGTGGTCTGCACGCTGCCCTGGATCGACACCGTCAGGCACCCCGCGAGTAGGGCGAGCAGCGCGGAGATCACGTAGGTGAGGGCCTGCAACGGCCGAACAGGGGCGCCGGTGGCGCGGGCGGTGGCGAAGTTGTCGCCCATCGCCCGCACCAACCGGCCCGCCGAGGTGTAAGTGACGAAGAGCCAGGCCAGCACGAAGACGGCCGCCGCGACGATGATCGGCCGTGGCACACCAAGGACCGAACCGTTGCTCAACTCCGCGATCCACGAGCCGCCGGGCAGGCCGTAGTAGTTACTGTCGAGCAGCACCATGTCCACCCCACCGATGACGAGCAGACCGGTGGCCAGGGTGACGAACAGCGACGGCACTTCGACATAGGCCACGAGCACGCCGTTGACCAGCCCGACGATCAGCGCCACCGCGGCGGCGATCGCGATCGCCTGCCACTCGGGCATGCCACTCGACATCAGGGCGAGCGTGGCCTGCGCGCAGCCGAGCGCGACACCGGCGATCGACAGATCGATGCCTCTGCCGAGAATGACGATGGCGACGCCGACAGCGAGAATCCCGAAGGCCGCCGACAGCCGCAACAGGCTGGCAAAGTTCCCGGTGGTCAGGAATCCCGGTGTCGTGGCGGCACCGACGACGCACAGCACGACGGTGATGCCGAGAACGAAATACGCCTGCTCCGAACGACCCATCTGGTCGCGCAGGCTGGGGCGGGGCGTGGTGGCCGCCGCGGTGGACGTCGTCATGATGCTTCCCGCATGGGTATCTCCTCTGAGACTCGAGTCACTCTCGTGAACTGTGCGAAATATTAAATATGTAGTGTTGTGCCTCACAAGGAGATCGACCCGCGGTCGACCGAAGGGTCTACAGCGCCTGCGACCAGCGGCTGATGCGACATCCGAGTTTCGGACACAAATCGGACGCCCCCGTGCGAACGCGCAATATATTGCATATTCTGTTCAGGAGTGGTATGAGGACTGGAGTTGATACGTGGTGATCGACATGAGGACACCCAGCGGCGACGTCGCAGTCGAGGCCGAGCTCATCGCCGTCGCCACCGAAGCGTCGGAGATCCTCGGGCGCCGGATCCAGCCGCCCGGCGCCCACTCCTCCGACGTGGCCAAACGCCTGCTTGCGCAGCTGTGGGACGAGACCGTCGCGGCACTGCCCGGCGTCACGGATCACGTGGATATCCAGCGAACGACCGCGCTACTGGCCCGCATTCGCGCCGCCGAGGCCGACCTGGCCGCAGCCGACGCCGCGAGTTCGGCCACCCACCTGCGGATGGCCGCGCAGGCGATCGCGCGATTGCACGGCGCGCGCGGTGTCGACGACTTGCTGAGCCGGGCCGCGGAAGCGATGAGCGCGATGGGCTTCGATCGCGCACTCGTGTCGACCACGGAAGGACAGCGGTGGCAGCTGCATACCATGTTCGTCGTCGACGACAAGCCTTGGGCCGACGCGATTCTGGCGGCCGGACGCGAATCCTCACCGACCCTGGACGGCCATCTGGTCGAGAGCGACATCGTGCAGCGGGCCCGGCCGGGGCTCGTCTTCGATGTTCAGCACAATCCTCGCGTCGTCCGGCCGCTGGTGGAGATGACGCACTGCAGTTCCTACGCCGTCGCGCCGCTGACGATGAACGGCGCGGTCGTCGGCCTGGTGCACGGCGACTACTACTTCCAGCGGCGCGAAGCCGACGCGACGGCGCGGGCGATGCTCGCGGTGTTCGCCGCGGGCCTGGGCCACGCACTGGCGGGCGCGAGCCTGCTCGACGGCGTGACCGCGCTGCGCAGCGGATTTGATCGACTGACCGGCTCCGCGACCACCGTCGCCTGCCACCCAGAGGGCCCCGCGCTCTCGGCGCGGGAACTCGATGTCGTCGAATTGCTGGCGGCGGGCCGAGCGAATCGCCAGATAGCCCGCGACTTGGCGATCTCCGAGGCGACGGTAAAGACCCACATCACCCATATCCTGCGCAAACTCGGCGCGGCGAACCGCGCGGAAGCTGTCGCGTACTGGCTGCGCGGCAGCGCCGCACGCTGAGGTCCGGGATTGCCGGAAACCCGTTCTTATGCCTACTTAATATATAGTGCAATAACTGGTGCGGGCAGGTCTGCTGTCATCGCACCCCTGTGAGAGGACAGTCCATGGCCGACACCATCGTCGAGCAACTGGCCCGGTTCACCACCGGCTCGAACTACGACACCCTTCCTCCCGAGGCCGTCGACGAAGCCAAGCGATTGCTGCTCGACGCGATGGGCTGCGCGCTCGGCGCCGTCGACGAACCCAAAGGCAAGATCGGTATTCAGTACGGCAAGCTCACCGGCGGCACCGATGGCGACGCCACGATCATCGGCACCGACGACCGGGTGTCGATCTTCGGCGCCTCCTTTGCCAATGGTGAACTGATCAACGCCCTGGACTTCGACGCCGTGCTGCCACCGGGCCACGTCTCGCCCTACGTACTGCCGACTACGATGGCCGTGGCCGAGAGCCGGGGGCGATCCGGTCGCGAGGTGCTCGCCGCGGTCGCGCTCTCGCACGAGATGTCCTATCGCTTCTACAAGTCGATGGACTACCTGCGCGACGTCCAGAACGATTCGATGGACCTGTCCCCCGTGATCGGCTACAGCGTCACCGTTTTCGGCGGCACCGCGGCCGCGGGCAAGCTCGTTGGACAATCCACCGAGACCCTGGCCAACGCGCTGGGCATCGCCGCCGCGACCGCCCCGGTGAACGCGATGCGGCCGTGGATCAAGCACGCCCCGAGTTCCACCCTCAAGTACCTGCTCGCGGGCACACTGACCCAGGCCAGCCTGACCGCGGTCTTCATGGCCGAGCTCGGCCACACCGGTGACCTGCAGATCCTCGACGACGCCGAGGTCGGCTTCCGCAGGTACATCGGTACCCGCCGGTGGGAACCGCAGAACCTCACCGACGCGCTCGGCACCGAATGGCGCTTCCTGGCCGAACAGTCCTACAAGCCCTACCCACACTGCCGCATCCTGCACGCCCCGCTGCACGCGCTCACCGAGATCGTCGAGACCAACGACATCCGGCCCGAGGAGATCGACGCCATCCGCTGCTGGGGTGAGGCCGCGGTGATGCACCCGCTGTGGCAGAGCCGTGTCATCGAGAAGACCCACGACGCGCAGTTCGACATCGCCCACGGCCTGTCCGTCGGTGCGCACCGGGTGACTCCGAGCAGGGCTTGGCACGCACCGGAACTCGTGTTCAGCGAGTCGGTGCTCGGCCTGATGGACAAGGTCACCTTCGCGCCGCACCCGGACTACTTCAAGGCACTGTCCGCGCATCCCTCCGCGCGGCCGACCAAGGTCGAGGTCGACGCCCGCGGGACCACCTTCGTCGCGGAGCGGACCTACCCCAAGGGCAGCCCCTCCCCCGACCCGAGCACCAGGATGACCACCGACGAACTGGTCGACAAGTTCCGGGTCAACGCGCGGGAAGTGCTGTCCGAGAATAGGATCGATCAGGTCGTGGAGACCGTGCTCGGGGTGGACAAGGTCGATGACTTCGGCACCGTGATGCGTCTGCTCGCGCCGAACAGCGCGCCCGCCTGAGCATTCCGCCCGCGCATGCGAAAGCCCCGCTCGCCCCTAACGCGCGCGGGGCTTTTCGCATCCCGGCCCGATGTCCATCGGCCGGTGCTGTCGACAGTAGACACGACAGCGGCCGGGGCATGCCCAACAATCTGGACATGCCCGGGCACCCACTCACGCGATACGCAAAGCCCTGATCCGGTTGTAGAGCGTCGATCGGCTCACGCCGAGCGCACGCGCGGCCTGCAGCTTGTTGCCACCCGCGGCTTCCAGGGCCGCCATGATGACCTCCCGCTCGGCCTCGCGGATCGGCGAGCCGGGCAGTAGACCACCGCGGTGCGAGGCGGGCAGGTCGGTGGGGATGATGTCGCCGGCCGACCGGACGCTCGCCACCACCTCCACGACGCGGCGCAGTTCGGCGAGATTGCCACGCCACGGTTGCGAGGCAAGCACCCGCATCGTCTCGGCGGTGAACCGGGTCCCGGTGTGGCCAGTGACCTCGGTCAGCATCTGCTGGGCCAGCCCCGGGACCTCGTGCCTGCGCCTGCGCAAGGGGACCAGCTCCCTGCGGTCGTTGCACAGCGCCGGTAGCGGGGCGTGCACGGTGTCGAGGTGTTCGCCTGGCGTCGACGTGAGCACCACTTCGCGGGTAGTTTCCCGCAATCGCTGCGCGAGCAGCGCGGTGAGCTGCTCGGAAAGCAGCTGAATGTTCTCGATGATCACGGGGGGCCCGTCGCCCGCAAGCGTCTCGCCTAGCTGGGCGGCCCACGCGCTGTCACCAATGAGCACGATGTCGGTCGCGTCGAGCGTGCGGGCCGCGGGGCCGACCAAGCCGAGCGCCTCGGTGGTTCGGCCGGTCCCCGCCTCACCGACCACCAGCAGCGGCCAGAGTGGCATCCGATCCGACGCCACCCTGGCACGCCGAACACCGGACTCCTGGGCGATGTCGACGAGCACCCCGTCGGCTCCGTCTATCGACTGGCAGACCAATCGCACCGCACGGCCGGAGGTCAGGACGAGTTCCTGGCTCTCCTCTCCGCCGACGGGCACGGCTTCGGCGCAGGCGCGCAACGCGGCGTGATCGGCGGGTTCGAGCAGGTCGACCGCGGCGGGGGTGGCCAAGACCAATCCGTCACCGATAACGACGACGGCCCGGCCCCGACGACCCGCCGCCGCCTGGAACGCGCTCATCAACCTGCTTTGCGCACGGGGGGAATCACGCTGGAGCCGTTCTTGGATATCGCGGACCATGCGGCGGGCCAGCAGCGCAGACAATCGGTGGTCCGCGCTGGTTTTGGCGCCGATCCCCAGCACACCTTCGAGGCGGCGGGTCACCGGATGGAAGATCGGATGCCCGTAGCAGGTGAATCCGCGAAACAGTGCCATGTAGTGCTCGTCGGCGCGCACGAGCAGGCTGCGCCGGGTCTCCAGCGGGGTGCCGAGCGCATTGGTGCCGATGCGGTCTTCACCGAGTTCGACGCCCGGCACGATGCCGATATCGGAGACCGCTCGGCGGATCGATCGGGCGGCGCCGTGGATGTCGACCACCCGACCCGCCTGGTCGGCGAGCACCAGCGCCACCGGGGTACCTTCGAGCTCGCTCGCGACCCGGCGCAGGACTGGGCTCGCCGCTCGCGCGAGGAAACTATCGGCGCTTCTGGTCGCGAGGTCGAACGGCGGCATCGCGTCTTCACGAATGCCGTTCAGCCGCGATCGGGCCCACGCCGACTCGATGTCCGGTCGAGTCGAATCCCGGTAAGCCTGCATCACAGTCATGGCTACTCAACACCACCTTGTCCCGGCCGCCTGAACATGCGGTCGACGCCCAGTCCTCTGTGACCGAGGACACTCATATTTTATACACAATATCTGCTCGGTTCTTCGGGCTTCACCGCAATGCCGACGTTTTCCGGCTCGGCGTGGGAAGAAATTGTCCCAGGCACGGCATCGCCGACGGGCATACCGTGGAGAAATGACCGAGAGAGCGCCCCACCTTCGCGAACTGGGCGGATTCCTGAAAGCGCGCCGCGCCGAGCTGAGTCCGCAGGACATCGGCCTGACGGTGCACAGCGCCGCGGCGCGCCGGGTCGCTGGTCTGCGTCGTGAGGAGGTCGCGGACCTGGCCGCGATCAGCCACGACTACTACACCAGGATCGAGCAGGGCAGACTCGCACCGTCGGAGCCGGTTCTGGACGCCCTGGTGCGGGTCCTGCGCCTGGACGACGCCCAACGTGACTACGCCGAGAACCTGGTCCGCCGCTCCGATCGCCGCCCGGCCAAACGAGGCCAGAAATCCGTGCGCCCCCAGCTGCAGCGTCTGCTCGACCAGCTCACCGAGACACCGGCCCTGGTGTTCGGACGCTATCTCGACATCCTCGCCTGGAACCGCCTCGCAGCGGCCTTGATCACCGACTTCGGCCAGATGACACCCCGGCAGCGCAACTACGTGCGGATGGTCTTCACCGATCCGGCGATGCGCACACTGTACGACGACTGGGAAAGCGTCGCGCGCACGTGCGTCGCCATCCTCCGTATGGACGCCGCGGCAAATCCGACCGACCCCCAGCTCACCGCGCTGGTCGGCGAACTGTCCATCGCCGACGAACGGTTCCGGCAGTGGTGGGCGGCACGGAATGTGGCCCGGCAGGAGTTCGGCTCGAAAACCCTCCATCATCCGGATGTCGGTGAGATGACCTTGAACTGGGACACTTTCAGTTCGTCCGGCGATTCGGAGCAGCAGCTGGTCCTCTGGTCGGCCGATCCGGGGACGACCTCCCACGAGAAGCTGCGCATTCTCACATCCTGGTCGGCGCCGGTCCCCGATCGGGACACGGCGGAACGCCCGAACTGACCCGACTCGGGCGAACCGGATCAGCTCTGGCGACACACTCGGCATCAGAGAATATATTATGCGTAATCAACCCGGACGAGTTTCGGCCCGCCGACCCGCCACCACAGATCCCCGGAGCGAACAGTGTCAGCACCTGTCAGTACTACCGTCTACGAACTCCTCGACTACTTCGGACGATGTGGCGCATGCGGCTATCCCGCCTCGGCATCGAGGGTGGTCCAGCACTTCTCCGACGGCTCCATCCAGCACGAGGTGGTGGCCACCTGCGGCCTACCCTGCGGCTGGCGCGCCCCCGTCTCGATGCGCAGGATGACGGGCTCCCCTTGACCCGATCACGGTGCTGACGCCCTGACCTCAGCAGACTTAGATATATTATATTTCCAAAGAAGGAGCGGTCCGCCGCGGACGAAGGAGTAGCGCGATGCAGATGCCAGGCCATGCCGACCTTTACCTGGTGGTGCGCGCTTGAGCGGGCAGCCGCTGGCGGGCCTCCGCGTCGTCGAGTTCGCCAGTTTCGTGGCAGGGCCCTCCGCGGGCATGACCCTCGCCCAGCTCGGCGCGCAGGTCATTCGCGTCGACCCGCTCGGCGGCGGACCCGACTACCACCGCTGGCCGGTGGCCAAGCGCAACGGCGAGAGCCTGTACTGGAATTCGCTCAACCGCGGCAAGCAGTCGATCGCGGTGGACGTGCGCAGCGAGCAGGGCCGGGAACTGGTGCTCGCCTTGGCGACCGCGCCCGGCAAGGACGCGGGGATCGTCATCGACAACGCGGTCGGGCGGCCGTGGTTCTCCTACGAGGCGCTCGCGGGCCGGCGCGCCGATGTGATCAAGGTGCACATCGGTGGCCAGGCCGGTGGCGGCCCCGCGGTGGACTACACAGTCAACACCGAGGTCGGCGTCACCGATCTCACCGGGCCCGCCGATTCGCGTACCCCGGTGAATCATGTGCTGCCCGCGTGGGATCTGATCGCGGGCATGACCGCGACCACCGCGCTGCTCGCCGCCCTGCACCGTCGTGAACGGTCCGGTGAAGGCGCGCATCTGCAGATCGCGCTGGCCGACGTCGCCCTAGCCGGTGTCGCGAATCTTGGGTGGCTCAGCGAGGTTCGGGAACGCGGTGACCGTCCGCGCCACGGCAACTACATGTACGGCTCGTTCGGCGCCGACTTCGTCACCGCCGACGATGGACGCGTCATGGTGGTCGCGCTCACCCCGCGTCAGTGGCAGGCGTTGTGCACGGCGACCGGCGCGGCGAAGGTGATCGCCTCGCTCGAACAGACCCTCGGTGTGGACTTCGCCGACGAAGCGCACCGGTACATCCACCGCGAGACCATCGCCGCAGTGATGCGTCCCTGGTTTGCCGGCCTGTCCCTCGACGCTGTGGGAGCGGCGCTCACCGAGGCGGGCGTGCTGTGGAGCCGCTACCGCCAGATGAGTGATGTGGTAGCCGATTTCGAGGCGGGCGCGGGCAGCCGGGTGCTGACCGAAATCGATCAGCCCGGTATCGGACCAGTCATCTCGGCGCACAGCCCAATCCGTGAGGACAGCCAGTACGGACCGGTGCGCCCGGCCGCCGCCCTCGGTGCCGATACCGATCAGGTCTTCGCCGAAGTCCTCGGTCTCAGCGACAGCGAACTCGGGAAGTTGCGTTCCGCGGGAGTCCTCGGGACTGCTGAATAGCCTTGCGGTCCCGGTGTTTCCGTACAACAGCAATCGGGCCGGTACGCGAAGACGACATTGGCTTCGTGCACCGGCCCGACCATTGCGTCGGGGTTCGCCGCGCCTCGCAGACCGGCGCGAACCGGAGAGCTATTCGCTGCGCCAGGTCACGACCTCCTCCAGCAGCGCGCGCGTGGTGCGGTAGCTGTTGGCGGGACGATCGGAGATATTCGGCCGGAGGCGGAAATCGAACTCCTCGCCGTTGTGCGGAGGCCCGTCACGGTCAGCCGTCCACCGAGAGCACACCCGCGGCCACGAGTTCGTCGATCTTCTCGGCCGGATATACCTCGCCGGCGACGGCGCGAGTGTCCGCACCCACCCGCGGAGCGACGCCCGGGCGCTCGGGCCGCTCGCCGCCGAAGCGCCACGGCGGACGCAGCAGCGCGAGCCCGTCGTCCTGCGGCTCGACCATGCGCAGCCACTGGACCTGTTCATGCTCGACATAGCCGGTCATCGACAAGACCGGCGCGAAAGGCACGTCCTCGGCGGTCAGCCGCTTCTCCCACTCCGCGAACGAGCGCTGTTCGAATTCGGCCTCGACTATCTCGGCGAGTTCGAAATAGTTCGCCTCACGGGGCCGGTATTCCGCGAAGCGCGGATCTACGGTGAGGTCGGCGCGGTCCATCGCCCGGCACAGTGCTTGCCAGAACTTCTGCGACGAGGACAGGTGCACGGCGATGTACTCCCCGGAGGCGGTCGGCGCGCAGAAGTTCTGCGCCTGCGGATGCCTACTGCGCCGGGTCGGGTCGGCGCCGAGTTCGAAGGCCTGGGTGATGCCGTCGGTGACGAGCACGCTGACCGCCTCCATGATGGAGGTCTCGACGTGCTGCGGTTCACCGGTGCGGTACCGGCCGACCAGCGCAGCGAGCACGCCCGCGGCGGTACTCAGCCCGGTAACCAGGTCGGCGTTGAGGCCACCGGTGAGCTGGGGGTGACCCTCGTCGCCGAACAGGGAGTAAAGGCCCCCGAAGGCCTGGCCGATAGTGTCGTAGGCGGGCCGGTTCGCCAGCGGGCCGCCCGCTCCGAAGCCGGTCACCGAACCGTAGACGATGTCGGGACGCAGTTCGCGGCAGACCTCGGGGCCGAGGCCCATGGCGGCCACCTTGCCGGGGCGCATGTTCTCGAGTACCACGTCGAATCGCGGGATCAGCGCTTTCACCAGGGCGATGCCCTCGGGTTGCTTGAGGTCGACGGCCAGGCTGCGCTTGCCGGTGTTGTACTGGCGGAAGTACGGGCTGCCGTCGTTCTGGTGGCGGCGGAAGTCCTCGCCCGTGAGGGGCCGCTCCACCTTCACCACTTCGGCACCTAGCGCGCACAACATCGAGGTGGCGAACGGGAGCGAGATGTAGCCCCCGATCTCCAGGATCCGAATTCCGTCGAGCGGCCTGTGCTGCATAGCCTGTCTCCCTCTACTCATGTGCTCATATTATATATTATCCCGGCACGTGTTACGGGCCACATCCAGCGAAGGTCGACCGGGTGCGCGAAGGCGCCGACAGAACAAGGCGCAAGTGGCGGCGCACACGGCGACCATGGCTTGTGCGCGACGTTATATCATATACTTTACATGAGCCGGGTCACAGAACGTCGGCGGGCGCTGCGCGCGAAACACCGCTGACCAGGGAATTCCCACCCGGACACAATCGCCGACGAGGACGATAGGTCTACCCCATGAGTGTTCAAACAGAGTTGTGGCAGGGACAGTTCGACAAGCTGTTCATCGGCGGCGGATGGGTGAGCCCGGCATCGCAGCGCACGTTCGAGGTGATCTCCCCCGCCACCGAGCAACCCCTCGCCCGCATCGCCGAGGGCAGCGAGGCCGATATCGACGCCGCTGTCGCCGCCGCCCGCACCGCGTTCGACCGTGGCCCGTGGGCGAATATGGAGCTCGCAGAACGGATCGCGGTGCTCACCCGCGTGAGCGAGGCTCTCGCGGACCGGCAGGACGAGATCGCGCGGCTGATCAGCGCCGAGATGGGGTGCCCGATCACGCTGTCGACCCGGATGCAGTCGATGGGCACCCGCATGCTGCTCGATGCGTTCCTCGAGCTCGCCCCGCGCTACCAGTGGTCCGATATTCGCCGCTCGGTCACCGGCAACGCACTCGTCACGCGCGAGCCCGTCGGCGTCGTGGCCGCGGTGGTGCCGTGGAACGCACCGCTGCAGATCGCCATCATCAAGCTGGCGCCCGCGCTGCTGGCCGGGTGCACCACGGTGCTCAAGCCGTCTCCGGAGACCGCGATGTCGGCGTATCTGCTCGCCGAGATCTTCGAGCAGGCCGGTCTGCCCGAAGGCGTCGTCAACATCGTCGTCGCGGGGCGTGAGGTCAGTGAGCACCTGGTCCGCCATCCCGGCATCGACAAGGTCTCGTTCACCGGCTCGACTGCCGCCGGCCGCCGGATCGCCGCCATCTGCGGGCAGGATCTGCGCCGGGTCACCCTCGAGCTCGGCGGCAAGTCGGCCGCGGTGCTGCTCGACGACGCCGACCTCGATGCCGCGGTGCCCGTGATCCGGGCGTTGTCACTGCGCAACACCGGACAGGTGTGCAGCAACAAGACCCGCATCGTGGTGGCCCGTTCGCTGCGCGACGAGCTCTACGACCGGTTGCGCGACATGGTGAAATCGATGCCCGTGGGTGACCCGTTCGATCCGGCGACGGAGGTGGGTCCGCTGGTGAGCAGCGCTCAGCGTGAGCGCGTGGAAAGCTACATCGCGCAGGCCCGGTCCGATGGCAACAAGGTGCTCGTCGGCGGTGGCAGGCCCGAAGGCCTGGACCGCGGCTGGTACGTACAGCCGACCATCTTCGCCGACGTCGACCCCAACGCCAAGATCGCGCAGGAAGAGGTCTTCGGTCCGGTGCTGACCGTGCACACCTTCGACACCGAGGCCGAGGCGATCGACATCGCCAACAACTCCACCTACGGTCTCAACGGATCCGTCTTCGCCGCCGATCCCGCCCACGCACTGGCCGTAGCCCGGCACATCCGCACCGGCACAGTCGAACTCAACGGCACCCCGGCCGGCTTCTTCGCCCCGCTGGGCGGATTCAAGAACAGCGGCATCGGCCGCGAAGCTGGACTCGAAGGCTTCGACGCCTATGTCGAGTGCAAGTCCTACGGCCTGCCCCAACCGCTGCTCGACACGCTGGCCTGACGTTCACATACCCGAAAGGTTCTCCATGCCTTCCCTTCCCCCACTCGAGACCGCCGTCGCCCGGCTCGTCTCCGACCTGGACTACGACTCACTGCCCGCCGACGCGATCGCAGGCGCTCGCCGGTTGATGCAAGACCAGCTGGCCGTGCAGATCGGCTGCGCGTCCCTGCCGTGGAGCCGGGCCGTGCTCGAGCTGACCAAGGCCTCGCACGCACCGGGCACCGCCCACGTCACCGCGTCGAGTGACGAAATGAGCGCTGCCGACGCGGCCTTCGTCAACGCGAGCTACGGGCACGGTTTCGAGTACGACGACGCCCACCGCTCCAGCTCGAGCCACCCCGGCAGCGCGGTGGTCTCGGCGGCCATCGCCGTCGGCGAGGAGCTCGGCGCCTCGATGGCCGAGGTGATCACCGGCATCGTCGCCGGCTACGAGGTCTACACCCGGATCGGCATCCTGGCCGCGCCGCAGTTGCTCGAGCGCGGCTTCCACCCGCACGGTGTGCTGTCGGCTTTCGGCGCCGCTGCCGTGGTCGCGAAGATGCGCGGTTTCGACGCCGAGCGCACCGTGCACGCGCTGTCGATCGCGATGAGCCACAGCTCGGGCACCACCGAGTACACGTCCACGGGCGGCTCGGTGAAACGGCTGCATTCGGGTATCGGCACCCGCAACGGTATCCGCGCGGCGGAGATGGCCGCCGCCGGCATCACCGGCCCGACCACCTTCCTCAGCGGCGGCAAAGGGTTCTACCGCACCTTCGTCGGCCGTCCGGTCGACGAAGCAGCCGCCGCGGCGCTCTTCGCGCCCGACGCGTCGTTCGAGATCTCGCGGGTGTGGATCAAGCCGTACTGCTGCTGCGGTATCAACCATGCCTACATCGACGGCGCTCAGCAGCTGACCGCGCGGGCCGCCGAGGTCGAATCCATTCGGCTCGGCATCCAGTCCGGTGGTGATGTGATCATCGGCAACCAGAACGCCAATGCCTACGCTCCCCAAATCATCGAGCACCTGCAGTACAGCCTGCCGTTCCAGTTCGCCCTGGCGATCCTGGGCCGCGGCAACGGTTTCCGCACCCACCACGATTACCTGGCCGGCCGACTCGACCTCAGCGCGGGCAGCGAGGTCGCCGCTATGGCGCGGCGGGTGAAGATCGAGGTCGACGCCGAACTCGACACCGAATACCCGGGCCGCTGGATCGCCGACATCACGGTCACCTACCGCGACGGCACCAACCAGCACGTCTTCGTCGACAACCCGCGCGGCACCGCGGAAAACCCGATGTCTCAGGCGGATCTGGACGCCAAGTTCCGCGACCTCACCGTCGCCGACATGGGTGTCGAACGCAGCGAAGCCCTCCTGACGGCGATCACCACCGGCGACCCCGCCACCCCGGTCACGAAGTTCGCTGCACTACTGCGTGCCTGACCGACAACAGCCTGTTCGAATCTGCACCGCCTAGAGCGATTCGGATTCGAACAGGCTGGTCGGCGGCGGCGCCGCCGGGTCGGGAATCCACCGCCCGGCTGAGCTAGGCGTGTTTCAGGCCTGATCAGGCCTTCATCCGGTCAAGGCACAAGATACAAGCGTTCGTTCGGCAGCCGGGGCAGATCTGGGTAGTGCCCGCATGCGACAGTGACGTCGCAGAGGCGGCGGCGCGCCACGTCCTGGACGAACACCAGCGCAGCAGTCAGACACGCCACGAATTCCATTCGGATAGTGGCGAATTGGACCACCAGCCGAATGTCGGGTTCCTCCGGACATGGTGATCGCTTACCGGTTTTCATCGGGGTGCCGACTTGCTTCATGGTTTCTCGTTCGGATCGTGAGGTAAAGGACTGTGCCCGGCGAGCCTGTTCGATTCGCCGGGCACAATCGGTGCCTGAACGGTGATCAGGCGGTCTCGAAGGTGGCGGCCATGCCCTGGCCGCCGCCGATGCACATGGTGGCGAGCCCGCGGCCACCGCCACGGCGGCGCAGTTCGTGCAGCAGGGTGGTGACCATGCGCACCCCCGTGGCGCCGATGGGGTGGCCCAGCGAGATGCCGGACCCGTTGACGTTGAGCCGGTCGTGCTCGCGCCAGCCCCAGCCTTCCAGGACCGCGAGGACCTGGACTGCGAACGCCTCGTTGACCTCGACGAGATCCATCGAATCGAGCAGCGAGACGGTGTCGGTGCCCTGGCGCGCAGCGAGTTTCGCGACGGCGGGCACCGGGCCGATGCCCATGCGGGAGGGCTCGCAGCCCGCGACGGCCCAGCCGGTCAGGTAGCCGATCGGTTCGAGGCCCAGCGCGTCGAGCTGGTCCTCGGCGACGACGAGGAGCCCTGCGGCGGCGTCGTTCTGCTGGCTCGAGTTACCCGCGGTGACGGTGCCGCCGGGCATGATCGTGCGCAGCTTCGACAGGGTCTGCGCGGTGGAATCCGGGCGGATCCCCTCGTCGGCGGCGAAGACCACCGGATCGCCCTTGCGCTGCTGCACGGTCACCGCAACCACCTCGTCGGCGAAGCGGCCTTCCGCCCAGGCCTCAGCGGCCTTCTGGTGGCTGCGCGCGGCGAAGGAGTCGGCCTCCTCACGCATCAAACCGTAGTCCCGCGCGAGGTTCTCGGCGGTCTCGATCATCCCGGAGATCTTGCCGAACCGGGCCGCCGGCTGCGAGCGTTCACGTCCCCGGTCGAGCCGGTCGAACAGCTGCACGGTGCCCGCCCGTGCACCCCAGCGGGTGCTGGTCGAGTAGTACTCGATGCGGCTCATCGACTCGACACCGCCGGCCAGCACCACATCCGCGGCGCCGGTCTGCACCATCATCGCCGAGGTGGCCAGTGCCTGCAGACCACCACCGCAGCGCCGGTCGAGCTGCATGCCAGGCACGGTGATCGGCAGTCCGGCGTGCAGGGCCAGCCAGCGGCCGACGCACGGCACTTCGGAGTTGGCGTAGGACTGGGCGAATACGACATCGTCGATGCGTTCGGGATCGATTCCGGAGCGCTCGATCACCGCGTTCACCACTGTGGCGCCCAGGTCCTCGACCGGCACGTCACGCAGGGAACCGCCGAAAGTGCCGACGGGGGTGCGGGTGGGCGCGACGATCGCGGCCCGGCGCAGTGTTGACATCCATCGACTCCGATCAGATCGAGTTGCGGGCGATGAGCTGTGCGGCAATGACATTGCGCTGGATCTCGTTGGTGCCCTCACCGACGATCATCAGCGGCGCGTCACGGAAGTAGCGCTCCACGTCGTATTCCTTGGAGTAGCCGTAGCCGCCGTGCACGCGGATCGCATCCAGCGCGATCTGCATCGCGGTCTCGGACGCGAACAGCTTCGCCATGCCCGCCTCCATGTCGGCGCGCTCCCCCGCGTCCAGTTTCTGCGCGGCATCGAGGGTCAGCAGGCGGGCGGCGCGCTGTTTGGTCGCCATGTCGGCGAGCAAATTGCCGACGGACTGGTGCTTCCAGATCGGCTTGCCGAAGGACTCACGTTCCTGCGCGTAGCGCACGGCGGCGTCGAGCGCGGCCTGTCCGACACCGAGTGCGCGCGAGGCCACCTGGATGCGCCCGACCTCGAGGCCGCGCATCATGTGGCTCCACCCCAGGTTCGGCACGCCGCCCAGGATGGCGTCGTCGCCGACTTTGCGGCCGTCGAACACCAGCTCGCAGGCTTCGACGCCGCGGTAGCCGAGCTTGGGCAGCTTCTTGGAGATGACCATCCCGTCACCGGGTTCGACCAGAATGACACTCATGCCCTTGTGGGCGGGCTTCGCGTCACGGTCGGTAATACACAACAGACCGATCAGTCCCGAGTGAGCGGCGTTGGAGATCCAGGTCTTGGAACCGGTGATGGACCACTGGTCACCGTCGCGCACAGCGGTGGTTCGCATGGCCTGAAGGTCGCTGCCGCCTGCGGGTTCGGTCAGTGCCATCGTGGCCCGGATCGCGCCCTCGGCCATCTTCGGCAGGTACTTCGACTTCTGCTCGGGCGTGCCGAAGGTCTTGATCAGGTAGGTGATCACCGAGTGGCCACCGATGGCGCCTGCCAGGCTCATCCAGCCGCGCGCGAGTTGTTCGGTGACGCCGGCGAAACAGGCGGTGCTCACGTCGACACCACCGAATTCGGCGGGCGCGAGCAGACCGAAGAAGCCGAGCTTCTTCATCTCCTCGATGAACTCCTCGGGGTAGACATCGTCTTCCTCGAACTCGCGCACGCGGTTCTTGACCCGCTGGTCGACGAAGTCGGCGACCAGATCGACCATCTGCTGCTCATCGGCTGTGAGGCTCATACCCCAACCTTCCTTAATCCACGCATAAAATATTATATCATTTCCAGAAGCCGCGAGATTCGAGCATGTTCACCGCCCGGTCGCCACCGTGCAGGAAGTGCTCCTCGGTGACGGCGCGAGCCGTGGCCACATCCCGGGCCCGCAGGGCCGCGAGGATTTCGCGGTGATCGCGGTCGGCGGTCTCGGACCAGTCGTTGTGGGTCTCGTAGAAACCGTGCGGGCCCGCGCTGCCGAGCACTTTGAGCTCGGTGAGCAGACGCCGGGACCCACTCGCGCGGTTGATCGTTCGATGGAATTCAAAGTTCAGCGTTTCGCGGTCGCGGCTCGGCGCCGTGGTCATCCGGTCCAGGATCCGGCCGAGCGCGTCGAGCGAAGCCGCGGGGATCCGGGTGGCCGCGCGAGCGGCGGCCAGCCCCGAGACCACGCCGAGCAACCAGTAGTGATCGCGCACGTCGTCGCGCGTCATCGGGGCGACGAACGCCCCACGCCGAGGCGGCATGTCGACGATACTCTCCAGTTCGAGGGCGATCAGCGCCTCGCGCACCGGCAGCTTGCTGATTCCCAGCGAATCCGCGATCTCGTCCTGGTCGATCTTGTCGCCCGGACGCAGCTCACCCGCGAAGATCCGCCGCCGGATCTCCTGTAGGGCGGTGGTTTTCAGGCTGGTCGGCGGGGCGACGCGCGGCAGGTCCATCAGGTCTCGCTCGGCTGGGCGGCCCGTGGCGCGAATTCGGCCCGGATCGCGTCGGTATGCGCGCCGAGCGCGGGCACCGAACCGTTGGTCACCAGCCAGTCCCGTGCCGTCCCCGGCGGCAGCAAGGCCGGTACGGGTCCGGACGGAGTCCCGATCTCGCGCCACCGGCCGCGTTCTCGCAGCTGGGGATGCTCGGCGAGCTCACGCACGCCGTTGAGCCGCGCGTTGCCGATACCCGCCTTGTCGGCAGCGTCCTGGATCTCAACGAGAGTTCTTGTGGCGCACCACTGTTCGACGATCGCGTCGACCTCATCACGACGCGCGACCCGGTCGTCGTTGTGCAGATAACGCGGGTCCTCGACCAGTTCTGGGCAGCCCATCAGCTCGGTCATCCGCCGCCACTCCCGATCGCTGGTGGTACCGAGAACCGCCGTCTGCCCGTCGGAGGTCGGATACGCGCCGTACGGGGCGATCATCGGCGAACCTATGCCGACCGGCACCGGCTCCGTGCCCGCGTGCAGCACCTGGTTGAGCGCGAAGCCCATCATCTCCGACACCACATCGAGCATCGCGACCGGCACGACCGCGCCGCGTCCCGTGCGCTCACGGTCGTAGAGCGCGGCCAGCACCGCCGAGTACGAGTACAGCGCGGTGCCGATATCGGCCACGGGGATACCGGGCTTGGCCGGATGTCCGGGAGTGCCGGTGATCGCACACGAACCCGCCTCAGCCTGGATCAGCAGGTCGTAGGCGCGTTTGTGGTCGAGCGGACCGCCACGGCCATAGCCGGAGATGTCGACGATGATCAGCCGGGGAAACCGGCGCGTCAACTCGTCGACACCGAGACCGAGCCGGTCCAGCGCGCCGGGACCGAGATTGCTGACCAGCACATCCGCCTCGGTCAACATCCCTTCGAGGACCACCAGGTCATCGGCGGCGCGCAGGTCGAGCGCCGCCGATTCCTTGCCGTGGTTGAGCCAGGTGAAATGCGCCGACAGGCCGCCGACCACCGTGTCGTAATGCCTGGTGGAGTCGCCGTATCCCGGCTGCTCGACCTTGATCACCCTGGCGCCGAGGTCGGCGAGATGCCGGGTGCACAGCGGGGCGGCGATGGCCTGTTCGAGGCCGATCACCGTCACCCCGGCCAGCGGAGCACGCGGGGGTTCGGTGCTCATGAGAACTTGGGCTCCCGCTTCTCGCGGTGTGAGCCGACGCCCTCGACGACATCGGGGCCACCGAAGTGGTAGAACTCGAGGCCCAGCGACGCGTCGAAGATCGGCATGGCCTGCCGGTACCAGCCGTTGAGCGCCATCTTCGTTCCCTGGATACCCGCCCGCGAGCCGGCAGCCAGCTTCTGCGCGATCTCCATGGCGCGGTCCTGGACCTGATCGTCGTCCACGCACAGCGACACCATGCCGATGCGTTCGGCCTCCTCCCCGGTGAGCACCTCGTTGGTCAGCAGGTGGTACTTGGCCTTGGCCATCGAGGTGAGCAGCGGCCAGCAGATCGCGGCGTGATCGCCCGCCGCCACGCCGAGGCGCACGTGTCCGTCGACGATCTTGGCGCGCCGGCCCGCCACCGAGATGTCGGCGAGCAGCGCCGCCACCAGACCGGCGCCCGCGGCGGGGCCGTTGATCGCGGAGATGATCGGTTGAGGCACCTCGATGATGTTGCGCACCAAGTCCCGTGCCTCCCTCATCACCCGTGTCCGGGAGGTGTAGTCACCGATCATGGCCTCGACCAGGTCGAAGCTGCCCCCGGCGGAGAAGGCTCGCTCCCCCGCACCGCGGATGACGACGGCGCGCACCGATTCGTCGAGCGCGATCACCGGCCAGATGTCTGCCAGGTGCCGATGTGCCTCGGCGCCAACGGAATTCAGGTTCGGGCCGTCGAGCACGATCCGCAGCACGCCGTCGGCGGGGCGGTCGATCGTCAACGACGAGAACTCCTCGTAACCGGGCACTTGCTGTCCTTTCATTCGCTGATCGACACCGCGTCGGCGCCGGTGGGAACGGTGGCGGTCGCCCACCGCAGCAGGATGTCGTCGAGGTCGCCGAGTCCGGTGGGCGGGCGCGACGGTGCGCGCGCCGGGGTCCGGTCGAACCGCGGCGCGGGCGCGGGGTGCAGTACCCCCGAAATCCGTTCGAACACCCCCCGTTCCACGTTATGTGGGTCTTGGGCGGCCTCGTCGAAGGTGAGCACCGGTGACACACAGGCATCGGTGCCCTGGTAAATCCGCCACCACTCGTCGCGGGTCCGTTTCGAGACCGCGTCGGCGATGAGTTCGCGCAGTCTCGGCCACTGTTCGCGGTCGTCCTGCCCCGGCCAGCCGGTGGTGTCGGCACCGAGCCGGTTCAGGAACTCACGGTAGAAGTCGGGTTCGAGCGCGCCGACCGCCAAGTACCGACCATCGGCGCACCGGTAGGTGTCGTAGAACGGGGCACCGGAGTCGAGGAAGTTGGTTCCCGGCTCGTCGGAGTACAGTCCGGCGGCGCGCAAGCCCTGCAACTTGGCCGTCAACACGGCGACACCGTCGACCATCGCCGCGTCGATGACCTGTCCGCGGCCGGTGCGCCCGGCCTCCACCAGCGCGCAGGCGATGCCGAACGCGCCGATCGCCCCGCCACCGGCGTAGTCACCGAGCAGGTTGATCGGCGGCCGCGGCGCACCACCTGCGGAGGCGAGGGCGTGCAGGGCACCGGACTGGGCGACATAGTTGATGTCGTGTCCGGCGTCCTTGGCGCGGGGACCCGTCTGGCCGTAGCCGGTGAGCCGGACGTAGACCAGGCGGGGGTTGCGTACGGTGGCGACCTCGGGTCCCAGACCCAGCCGCTCGGTGACACCGGGCCGATAGCCCTCGATGAAAACGTCTGCCGAATCAGCGAGGCGCAGAACAGCTTCGCGGCCTTCGGGGACCTTCAGATCCACCGCCACCGACCCGACACCCCGGTTGACCACATCGGTCTCCTCGGTCAGGCCGACGGTCTGGCTCAACTCGCGCGCCGAACGGTGCGGTGGCCGCACCACCCGGACGACGTCGGCGCCCATGTCGGCCAGCAACATCGACACATAGGGCACCGGCCCCATGCCTGCCAGCACGACGACACGCACACCCGCCAACGGTCCCGTCATCGGTTCTCCTCCTAGTAGGAACGGGGTAGGCCGAGCACCTGCTGGGAGATGTAGTTGCGCACCATCTCCTGGGAGAACGGGGCATTACGCAGCAGACGCACCTCCCGCCACAGCCGCTCGATGTGGTACTCCTTCGCGTAGGCGTATCCACCGAGCGTGGAGAACGCGCGGTCACACGCCTCGAAACCGGCTTCGGCACCGAGGTATTTGGCCGCGGCCGCCTCGGGACCGCACGGCAGACCCGCGTCGAACAGTTCCGCCGCGCGCATGATCATGCCCTCGGCGGCCTCGAGACGGATCCACGAATCGGCCAGCGGATGTGCCACGGCCTGGTTCTGGCCGATCGGGCGGTCGAACACCACGCGGTTCTTGGCGTATTCGGCGCCGATCTCGAGCGCGGCGCGACCGAGGCCGACGCCTTCCATGCCGACCACGATGCGCTCGGGATTCAGGCCGTCGAGCAGGTAGTAGAAGCCCTTGTCGACCTCGCCGACGAGCCGGTCGTCGGACACCTCGAGGTTGTCGATGAACAGTTCGTTGGTGTCGATCGCGGCGCGGCCGAGCTTATCGATCTCGCGAACGGTGATGCTGGAGCGATCCATGTCGGCCAGGAACAGCGACATGCCCCACAGCGGCTTGTCGTCGCGCCGCGGCGAGGTGCGGGCCAGCAGCAGGATCTTGTGCGCGTTCTGGGCGTTGGTGATGAACACCTTCTGCCCGTTGATCACCCACCCGCCGTCGACCTTGGTCGCCTTGGTCTTGATGCGCGAAGTGTCGACGCCCGCGGTGGGTTCGGTGACGCCGAACGCCATCAGCAGCTCACCCGAGGCGAGCTTGGGCAGATACTCGCGCTTCATCTCCTCCGAGCCGTACTTCACGATCGGGGCGGGCGGGAAAACGTAGAAGTGGATCGCCGACCCACCGCTCATGCCCGCACCGGAGGACGAGATCTCCCCGAGCATGACAGCGGCTTCCTTCAGGCCGAGACCGATGCCGCCGTATTCCTCGGGGATCATCGCGCCCAGCCAGCCACCCGCGGCGAAGGCCTTCACGAATTCCCAGGGGTATTCGTGCTTGTTGTCCTTGTCGAGCCAGTAGTTGTTGTCGAACTTGCGCGCGAGCTCACGCGTGGCCTGTCGGACGACTTCGACGTTGTCGTCGGTCGCTGTAGCGGCGGTCATTGCTACTCCTGTTCGTCGCCCGCGGACACGGGGATCGCTTCGAGTGGGGTGGCGGGGTCGAGGGAGGACATGTCTCCGGTCGGGGTCCCGAGATACCGGGACCGAATGGCCCGGCGCATGATCTTTCCGTTCTTGGTCTTGGGCAGGCTCTCCACGACGACGACCGAGGGGGCGAACGAGCGTCCCGCATTGCCGATCGCGGTGTCCTGCAGGTCTTCCGGTGTCTGGCCGGCCGAACGGAGCACGGCGAAAGCGACCGCGCGCTGACCACGCAGTTCATCGGGCACGCCGATCACGGCGACCTCGGCGATCCGGTTGTCGCGCAACAGCGCCGCTTCGATCTCCGCCGGACCGACCCGGCGACCCGACAGTTTGATCGTGTCGTCGGAGCGGCCGTGGATGCGCCACATACCCTGGTCGTCGATGCTGGCCAGGTCGCCGTGCACCCACACACCGTCCCACTGGTTCCAGTAGGTCTCGAGATAGCGCTCATCGTCCTGCCAGAAGGCATGTGTCATGCCGGGGAAGGTGTTGCGTACCACCAGTTCACCGATCTCACCGACGACCGGCGTGCCGTCCTCACCGAACACTGCGGCGTCCACGCCGGGCAGTGCGCCGGTGAAGGCGGCCGGGGCAGCGGGCAGGAACGGGTACCCGATCAGGATGCCGCCACCGACCTCGGTGCCACCGCTGTAGTTGACGATGGGTCGCGTACCACCGCCGACCTCCTGGAACAGCCACCACCAGGTGGGCTCGTCCCAGGCCTCGCCGGTGGACACGAAAGTGCGCAGGCTCGGCATCGTGTGGATGACCGCGTCGCCCGCCGCTTTCAGCGCCCGCGCCGCCGTCGGCGCGATACCGGCGACGGTGACGCCGTTACGTTCGACGATCTCCCACATCCGGTGCGCGGTGGGATGCGTCGGCAAGCCCTCGATCATCACGATCGTCGCGCCCAGCTGCAGCGGACCGGTCATCAGCATCGGTCCGACGAGCCAGCCGAGATCGGTGATCCAGGAGACGACGTCGCCCTCGTGCACGTCGAAGCCGTAGCCGAAGTCGACCGCCGTCTTCACCGCGAAGCCACCGTGGGAGTGCACGATGCCCTTCGGGCGGCCGGTGGTGCCCGAGGTGTAGACGATGGTCAGCGGATCGTTGGACTCGGTGTCGGCGGTCGGCACCGGAGCCGGATCGAGGTCGAGCTCGTCGTAGTAGACGTCGCGGCCCTCCCGCATCGGAACCTCGGTTCCCAGGTGCCGGATGACCACGACCTTGTCGACAGTGGGTGCGGACTCCAGCGCCGCGTCGGCGGTCGCCTTCAGTTCGACACGCTTGCCGCGCCGCGTCGTCCCGTCCGCGGTCACCAGCAGCACCGCTTCGGAGTCCTGCAAGCGGGTCGCGAGCGCGTCCGGCGCGTAACCGCTGAAGGTGGGCACCGAGACGGCGCCGATCATGGCGATCGCGAGGAAGGCCACCGCGGCGTCGGGCACGACCGGCATGAACAGCACCACCCGGTCGCCGCGTCGCACACCCAGCTGAGTGAGGTTGGCGGCGAAACGCCGCACCTGGGTGTCGAGTTCGGCGAAGGTCAGCGTGCGCCGCTCGCCCTCGTCACCCTCGTAGACGACCGCGAGGCGGTCCGCGGCGGGGCCCTGCGCGTGCCGGTGCGCGGCCAGCCGCGCGATATTGACGCCACCGCCGGTGAACCACCGTGGGAACGGCTTTCCGGCCGAGTCGTCGACGGCGCGATCGAACGGGACCGAGAAGTCCACGCCCAGGTCGGTTGTCGCGGCCCGCCAGAACCATTCGGGGTCGGCGATGGCCCGCTCGTTGAGCTCGGTGACCGCCGCGGCGTCGTCACCGAACCCCCAGGCGCGCATCGCGGCCAGCAGCCGGCTGCGCTCGCGGATCTGTTCGTCGGGAACCCAGGCCGGCTGCTCGGCAGACTGAACGTCCACCATGACGTGTCCTCCTCGTTGCTGGTTCGTCGTGGCCGGATCAGGCCTGCTCGACCGGACGCTTCATCATCAGGCCCACGCGCAGAGCGTCACAGACGACCTCGTCGCGCTGGTTGATACCGAGGTGGCGGAAGGTCACGATGCCGGAGTCGTTGCGGCTCTTGGATTCCCGCTTGTTCTCGATCTTGGTCTGCACGTGGATGGTGTCGCCGTGGAACACCGGCTTGGGGAACTTGATCTGCTCGAAGCCCAGGTTGCCCAGGGTGGTGCCCTGCGTGGTCTCCGGCACGGTGATGCCCGAGACCAGGCCGAGGATGAACAGGCTGTTCACCAGGCGCTGGCCGTAGATGGAGTTTTTGCTGTACTCGGCGTCCAGGTGCAGCGGGGCCAGATTCAACGTCATCACGCTGAAGAACGTGTTGTCGGCCTCGGTGACCGTGCGGCGGGTGGGGTGGTCGATGACCATTCCCGGCTCGAACTCCTCGAAATACAGGCCAGCCATGTCGCGTCCTCTCAGAATATATTATGTACTAGACAGTCTTGGACGGATGCTATCGCACCGTTCGGCTCATCGTATATTATATCATCGTATATTATATCTAGTATCAGACCAAGCACACAGGAGCCGAGAGTGTCCGAACTCAGTGCCGAGGACTTCGAGCCGATCCTGGCCCACGTCCGTACGTTCATCCGCACCAAGGTGGTCCCGCGCGAGCAGGAGATCCTGGAAACCAACGCGATTCCTGACGACATCCGGCAGGCGGCCGCGGAGATGGGCCTGTTCGGGTATGCCATCCCCCAGCGGTGGGGCGGTCTCGGCGTCGACCTCACCCAGGACGTCGAGCTGGCCATGGAGTTCGGCTACACCTCGCTGTCGCTGCGATCGCTGTTCGGCACCAACAACGGCATCGCGGGTCAGGTGCTGGTGAACTACGGCACCGACGAGCAGAAGAAGCAGTGGCTCGAGCGGATCGCCTCCGGCGAGGTGCTGGCCTCCTTCGCGCTCACCGAGCCCGGCGCCGGCTCCAACCCGGCCGGGCTGCGCACCCGTGCCCGCCGTGACGGCGACGACTGGGTGATCGATGGCCAGAAGCGGTTCATCACCAACGCCCCGCTCGCCGATCTGTTCGTCACCTTCGCCCGCACCGCCGAGCCCGGCCCCAACGGTCCCGGAATCGCGGTGTTCCTGGTGCCCGCCGACACACCGGGTGTCATCGTCGGCCCCAAGGACGCGAAGATGGGCCAGGAAGGCGCCTGGACCGCAGACGTCACCTTCACCGATGTCCGGGTGCCCACCGACGCGCTGGTCGGCGGCGCCGAGGACGTGGGATACAAGGCCGCGATGGCCTCGCTGTCGCGTGGTCGCGTGCACATCGCCGCGCTCGCCGTCGGTACCGCCCAGCGCGCGCTCGACGAGTCGGTCGCCTACGCCGCCACGGTTACCCAGGGTGGTACCCCGATCGGCGATTTCCAGCTGGTCCAGGCGATGATCGCCGACATGCAGACCGGGGTGATGGCCGGACGCGCGCTCGTGCGCGACGCCGCCGCCAAGTACGTCTCCGGCGAGGACCGACGCGTCTCCCCGTCGGTGGCCAAGCTGTTCTGCACCGAGATGGTCGGCCGCGTCGCCGACAACGCGGTGCAGATCCACGGTGGCAGCGGGTACATGCGTGAGGTGACCGTCGAGCACATCTACCGCGATGTCCGCCTGCTGCGCCTGTACGAGGGCACCAGCGAGATCCAGCGCCTGATCATCGGTGGCGGGCTCGTGCGCGAAGCGAAGAAGCGCGCGTGAGGACGCGTATCGAAACCGATCTTGTTGCGCGAGTCCGCGCCGCCGCGACCCTGCTGTTCGTCCCGGCCGATCGTCCCGAACGCTTCGCCAAGGCTGCCGCGGCGAACCCCGACCTTGTCGTGCTCGACCTCGAGGATGCCGTCGCGCCCGGTGCCAAGCAGGCCGCGCGGGAGCACGCCGTCGCGTGGATCAGCGCGGGCAACGAATGCGCGGTGCGGATCAACGCAGCCGGAACTCCTTGGCACGCCGATGATCTCGACGCGCTCACGACGCTTCGGTGCGCGCTGATGTTGCCGAAAGCCGAGATCGAGGTCATCGATGGTGTCGTCGCAGCTCTCGCCGCAGGGCGATCCGGCCGCGCGGGCGCTCTCGACACCACCCCGGACCGCACCGTCGGCGATTCCGACGCAGTCGCCGACAGCGCGCATGCGCCACTGATCGCATTGGTCGAAACCCCGGCCGGGGTATTACATTCGGCGGAGATAGCAGCCACGCCGGGGGTGGACCGCCTCGCCATCGGCACCTTCGACCTCGCCGCGGAAATCGGCGTCGACCCCACCGACCGCGAAGCACTCGCCGGGAGCCGGCTCGCACTCGTGCTCGCTTCCGCCGCGGCGGGCCTGCCTCGCCCGATCGACGGCGTCACCGGCGTCGTCGACGACGCCGACCTGGTCGAGGACGACGCCCGCTACGGCAAACGGCTCGGGTTCACCGGCAAACTCTGCATCCACCCGCGTCAGCTCCACCCGGTTGCCACGGCGTTTCGCCCCACCGACGCCGAACAGGCCTGGGCACGAAAGATCTTCGCCGCCATCACCGACACC